>JBGAGX010000006.1:0-176018 GCA_044226515.1 Flavobacteriales bacterium | reverse complement strand
CGCGCCTGGTTCTGCGCCAGGTCGGCATCCAGCGCCGACGGGGTGATCACCGTGGTCTTCTTCCCCGCCATGATCACGGCGTCGTTGGTGTCGGCCATCACCCGCACCCCACTGCGGTAGGGTCCGACCACTTCGGCGGCGCGCAGCTCACGCACGCGGGTCGTGTCGGATTGGGCGTTCAACACAAGGGCGGGCACCAGGGCCAGGAGCGCGGATACAAGGCGGCACGGGGTCTTCTGCAACATGGCCGCAAAGGACCATCGGCCCATCCGCCCCCCCAATACACAGATCGTGGTATTCTGCACCCATCCCCCTCCACGATCGATCGTTGATCACAGAAGCCCAAAGAATGAACCACTGATGGACACGGATGAACACAGATCCGACGCGTGGCCACTTGTCACTTGACACTTGACACTTGTCCCTTGTCACTTGCCCTCCGCCGGCACCACCGCCAGTCCGCCCATCGTCAGCGCCGCGTTCACCAGCAGCACCTCGAAGCCCATCTGGTAGCCGAAGAACAGGCTGGTGCTGTAGGTGGCGAGCACATAGGTGACCACGGGCGCCAGCACGCATACCACGGGCACGAGCCCGTCCTGGGGCAGGCGCCTGCTCAACAGACCGAAGGCGTAAAGCCCAAGCAACGGTCCATAGGTGTAGCCGGCGATCTTCAGCAGGGTGTCCAGCACCGTGCCGCTGTCCAGCCATTCGAAGAAGAGGATGCAGGCCATGAAGAGCACCGCGAAGCCGAGGTGCACGCGCTGACGCACCTGCTTCTGCCGGGCCTCGGGCCAACCCCGGTCGTGGGTGCCGATCAGGTCCAGGCAGGTGCTGGCCGTGAGGGCTGTGAGGGCGCCGTCCGCACTGGGGAAGAGCGCGCTGATGAGGCCGATGATGAAGAGCAGCCCCAACCAGGGCGGGAAGTGCTGCAGCGCCAGCGTGGGATACAGGTCATCGCCGCGGGCCGGTACGGTGATGCCGGCGTGTTGCAGGTGCAGGTAGAGCAACGCGCCCAACAGCAGGAAGAGCATGTTCACACCGAGCAGGATCACGCTGAACACGCGCATGTTCTTCTGCGCATCGCCGAGGGTGCGCACGCTCAGGTTCTTCTGCATCATCTCCTGGTCCAGCCCGGTCATGGCGATGGTGATGAAGATGCCGCTGAGGACCTGCTTCAGGAAGAAGCCGTCACTGCGCCAATCGGTGTTGAACACCTTCAGCATGCCGCTGCCCGAAAGCTCATGGCTCCAGTCCGCCATGCCCTCCTGCCCCACGATGAAGATCACCGTGCCCACCAGCGCCGCCAACATGAACAAGGTCTGCAGCGTGTCCGTCCACACGATGGTCTTCACGCCGCCGCGCAGGGTGTACAGCACGATCATCAACAGCACCACCGCGCTGCTCAGCCAGAAGGGAATGCCCAAGGTGCCGAGCACGAAGCTGTGAAGCACATGCAGCACCAAATAGATCCGGATGGTGGCGCCCAAGGTGCGGCTGAGGATGAAGAAGGAGGCGCCCGTGCGGTAGGTCACCTCGCCGAAGCGCTGTTTCAGGTAGCCGTAGATGCTGGTGAGCTGGAGCTTGTAGTAGAGCGGCAGCAGCACGCCGGCCACCACCCAATAGCCGATCACATAGCCCAGCACCACCTGCAGGTAGCCCCAATGTTTCACCGCCACCCCGCCCGGCACGCTGATGAAGGTGACGCCGCTCAACGAGGTGCCGATCATGCCGAAGGCCACCACCCACCACAGGCTTTTCTTGTCGCCGCTGAAGAAGGCGTGCTCCCCCGCACCGCGACTGGTGTACCAGGCAATGCCCAGCAGAACCAGAAAGTAGCCGAAGACGATGGAGAGGAGCAGTGTTGGGCTCATGAACGCGAAGGTGGTCGGCTCGGACGGGATGGAATTGGATGCCGTGGGGAAGTTGTTCGTGCACCGTTGTTGGTGGCCCTTTCCGAGGCATCACCGCTTGCAGGGAAACCAGCCGCCTCTATCTTCAACCCACCGAACCTTACCGGCTCAGGAATAGCCTAGATCTACACCCATGTCAGCACCAAGGCCATTGGCAAGATCCGCAGCCCGCTGGATGACCTCGACCTGTGATGAGCAGTTGGGCTTTTGCATCCGCAATCGTGCAATTGAACCTACGCCCCGCTCCAACCAAGTCTAGAAATAAACCCCACTCTGGGTTCAACCGAGAAGTTGGCAGCAATAAGATACAAAGACAATGGCACTACCCTCTTCATACACACTAGCTCACAACCAACTCAGTGAGTTCTTCAAGAAACTACGTGACGCTCAAGCACCGGAAAAATTTACGCTGCAGCTCATAAAGGATTTTGGCTACAAATCGAATAATCATCGAGCCTTTCTACCAATACTGAAGGCGATTGGATTCTTGTCTGCCGATGGTTCGCCGACCCCGAGGTATCACAACTACAGGAACCACTCGGAATCCAAGAAAGTTATGGGAGAGGCACTTAAGGAGGCCTATTCTGATTTGTTCCTCATCAAAGAAAAGCCTTCAGCTAGCGACAAGGCACTCATTCAAGGTAAGTTCAAGAGCTATCATAATGTAAGCGACAATGTTGCCGGGTTGATGACCAAGACGTTCTATGCGCTGTTGGACTTAGCAGACTTATCCGGTGTGGCGACACCTAACATTACCGCTTCACTGGAATCCGGGACAAGCGGTAGCCCCCCGAACGGCAATGGGGGGGCATCTGATTCGAATAATCCACCGGCCAAGGGCGATATTGGCTTGCACTACAACATCCAAATCCACTTACCCGCCACAAAAGACTTGGAGGTATACAACGCCATATTCAAATCACTCAAATCGCATCTCCTTGAGTAGCAAAAGAAAGAACATACAAGTAAGAGACTTTCTGTTCAGAGGTCTCATGTTTGAATCCGAAGCGTCAACGTTTCAGCGCGCTGGCATTGACATTGGAGCAAGCTCAAGTCAGGCAGAAGAACAGTTGTTAGCAGAATCGCTGGCCCCTTTCAGCATTTCGAGAAGAAACTCTGCGCTCGAAATGGCTCGCCTATATGCTGTACTTCATTGTTTTGAAAATGAAATAAGGGAGTACATACGTGAAACGCTTAGCGAAAAGGAAGGAGTGGACTGGTGGGATAAACTCCCGCCGAAAATGAAAGCGCATGCAACTTCAAGACAAGAAGCAGCATTAAAGGATAGTTGGCTTGAGGGTGAAAAGACTGATTTACTGGGCTTCTTGGACTTTGGAATGCTCTCCGCAATAATCGTTGAGAAGTGGCCTCAATTCAGTGACATCGTACCTTCTCAGCATTGGCTTAAGCAACGTATGGAAGAGCTTGAAAAGGTACGCAACTTCATTGCTCATAACCGGGTCTTACTACCATCAGAATACCAACGAGTGTATATGTATATAGCAGACTGGAATAGAGTAATTGGGTTATAGACAGTTACATCCATTCTGCTGCCAACATGCTCTTGCCGCAAGCCGCCCTCGTCCCATTGACAACTCCCGTTGAAGCGATGAACACTTCGTCCAGTAACAAGATCACGAAGGGCGGCCTGCGGCAAGCGCAGGCCCGTTGACCGCCTTCCGCCATCCTTCGCAGAGCCTTCGGACCGCGGAACGCCGTTCAACTTCCCGAGTGACGACCGCTGTTGAGGGTCATTCCCCCCTCGCGCCAAGGCCCCTCGAACGGCTCCTGCTCTCTGCGGAATGCGATGGAAAGGACGTTCCGCCACACGCGCCAGGGCCAATCGTCAGCACCACCCGTGTATGGCCGAACTTTGGGCGATCCAGTCCATCGCACCACGCACCGGTTGAACCATTCGCCTATGAGCCATCCCGAACGCCCGATCGACCGAGCACTGAACACCGGCACCATCAAGGGCAAGAGCCGGCTCCTGCCCTTGGAACGGATGGTACGGACCGGATCGATGATGGTGGGTCTGCTCGGGTTGCTGTCCCTGAACAAAGCCCCAGCACAGGACCTGAGCTGGCAGGATCCGTTGCCGCAAGGAATCACGCTGATCGACCTGTGCTACCCCACCCCCGACTCGGGATTCGCCGTGGGCCTGGATGGGACCATCCTGCGCACCACGAACGGCGGCCTGGATTGGACCGCGCTGAACAGCGGCACCACCGCCTACCTCAGTAGCGTGTTCTTCACCGACCCGGACACCGGATACGCCGCCGGTTCATCGTCGACCTTGCTGAAGACCACGAACGGTGGCGCCGACTGGGTCCAGCTCCCGATCGGATCACCGCTCCTGACCGGGCTGTTCTTCACCAGTGCCAACGTCGGTTACGCGATCGGCACGAACGGCTCCGCGGCCGTGATCCGCAAGACCACCGACGGCGGCTTGAACTGGGTGACGCAGCATACCGGCACGGTCACCGTCTACAACGGCATCCACTTCGTGAACGACAGCACGGGCTTCGTGGTCGGCGGAGGTGGAAGGATCTTCGGCACCACGAACGGCGGAGCCACCTGGACACAGCAACCGAGCGGTGTAACGACGAACCTGCTTTCCGTGTATTTCACCGATGCCAACAACGGCTACGTGAGCGAATACGGGAGGATCCTGCGGACCTCGAACGGCGGACAATCGTGGTCGTACGTGACCATCTTCCAAGCCTATGAGCTCTATTCCATCCGGTTCACCGATGCGAACACTGGGTACGCCGTCGGTCGATCCGGGAAGATCCTGAAGACCACGAACGCCGGAGCCAGCTGGAGCTTCCTGACCAGTGGTACGACGCAAACGTTGAGGGCGGCGCGCTTCACCGACGCGAACACCGGCCACGCGGTGGGCGAGAACGGCTTGATCCTCAAGACCATTGACGCGGGTGCCAATTGGACACCGATCACCACAGCTCCGTTCTACACCCCGTTGAACGACGCCAGCTTCCCCAGTGCATGCGTGGGTTACGCCGTCGGCGACCAGGGGCATGTGCTGAGCACCACCAATGGCGGCGCCACGTGGATCTTGGGATCGAGCGGCGTAACGGAGAACCTGCAGGCCGTTCACTTCCCTACCGACGCCATCGGCTATGCCGTTTCCAGCGCAGGAACGATCATCAAGACGACCAATGGCGGAACGACCTGGACCGCGCAGAGCAGCGGGACCACCACGGCGCTGAACTCCGTTTTCTTCACCCATCCGGACACGGGCTATGTCGTCGGCAACGGCGGAACGATCCTGAAGACCGTGGATGGCGGAACCAATTGGGTGCCCCAGGTCAGTGGTGTCACGCAGAACCTGACCTCGGTCCATTTCGTGACCGCCGACACGGGTTTCGCCGTGGGGTCCTCCGGCAGGTTCATCCGAACGTTCGATGCAGGGGCAACATGGACGATCCGGTCCACCGGGACCACGCTCGATCTGCGGTCGGTGTTCTTCGCCGATCCCGACACCGGGTACTTGTCCGGCGTTTCCGGGCACATCCGCAAGACGGTCAACGGAGGGACCAACTGGACCCAGCTGACGAACAACATCAACCGCGTGATCACGTCGCTCGCCTTCAGCGATGGGAACAATGGCCATGCCGTTGGGTACGACTACGGCCAGGACGGATACATCTACAGCACCACCGATGGTGGGAGCAGCTGGTCCGTGCGGTCCATAGCGGAGGAACATGAGCTGTACTCCGTTCAGTATGCCGATGCGAACACCGTGTTCATCATCGGGGACAATGGCACGATCCTGCGGACGGTCGCAGGCGCCACCGCCCCCCTCAACAACGGACCGGTCTGCGAAGGGGCGCCGCTCACCCTTTCCGCGCCATCCGTTCCAGGTGCCCAATACCTGTGGTCCGGCCCGAACGGCTTCACCTCCACCCTGCAGAACCCCACGGTGAGCAGTGCGGCCACGATCGCCTTGAGCGGTCCGTATGCGCTCACGACCACGGTGAATGCGTGCACGAGCGTGTCCGGGACAACGACCGTAACGGTCCATGTCATCCCCCCTTCGGACCGGACGGTTTCACCTCCACCGAACAGAACCCGACCGTGAGCACCAGCGCCACCGCGGCCATGGCGGGCGTGTATGAAGTGGTCGCCACGGTCAACGGGTGCGCGGGTCCTGCGGGAAGCACGACCGTGATCGTGGACGTGAACGTCGGGACCACGGAACAGGCCGGCGCAACGGCACCGCGCATCTATCCGAACCCGGCTTCCGGAACCATCACGATCGACCTTGGCGCGGAGCAACAGGCGCAGCTCTTCCTGTTCAACGCCTACGGCGCGTGCGTCATGCAGCGCACGATAACGGGCACCAAGAGCGCGATCGACATCAGTGGCCTGCCATCGGGGGGCTACATGATCCGCTCGATGAACGGCGAAGGGACGTTCCAGCAGCACCTGATCAAGGACTGATCCTTTCGGATAGCACGGCTGTGGAGTGGCCCTGGTCCCGCGCACGGTCCGCTATCTGCCCTGTACAGCTTCAAGCGCCTCCACCTGGGGCGGCTCACCGCATCGTTCCGCCCATTCCCCGCGCAGCCGCTACTTTCACGCCCGCAACCATGGCGCTCAGGCACGAACTCCGCGATCAAGGCGACCTGCTCTTCCGCTACCGCAGCTACCTGCCGGTGGTGATCGTGGTGCCGGCGCTCTATCTGTACGTGTACGGCGGCGGCGGGCTGGTGCCCGAGGAGCACCGGGGCCTGTACGAGCTGGGCTGCCTGGCCGTGGCCCTGCTGGGCGAGCTGGTGCGCATCAAGGCCGTGGGCCACTCGGCCGACAACACCAGCGGGCGCAACACCACTGAGGGCCAGCTCGCCGACAGCATCAACACCACGGGGCTGTACAGCACCCTGCGCCACCCGCTCTACCTGGGCAACTACCTCATGTGGCTGGGGCTGGCCGGGCTCACGCAGCACGTGTGGTTCGTGGTGGCCTTCACCGGCTTGTACTGGCTGTACTACGAGCGCATCATGTTCGCCGAGGAGGAGTTCCTGATCGGCAAGTTCGGCGAGGCTTACACCGCCTGGAGCCGGCGCACACCGGCCTTCCTCCCCCGCTTCAACCAGTGGGTGAAGCCGAAGCTGGCGTTCAGCTGGCCCAAGGTGATCCGGCAGGAGAAGGCCAGCATCCTCAACCTCTTCCTGGTCTTCGCCGCCTTCGAGGCCGCGCGCAGCTGGCACCTCACCGGCAGCGTTTCCGTGGCGCCCGTGTGGGCCTGGGGCCTGGGCCTGGCCATCGGGTGGTACATCCTCGTGAAGGCTCTGCAGCTGAGCACCGGGCTGCTGAAGAAGGACCGGTAGGCAGAGCCGCCCACCACCACTGTCATCCGTAGGCTCCGCGAGGGAACCACCTGGCGAAGCAGCATTGGCGGCCCTTGGCGCCATCCGTTGGCGGATGCTTCGTCCCTTCGACTCCGCTCAGGGCCAGCATGACATTCTTCGACAGGCCGCCCGGCATTCATCTGTGTTCATCAGCGTCCACTGCGCCTTCGCGATGCCTTCGGGCGCCTGCGCCAAAGCGCTCCGGCGTCGGCGCGCGAAGCGAGGTCTGTGGTTCTTTCATTCTCCGTGGTTGAATTCCATGCCACGATCTACCTTTGGACCGGGGCAAGTCCCGTACGACCAGCTCCCGCTGAATCCCCCCAGGGCCGGAAGGCAGCAAGGGTAGGCGGTCGTAGCGGTGCGATGCGGGTCGCTTGCCCCACTTTTTTTGCCCCTACCCCATGTCCTCCGCTCCCGGTTTCGTGAAGGTGGTGCTGGTCACCGGCGGTTCCAGCGGCATCGGCGAGAGCATCTGCAAGCGGCTGGCCGCGCTGGGGCACCGCGTGTACGGCACCACGCGCAAGGTGGGTGAGCAGCCCCACGGCTACCGGCTGGTGGCCTTGGACATCACCGACGAGGCCTCGGTGCAGCGCGGTGTGGACGAGGTGCTGCGCGAGGCGGGCCGCATCGACGTGGTGGTGAACAACGCCGGCCTGGGCATCCAGGGTCCGGCCGAGGACATCACCCCCGAGCTGGCGCTGCAGCTGTTGGACACCAACGTGCTGGGCGCGCACCGCGTGTGCCGGGCCGTGCTGCCGGGCATGCGCGAGCGCAAGTGCGGCCTGGTGATCAACATCACCAGCCTCGCCGCGAACTACGGCCTCCCCTTCCGCAGCTTCTACAGCGCGAGCAAGGCCGCCCTGGAGCGCTACACCGAGGCCCTGCACATGGAGGTGGCGCCCTTCGGCATCCACGCCGTGACGCTGCAGCCCGGCGAGTACAACACCAGGATCGCCACCAGCCGACTGCGTCCAGCCACCATCGCCGAGCACTACCGCAAGGCCTACGAGCGCGTGATGGAGGTGCTGGGCGGCAGCCTGCACTACAGCCGCGACCCCGATGAGGTGGCGGTGCTCGTGGCCAAGATCATGGCCACGCCCAAGCCGAAGAGCGCGTACTACGCGGCGCACGGCGTGCAGCGGCTGTCGGTGGAGCTGAAGAAGCTGCTGCCCGGCCGGCGCTTCCAGCGGATGATGATGAAGCACTACCAGTAGGGTGGATAACCGCAACGACGCTACGATCGCAACGCTGATCTCGTAGCGATGGAAGCATTGCGCTCGTCGCGCCGTCGCGGTGGAGATCAAGGCGCTTTCCACGGCTGTTGAAAAGGAAACCCGCGTCCGGCAAGCGCTCCGGCTACCTTTGAGCCATCGCCTTCGCACCAATTCGCTCCGGCGACCAACGCATGAAATTCTTCATCGATACCGCCAGCCTCGCCCAGATCAAGGAAGCCCAGGACCTGGGCGTATTGGACGGCGTGACCACCAACCCCAGCCTGATGGCCAAGGAGGGCATCAGCGGCGAGGAGCGCGTGCTGCAGCACTACGTGGACATCTGCACCATCGTGGACGGCGACGTGAGCGCGGAGGTGATCAGCGTGGACTATGCCGGTATGGTGAAGGAGGGCGAGAAGCTTGCGGCCCTGCACAAGAACATCACCGTGAAGGTGCCGATGACGCGCGACGGCGTGAAGGCCATCAAGTACTTCAGCGGCAAGGGCATCAAGACCAACTGCACCCTGGTGTTCAGCCCGGGGCAGGCGCTGCTCGCCGCCAAGGCCGGCGCCACCTACGTGTCGCCCTTCATCGGCCGCCTGGACGATGTGAGCACCGATGGCGTGGCGCTGATCGAGAGCATCCGCACCATCTACGACAACTACGGCTACGCCACGCAGATCCTGGCCGCCAGCGTGCGCCACCCCATGCACATCATCCAGTGCGCCGAGGTGGGCGCCGATGTGGCCACCTGCCCGCTCAGCGCGATCGTGGCGCTCTTCGACCATCCGCTCACCACCATCGGCTTGGAGAAGTTCCTCGCCGACCACAAGAAGGCCCAACAGGCCACGGCGAAGGCTTGAGGCGTGAAGAAGACCACAGAGCCACGAAGGCACAGGGCATCACGGAGATGGCGCTGAACTCCACCTGCCCGGATAGCGCATGCATCGCTACCCGCTCCCTTTGTGCCCCTGTGCCGCTGTGGTCTGACCTCCCGATCTCCTCACTATGCTGATCACCATCCACCCGAAGGACCCCGAGCCGCGGAAGATCCGCATGGTGGTGGAGCGCCTGAACGCGGGGGCGGTGGTGGTATGCCCCACGGACACCGTCTACGCCTTCGTGTGCAGCGCGCACCAGCCGCGGGCCATCGAGCAGGTGGCGAAGCTCAAGGGCGCCAAGCCGAACAAGGCCGACCTCTCGCTCATCTGCAAAGACCTCAGCCAGCTTTCGCTTTACGCGCGGGCCATCGACACGGCCTCGTTCCGCCTGATGAAGCACGCCCTGCCGGGGCCCTACACCTTCATCGTGCCGGCGAGCACCGAGATCCCCAAGCTCTTCAAGAACAACAGGCACACCGTGGGCATCCGCGTGCCCGACAACGCCATCGCCCAGGCCATCGTGCACGAGCTGGGGCATGCGCTGGTGGTGGCCTCGGTGCACGACCCTGACAAGGTGGTGGACTACACCACCGACCCCGAGCGGATCGACGAGCACCTCGGCCATTCGGTGGACCTGGTGATCGACGGCGGCATCGGCGGGCTGGAGGGTTCCACGGTGATTGACCTCACGCAGGGCGCACCGGTGGTGCTGCGCGAAGGGAAAGGTCCGCTGGAAGGGCTCCTCTAATCCGCGCTGCGCACGCGTTGCCAGGCGTAGGGCAGTTCCTTCGCCAGGTCCATCGGCGTCATGCCGTCCATGCCCAGTCGTTCCGCCACGAGATCGCCGGCCAGGCCGTGCAGGTGGTTGCCAAGCCAGCAGCTGGCCTGGGCCGAATAGCCTTGAGCCCTGAGCCCGGTGATCAGTCCGGTGAGCACGTCGCCACTGCCGCCCTTGGCCATGCCCGCGTTCCCCGTGTCGTTGAACACGATCTGGCCGGAACGGTCGCAGGTGGCGCTGGGCGAGCCCTTCAGCACGATGCACAGGCCGTGCTTCACCGCCATGTCGCGGGCCTTCATCAACCGCTCGTAGCTGGTGGAGGAGGCGCCGAACAACCGGTCGAACTCCTTGGGGTGCGGGGTGAGGATGGTGTCCTGCGGCAGGTAGGCCAGCCAGGTTCGATGCTCGGCAAGAAGGTTGAGCGCGTCGGCATCGAGCACAAGAGGCACGCGCGCCTCCTGGATCAGCACCTTCAGCACCGGGGCCGTGCGCGGGTCGGTGCCAAGGCCCGGACCTATGCCCACGGCGGAGGCCTTGTCCAGCTTGGGCAGCGCGGTGGTGCGGGCGGGGTCGGCATCCAGGCTCACGAGCGACTCGGGCACGGTGGCGTGGAGCAGATCGGTCTCGTCGTTGGGCACGTGGGTGGTCACGAGCCCGCAGCCGCTGCGGACCGCAGCGGAAGCGGCCAGCACGGCGGCCCCCAGCATGCCCTTGGAACCCGCGACCAGCAGGGCATGGCCGAAGTCGCCCTTGTGGCCCATGGCCATGCGCGGAAGCAGGAACGGCTGCAGGTCCTTGGGCTGGAGAACCCCGATGCGGCAGGGCAGCGACCGGATGAAGCCGGCATCGAGCCCGATCGGCAACACCTCCACCCGGCCGAAATAGGGCGCGTTGTCCCGCAGCATCAGGGCGAGCTTGGGGACCTCGAAGGTGAGGGTGACCGTTGCGTGCACGATGGATTCGGGGTCATTGCCCGCATTGTCCTCCGCGAACAGCCCACTGGGCAGGTCGACACTGACGATCGGCGCACCTGACCCGTTCAGTGTCCGGACGAGGTCCTTGGCCAGGCCGTTGAGCGGTCGGGCCAGGCCTGTGCCGAACAAGGCATCGACCAGCACGGTGCCGGACTCAAGCGGCGGGAGGTCCTTCGCCGCAGCGATCTCCCTCACCGGAACGGCCAGACCGCGCAGGCGTTCCTGGTTGGTGCGGTTGTCGGCGCTGTAGCTCCCGGATGCGAGCAGGGCCACCTCCACCTCGCGCCCGCCCTGATGCAGCAGACGGGCGATGGCGAGGCCATCACCGCCGTTGTTGCCGGGGCCGGCCACCACCAGGACCTTTCCCGATGGATACAGGGCCTGAACGCGCTCCACGCAGGTCCTCGACGCCCGCTCCATGAGGTCGATCGACGCGACGGGCTCGTGGGCGATGGTGTGCGCATCGGCCTCGCGGACCTGGCGGGCGGTGAGCACAGGCACCATGGGTGAAAGATACCGGTGGAAAAGAAGAAGCCCCCGCCTTGCGGCGAGGGCTTCATCAAAGGGCTTCTACGAAGCTTCCGCTTATTGGAAGTAGAAGTTCATGCCGATTGACACACCGTTGCTGTTGGTGTCGATGCCGAAGTCGTTGGTCTTCGTGCCGCTGTCCTGGCTGGACTGGGTGCCGGAAGGAGCGTTGGCGCCCACCTCGTAGGAGTCGGTGCCGAAGCCCTTGCTGGCCATCATGATACCCCAGGAGTACTCCGCGCCGATGCTCATCTTGGGAGCGCAGAACCACTCCACGCCGGCGAAGGCGTTCACGCCGAACATGAAGGCGCCGCCCTGCTTCTCCTCGGTGATGCGACGGTCGTTGTTCTCGGCCGTGTTGGCGATGGCGTTGCCGTACTCGTAGGACTTCTTCTGACCGGCGATGCCGATGTTGGCCTCAGCGCCGTAGATACCCACGACGCGGGTGCTGCCAACACGCTTCTCGATGCCGGCACCCAGTTGGATCGTGTTACCGTTCCACTTGGTCACGTCCTCCACGGTGCTGCCAGCGGCCGCGCCCGGGGTGGCATCGGCCACCAGGTTGGTCTCCTTGTGGCTGTAGAAGCCCAGACGCACCTTACCGCGGTAGGCGGTGTTGGCATCGATCAGCTTCTTCACACCGATCACGGCGCGGGTGGTGCTGCCGAAGGCGCCCTCATCA
This sequence comes from Flavobacteriales bacterium, assembly GCA_044226515.1. GTDB lineage: Bacteria > Bacteroidota > Bacteroidia > Flavobacteriales_F > PHOS-HE28 > PHOS-HE28. Next base: position 163,676 of record JBGAGX010000006.1, on the reverse strand, counting down.
CCACCGTTGGCCCAGTTGTAGGGGTCCCAGGTGTTGTAAGAGCTCCAGCTCGGAGCTTGGTTGCCGGAGGTACCGTTGAAAAGGTTACCGGCGTAGTTCAGGAACGGGGTGGCATCGATCGTGAGCCCCCAGTCACCGTCTTGCGACAGCCAGTTCTCACCGCGATTGCTCGTGATCTCACCCGTTTGGGCGTTCACGATCGTCGTAGCGACGAGCGCTGCAGCGAACAGTACAGTCTTCTTCATGACGAACGTTTTGGTTTTACGTGTGCGTTGCGTTTGTAGTGGCCCTTGGAGCCAAAGGTATCCGTAGGCGGCGGCAAACTTATGAACAAAAGCCAACGATATCAACACGATTTTGTGAACCGTCGGTCCCCTCATCAGTTCCCTTCCTTACACCCCGGCACAGCCTTCGACCTCAAAGAACCGGGGCGAATGTAGAAGAATCCCCCAAAGGCGATCCGGCTCACTTTACACGATCGGCGAGCATGGGTACGAACCGGAATTCGCCATGTTCCTGACGTTCAAAGGAATCGGGGGCGGTGCGGGTGATCGACCACATGTGTTGAACGGCGCCCTCGCCCACGGGAATGACCAGCCTGCCCCCCACTTTCAACTGCTGCTGCAGGGCTTCGGGAACGAGCGGAGCGCCGCAGGTGACCAGGATGCGGTCGAAGGGCGCGTACTGGGGCCATCCCTTGAAGCCGTCGCCGTGCGTGAGCTGGGCCCTATGCCCCATCCGTTCCAAGCGGGCCTTGGTCTCCAGGTAGAGCGGGCGGTGCCGCTCGATGGAATGCACCTTGGCGCCCAACAACGCGAGCACGGCGGTCTGGTACCCGCAGCCGGTGCCGATCTCCAGCACCTTGTCGCCCGGCCGGAGCGCCAGCAGCTGGGTCTGGAAGGCCACGGTGTAAGGCTGCGAGATCGTTTGCCCGCAGGCGATGGGAAAGGCCTTGTCCTCGTAAGCATGCACGTGGAAGGCCGAATCGTCGATGAAGAGGTGCCGTGGCACCTGACCGATCGCCTCGAGCACCCTGGCATCGTGAACACCCTTCCCCTTGAGCACCTCCACCAGCTGCCGGCGCATGCCCTGGTGGCGGTGCGTATCGCCCGCCTGCTGCATGAGCCAAAGGTATCCGCGGCACAATGGCTTGGTCGCCCGCCTCACCGGGTTACTTTTGCACGCCCTCCATGGAAAACAAGCTGCGCATCGGTGTTCTGGGCGCGGGCCACCTCGGCCGCATCCACCTGCAACAGCTGCTCACCATCCCGGAGTACGAGGTGGTGGGCTTCCACGACCCGCACCCGGAGAAATGCCAGGCCATCGAGCGCGAGTTCGGGCTTTCGCCCTTGCCCGGCATGGACGCGCTCATCGAGCGGTGCGACGTGGTGGACGTGGTGACCCCCACCACCGCCCACCATGCCTGCGCCCTGGCAGCGTTGGGCGCCGGCAAGCACGTCTTCATCGAGAAGCCGGTGACGAACACCCTGGACGAGGCGCGCGCACTGCAGGAGGTGGCCACCCGCCACGGCCTGCAGGTGCAGGTGGGGCATGTGGAGCGGTTCAACCCGGCGTTCGTGGCCGCCCGTCCCGCCCTGCGGTCGCCGATGTTCATCGAGACCCACCGGCTGGCGCAGTTCGATCCCCGTGGCACGGACGTGAGCGTGGTGCTCGACCTGATGATCCACGACATCGACATCATCCTGAGCGTGGTGCGACAGCCCGTGGCCTCCATCAACGCCAGCGGTGTGGCCGTGGTGAGCGACACCCCGGACATCGCCAACGCCCGCATCGCCTTCGCCAACGGGTGCGTGGCCAACCTCACCGCCAGCCGCATCAGCCTGAAGAAGATGCGGAAGACCCGCTTCTTCCAGCGCGACGCCTACGTGAGCGTGGACATGCTGGCCAAGGAGGCCGAGATCGTGCGGATGGGCACGGTGGAGAAGCCCGACCCCTTCGCCATGACCATCGACCTCGGCCATGGCCGCGGCTTCCGCGAGATCTCCTTCGACAAGCCCGAAGTGCCCGCAAGCAACGCCATCCGGGAGGAGCTGGCCTCCTTCGCCCGCAGCATCCGGGCCGGAACCACCCCCGAAGTGAGCCTCGCCGATGGGCTGCAGGCCCTGGAGGTGGCGCATGGGGTGCTCGCCGCCATGGCCGCCTCCGTGGCGCTTGTCGACGCCGGACCCCGACCCTGAGCGATCCCCCCATGACCCGAAGCCTCGCCGCCGCCGTTATCCTCACCACGCTCCTGGCGGGTTGCAAGAAGGACGGCGGGATACCGGCCTACATGCAGATGCACCCCATCACCACCGTGACCCAGGCCGGGCAGGGGACGGACCGGCACAACATCACCGAGACCTGGATCTACGCGAACGACCAGTTGCTGGGCGTGTGGGAGGCCGGCGCACGCATCCCCGTCCTCGCCGAAGGCAGCACGGACATCAAGGTGATCGCCGGGGTGCGCCGCAATGGGATCACCACCGACCGGGTGCAGTACCCCTTCTTCGCCACATACAACACGGACATCGACCTGGTGCCCGAGGCCACCACGCCCCTGGCGCCCGTGTTCAGCTACTACGGCGACCTCACCTTCTGGAACGAGGACTTCGACGGCAACGGCTTCCAGTTCGACCGGGAAGCGGTAAGCGACACCGTGCTGTACGTGTGGGACACGATCCAACACCCGCCCTCGGAGATCTTCGAAGGGCGGGCCTGCGGAGCCTTCTTCCTCGACGCCACCCGCCCTTTCTTCAGTTACGTGTACGATGGTGATGCGTTCGACGTGGACGTGAGCGACCCATGCTGGCTTGAACTGCATTACCGCTCCGATATGCGGTTCCTGATCGGCGTGTACGTCACCGACAACGGCTCGGTGACCCGGATCCCCTACCTCTACGTGAACGCATCCAAGGCCGACGACGGCTCGATGCCGTGGAAGAAGATCTACGTGGACCTGCAGAGCGCATGGCCCTACCCCGGCGTCACGGACCGCAAGTTCTACATCGAGGCCTCGCTCCCGTCGGACCAGTCCACCGGGCAGGTGTACCTCGACAACTTCAAGGTGATCCACCGGTGAGGAACAGGCGGGCCCAGGTCGCGAAGTACGTCGCCGCCGACCTCTTCGGCACGGCCGTGGCGTGGACGCTCTTCCATGTGTTCCGCAAGGCCTACCTGGAACCGGTGAAGTACGGCTACCCGGTGGGCATCACCTTCGATGCGCACTTCTGGTGGGCGCTGGTGCTGGTGCCGTTGTTCTGGGCCGGGCTCTACCTCAGCATCGGGGGCTACAGCGATGTGTTCCGCCGCTTCCGCATCAAGGAACTGGGGCAATGCCTGCTGATCAGCTTCCTGGGCACTGTAGTGATCTTCTTCGGTCTGCTCCTCGACGATGAGGTGGCCGGTTACCGCTACTACTACCGCTCGTTCAGCGCGCTCTTCCTGCTGCACTTCGGCATCACCTTCACGCTTCGTTTCCTGCTCACCAGCCGTACGGTGCGGCGTGTGCACGCCCGGGTGATCGGGTTCAACACCGTGCTCGTGGGGGGCAACGAGCGTGCCCTGGCGATCCATCAGGAGATCGAGGGGATGCCCAAGAGCCCCGGCAACCGCTTCGTGGGCTTCGTGAGCGTGAACGGCGGCGACCAGCAGCTGGGCAACACCGGTCTGCCGCGGCTGGGCAAGTGGAACGAGCTGCGCCGTGTGATCGACGAGCACCAGGTGGAGGAGGCCATCATCGCCGTGGAGAGCGGCGAGCACGCGCACATCAGCCGCATCATCAACGAGCTGGAGGGCACCCACGTGCGCATCAAGGTGATCCCCGACATGTACGACATCATGGCGGGGAGCGTGAAGATGACGAGCATCTTCGGCGCGCCGCTGATCGAGGTGAACCCGCAGATCATGCCCGCCTGGCAGTTCGCCCTCAAGCGGCTCATCGACATCCTGTTCAGCGGTCTTGCCCTGGCGCTGCTCCTCCCCTTCCTGCTGATCATCGCCCTGCTGGTGAAGGCCTCCAGCCCGGGTCCGGTGTTCTTCCGGCAGGAGCGCATCGGCCGCTTCGGCAAGCCCTTCCGCATCATCAAGTTCCGCAGCATGTACTGCGATGCGGAACGGTCCGGTCCGCAGCTGAGCAGCGCCACCGACCCGCGCATCACGCCCATCGGCCGGTTCCTGCGGCGCACCCGCCTGGACGAGCTGCCCCAGTTCTGGAACGTGCTGAAAGGCGACATGAGCCTGGTGGGCCCGCGGCCCGAGCGCCAGTTCTTCATCGACCGCATCATGGAGGTGGCCCCCCACTACCGCCACCTGCACAAGGTGCGGCCCGGCATCACCAGCTGGGGCCAGGTGAAGTTCGGCTACGCCGAGAACGTGGACCAGATGGTGCGCCGCCTGAAGTACGACATCCTCTACATCGAGAACATGAGCCTGGCCGTGGACCTGAAGATCCTCGCCTACACCGTGCTCATCATGCTCAAGGGCGACGGCAAGTAGGGGCGTGGGATTTCGCGCGCCTACCTGCCGCCACCTAATTTCACGCCCCTTTCCCATGAAGAACATCTCCGTCATCGGTGCCGGCCAGATGGGCAACGGCATCGCCCACGTGTTCGCCCAGGGCGGATACCACGTCACCCTCATCGACGTTGCGCAGGACCGCCTGGACAAGGCGCTGGCCACCATCGCGAAGAACCTGGACCGCCAGGTGGCCAAGGGCGGCCTCAGCGAGGAGCAGAAGAAGACGGCGTTGGCGAACATCGCCACCAGCACCGACCTGGCCGCGGGCGTGAAGGCCGCCGACCTGGTGGTGGAGGCCGCCACCGAGAACGTGGACCTGAAGCTCAAGATCTTCCGCGATATGGATGCCAACGCCCCCAAGGGCTGCATCCTGGCCACCAACACCAGCAGCATCAGCATCACCCGCATCGCCGCCGCCACACAGCGCCCGGCCGATGTGATCGGCATGCACTTCATGAACCCCGTTCCCGTGATGAAGCTGGTGGAGGTGATCCGCGGCTACAACACGAGCGACACGGTGACGCGCACGATCATGGACCTGAGCACCGCCATCGGCAAGGTGCCGGTGGAGGTGAACGACTACGCGGGCTTCGTGGCCAACCGCATCCTGATGCCGATGATCAACGAGGCCATCGAAACGCTCTTCCAGGGCGTGGGCGGCGTGGCCGAGATCGATACGGTGATGAAGCTGGGCATGGCGCACCCGATGGGACCGCTGCAGCTGGCCGACTTCATCGGGCTCGACACCTGCCTGGCGATCATGCGCGTGCTGCATGAAGGCTTCGGCAACCCCAAGTACGCCCCCTGCCCCCTGCTGGTGCAGATGGTGACCGCGGGCAAGCTCGGTGTCAAGAGCGGTGAAGGCTTCTACCAGTACACCGCCGGCAGCAAGGAGCTGGTGGTGGCACCGGCGTTCGCGAAGTGAGGGTCCGCGAAGCCTCCGCAACGGACATCCCGATCATCCAGGCCATCGCCCATGCGACCTGGCCGGTGAGCTATGCGGCCATGATCAGCCCCGCGCAGATCGCCTACATGCTGGACCTGATGTACAGCACCGTTGCGCTGGAGGAACAACTGGGCCCGAAAGGACATCGCTTCCTGCTGGCGGAACAGGATGGTCAGGCCATCGGGTTCGCAGGCTTCGAACACGCCTACCAGGGTGCGCCGCGCACCCGGTTGCACAAGCTTTACGTGCTGCCCGCGGTGAAGGGCAGCGGCGTGGGGCACGCGCTGTTGGAGGCGGTGCTCAACGAGGCGCGTGCGGCGGGCGACACCGCGGTCGAGCTCAACGTGAACAAGTACAACGCGGCGAGGGAGTTCTACCTGCGCCATGGGTTCACCATCGAACGGGACGAGGTGCTCGACATCGGCCGGGGCTTCGTGATGGACGACCACGTGCTGGTGCGCACGCTGTAAGCCCCTGCGGTTAGCTTTACCCACGCTCCATGCTGCCCGCGCACCACACGGCCTGCCTGCTCTGCGGCCACGCCTCCATCCCCCTGCTCAAGGGCTACGAGCGTCACGGATTGGTGAAGTGCGGTTCATGCGGCTTCGTGTTCATGGGCCGCATCCCCACGGAGCAGGAGCTCACGGACTTCTACAGCACCTATTCCTACAACGAGGACAAGCCCCTCTCGCCGCACACGGCCCGCGTGTACGATGCGCTGCTCGACCGCTTCGAGCCCTACCGCAAGCTGAACCGGATCCTTGACGTGGGCTGCGGCACGGGCCATTTCCTGGCGCGGGCCAAGGCGCGTGGCTGGGAGGTGTGGGGCACCGAGTACAGCGATGCGGCGATCCGCCACTGCGCCGCCAAGGGCGTGCCGGTGGTGCAGGGCGGCCTCGACCCCGAACGGATCAACGCACGTCCCTTCGACGTGGTGACCTCCCTGGAGGTGCTGGAGCACGTGACCGACCCGCGCGCCGACCTGGCCGCCACCTTCGCCCTGGTGCGTCCAGGCGGACTGTTCTATTGCACCACGCCCAACTTCAACGCCCTGTTGCGCTACCGCTTCAAGGCCTCGTACAGCATCATCGAATACCCCGAGCACCTGGGCTACTTCACCCGGCGCACCTTGCGCAAGGCCGCGGAGGCCGAGGGATTCCGCACGCTCGGCATACGCACCACGGGCATCAGCTTCACGCGGTTCCAGACCTCGTACCTGAGCCCCGATGCGCCCATGGCCCTTCCCAACGACCCCGACGAGGAGATGCGCGACCGCATCGGCGGCCGGTGGTACTTCGAACTGGCCAAGCGCCTGTTGAACGCCGGCCTGTCGGCCACGGGAACGGGGATGACGCTGAAAGGCTGGTTCGAGCGGCCCCAGGGCTGACCTGCTCAGTTGCTGGTGACCGGAGCGTACACCAGGCCGTAGCGCTTGTACAGGCGGGCCTTGCGTTTCTCCAGCCGGGCCTGCGCCTTCGCCGTCCGGGCCGCACGCGGCTCCGTGGCCAGCTCCCCGTTCTCGATGCGGCGCACCACGCTCTCGATCAGCGCGTCGTCGCCCAGGGCATCGTAATCGTCCTTGAGGTCATTGCCGAAGAGCCGCGCCACGCCCTGCCACAGCCAGGCCTGGAACCCGCCCTTGAGCTCCTTCACCAGGTCGTAGCTCGTACTGCCGGTCTCGCGGTCGATGAGCTTGATGAGCACACGGCCCTGGCTCACGGTCAGGTCCTTCACCTCCCCTTCGAACTCGGCGCGCAGCTCGGCCTCGGCCAGCTTCACATACATGTCCTTGTCATGTTCCTTCCGGATCTGCGCCAGGTCGCGCTGGTACTCGTCCAACAGCTTCGCGGTGATGCGCGCGTAGGGATACACCTTCACCACGTTGCGGGTGAGCTTGTCGTGCTTGGCCTGCTGCCGGCGGGCCTTGGCGCTCATCACACCGGGAACGGTATGGTCGGGAAGCAGGATCAGCGGTACGGTATCGGTGCCCTCCACCTGCACCGGCACCACGATGGGGCCTTGCGCCAAGGCGTTCGCCACGGAAAGGGCCCCGAAGAGCCCCAGGATCAGGGTGCGGAACAGGCGCATCTGCGGCCGGCCTTGCGGAAAGGTACAACGCAAGGAGGGGGCCTTTCGTCCTTTTCTACTGATTCAGCGCCGCTTGAGTTTCCAGGCGGACAGTCCCTCCGGGGCCATGGCGGCCCGGGCGGTGGGGCGGTCGGAGCGCTCGCTGAACAGGTGGCCGGCCACCAGGGCAGCGGCCTCAAGCTCGCCCGCGTCGGTGCCGAGCAGCAGTTCGGGACGGAAATGGTCGCGCACGAAGTGGGTGTCGTAGGCCCCCTTGCGGAAGGCCTCGTGCCCCATGGTGAAGCGGCAGAACGGCAAGGTGGTCTCCACCCCGGCGATGGCGTAGTCGTCGATGGCCCGTTCCATGCGCTGGATGGCCTCCTCGCGCGTGGCCCCGTGGGTGATCAGCTTGGCGATCATGGGGTCGTAGTGGATGGGGATGGTCATCCCCTCCTCGAATCCGTCGTCCACACGCACACCGGGGCCCTGGGGGGGGCGGTAGGTGGTGAGGGTGCCGATGTCGGGCAGGAAGTTGTTGGCCGGGTCCTCGGCGTACACCCGGATCTCGATGGCGTGGCCGTTGATGGCCAGGTCCTCCTGCTTGAAGGGCAGCTTCTCCCCTTCCGCCACGCGGATCTGCAGCTTCACCAGGTCGAGGCCGGTGATCATCTCGGTGACGGGGTGCTCCACCTGCAGGCGGGTGTTCATCTCCATGAAGTAGAAGTTGCGCTGCTCATCGAGCAGGAACTCCACCGTGCCGGCGCCCACGTAATCCACGCTCCTGGCCACGTTCACCGCGGCCTCGCCCATGCGTTTCCGCAGCTCGGGGGTGAGCACCGCGCTGGGGGCCTCCTCCACCACCTTCTGGTGGCGGCGCTGCACGCTGCATTCGCGCTCGAAGAGGTAGCACACGTTGCCATGGGTGTCGGCCATCACCTGCACCTCGATGTGGCGCGGGCCGGCCACGTACTTCTCGATGAACACGCTGCCGTCGCCGAAGGCGTTCTGCGCCTCGCTGATGGCGCGTTCCAGGCTCTCCTTCAGCTCGGGCTCGGCGTTCACCACGCGCATGCCCTTGCCACCGCCGCCCGCCGCCGCCTTGATCAGGATCGGGAAGGTGATGGTCCTCGCCACCTTCATGGCCTCCTCCAAGCCGCTCACGGCGCCCTCGGTGCCGGGTACGAGCGGCACGCCGAAGGCCTTCACGGCCTCCTTGGCGGCGAGCTTGTCACCCATCACCTTCATGGCGTGGGGCGTGGGGCCCACGAAGGTCACGCCGGCCTTCTCCAGCGCCTGGGCGAAGGCCCCGTTCTCGCTGAGGAAGCCGTAGCCGGGGTGCACCGCGTCGACCTTCAGGTCCTTGCAGACCTGTACGAGCTTGTCGATCACCAGGTAGCTCTCCTTGCTGGGCGCGGGTCCGATGCACACGGCCTCGTCCGCGAAGCGTACGAAAGGCGCGTTGCGGTCGGCCTCGGAGTACACGGCCACGGTGGAAATGCCCATCTCGCGGGCGGAACGCATCACGCGCAGGGCGATCTCGCCGCGGTTGGCGACGAGCAGCTTCTGGATCTTCTTCTTGGCCATGCTGGGTAGCCCCGGATCGCGGGGAGCGCGAAGATGCGAAGGCTTGGCCTGATGTTTGGCACCTTCCGGACATGCGCGCCTGCCTGCTCCTGACCGCCCTGCTGCTTTCGGTCCTGGGACTTCACGCCCAAGGCCGCGTACGGACCATCGAGACCGACAGTGGCCGTGTGGTGCTGCACTACCTCACCACGGGCCAGGTGAGCACCGAGGAATGGACGGACAAGGAAGGTCGCTTCGGGCGCAGCCGGGCCTTCAAGCGCGACGGCACGGTGATCGTGGACCACCACACGCGGCGGATCGCCGGGCACGCCTCGGTGCACTTCGAATACCACCCGAACGGGGCGGTGAGCAAGGCCGAGTTCAGCGATGCGCCCGATGCCGGCATCCAATGGTACCGCAGCACCACCACCTTCGACGACCAGGGGAACCGCACGGGCTTCAGCGAGCAGGGCCATGACGACCTTCAGCTGATCCCGAACCCGGGCACGACCTTCACCCGACCGGCCGAGCCCTTCAGCCCCACGGAGGAACCTGCCCGGGAGCCGGAGGTGGCCATCTGCCAGAAGCTGTTCGTGAACGAGGTGTTCGTGGTGAACAGCACCCGGGAGACCGCGGTGATCCGTTGCACGCCGAAGCACCCTTCCCCCGCACTACCCGCAGGCGAACACTTGCTGGCCGGGGGTGATACGCTGCGCATCGGCAGCTACTCCGTTGGGGAACGCTTCATCGGCCCGGAGGAACAACTCGAACTGCAGGTGATGGAGGTCATGTGGCAGGACCGGGCGCCGCGGGAGGCGGTAATGCGCACGCACTACACGGATCCGTCCAAGGAGCACCGCGCCTATACGGTGGAGATCACCGGCTGGACGCTGAACGCCAGGGACCTTGCGGAGCCGACTCGGACAACGGAGGAACGCAAGGCGCGGCGTCGCTGGTGGAAGCCTTGGACCTGGTGATCAGACCCCATCCGTCCCCTCCCAGAACCGCGACAGCTGCGTGATCAGCAGGTCGAGGTCCACCTCCTCGAAGGGGTGGCGTGTGCGGGGCAGCACCATCACCCCGGCGTCCTTCAGCTTGCGGGCGGTGAGCAGGGTGTCCTCGGGCACGGCCGTGGTGTCGCGATCGCCCACCATGAGCAGCACGGGGACGTCGAGCGTGGCGAGCATGTCATCGGTGAGCAACGGCGTGGCGGCCAACCGGGTCATGAGGACGGCGGTGTGCTTCACCAGCTCCTTCCAGCGCTCGGGGCCATGTGCGGCGGCCAGGCCCATGGCGAACTCGGGCACCTTCTCCTCCATCACGGCAGGGTCCAGCTTCCTCAGTTCCTTCTGAAGCCCCTCGGGCGTCCACACCAGCTTGGTGCCGAGCGTGGTGACGGTGGCCGCGCGGCCGGGGTTGCGGGCGGCCCACAGCAGCGCCACATAGCCGCCCATGCTGTAGCCGAACAGGTGCACCGGTCCATCCATGCGCTGCACCGCAGCATCGATGTCCTTCAGGAAAAGGTCGAAGCTCAACCCTTCCCCCGGGATCTCGTTCTCCCCGTGGCCGCTGAAGGTGATGCTGCGGCAGTTGGCATGGTCCAGGCTGTCGGCCAGGAAGGCGAGCTGGCGCTTGGTGCCGAGCGCGCCATGCAGCAGCAGGATGTTCATGGGGCCTGCCTCAGGCAAGTACCTGCTTCACGCGGTCGGCGGCCTCCTGGAGGGCCACGGCGCTCAGCACCTTCAGCCCGCTGGCATCGATGAGCTTCTTGGCCTCCTCGGCGTTGGTGCCCTGCAGGCGCACGATGATCGGCACCTTGATGTCGCCGATGTTCTTGTAGGCGTCCACCACGCCCTGCGCCACACGGTCGCAGCGCACGATGCCGCCGAAGATGTTCACCAGGATCGCCTTCACACGCTCGTCCTTCAGGATGATCCGGAACGCCTTCTCCACCCGGGCCGCGTCGGCCGTGCCGCCCACGTCGAGGAAGTTGGCAGGTTCGCCGCCGCTGAGCTTGATGATGTCCATGGTGGCCATGGCCAGGCCGGCGCCGTTCACCATGCAGCCCACGTTGCCGTCGAGGCGCACGTAGTTGAGGCCCGCTTCACCGGCCTCCACCTCGATGGGGTCCTCCTCGGTCTTGTCGCGCATGTCGGCGTACTCCGGGTGGCGGTAGAGGCCGTTGCCGTCCAGGCGCACCTTGGCGTCCACCGCGGCGATGCGGTCGTCGCTCATCTTCAGCACCGGGTTGATCTCGAACATGGCGGCATCGCAGCCCTCGTAGGCCTTGTACAGCGCGGCCACGAACTTCACCATCTCCTTCTTCGCGGTGCCGGTGAGGCCCAGGTTGGTGGCGATCTTGTTGCACTGGAAGGGGCGCAGGCCCACGCGGGGATCCACGCTCTCCTTGAAGATCTTGTCGGGGGTGTGCTCGGCCACCTCCTCGATGTCCATGCCGCCCTCGGTGCTGTACATGATGATGTTGCGGCCGCTGGCTCGGTCGAGCAGCACGCTCATGTAGAACTCCTTGGTGGGGCTGGGGCCGGGGCCGTACATGTCCTCGGCGATCAGGACCTTGTGCACTTTCTTGCCCTGTGGCGGGGTCTGCGGCGTCTTCAGCATCATGCCGATGATGGCCTCGGCCTTCTCGCGCACCTCGTCGTAGCTCTTGGCCAGCTTCACGCCGCCGCCCTTGCCGCGGCCACCCGCGTGGATCTGGGCCTTCACCACCCAGAACTTGGTACCGGTCTCCTGGCTGAGGCGCTTGGCCGCGTCCACCGCCTCATCGGCGTTGTAGGCCACGATGCCGCGCTGGACGGTGACGCCGTATTGCTGGAGGATCTGCTTGCCTTGGTACTCGTGCAGGTTCATGGGGATGCTTCGCGTTAGCGGGGGCGAAAGTAAACCCCGCGGCGGAATGCTTCCTTTGGGGTCGATGATCACAGCGACCGGCATCCGGAAGAATTTCGGCCCCCTGGAGGTGCTCAAGGGCGTGGACCTGCACGTGGCCCCGGGCGAGGTGGTGAGCATCGTGGGCGCCAGCGGCGCGGGCAAGACCACCCTCCTGCAGATCCTGGGCACCCTGGAGCGGCCCGACAGCGGCACCCTCACCATCGGCGGCGAGGAGGTGACGAAGCTGGGCAGCAAGGCCCTCAGCGCCTTCCGCAACCGGCACATCGGCTTCGTGTTCCAGTTCCACCACCTGCTGCCCGAGTTCACCGCCTTGGAGAACGTGCTGATGCCGGGGCTGATCGCCGGGCGCGGCATGGCCGACTGCGAGCCGCGGGCCATGGAGCTGCTGGACCGGCTGAACATCGGGGCACGCGCCCAGCACAAGCCTTCGCAGCTCAGCGGCGGTGAGCAGCAGCGCGTGGCCGTGGCCCGGGCCCTCTTCAACAGCCCCAGCGTGGTGCTGGCCGACGAGCCCAGCGGCAACCTCGACAGCGCCCATGCCCGCGAGCTGCACCAGCTCTTCTTCGACCTGCGCAAGGAGCTCGGCCAGACCTTCGTGATCGTGACGCACAACGAGGAGCTGGCGAACATGGCCGACCGCAAGCTGATGATGCGGGACGGGGTGATCTGACTTTAGCGATGGAGCGTCCTTTCCACGACAAGCTGTACAAGCCTCAGTACATCTGCTTTTCGTGCAGGAAGATCTTCAAGCGAATGTTGTTGGCCGACATTGATGCATCAGCCAGTGCCCCTCTGGTAGAGAAGCCCGCAAAATGCCCCCAATGTGGCAAGCCCATGACTGCGGCCAGTTCTAAATTCCGCGTACCACCTGAGCACAATGTGAAAGCGTGGGCGGTCCTTGAATTGTTGAATGAAATTGAAGGGGGGGACCACGGGGGACTATTCGGATCGAGCGGCGGAGGCCAGTACGTTCTCCCAAATGGACCTGTCGCCGCCCGAAAGAAACTCGAACAGGCCATCGCATTCTACGAAACCAATCAACGGAGATTGATGAACGCACCAGCCTGGATACGCGGTGACAGCATGAAGCTCTTTGGTCAATGGTTGGTCCGCGCTAAAAGCCTTCTTCAAACTCTCTAGCCGATCTCTCGGTGTCCTCCAAATAGTAACCCCTCTCGCGGCTTGTCCCCATGCACGGAGCTCGGCCAGACCTTCGTGATCGTGACGCACAACGAGGAGCAGGCGAACATGGCCGACCGCAAGCTGGTGATGCAGGACGGGGTGATCTGAGCGCACATCCCCGACCTTCGTACCGTGCGGATCCTCCTTCTCGCCTGCCTTGTCGGTCTGGACTTACCCGGCTCCGCCCAACCCGCGCACCCCGTCGACCTGACCACCCTGCCCGGCTGGATGGTGGAACTGGTGACCGGGAAGAAGCCCGCGAAGCCGCTGAAGCCCGCGGGCGAGACACTGCACACCAACGCCTACATCGGCACTTGGAGCGTGGCGTTCAAAGGCGGGCGGCGGATCGAAGGCTGGAGCGATGCCGACCGCGTGGTTCTGCGTGAGCTCAACGGCCCGTTCACGGTGCAACGCGCCACCTTGATCGACCTGCGGCACAACGTGAAACTGCAGGCCCACTGGGGCGGCGAGCGTCCGTACGCGAAGGTGGAGGACCTGTACATCCCGCAGGCCGGGTACCTCCACGACATCTGGAACGACAGCGTGACGGCCACTGGCCGCACCGCAGAGATCCTGGGCCACACCTGCCGTGAGCATTGGGGCACCAGCAATGCGCGCGACAGTTCGTGGTATTGGACCACCACAGCGTATCCGGAGCTCTTCGGCGATCTGAAGGCCTGGGCGCGCTGGCTGAACAAGGGCGACCTGGAATACCTGCTCGCCTTCGCCGACCGGAACGCCGGCTCCGCCTTGCGCGTGTCGTGGAGCAAGCATGCGTACGGTCCGGAAGCGGGCGGCATGGAGTTCATCGCCATCACGCCCGGCCGGGTGCCGATGCCCGAGCTGAAGCTCGCGGGCGCCAGGCTCGCCGAGGAGCGCCTGGCCTGGATCAACAACAGCGGAACCGGACGCCTTCCGGATTGGATGCGTGCCTACCTCGGCGACCTGCCGCCGGACAGCCTGCCCCTGGCCTACTCGCCCGACCCGGTGGACCGTGGCATCCCCGACAACCGCTTCATCGGCACGCTCACGGCGGAGACCCCGACGCGCTACATCGGTGCGCCCGATAAGGACGGACGTCGTGACACCACGCTGCGCGTAGCACGCTACAGGTACTGGGCCGATGCGCGCCGTGCTGTGCTCCGGCTCGACGACCCCGACGACGAAGGCACCATCTTCTACGCCGTGGACCTCGATGCCGATGTGGTGATGGTATCCCGCAACGAGGGGCATGGCCACGTGATCCCGAAAGTGGAGATCGCCTCGCTGGAGACCGTCGGGTTGACCGAGTTCGGGCAGGGACTGGAGTTGGAGTTCACCCCGCAAGGGCGGTACCGGAACATCCTCGGACGCAAGTGCGAACTGCACACCGCTCCGGAGCGCTTCCTCCACTTCTTCTGGTTCCCGCAGGACAGCGTGGTGAACCCTGTTTTCGACATGAAGAACTGGCTGGTGCAGCGCATCGGCCAGCAGTTCAAGGACCTGATGTTCTTCGGTGTGGCGGACAAGCCGATGCCGATGGCCGTGATGGGCACCACCCTCACGAGCTACAAGCCCGGCAAAGCCAGACCGCCCGCGGTGGACCTGAGCAAGTGCATCGTGCGGGACGAGCGGTTGCGTGCGGCCCATCGGCGAACGCGCGAGGACATCGAGGAGGTGGAGCCGAAGGTGATCACCATCGAGGAGATGATGAACGGGGGCGGGCTCGATGTACCGGAGGGCGAAGTTCCTGGGCCTCCCGGACCCGTCCAGGAGGAGGCGCCCATCGCCCCACCAACGCCGTCGCCGCCGCGCTGAGCCAGGGCGCACGGGCCGATCCGGTGGCGTCCCTAACTTCGGGTCACCAACCCCGCACCCATGCGCATCCAGCTCCTCTCCCTCACGTTGGTGGCCTCGCTCACCGCCACCGCCCAGATCAACCTCGGTGGCATGATGCCCAAGCCCGGTACAGGCACCAAGGGCATGAGCGTGGAGGACGACAAGGACCCCTTCGTGCCGAACACCTTCATCGGCAGCTTCCGGATGGAGAACCACTTGTTCAAGAACGGCGTGGAAGAGAAGAACAGCCCCACGAACCTGTTGTACTGGAGCAGTCCGGAAATGAACTTGATGAAGACCGAACTACCGGACCAGAAGGGCCAGGACATGAAGATGCTCACCGACCTGAAGGGCAAGTGGCAGTACATGCTGATGACCGATGACAAGGGCCGGAGGACAGCGATGAAGAGCCACAAGAAGAAGGTGGTGATGAAGGATGACGGCAAGCACCCGGCGCCTGAGGTGAAGGTGACCGACGAGACCAAGGTGATCGACGGGCACACCTGCGTGAAGGTGGTGAGCACGAGCGCGGAGGGCACCTGGACCGGCTGGGTGGCGAAGGACCTTCCCGGCCCTTTCGCGGACATGCTGCGCAACGTGAAGAACGGCGACCCGGTGATGACCAAGCGGATGAGCGAGCTGCAGGGCTTCGCGCTGGAGTTCGAATGGGCCGATGCGAACGGCAAGGACACCATGCACTGCTACGTGAAGGACGTGGTGGCGGGCAAGGTGGACGAGCGCGTCTTCAGCCTCGACGGGTACGAGGTGACGGAGATGCCGAGTATGTCGATCGGGCAGTAAGGGTCATCGATGGGCCTTCGCTCCTTGTTCCTTGCTGTGCTTTTGCTGCCGATCGCATCATCCGGTCAAGGCGGGTCAACGGCCTTCGATGAGCTGGCCGTGCGGCTTCATTCAGCCGACCGTGACTCCATGGTGCATGTGGACAGTGCGCGGTTCCGCGCCTTGGTGGATCACCTCTGCTTGAAATTCAAGGACACTCCGCTGGGAGAATGGTCGGACAAGGACCACATCAACCTGATGCGTTCGCTGAACACGATCATGTTCGAACAACGACCGGACGAGCGCTTCCATGGCGGCCCTTACCAGCGGCTGGAGGATCTCACGTGGAGCACGGACTACCGCCATTGGGCGGCTGACAACCTGGGGGGCTGGACACCCAACCGCGGCATGGGCTTCTACTTTCCGAAGCTTGACATGGAATTGGAAGGCACGCCCACCTTGCACGGTCGCTTCAACGTTCGCTGACCGGTAGCAACCCGAGCACCGGATCGCGTAACCCATGGAGATCCCCAACGCGCTCATCATCGCCGGCGGCGCCGGACAGATCTTCACGGCGCTGGTGTACCCGTACATCCGGCACCGGGTGTTCGACTGGTATACCGACGTGCGCAAGCTGAAGCCGCTGAACCAGGAGATCGCGAAGACCTACGGGCGTTACATCGTCGGGCTCAACTTCGCCTTCGGGCTCATCGCGATCCTGTTGCCCGATGACCTGAAGAACGGCAGCCCGCTGGCGATCGCGCTCACGGGGCTCATTGCGGCTTACTGGGTGGGCAAGGTGATCACCCAGTTCGCCTACTACCCCATGTACACGATCCCGCCCGGAGCCTTGTTCAAGTGGGGCGGTTACGGCATGAACCTGCTGTTCGGCTTCTTCGCGGTGCTGTATGCCGTGTTGGTCTTCCACAATATCCAACTGTTCAAGACCGCTTCATGAACCACCTCGCCATCCTCAGCTGCGCTGTCAGCATCTTCCTATTGGGCGCCCCGTGGTATTCCAAGGCGATGTTCCTGCGACCTTGGGCCAGGGCCAACGGCATCGATCCGGACGCACCGCGTGACCCGAAGACCGCGAAGCACCCTGCCCAGGTGTTCGGCATCGCCTTCCTCATGGCCTGGCTGGCGGCGTATGCCTTCGCCATCCTGGTAGGAGCGGAGGCGCACACGCTGCACCACTGGTTGCACCACGGCTTCGTCTGCGGTCTTGGCGTGGCCTTCACCAGCTTCGCCATCAACTACCAATTCGCCAACAAACCCACCGCTCTCCTGTTGATAGACGGCGGGTACCACGTGGTGCAGTTCACCTTGTACGGTCTGATCATGGGACTGTGGCCATGAGGCTAGCCGTGCGCGCAGCTTCTTCGGATCTGAAGGATCTGCTTGATGAGGCTTATTTGCGGTTGGCGGATCCAGGCTTCATCGCCAACGATCCCGTGCAGGTGCCACGAACCTTCGCACGCCGGGAGGATGCGGAGGTGATCGGATTCCTCACCGCCACCATCGCGTGGGGCCAGCGGAAGACCATCATCGCCAACGCGTGGAAGCTGGTGCGACTGATGGACGAGGCCCCGCACGACTTCGTGCTGCACGCCTCCCCCGCCGAGCTGAAGCGGCTCGACGGTTTCGTGCACCGCACCTTCAACGGCACCGACCTGCGGCATTTCGTGCGCGGGCTGCGGCACCTGTATGCGGAGCACGGCGGCATCGAGCCTGCGTTCCTGAAGGATGGCCGCGTGGGTGAGATGGGCGCGGCCATCGCCCGCTTCAAGCTGCGCTTCTTCGAACCGCGGCACGAGGCGCGCACGGAGAAGCACGTGGCCGACCCCTCGAAGGGCAGCAACGCGAAGCGCCTGAACATGTACCTGCGGTGGATGGTGCGGCCCAACGACCGCGGCGTGGACCTGGGCCTTTGGGAACGGATCACACCAGCGGACCTGATGGTGCCGCTGGACGTGCATACCGGCCGCGTGGCGCGCGACCTGGGCCTGCTGCGGCGTGCACAGGACGACTGGAAAAGCGTGGTCGAGCTCACGGATAACCTCCGCAAGCTCGACCCGTTGGATCCGGTGAAGTACGATATCGCGCTCTTCGGGCTGGGGGTCGAAGGCGCGGGCCGTCAATGGGCCACCACCAGGCGCGTGCTGCGATCATAGCCTCCGTCCATGGCGCGCACACGGGCCACGTAGGTCCCGGGCATCACCCCGCCCAGCGGCATCCGCAACCGGGCCACACCGGCCGCCGCCTGCCAGTAGCGCACTGCGCGCCCCATGGCATCGAAGAGGTACACCTGGTACGCCGTGCCTGGCACCTCGGCCAGCAGCAGGTCCACTTCGTTCACCGCCGGGTTGGGCACCAAGCGGAGGCCCATGTCGGTGGTGAAGACCACCTCCTCCACGCCCACCAGGTCGTTCGTGAGTGTGTTGAACACCGTGTTGGTGGCGATGGGCGGATTCAGGTCGAAGAAGATGTGCGCGGTGTTGGTGAGGAGGGTGCCCTCGGGCAGCCCTTCGTTATGGCGGATGGCGAAGCGCACAAAGCCCTGGCTGCCGAGCGGGTCGCTGGTGCTGTCGGGGAGCATGATGCCCTCGAACACGAACCGCAGCACGCCGTCGACCAGCTCCACGCGCGGGGCATGGCTCCAGGAGATCAGCTCCACGGTGGAGGGATCGAGGTCCGCGTCCAAGGTGTCCACGATCACCACGTTCTCCGCGCGGTAGTTGCCGGTGTTCTGGAAGCGCACGGTGTACACCATGCGCTCTCCGAAGGCGGTGAGATGGGCCAGGTCGCGGCCCGCGGGCATCACCTGCTTGTCGTTCGGATCATAGGAGCTCATCAGCATGGGGTCGTTCTGGGCCTGGGCCGTGGCCAGCACGGTACCGGCGACGAGGAGCTCGGCATCGGCGATGTTGTGCAGGGTGTCTCCCATGTTCACCACGCCGGGCATCTGCGCACCGATGGTGACGGTGCGCCCATGCCCCGGAACGATGTGGGCGAAGGTCCAATGTGCCACGCCGGCCACTACGGAGTCCGGAGCGGGCTCGGCACCTGCGAAGGTCACGAGCGCATCGAGGGTGACGCGCAGATGCAGGTCGGCCGGCACATTGCCGGTGTTCTCGATCATGGCCCAGAAGGTGGATGCATAGGAGCACACCGAAGGTGTACCGTACATGGCCGCTCCCACCGCGGGCTGCGTGCCGGCCGCCTGGCGACCGAAATCGATGCCCGTGTTGGTGCCCATGGTGGAAACGGTGGTGGTGTACATCACCGGGGTGGTGGCGTTCCAGGCCAACGCTTCCTCCGCCTGCACGGTGTAGGTACCGGCGGGCAGGTCGAACCAGTAGATGCCGGCCGCGTTGGTCCAGGTGGTGGCCGTGCCGGGGATCTCCACCATCACGTTCTGCAGGCCGTGGTCGTTGCCGTTGAACGCGCCGTCGCCATCGATGTCGTTGTACACGCGGCCCACCAGCCGACCTCCGGGAACGATCACGCCCGCGTTCCAGATCACCTGGTTCTGCGAAACGCACACGTCAACAAGGTCCATGGAGGAGTCGCCGTTCACATCGGCGCAGATCAGGTCGGAAGGGGCGGTCTGCAGGTAGATCACGTCCTGCACCGGACCGAAGTGGCCCGCACCATCGAGGTTCTCGGCCCACTGCACGCCGGCAGGCTGGGCGATGGACCACATCACATCGGTATCGCCATCGCCGTCCACATCACCGGTGGCAAAGAGCTGGGCGGGCGATTGCGGGATGACGAGCGTGTGGAGCGGACCGAAGTTGCTGGCGGATCCGAGGTTCCTGCGCCAGACCAACGTTCCGGCGGGCGTGATGGACACGAGGTCCAGCTGGCCATCCCCGTCCAGGTCGGCCAGGTCGCCCTTGCCGTCGTTCCCGAGCATCTCGGTCGCATCGAAGTCGGTGCCGTTGCAACGCACCAGGAACACAGCGCCTTCCATCGCATCATACCAGGTGATGTCCAGATCTCCATCGGCATCGATGTCGATGGTGCGCAACGCGGTGTACACGCTGTTGGTGGCCACCACCTCCAGCGCGCTGAACTGGCCGAGGCCGTTGGTGTTCCATGCCATGCACAGTTGACCGTTGCCCAGGCCCACGACCACGTCCACATCCCCGTCCTGGTCCATGTCGCCGCTGCCGATGTCGGTGGCGGAAAGGCTCGTGGAGATGGACGAGGCATAGAGGTGGCCGTTCTGCAGGCTGTTGATGAACACGTCGATACCGGGCGTGCTGCCTTGACGGGAGCCGATCACATCGACCAACCCGTCACCGTCCACATCCGCACCGTGCACCACGGCGTGGTCGCTGCCGAACGGGGCCAGCGGGAGCTGGAAGTTCCCAGCGCCATCGTTGTTCAGGTACACGAGCGGACCACCACGGGTGCCGAGGAGCATGTCCTTGTCACCGTCCCCGTCGAGGTCCACCAGTTCCCCCATCGCAGGACCTTCCACGTCCATGGTGTAGTTGGCACCGAACTGGGCGGAGGCCGCGATGGAGCTCAGGAGCATAAGGGCGAACGCGAACGTGTGGGATCGGCGCATGTGCGTGTGGAGGTTGTTCCGCGCCCGCGCATGGCGCCGGCCCTTCCTGTGACGCGGACGAACGGTCCGCAGCGGGATCATTCGATCACCAGGCGCACGGTGCGGTCGAGCCCTTGTCCCGTGGCGCGCAGCATGTACACGCCGCGCGGCAGTCCTTCGCGGTCCAGGTGGGTGGATGTTCCACCTTGCGCCGTCCACGTGCGGACCCTGCGGCCCATGCCATCGAGCAGGGTCAGGTCCACCGTTCCGAGCACGCTGGCGGCGATCACCACGGTCGCTTCGGCGGACAGCGGGTTGGGATACACGTTGAGGGCTGCATCGTTGACCAGCGGGCTTTCGATGCCGGTTGGACCGTAGGTGAGCGTATTGAGCACCGTGTTGGTGATGATGGCCGGGTTGAGGTCGAAATGGATCGCTGCGGTGTTGGTCACTTCGGTGGCTTCGGCGAGACCGGTGTGGTGCGCCACGGTGAACCGCACGTAGCCCTGGCTGCCTTCCGGATCGCTCGCGCTGTAGGGCAGCTGGATGTCCTCGAAGCGGAACTGGAGCTGACCGGAGGGGTCGACGATGGCCCGGTAGGTATGGCTGGCCGCCACCACCTGCAGGGTGCTCACGTCGAGGTCGCCGTCGAGCTGGTCGATGATCACCACGTCCTCGGCGGGCGCGTTGCCCACGTTCTGGAATCGGATGGTGTAGCTGAGGCGCGTGCCCATCGGGGTCCAATGCGCCTCCCCGTCACCGGCGGGGAACACTTGCTTGTCGTTGGGGTCGTAGGCGCAGAGCAGCACAGGGTCGATGGCCGCCACATGCGTGGACTGTGGAGCACCGGCGGCGACGGCCGTGGCGGTGAGCACATCGTGCAGGGTATCCCCCATGTAGGCGGGCCCGGCGAGCAGCGCGATCACGTCCACGTAGCGATGATGCCCGGGCTGCACGCTGGGAAAGGTCCAGTGGGCCACCCCGTTCTGCACCGTGGGCTGCGGATCGGCACCCACGAAGGTGGTGAGCGCATCGAGGGCAAGCGCGAGCTGCACATCGCACGTCTGGTTGCCGGTGTTCTTCACGCTCACCCAGTAGTGGATCTGCTCGTTGCAGCGCATGGTGCCGTTCACCAGGGTGGGCTGAAGGCGGTACTCCACCCCGTTCGCGGCGACGCCGAAATCGGTGTGCACGCTGTTGCCGTTGTTGAGCAGGGAGGCGCTGCGTTGCGAAGGCGTGGTGGGCGTCCAGTCGAGCATCGGCGCCACCTGCACGGCGAAGGTGCCCGTGGGTACCTCGATCCAGTACATGCCGCTGTGGTTGGTGAACACCGTGCCCACGCCGACCACCGTCACCGGCACATCGGCCAGGCCATGGTCGTTCCCGTTGAAGAGCCCGTCGCCGTCGATGTCGTTGAACACGCGGCCCAGGATGCGACCCGCCGCGAAGGTGAGGTTCTCGTAATAGACCACCCGGTTCTGCGCCGAGCTTCCTGCGAAGACCTCGGCATCACCATCGCCATCGATGTCACCGGCGGCGAGCACGGTGGCATCCTCCACGGTCACCCCGATCACCTGGGCGGGTCCGAAGGTGCCCTGGCCGTCGAGGTTCTCGTACCAGCTCACCTCGTCGAGCAAGGAGGAGGCGGTCACCAGGTCCACATCGCCGTCGGCGTCGAGGTCCTGGGCCAGCATGCGCAAGGTGCCAGCGCTCACGGCACCGATGTCCTGGGGCTGGCCCAGCACACCGTTGCCGGTGGTGTTGCGGCGCCATTCGAGCTCGCTGCTCAGGGCATCGCCGGTCACCACGTCCATGTGGCCGTCGGCATCCACATCGCTCACGCGGCCTTCGCCGGTGGGGACGAGCACGACGGGCGCGGCGAAATTCCCATTGCCTTGGGCCATGGCGCATTGAAGCGTACCGTTCATCCAGGAGGACCAGATGATGTCGGCGTCCCCGTCACCGTCCATATCGGCCACCTGCAGCGAGCTGGCCGTGGCGCCGGCGCAGATGGTGCGGAGCGGGCTGAAGTTACCCTGGCCGTCCAGGTTCTCCACCCAATGGATGCCACCGCCTTCGAGGGCCATGACCAGGTCGAGGTCCCCATCGAGGTCGAGGTCGAACTGCTCCAGCAGGTCCACCGTGAATCCGTTGCCGATCACCTGCTCGGTGCCGTAGCCGAAGGTGCCCATGCCGGGTTGCCAGCGAAGCCCCCCGTTGAAGCTGATGCCCCCGCAGAGGTCCTCGATGCCGTCGCCGTTGAGGTCGGCCATGAGCGACACCACCATGGTGGCATGCACCGTGGCGGGCGCCGACCATTGGCCGAGCCCATCGGTGTTCATGCGTAGCACGGAGCCTTCGCGGGCTCCGATCACCAGGTCGGCATCCCCATCGTTGTCCAGATCGGAAAGGTCGATGGTCCGTGGCCCTTCGGATAACAGCTGCTGCTCGGCCCCGAACTGGGCTTTGCTTGGAACGCTCGCGCTCAGGGCGGCGAACAATGCAGCGATAGCGTAGGTGTGGCGCATGGGCGTATCTGAAAGTTGCCGCTGATACGCGCACGGCCTTCGACGGGTTACACACCCGCCCCGATGGAACCCCGGAACACTACGACGAACTACGGATGGCTGTAATTGGGCGCCTCCCGGGTGATGTACACATCATGGGGGTGGCTTTCCTTCACACCGGCCGTGGTGATGCGGATGAACCGCGCCTGCTTCAGGGTATCGATGTCCTTGGCACCGCAATAGCCCATGCCGGCCCGCAGGCCGCCCACGAGCTGGTGCACCACCTCGGCCAGCTTCCCCTTGTAGGGCACCCGACCACTGATGCCCTCGGGCACCAGCTTTTTAATATCGTCCTCCATGTCCTGGAAGTAGCGGTCCTTGCTGCCCTGCTGCATGGCCTCGATGCTGCCCATGCCGCGGTAGGCCTTGAAGCGTCGGCCCTCATAGATGATGGTCTCCCCCGGGCTCTCCTCCACCCCGGCGAACATGCTGCCCACCATCACGGTACCGGCACCGGCGGCCAGGGCCTTCACCACATCGCCCGTGTAGCGGATGCCGCCGTCGGCGATGACGGGCACCCCCGTGCCTTCGATGGCACGGGCGCAGTCGAACACGGCGGTGAGCTGGGGCACGCCCACACCGGCGATCACGCGGGTGGTGCAGATGCTGCCCGGCCCGATGCCCACTTTCACGGCATCGGCACCGGCCTCCACCAGGGCCTTCGCGGCCTCGGCCGTGGCGATGTTGCCCACCACCACCTGCAGTTCGGGGAAGGTGGCCTTCACCTGCTTCAGCATCTCCATCACGCCGCGCGTGTGGCCATGGGCGGTGTCGATCACCACGGCGTCCACGCCAGCGTCCACCAGGGCCCGGGCCCGCTCCAGGGAATCGGCGGTGACGCCGATGGCGGCGGCCACCCGCAGGCGGCCTAAGTGGTCCTTGCAGGCGTGCGGGCGCTGCTTCAGCTTGATGATGTCCTTGTAGGTGATGAGGCCCACCAACAGGCCCTTGGTATCCACCACGGGCAACTTCTCGATCTTGTGCTCCTGCAGGATCTCCTCGGCCTGGGCCATGGTGGTGTTGGGCTTGGCGGTGATGAGGTTCTCCCGGGTCATCACCTCGGCCACCGGCCGGCTCATCTTCTTCTCGAAGCGCAGGTCGCGGTTGGTGACGATGCCCACCAGCACGTTCACCGCGTTCACCACGGGGATGCCGCCGATGCGGTTCTCGGCCATGAGCTTGAGCGCATCACCCACCACGGCCTGCTCGTTCAGCTTCACCGGATCGAGGATCATGCCGCTCTCGGAGCGCTTCACGCGCCGCACTTCATTGGCCTGCTCGGCGACCGTCTGGTTCTTGTGGATCACGCCGATACCGCCCTGCTGGGCGATCGCGATGGCCAGTTCGGCACCGGTCACCGTGTCCATGGCGGCGCTCACGATGGGCACGTTCAGCTCAATGCCGCGGGTGAACCGGCTGCGGATGCTCACCTCGCGGGGAAGCACCTCGCTGTATGCGGGAACAAGCAGCACGTCATCATACGTGAGCCCTTCACCGATGAACTTGTCGTTGGAAAGCGCGCCGTTCGTGGCGGGTGAACGGTCCTGGCGCGTGGCCGGGGATGCGGTAGCCTG
This sequence comes from Flavobacteriales bacterium, assembly GCA_044226515.1. Taxonomy (GTDB): domain Bacteria; phylum Bacteroidota; class Bacteroidia; order Flavobacteriales_F; family PHOS-HE28; genus PHOS-HE28. The sequence continues at coordinate 139,193 of JBGAGX010000006.1, read as the reverse complement.
TCGATCCATGCACAAAAGTACGGATCGGAGGGCCAATGCTATTCCTGTCCCCAGATGAAGGTGACGGTGCCCCGCTGCTCGAGCCGCTGCCCAGCCCCGTTCTGGTACGCGCAGTAGTAGGCGTAAACCCCTTGGGGCACAGGCTGATCGTTGTAGTATCCGTCCCAGGCCTTGTTGGGGTCGGTGGTGGTCCAGAACGCCTGCCCCCACCGGTTGAAGATGGTGAGCTCGTAGTTGCGGACGTCCATGTACGCGAACACCGGCTTGAACGAGTGGTTGTAGCCCCCGGCGATGAAGGCGTTGGGGAACCACACCTGTTCCGGTTGGATGGCACAGGCGAGGTTGCTCTCGGAGCTGGCGTTGATGCCGGCCGGGTTGCCCGACTCGATGGCCCGGACGCGGTAGCAGAACTTGCCGTTCGTGGTGTACAGGTCCACCACATCATCATCGTAGCTCCACTCCAGCGGGCCGGTGGTGGCCAGCGGCGCGAAGGGTCCATCGGCGATGCTCCGTTCGATCTCGAAGCCCGACACGAAGCCGGCCCACAGCTCATAGCCGTTCCAGGTGAGCCGGTTCACGCCGTCCAGGCCGGGCTCGGCCCGCAGCAGGATGGAATTGCCCGGATTGCTCTGGACCACCTCGTTGCCGCAGCTGTCGTCCACCAGCACGCGGTATTGGTAGCTGCGCTCGGCCGTGCTCACGTCCAGGTCGTTGAACACCACCACCGGTGCTCCCGTGCCGGCGGTGCTCGCCACCACCTGCCAGGGATCGCCGTTCGCCGAACGCTCCAGGCGGTAGCGTTCCACCACGGCGGAAACGTCCACGCTGTCCACCACCTGGATGTGGTCCTCGCCCACCACGGTCACTGTACGCAGGTAGTTCCATTGCGGTACCGGCGGATAATCGGTGTTGCGGCAGCGCCGGTTGCTGGTGCTGGTGCGCGGACCGCCCGCTTCCAGCGCGCGCACGGTGTAACAGTAGCTTGCGAAGGGGTCCACATCCGCATGCAGGGCCGTGAACACGGTGGGCGGGAAGGTGCCGAGCAGGTACACCGCCCCACCGTTCTCCTGCACGTACAGCTCGTAGTTCGCCACGGTGAAGCCCACGTACGGCGTCCAGTTCACGGTGATATCGCCCCCGCACTTGTCGTAGGCGGTGGTGACGAAGATGGTGGTGTGCGGCGGCAGCGTGGCGCTGGTGTTCGGGCTCGGGGGGGTGCCGGAATAGCAGGTGTCGAACGCCGCGATGGTGTACGACTCCGGACCTCCATCGGCATTGCTCCCCACCCAGGTGTATTGCGTGTTGTTCTGCCCGTAGATGGTGTCGACGATGATGTTGTTGGGCGGATCCACATACACGATGATGTAGCCGTCCGTATCGGCCTGCGGGCTCGGGGCCCAACTGACCTGGGTCTGGTTGGTCAGGGGGTCCACGGTAACGGTGGACATCACGGGCATGCTGGGTGGGGTCACGTCCTGGAAGGTGCCTCCGGCAAGGTTGCTCACGCTCACACAGCCCAGCGCATCGGTGAGGGAGACCCGGAAGGTGAGCGAGTCATCGCACACGGAGACCACATGTTCGTAATAGGTTATGGGGTCGGCCACCTGTGCCACTGCGGTCCACGTGCCCAACGGGAACTCCATGGCGATGCCCGCATCGGGATCGGTGGTCACCGGCAGCGGAGAGGCCAGGGCCGTCCAGTCCACCACCGCGTTGCCCAACGGCGTGCTCTGGTTCACGGTGAGGAACATCGAGGCCAGGATCTCGCTGGGCCCCGACGGGTTGGCGGCGTTGTCCACCGTGACCAAGTAGTAATACTGCGGCCCTGTGTTGCCACCGGCTCCGAAATGCGTCCAGGTGGTGGTGCCATAAACCGGGATGGTCGTGAGCAAGGAATAGGGTCCCCCGATCGCCGTGGCGTGATGGACCTCGTAGCTCTGGAAGATGCCCAAGGGGTCGGCCGGGGGGACCCAGGTGAGGGCGATGTCGCCAGCGGCGTTCACGGAAACGCAGCGCAACGACGGTGGATCCAACGGCTGCGCCCACGCGTTGGACCCAAGGCCCAGCAAGACGACCAGCAATACGGCGCGCACGTTCATGGAACGCAGAACAGGAGGGATCAGTGCCCGTCCCTTAGACGCTCGAAACCACCCTGGTGTTGCCATGGTCAAGTCCCCAGCACGGGGATTTGGGCCATCCGGGCACGGGTCGCCTCGAATTCGACCAGCATCCGGCGGAGCACCTCGGCGGCAGGTGGCACATCGCGCAGCAGGCCTCCCACCTGTCCGATCTCCAGTTCACCCTCTTCCAGGTCGCCTTCGAACATGCCGCGTTTGGCGCGGGCCCGGCCCAGCACCGCTTTCAGCTCCTCCACCCCGGCCCCGCGGTCATAGGCCGCCTTCACCTCGTCGTAGAACTTGTTGCGGATGAGCCTGACCGGAGCCAACTCCTTGAGTGTCAAAATCGTATCCCCGTCCTCCACCGAGAGGATGCGCTGCTTGAAGGCGGGGTGCGCGCTGCTCTCCTCGCTGCATACAAAGCGGCTGCCCACCTGCACACCGTCAGCCCCCAAGGCCATCGCCGCGAACATGGCCCGGCCGTCGCCGATCCCGCCCGCCGCGATCAGGGGCACATCCACGGCATCGCGCACCATGGGGATGAGCACCAGGGTGGTGGTCTCCTCGCGGCCGTTGTGACCGCCCGCCTCGAAGCCTTCGGCCACCACGGCATCGCACCCCGCGGCCACGGCCTTCTTCGCGAACTTCACCGAGCTCACCACATGCACCACGGTGATGCCATGCTCCTTCAAGCGCCCGGTCCAAGTGGAGGGGTTGCCGGCAGAGGTGAACACGACGGGCACCTGCTCGGCGATGATCGTGGCCATGTGCTCCTCGATGTTCGGGTAGAGCATGGGCACGTTCACGCCGAAGGGCTTGTCGGTGGCGGCCTTGCACTTGCGGATGTGGTCCCGGAGCACATCGGGGTACATAGAGCCCGAACCGATGAGGCCCAAGCCGCCGGCGTTGCTCACGGCCGAGGCCAGCCGCCAGCCGCTGCACCAGATCATGCCGGCCTGTACCACGGGGTGCTCCACGCCGAACAAGCTGCTCACACGGTCGCTCATGCGGCCGCGAAGATAGACGCCCCCCCTGCTGTGAACGATCGCCCCTGGATCGTGGATATCCCGCGCACCGGGCCCGGCTCGGACCGGCGATGATTCGTATGTTTGTCCGTCACTCCAATCCACGCGAGACAGGAATGCGAACGCAAGTGATCAAAGGCGTACTGGCCTCGGTCCTTTTGGTGACGCTGGCGACGACCTCCCAGGCCCAATACAATTGGGATGTGGGTGTGCACATCGGCGGCGCGAACTACCTGGGCGAGATGGGCGGTAAGGAACAGACCCGCCGCGATTTCGTCTGGGACATGAAGCTCGGCCAGACCCGGTGGGCCGTGGGCTTCTTCGGCCGCCGCAAGATCAATCGCCTGCTCTCGGTGAACTCAGGGCTGATGTACCTGCGCATCCAGGGGGCCGACATCAACAGCACCAACCCCCAGCGCGTGGGCCGGAACCTGAACTTCCGGAACGACATGTACGAGCTGTACCTGCGCCCGGAGTTCACCATCTTCCAGGACAACGACATCGGGGGCCGTGGTCGTTACCGCACGGACTTCCGCCTGTTCGCCTATGCAGGCGTGGCGCTTTTCTATAGCAACCCGAAGGCGCAGCTCAACGGGCAGGGTGACTGGTACGCGCTGGAGCCGGAGCGCACCGAGCTCGTGAACTACTCCAACCTGAACCTGGCGGTGCCCGCCGGAATCGGGTTCCACTTCACCAAGAAGCGTCGCCACCGCTTCGGGTTCGACTTCGGCTGGCGCACCACCTTCACGGACTATGTGGATGATGCGAGCACGACCTACAAGGATCCCTCGTTGATGCCGAGCGCGCTCGCGGGCCAGCTGGCTGACCAGCATCCTTACCTCGTGGATGTGGATGCCGTGACCAACGGCACCCAGGTGCAGACCGCCAGCGGTGATGTGGTCACCGTGCCGGGCTACCTCCAATACGGCTGGCACGACACGCCTGGGGTGAGCCAGGCCTCCGAGAACAAGCGCGGCGACCCCACGCACAACGACAGCTACCTCACCATGACCTTCACGTACAGCTACGTGCTGCGTGGCCAGTCCAACTTCTACCGGCAGCGGTACAGTTGGGTGCGCGGCAAGAAGCGCATCGGCCGCAAGAGCCGGGCGAAGTTCTAAGGAGGACGCACTGAACAGGAAGGGGGCCTTGCGCCCCCTTCTTCTTTTCCGGTCCTAGCGTTCGATGCCGTTGCGGTGCATCCAGTCGGAGAGCACCACCAGGTGCCACACCCGCCCCCAGGTAACGGCCTTGTCCCCCGCCAGGAAGCGCTCCCACAAGGCACGCACGGCCCTCGCGTTCCACACCTGTTCCATGGCGGGATCGAACAGCTTGCTCTCGCAATAACTGCGGAGCTCGTGGCGCAGCCAATCCGGCCAGGGCAGGGTGAAACCCATCTTCGGACGGTGCACGACCTCCTGGGGCAGCAGGTCACCCAGGCTCTCCACCAACAGGCGCTTCGGTGTGCTCGGGTACTTCAAGGTGTCGGGAACGCCCAGCACGAACTCCACCAGGTGGTGGTCCAGGAAGGGCACGCGCACCTCCAGGGCATGGGCCATGCTCATCTGGTCGGCATCCCGCAGCAGCACGCTGTGGAGGTAGGTGCCGATCTCCAGCACGCTCACCTGGCTCAACAGGGGCAGTGCGCTCCCGCCCTCCTGTTCCAACAGCACCCCGGCGATCATGCCCACGGTATTGGGCTCCGGTTCCTTCGAGCCCAGCAGGCGGGCCAGCTCGGCATCGGTGTGGATGAGGCGCGAAACGGGATAGGTGCTGGCGAGGTCCCACGCGCGGAGCCTCAGCAGCTCGGCGGCCTTCTCCATGGCCAGGCCCTTCCGCAGCAACGGCAGCATCGAACCACCCAGGGCCCGCAGCGGTCGTGGCACAGCCGTGATCCACGCGCGCTTCCGCAGGGCCACCGATCGCTGGAACACGTCATAACCGGCGAAGACCTCATCGCCGCCCAGGCCGCTGAGGGCCATGGTGATGCCGGCCTCCTTGGTGACCTTGCTGACCACGTAGGTGTTGGGGCCGTCCATGCTCGGGTGGTCCATGGCCTCGAGGGCGTTGGGCAGGAGCCGCAACATGTCGTCCGGCCGCAGGCGGATGGCGGTGTGCCGGGTGCCGAAGCGCTTGGCCACGAGGCGGGCGTAGCGCTCCTCGCTGTACCGCTCCTCGTTGAACACCACGCTGAAGGTGTGCACGGGTGTGGTGGTGCATTGCGCCATGAGGCCCACCACCGCACTGCTGTCGATGCCACCGCTGAGGAAGGCCCCGAAGGGCACATCGGCGATGAGCCGCTTCTCCACCGCACGACCGAGCCGTTCCCGGACCTCGCCGCGCACGCGGTCGGCGGGGAGGTCGGCCGCCTCCAAGCGGGCGTTGCGCACGGGGTGCCACCAGAGCGACAGTGCGCCGCCGGCAGGGTCGGAGGGCTTGAAGCGCAGCAGGGAGCCCGCACGCAGCATGGTCACGTTCCGCACCAGCGTATCGATGCCGTGCACCGTGCCGTACCGCAGGTAGTCGGGCAGCGCCTCGCGGTTGAGCCGTGGCTCCACCACGCCGGACCGGATCAGGGCGCGCACCTCGCTGGCGAAGGCGATCCCGTGGGCATCGCCGTCGGCATGATGCACCACGTAGCGCGCCATATACAGCGGTTTCACGCCGAGCCGGTCACGCACCAGGCAGAGCTCCTGCTCCTGCGCGTCCCAGATGGCGAAGGCGAACATGCCCTCCAACTTCGGGAGGCAGGCCTCGCCCCAGGTGGCCCAGGCCTGCAGCAGCACCTCGGCGTCGCCACCGCTGCGCCACGGACCTTCAAGCTGGTCGCGCAGGGTGCGGAAGTTGTAGATCTCGCCGTTGAAGACGATGGTGTACCGGCCGTCCGTGGTGGACATCGGCTGGTCGCTCGCGGAGCTGAGGTCGATGATGCTGAGGCGTCGATGGCCGAGCACGACATCGGAGCCCTGCCACAGGGCATCGGCATCGGGCCCGCGGTGGGCGATGGCCTCGTTCATGCGGCGCACGATGCGGGCGGCATCGGGCTCCTTCGCGATGTGCCTGAGCGCCTTCAGTCCCGCTATGCCCGCGATGCCGCACATTCAGCAGCCGTGGATGGTGCGGTGGCGGTTCATCCGAGGATGAAGCGCGTGTCGGCGAGGATGCGTTCCAGACCGGCCTTCAGCGGGAGCGGCTCGCGGCCCAACAGCTGGCGCATCCGGCCCACGTCGGGCATGCGGCGCGTCATGTCGCCCTCCTCCAGCGGCGGCAGGTTCACCACCTTGCTGCAGCTGCCGGTGAGCTGGATGATGAGCTTCGCGAGGTCGAGGATCGTGATCTCCACGTCGCTGCCGATGTTCACCACATCGTTGAGCACCTCGTTGCGGCGGAAGGCGTTGAGGCAGGCCTCGATGTTGTCGTCGATGTAGCAGAAGGTGCGCGTCTGGCTGCCGTCGCCGTACACGGTGATATCGTCGCCCTTGAGCGCGGCACGGATGAACTTGCTCACCACGAAATCGCGGCTCTGCTTGGGACCGTAGGTGTTGAAGAACCGGAACACGGTGTACTCCAGCCCGTACTCCTTATGGTAGCTGCGCAGGAAGGCTTCGCCCAGGTTCTTCACGATGGCGTAGGGCAGCTTGCTGTTGAGCGGGGTGGTGTGCTCGTTCTGGGGGATCTCCACCGGCTCGCCGTACACCTCGCTGCTGCTGCTGAAGAAGACGCGCTTCACGCCGGTGTTCTTGCTCAGGTCGAGCACGTTGCGGATGCCGTCGATGTCGCGCAGCACCATCACCGGGTTGTCGGTGGTGCGCTTCACCCCCACCACGGCGGCGTAGTGGAACACGAACTCGGGACGGTAGGCGAAGAACACGCTGCTGATGTCCTCGAAGCGGTTCACGTCGCACTTGATGAAATGCAGGTTGCCGTGCCGGTCGAGGGGCAGCTTGCGCAGGTCGCCGGTGAGCAGGTTGTCCACCGCCACCACTTCGTGGGCGGGGTCCTGCGCCAGGCGGGTGGCGAGCTCGCTGGGGATGAAGCCGGCGCCGCCGGTAACGAGGATGCGTGCCATTGTTGGGCGACGAAGCTAAGCGTGCCGACGCATAGACGAGGCTCAGCGCCGAAGGATGCGCCGCACCAAGAGCAGAAGCAGCAGCATGAGGCCCGCCCCCCACCAGAAGGCCCGGTGCAGCACGGTTGTCTTGATCAGGTAGGGCAGCAGCTTCCAATTGAAGCCCTCCCCCTCGCCCAGGTGCGCGCGCCACCACACCGCATCATAGGCCTCCGGGGCAAGCAGCTTCTGCCCGGTGAGCGAAAGGGCGCTCCACATCACTGTGTCCGTGTATACGTCGGCGATCAGCAACGCATCGCGCGGTTCATCGCGGATGGCGCACTGGATGAAGGTGATGTTCTTCGCATGCGACTGGAAGAAGATACTGCTCGGTGCACGACCGCCCATGCTGCCGCTGATCCAGTACACGTGCGCGTGCTCGGCGATCCTCTCCAGCAACGGGTATACGTCCTGCCTGAAGTTGGTGCCGGTGAGCGAGCGCGTGTTGTCCCTGAAGAGCGGGCTGTATTGCGGATCATCCTCGGCCCAGATGGGGCGGTGGGAAACAATGAGAAGGTCGTGGAGGCCAGGCCTAGTCCCCGCGTCGGACGCAGCCTGGCGCAGTTCATGGAGATCCTTCTCCTGCATTGTCCCATTGTTCAGTTCCGTATTGAACAGAAGGACCCGGGTGTTGAGCAGGTCGAGGGACTTGGAACCGACCAATCCCGCGCCCTCGCTCCATTGGATGTCATGATTCCCCGGCGCATTGAAGAAGGGCATCTTCAACTTGCTGAAGAGCGAGCGCTGGTAGCGCGGCAGGTCGTTCACCGGATCCATGAACAGGTCGCCGGTGCTGAGGAAGAGGTTGGCGCCGAGGTTGTTGATCGTGTCCAGGTTGGCGAGCAGGGTGGCCGCCGGGTAGCCGCTGCGGTTGGTGCTCTCCCCGTGGAAGTGCCCGCCGATGAGGATGCGGTAGTGGCCGGTGCTGTCGGCAGGGAGCACGTCGAGCCCATTGAAGGGCGAGCGCTGGGCAAGGAGCGGAAGCCCGAGCTGCACCAAGGCCAGGAGCCACAGCCCCGGAATGAGGCGCCGACCGCCGGCACCCTTCGACAACGCGCGATCGGCCGGCGAGCTCATGTGCCCTTGCTGGTGGTGGTGGCCGACACCTTCGTGCCGTCGATGGTGACGCGGCTGCCCGCACCGCATTTCGCCGTGCCCGCCGCGTTGGGTGCGTCCACCTCCTCCAAGGTCACCTGCACGGGTCCGTAGCGCATCTCCTTCTTCGCCGCGTCGATGGACCGTGGCGCCTGGAGGCTTCCGTTCGCCATTTCCAGAACGGCCCCGTCGCGCCCTTCCAGACCCGTATCCTTCGTGCGCACATCGCAAGCCTTGACCACCACCTTGGCACGCACTGTGGCCTTCACCCCCACCCCGCCCGCAGCCTCGATCACGCTGGTGGCCAGCGACAGCCCGCCACCCTCCACGCTCACGGCATCGTCGCCCGCGGCCTGGAAGCGGGTGCCGGAGACCTGCGCATGCACGAAGTGCAGCTCCAGCTGGTCGGAACCACCGGTGAAGACGGAGCTGCGCACCTGCAGTTCGCCAAGGGCCACGTCCACGAGCGTGGCGCCTGTGCCGCTGAACCGGCAATGCTCCAGGCTCACGTCGCTGCCGTGGAAGCTCAGGTCGGCGGGTCGCACCTGGTCGTAGGCGTAGCGCATCAGGTCGCTCACATGCACATGGTCCAGGCGGCTCTGGCCCGTGGCGGTGATCACGTGCACCCCCAGGGAACTGCTGTCGGGGCTGGTGACCACGATGGGCATCTCGTCCTGGCCGGTCCAGCGCAGCGGCGAGCGGCTCACGAGCTCGGCGCCGTTCACCAGCATGAGCTTCAGCGGCGACACCGCCTCCACCGTATAGCCGGCGGGGATCACCAGGTCGCGGTCGATGGTCCACGCGCCGGGCGTGAAGCGCACCATGCGTGCGGCCTCGTCGACCTGCACGAAGGGGAAGCTGCGGAAGGTGGGCTCCTTGTGGGCCGGCATGGCCAGCGCCTCCACGGTGCGCAGGGCGAAGGGCTGGGCCGGCACCACGTGCGCCACGCCTGAGCCGAGCAGGCGGCAGTGCACCTTCACGCCGTCCTGCAGCAGGCTGTCGCCCACCGGCCCTGTGGCGAATCGCAAGGCCACGGGAAGGCCCACCCGCCCGCGCGAACGGCAGGGCACGATGGGCGCGCCCTGGGGCGCGAAGCCACGACCGTCGGGCAATCGCAGGCTGTCCACCTGCACCGGCAGGGCATCGTTGGGCACGGCCATCAGCACCAGCGTATCGCGCTGCACCCCCTGGATGTAGGCATGCACCGGCCGCGGCGCGGCGAGCAACCGCTGGATGGCGCGTTGGTTGGCGTAGTAGATGCCGCGGTCGAGCTCCTTGTAGGGGAATTCGGCGTAGAGCGTGGCGCTGGCGGTATCGAGCGGTCCCTTCAGCGCGGCGAAGGCGCTGTCCAGGTACGTCTCGCGCGCCATGCGCTCCAGATGATGCACGTAGGCCGCCATCACCACGGGGTCGCTGAGCAGCTGGGTGTGCAGCTCGTCGTCCTCGCGGAAGTTCCCGGTGTAGCGGTAGGCGCCTGCGAGCTCGGTGGTGGGGAAGGCACTGAAGCTCTCGTAGCTCACCGGCTCCAGGCGTTGCGCGCCAGGGTCGTAGTGGAACTTCACGTCGCTCCAGTCCAAGCTGTGGTGGCCACCAACAAGGTCGATGAGGGCCAGGCGGCGGCCGGTGCGGTCGGCGTCGAACACCTCGTGGGCCGGTCGCTCGCCGCGGCGGAAGGCCTGCACCAGGGCAAGGGCCTCCTCGAACTGGCGCCGTTGCCGCGGGTCTGCGGCGATGTCGTCGGTGCCGTACGCATCGAGCGCGGCGGCCTGATAGGTGCCGTAGGCATCGTCCACACGCACACCGTCCACGCCGTTCAGGCGGTGCTGCCAGAACAGGGCGGGGTCGAAGCGCAGCAGCGGACCGTTGAGGCGGTCGTTGTGCTGCAGCAGCTCGGGACCGAAGTGCTCCTCGTAGGCGTAGATGCCCAGGTCCTCGCCGTTGAGCTCCACGCGGCAGAAACCGTAGCGCAGCGCCACGATGCCCTCGCCGGCGCTGAGGCGGTGGTAGAACCAGTCGCACAGGTAGTTGCGGGTGCCCGGGTGCTGCAGGCTGAAGCGCTTCATGCCCAGGAAGCCGCCGTCCTTCTTCGCGATCACCCGGAAGCTCCACTTGCGGCCCTCCACGTGGTCGGTCATCTTGCCCTTGATCCGCAGCTTTCCCTTGAAGTCCTCGCCACCCACCTGGAACCGGCCGCTCACGTAGTCATTGCCCTCGGGCTCGATCACCCCGCGTTCGCGCGCGCGGTCGACCACGGCCTGCAGGCGCTCCATGCCGGCCTCGTCCACCGTGATGGCGATGACGGGCGGTTCCACGGCGAAGCTCTTCGGGTAATTGCGCCACCACTGACCGATGAACGTGCGCAGCCCGGGATGGCCGCGGTGCTTGATGGCCCGGTCGGCCTGCCACGCGCCGATGGCCGCGGCCACGATGAGCAGGGCGAGCGCGATGGACCAGCGACGGTTCTTCATGGGGGCAACGGCCGCGCAAGGTAACGGCTCAGGTGCGGGCCGACCATGTGGGCACGAGCACCTCGGTGCCGTCGTCCGGGGTCTCCTCCACCTCCTCCTCGTGGTCGCGTCCGCTCACGATATCCTCCTCGGTGAGCATGGTCATCACGGTCACCAGGATGATGGAGAAGGGGTTCAGCGAGCCCGTGAGCCACGATTCGTAGAGCACGCTGAACATGGAGCTGAACATGATGGCGAATGCGATGGGCGCCTTCTTGTTGGCCTTCAGGAAGAGGAGGAAGTAGCTGCGGAAGTACAGCAGCACGCCCACGATGCCGGTGTTGAACCACATGGTGAGGTAGGAGTTGTGCACCCCGCCGTGGTGGCCCATGGACCGCAGGTAGTCGTAGTTGTGGCGCATCACCCACTCGTCGTTGCCGAAGCCACCGCCGAAGAGGAAGAAGCCCCCCTCGTTGATCTTGGTCCAGGCGAAGGCCCAGGCGAAGTAGCGGCCGGAACCGTCATCGAGGGTCTCCACCCGGAAGAACTTCTCCAGGCCCAGCTGGGTGACGATGGCGCTGAGGTTGGACGAAACGAGCTCGGCCACGGCCAGGAAGGCGATGAACACCACGAAGCCCAGGAAGGGCGAAAGGCTGAAGAAGCGGCTGAACACGAGGAACATGCCCGTGGCCACCACCGAGGTGCGCGAGCCGCAGAGGATGAGGAAGAAGACGATGGTGGCGTACACGAAGATCTTCTCCCGCAGGTTGAAGAGGTCCTTCTTCAGGTACATGGCCACGCTGGCGAACATGAAGGTGAGGTAGCAGAAGATGCCCAGTCCGTTCGGGTTCCCGAAGAGCCCCCGGAAACGCCCGGCGATCACCACGTACCGCGGGTTGAGGTACCGGATCAGGTAGCTCACCAGGAGCACGGCCAGGATGAAGAGGATGAAGTTCCGGATGAAGGTCCATCCCTGCCGGCGGAAGTTGTAAAGGATGTAGTTGGGGATGATGAGGTACAGCAGGCCGTAGGAGATGGTCTTCGAGATCCCGTTGAGCACGTCGCTGCTCTGCACCAGCGGGAAGAAGCTGTACACGAAGAAGGGCAGGAAGATGTTGAACACGCGGGACAGCGGCGTGAAGCGGTTCGTCTCCATCAGGAACACGAGGCCGAGGGCGGTCATGATGCCGTACTTGGCGCTCTTGATCTTGCGCAGGGGCACGAACTCGGGGCTGATGTCGGAGAGGATGAGGATGATGAGGAAGCCGAAGAGCATCTCCGGCCACATGTCGCGGCTGCGGAAGAAGAAGATGGACACCGGCAGCAGCAGGTAGATCAGCGGCCCCAGGTAGAGCGTGCTGAACACCCAGAAGAGGATGACCGCGATGAGCGTGCCGTGCTGGCGTAGGAAGGCGATCATGCGCCGGGTCGGCTGGGGAAGTGAAGGTCGAGCTGTCGGCGCACATGATCGCCGCGCAGCCGTGCGAAGGAACGGAGCTCCTCCACATCGCGCTCCCACGCCTCCACGGTGCGCGGCCGCCGCCAGCGGGCCACGTGCCTGGGCATCTCGGGGCGGATGCGGGCGCTGAGCCCGTCGATGGTCGCGAGCATGGCCTGCGCGGAGAGCGGTCCGTTCAGCTGCTCCTCCACGATGGCCCGGAAACGGTCGCGCACCGGTGCCGAGCGCAGGCATGCCTTGAACAGGCGAGGCACCGGGGTGGCCTTCGCCAGCACGCGCGCGATATGGTCGAATTCCGGGCCCACGGGCGAGCCCAGGCCCTGGTCGCTGTCGCCCATGATGAAGCGCCAGCGCCCGTCGCGTGCACCTGCGGGCGTGTCGGGCGCGCCGGTGAAGCGCCAGTACTTCACGTTCTGGTCGGGCCAATCGGCGTTGCCCAGGATCAGCTGGGCGGCCATGTACTGCAGAAAGCCATCCAGGTCCAGGTAGCGGTCCACACTGTCAGCGAAGGCCGGCGACGCCGGGTCCATCCGTTCGATGCGCCCGAGCATCCGGGTGAAACGCTGCACCTCCCGCTCGTCGCCGTCGTACAGGATGGCCCGGTCAGCGAGGATGGTGACCTGCTTGCGGGGCACGCCGATGCGCCGGGCCACCTCGCGGTCGTCCATCCGCTCGCGCAGGTCGTGCAAACCCCAATAGGCCCCGTTCACCAGCAGCACGCATGGCTCGTAACCGCTGGTCATGAACGGCAGGCCTTCGCAGAGCCGGTGCTGCACCGCGTCGCGCAGGAAGGCCATGTCCTGGTCGTTACCGCCGGCGCGCAGCACCAGCGCCCGATGCCCCGTGCCTCGTCCGGCGCCCAGCACGGCCGCGGATAACGGTTCCTCGCTCACCAGACGGAGCGCGTGCTGCGGAAAGCCGCGCGTGTTGTTGCCGTTGATGCGGACACGCACCGGACCGGCCCACATGCGCTGCCCATCGGCCTCCAGCACCTCGAGGTCGGCCGAGCGCTCCCACGCCTTTCCGCGGAACTGGTAGTTGCCGGGGTACTTCCACCACTTCTGGTCGCGTGGGTAGCGCTGCACCGCCGGTTCACGGTCGCGGAACACGCCATGCCCCAGCACGTAGATCCCGCTGTCGGGGTCCACCAAGGAACCGTCCGGAAGCACCAGGGAGAGCATCGGCAGCCGTTGCCCGCGCACCGGCCAGGTACGTTCCGCGATCGGTCCGCAGCGTCCGTGTTCATCGCAATACCGGGCGCGCACCACCACCGCATCGGCGTACGGTCCCGGCACGGGGGCCCGCCACTGGGGGCTCGAGGCCGCGCGGATCAGCCGTTGCGCGTGGTGCTCGTCGGGCGTTGCGCGCGTTCCCATGGTCCACACGGGCGATCCGGCGTTCGGTTCCGATCCGTCCAGGGTGTAATGGAGCGAGAGCCCGTCCGGAGCTGTGCCTTCGAAACCGGGCGCGGCGGCGTTGGGGCACGGAACCGGCAGTTCCCTGTTGAAGGTGGTGCGTGGCACCGGCGCCCGCCAGGCGGCCATGCCCAAGGCCACCGCGGCCAGGGAAAGGACCAGGACCAGGAACGCACCGCGGTCTTTCCGGAGCATGCGCGGCGGTCAGGAGGACTTGGTACGGAGGGCCCAGCGCAGCAGGAGCACGAGCGGCACGAAGGCCACCACCGCGGCGATCCCCGCGCTGCTGCCGCAGGCCACCCCCAGCACCACGCTCACCAGCAGCGGCAGGCGGGCCCGCCAGTCCTGCGCCGCACCCGTGGGCCTGAAGAGCAGGGCCACGGCCACCAAGGCGATGGCGAGGGGCACGTTGGCGCGCACCACGGCCACGGCCACCGCCACCACTGCGGCCAGCACCGCCAGCACACGGGCCGGAGGCGCCTCGGGCACGCGCAGCAAGCTGCCCAGGGCGAAACCGAGCACCGCCGCGAGCAGCAGGTCGAGGACCAGCCCCCAGAGGTCGAGGGGGGTGAACTGTCCCATCTGGTCGGTGAGAAGGCCGTAGAGGTCCATGCGGTGGGATCGGGAAGGCCAAAAGTAGCCAGCCCTTCGGCGCGGATCACGGCCTTATTTTCGCCCCATGCGCTGGTGCCATCGTGTGTCCCTCGGTCTTAGCCTCTTGCAGGCCGGCCAAGCCTTGGCGCAGACCATGGCCCTGCAGCCCGGCACAACGCTCACCGTGGCCGCCGGCACCCTGCTCCGCATCGATGGGCCGATCACCTGGGAGCTGGCCACCGGGTCCACCTGCGTGAACGACGGCAACATCGAGCTCACCCCTTCCGCGGTGATCCAGGAGGCGGACGGCGCGCCGATCATGGGCCAGGGCCTGGAGCACATCGCCGTCACGTATGCCAACGCGCTCGCCAACAGCGATCCCGGCGGACTTGGCCTGTTGGTGAGCACGGCGGTGGCTCCCGATGTGGTGGACCTGTGGCGTGGTCACGTCCCCATGTCGGAGGCGGGCGGTGCGCAGAGCGTGGCCCGCTGGTACGATTGGTCGAGCTCCGTGAACGCCGGGCTCAACGCCGCGATCGCCTTCCGGTACGATCCGGTGCTGCTCAACGGCATCGCCGAGGCCGACCAGGTGCTGCACGTGTACGCCGGAGGCTCGGTGTGGTCGCCCCTGCCCTCCGCGGTGAACACCGCCGCACGCACGGTGTCCGCTTCCGGCCTCGATTCGCTCGGGACCTTCACCACCTTCGACGGTGCCCTGCCCACGGGCATCGCCAGGCCAGCGGACCGGCCCGGTGCGGTGCTCATGCCCACCGTGTCCGACACCGAGGTTCGGCTCATCGCAGCACCAACGGACCGCTCGCGCGTGGTGGACGTGTTCGATGCCACAGGTCGCATCGTGTGGCGCTCCGTGCTGCCTGCCAACGGTGGAACGCTCACCATCCCGGTATCGGGCCTTGGTACGGGCCTTCATCTGGTCCATGTACAAGGGCTCGCGGCCCTTCGATTCCTGCGTTCATGAAGCTGCGCACCTCCTCCCTGCTGCTGCTCATGGCCCCTGCGCTGGCCTGGGCGCAGCTCGATGTGCCCGTGCCCGTGCGCATGGACGGCGCCACCTCCAATGAACGGCAGGTGACCGGTCTGGCCGCCCCGCAGGCGGGCACCGATGGCGTGTCGTTGGACGTCGCACGCTACCAAACGCCGCTGTTCGGCACCGCCACCGGTACGAACGCGCTCGACCTCCTGCTGACGCCCGCTCCACAAGGCTTCGCGGTGGGGATGGCGGTGACCCTGGTGCCCTCCTCGGCCAACACAGGCCCGGTGACCCTTTCGATCAACGGGACCGCTCCCGTGGCCGTGTTCAAGAACGTGGACCAACCGCTGGACAGCGCCGACCTGAGGCCGGGGATCCCCCTGGTGCTCGCCTACGATGGTGCCGCGTTCCAGGTGCTGTCACAAGTGCACGGCAGCTGCCCGCCCGGTTCAGCGGCGTTCAGCACCGATGCCTGCATCGATGTGGTGAGCAGCGACTCGGTGAGCTGGTATCAGGCGAACGTGCGTTGCGCGGACCGGAACGGGCGGCTCTGCACCATGGCCGAATGGATCCATGCCTGCCAGCGCGATCCCGCCTTCCTGGGCACCGTGCTCGATTACGAATGGGTGGACCACGCGGCGAACGACGCGAACAAGGCGAAGGCCATGGGCATCGACGGGGCCACCCTGCTGCCTTCCTGCCAGGGCGGCGGCCTCCGCATCCCAACGGGGCGTTACCGGTACCGATGCTGCTACGACCGATGAAGCGCTTCGCCTCCCTCCTGCCCATCCTCGTGCTCGCTGCACCGCTGCACGCGCAGGTCACGGTCGACCGGCCGGTGCGCTTCATCAGTGCCGACAGCAGCCAGCGACAGGTGAGCGGCCTGGCCCGGGCCACCGTGTCCGATGCATTGCTCACCGCCGGACAGGCACAGGATGGATCCCTGCACGCGGCCACCGCCGCGGGCACGGCCATGACCGTGCAGCTTCAACAGGACCCGCCCTGCGCGGCCTACGCCAATGGCCTGCGCGTTCGATGGACCCAGCCCGTGCAAGGCATGGGGCGGGTAAGGTTGAACGTGGACGGGCTGGGCAACAGGCCCGTGTACCGCACCGATGGCCTGCCCGTGGACGCCGGAGCGCTCGCGGCCGGTTCCTACGCCGAGGCCATCTATGTGGACACCGCCTTCTTCCTCCAGCAACGGCAGCGCACGGCCTGCCCGGACGGCTTCGTGGAGGTGAACAGCTCGCTCTGCATCCAACGCAACGACACCCTCAACACCAGCATCTTCAGCGCGGTGACCTGGTGCAATGAGCGCGGTGCGCGGCTGTGCACCTGGGACGAGTACATCCATGCCTGCAGCTCGCAGCAGGCGCAGCTGATCGACCTCTTCGACAACTGGGAATGGATGGACGACACGAGCGACCACACGCACACGGCGGACCAGGTGGGCCGCTGGCAGTGCCGCTCGCAGCGGGCGATCGGTGCGGTGGACCACCCCAACAACTACGGCGCGGTGCGCTGCTGCTTCTGGCGGAAATGAGCACGAAGCACCTTCTCCTCCTGGTGATGACCGGGGTCCTGGCGATCGAAGCCGCGGCCCAGGTTGGCGTGAACAAGCCCTTGGTGCTCACAGGATCGACCGCGGCGGACCGGCGCGTGGAAACGCTCGCCGACCCGGCCGCCACCAGCGACGCCTTGAACGCCCGGAGCCTGCAGCAGGGTCGCCTCATCAGCGGCACTGTGAGCGGGACCACGGCCTGGACGGTGGACCTGCAGCCGGCACCGGACAGCCTGCCCGCGGGCATGCAACTGGTGCTCCGCAGCACGGATGCCAATTCCGGTCCGGTGACGCTCGCGGTGAACGGCGCCGCCGCATGGCCCGTGCTGCGCGACAGCGGCGACCCGCTGGAACCCGGCGATGTGCGCGCCGGACAGATGGTGGCGCTCTCCTCCACCGGCTCGACCTTCCTGCTCACGAGCGGGCGCGCCGTGCCCAAGCGCCCCTGCCCGCAGGGCTTCGTGGAGGTGACGAACAGCTTCTGCATCGAGGCCACGCAGCACGACACGGTGGACTTCGACGAGGCGGCCATCACCTGCGGGGACCTCAATGCCCGGCTGTGCACCTGGGGCGAGTGGTACGTGGCCTGCACGCGTGCCGCGCAGCTCGGCCTCACCGACATGATCGGCGATTGGGAATGGAGCAACAACGCGGCCAACGGCGACGGCCTGGTGCGCGTGGTGGGCCAGTTCTCGTGCACCGCGGCGGCCACGAGCCAGGGCTGGGACCTGATCCCGCGCAACTTCCATTGCTGCTTCCGGCGGTAGCCGGCGCACCGGCCCATGCTGTTCAACAGCCTCGTTTTCGCGGCCTTCCTGCCGGTGGTGTTCGCGCTCTACTGGGGCGTGTTCCGCCAGCTGCGCGCGCAGAACCTGCTGCTGATCGCGGCGGGCTTCGTGTTCTACGGCTGGTGGGACTGGCGCTTCCTGCTGTTGTTGCTCGCCACCAGCCTCACCGACTACGCGGTGGCGCTCGGCCTGGGCCGCACCACCGACAAGGCGCGGCGGAAGGCCCTGCTCGGCATCAGCCTGGTGGGGAACCTGGGCACACTGGGCGTGTTCAAGTACCACGATTTCTTCGCCCGGTCGCTCGCGGAAGGGCTCGCCACGTTCGGCATCCACGCGCAGCCCTTCCTGCTGCATGTGGTGCTGCCGGTGGGCATCAGCTTCTACACCTTCCAGGCGCTCAGCTACACGATCGACGTGTACCGGGGGCGTATCGCCCCGGTGCGTGACCCGTCCACCTTCCTCGCCTTCGTCAGCTTCTTTCCCCAGCTGTGCGCGGGGCCCATCGAGCGGGCCAGCCACATGCTGCCCCAGTTCGGCCGCCCACGCACCTTCGACCAGGGCCAGGCGGTCGACGGCCTGCGCCAGATGCTGTGGGGCTTCTTCAAGAAGATCGTGATCGCCGACACCAGCGGCCGCATCGTGGACGAGGTGTTCGCCGCGCACGCCACACAGCCCGGTCCGGTGCTGCTGCTCGGCGCCGTGCTCTTCGCCTTCCAGATCTACTGCGACTTCGGCGGTTACAGCGACATCGCCATCGGGTGCGCGCGGCTCTTCGGTTTCGAGCTCATGCGCAACTTCGCCTTCCCCTACTTCGCGCGCGACATCGCCGAGTTCTGGCGCCGCTGGCACATCAGCCTCAGCACCTGGTTCCGCGACTACCTCTACATCCCCCTGGGCGGCAGCCGCGGCGGGCGGTCGATGGCCGTGCGCAACACCTTCATCATCTTCCTGGTGAGCGGGTTCTGGCACGGCGCGAACTGGACCTTCCTGGCCTGGGGCCTGCTCAACGCCATCTACTTCCTGCCCCTGCTCTTGAGCGGCAGCAACCGCAGCCACCTCGGCACGGTGGCCGAGGGACGGCTGCTGCCCACCGTGGGCGACGCGCTCCGCATCCTGGGCACCTTCCTGCTCGCCTGCCTGGCCTGGGTCTTCTTCCGCGCCGACACCCTCGCGGAGGCCGTGAGCTACCTGGGGCGCATCGCCACGCACAGCCATCACGCCGTGGACTGGACCCGCACCGCCACCTTCGTGCGCGACCACCTGAGCTACGTGCCGGCCCTCGGCTGCCTGCTGCTGCTGGTGACGGTGGAGTGGGTGCAGCGGGAACGGCAGCACGCCCTGCAGGACCTGCGCCTGCCGCGCGCGGCGCGCTGGTCGCTCTACATCGGCCTGGCGCTGGTGATCGTGTTCATCGGCGACCATGCGGAACAGCGGTTCATCTACTTCCAGTTCTGACATGCGCCCCTTCCTCACCCGGCTGGTCCTCTTCCTGTTCCTCTTCGGGGCGGTGGCCGTATGCCTGGACCAGTTGCTGAAGGCCGGCCTGCGCAGGCGGGTCACCGGCACCTTCGGGGTGTGGAACAAAGTGGTGGACGGTCGTGTGCGTGCGGACGTGCTCTTCCTCGGCAGCAGCCGCGCCCTGATGCACTTCGACGCACAGGCCATCGGCGAGCGCATCGGCCGGCCGTGCTTCACCATCGGCATGGACGGCAACCAGGTGGACCACCAGCTGCCGTGGCTCATCACCTACCTGCGGCACAACAAGGCCCCGCAGCTGCTGGTGCAGAACGTGGACATGATCTCCCTGGCGCCCGACACCGATGTCTTCTTCCCCAGCCAGTACCCGCCCTACCTGAACGAGCCCGCGGTGTACGCCGATCTGGTGCGGACCCATCCCGCGTGGTGGAAGGACCGGTGGATCCCCTTGTACAGCTTCGCACGCTTCGGCTACGGATACGCGGGCATCGCCGCGAAGGGCCTCCTCGGCTTGGAGGACACGCTGCATGACCCGCTGCGCCTGGGCTTCCAGCGGAAGGACATCCCGTGGGACGGCACCTTCGACCACTTCGTGGAGCAGCACCCCGGTGGCATACGCCGGCGCAACACAACCGAGGCCCGCGCCACGCTCACCACCCTCATCCGCACCGCGCAGCAGGCCGGCAGCCGGGTGGTGCTGGTGTACACGCCCGAGCTCGCGGAGATGCAGCGGCTGACCTTGGACCGCGACAGCCTCATCGCCACGTTCCGGGGGATCGCGGCGGAAACGGGCGTTCCCTTCTGGGATTTCAGCGGCAGCGGGATCTGCCAGGACCGGCGCTGGTTCTACAACTCGCAGCACATGAACGGTGCAGGCGTTGACCGGTTCACGCCGCTGATCGCCGATAGCATCGCCGGGTACCTGGGGCGCTAGTCCAGCGCCTTGTCGTACAACTCCCGGAGCCGGGCGTTGCGCACGTTCACATCGAACTTGGTGCGCGCGGTGCGGAAGGCGTTCTCCCCGAACCGCTCGAGGAGCGCAGGGTCGTCGATCAGCTGCAGCAGGCGGCCCGCCAGCTCCTCGGCGATCTCGTCGCTGGGCCGGCCGGTCACCTTCACCTGCCAGCCGTTCACGCCGTGGTCGATCATCTCGGGCAGCGCGCTCACCTCCGAGGCGATCACCGGCAGGTGGCAGCCCATGGCCTCCATCACCGCATTGTTGAAGGTGTCGCCGAAGGTGGTGTTCACGAACACGTGCGACCGGCGCATGCGCTGCACCACCGCATGATGCGGCAGGCTGGGGATCCAGGTGATGGCGGGGTCGGCGGAGATCATCGCCTTCACGCGCTCCACCTCCTCGGGGGGGGGCAGCACGGCCCAATCGATCTCCATGCTGCTCACGATGGTGAGGTGCACGTCGCTGCGCCCGATGCGCTTCAGCGCCTTCAGCAGCTCCACGCCACCCTTGCGGAAGAAACCGTTGCCCACGAAGAGCACCTCGAAGCGGTCCGCTGGACGCTCAGCAGGGAGGTAGTGCTCCACGGCGCGGTACAGCACCATCATCTTCGCCGGGTCCACCCCCTGCGCGATGAGCTGGTCGCGGTTCATGCGCTCGGCATGCTCGCTCCCGTAGAGGATCCACTTGCAGTCGTCGCTCGCGAACCGCCGCATGGCCCACTTCCACAGGCGGTGGCCCTCGGGCATGGGGCGGTAGCGCGGCAGGTAGCTCTCCACCTCGATCACCCACGGACGGCGGTTGGCCACCACGCTGTTGTAGGTGTGGTAGATGTCCGCCCGCTTCACCGGCAGGAAGTACTTGGTATGCGCCAGGAACTGGTCCTTCACCCCCAGCATGTGCCAGGGCATGTCCACCATGCGCGAATAGCGGTAACCCTCGGGCGGATTGCTGAACGCGTAGTGCTGCCAGTAGCGCGTCTTGTGGGAGATGCCGATGATGCGCATGCGTCTACGGGCGTTCGGCGGTGAGCTGCGCCAGGCAGGCCGCGATGCCTTCGGCCGGGGCGATCTTGGCCGTGAAGCCAAGCTGTTCCCGAGCGATGTCCGTATCGGGTGCGAAGAGGGGCATGGCGCTCTCCTCCACCGGTCGTTGTTCGAGCAGCGGCCCGCGACCGAGCAGCCCGCCGATCATCGCCACCAGGGCGCGCTCCCCGATCGTGCCGCCTCCGATGTCGCACACCAGGTGGTGGTGGCCCGTGCTGCGGAGCACGGCGGCATGCAACGCCGCCACGGCATCGTCCACGTGCAAGGGCGCCACTTCGGCGTTCGCATCCCCATGCACCGGCACGACCTCGCCGCGCCGCACGCGATCGATGATGTGCCGCAACCCTTGACCGGCCCGTTGACGGGGGCCGTACGTGGGAAAGAAGCGCAGGGTGCTCACATGCAGGCCGTGCAGGTGCGCGTACACCAGGGCGAACTGCTCCGCGGCCAGCATGCTCACGGCGTAGGGGGAGGCTGGACGCGGCCGCTGCCCGGAGCGACCAGCGGTGCCATGCACCAGGGCCGAGCTGCCGAGCACGAAGCGCGGGACCTTCCGATGGCGCGCCAGCTCCAACAGCCGCAGGGTGCCGGTGACGTTCACCCGGTGATGGCCGATGGGATCCCGCACGCTCGCGGTCACATCGCTCCAAGCGGCCAGGTGCACCACCACCTCGATGGTGGGGTCATCGAGTTCCGTCCACACGGCCTCGTCGTTCACGTCGCCCTGGATGTACCGGAGCCGGTGGTGCGCGAGGCGGTCGGAGCCCGTCGCCACGTCCACCACGGTCACCTGCCAGCCTTCGGCGAGCAGGCGTTCCGCGAGCGGGACACCGAGCAGGCCGGCACCACCGGTGATGAGGGCATGGGCGGACATGGAGCGGCCAAAACTAACCCTTTGGCGGAGCGGTGCCGGTTACCTTCGCCGCCGTTCCAACGGGTCATGCAGCCAGGTGAACCGGTCCTCATCGTCAGCCACACCTTCCCGCCCTACCGGGGCATCGGGGGCAGGCGCTGGGCCAAGTTCGCCAAGGAGCTGGCGCGGCGGGGGCATCCCGTGCACGTGATCCACAGCCGGGGGGCCGACGACCTGAAGGGCTCGCTGTGGAACGCTGATGTGCAGGAGCACGGCATCCACGGCCATCCGTTGCCGCAGCGCTACCCCACCGTGCTGTTCAAGCGGCCGCTCACCGGCCTGCACGAGAAGCTGATGTACCGGGTGTGGATGCGCCTGCTTCCCGTGCTCGTGAAAGGCAACTGGTTCGACAAGGCCGTGTTCTGGGAGCGTCCCTTTCTGGCGAAGGCCGAGGCCCTGGTGCGCGCGCACGGCATCCGGCATGTGGTGATCACGGGCGCGCCGTTCAGGCTGTTGCATTTCGGTCTCAAGCTCAAGCAGCGCTGTCCCGGCATCGTGCTCACCGGCGACCTGCGCGACCCGTGGAGCTGGGGACATGTGTACGGGCACGGCACGCTCGGCACCACGCGCGAGGCCTACGAGCGCATGCTGGAGGCCGCGGTGATCACAGGGTACGACCGCATCATCTCCCCTTCCGCCGCCATCATCGACCACCTGCGCAGCACCTACGGCGGCGATCCGGCGCGCTACGTGGTGGTGCCGCACGCCGTGGACCCTGACGACCTGGGCGAACCCGTGCCCCGCGTGAACGACGGTCGTTTCCGCATGATCTATGCGGGAAGCCTCTACGGCGCGCAGGAGGCGG
This sequence comes from Flavobacteriales bacterium, assembly GCA_044226515.1. Taxonomy (GTDB): domain Bacteria; phylum Bacteroidota; class Bacteroidia; order Flavobacteriales_F; family PHOS-HE28; genus PHOS-HE28. The sequence goes on along the minus strand of JBGAGX010000006.1, from coordinate 116,398 downwards.
AGACCTACTTCGACGCGCTGGTGGAGGGCTTCGGCCATGCACGCAGGCTGCATCCGGGGGCGTTCGCCCAGTGCCAGCTGGACCTCTACATAACCGGGCACGACGTGGACCGTTACCGCCGCAAGGTGCGTGAGGCGGGGCTCGCGGACACCATCCGTTTTCATGCGCCGTTGCCGGCGAGGGAGCTCTTCCCGGTGGTGCGGCAGGCGGACCTCGTGCTCATCTTCATCCCCAGCGGCAACAAGGACTTCCTGGGCACCAAGTTCAACGAGATCTTCTTCCTGCGAAGGCCCGTACTCCATGTGGGCGTGCCCGGGGTGGTGTCGCGCACCATCACCAGCAAGCACCTGGGGGCCTCCGTCAGCGTGGCCGACCTGCCCCTGGCGCTCCCCCGCATCATCGCCGGCGAGGAGCGCATCACGGCCGACCCTTCCGCGGAGGTGGACGATGTGGCGCTGGGCCGCATCACCGACCAGCTGCTACGCACGGTGCTCACGTGATGAGCCGATCGAGCCGAACAGCTCGATGTACTGCCTGGTGACCGTGGACCAGCTGAAGCGTTCGCGCACCCGTTCGTAGCTGTACGCCCCCATCTTGTCGCGCACTTCCGGCGCGCGTTCGGCGAAAGCGACCACGGCGTCGTGGAGCGCTTCCGCATCACCCGGAGGCAACAGGTATCCGTTGTGCGGTGTGACCAGTTCCCCGCTGGCGCCCACGTCGCTCACGATGATCGGTTTCGAACGGGCCATGGCCTCCAGCACCACCGTGGGCATGCCCTCGAAACGCGTGGGCAGGATCAGCGCGGCGCAATCCGCGTACAGAGCGTTCAGCTGCGCATCGTCCACGCGGCCAAGCAGCTCGACGTTCGGTGGCAGGTCACGCTTCAGCGCATCGAGCAACGGACCATCGCCGGCCAGCTGGAAGCGAACGAGCTCGGTCCGCCCCTCGGCCACCAGACGCCGCGCCACGGTGAGCAGCACATCAAGCCCCTTGTTGAACGCGAAACGGCCCACGAAGAGCAAAGGCAGCGGTGAAGAGGGTGAAGGATGTGAAGGAGGTGCGGACGGAACGTCGGTGGCATTCGGGATCACCACCACACGGCAGCAGCTGCCCTTGGCGAGGCCCTGCAGGATGCTCGTGAGCTTGCCGCCCAGGCTGATCACCACCGTGCTGTGGCGCACCATGTACCGCAGTCCCGCGCGGAACGGCCAACCCAGCAGACGTTCCTTGCGCGTCAGCATTTGGAACATCTCCAGCCCGTGGGGATGCACGATCAGCCTATCGCTGAAGCGGTCCATGCCCTTCCACACACAGAAACCCTGCGACAGGATCACGTCGGGCTTGATGCGTTCCAGCTCCTTCCCCACGCGCTCGCTGTAGCGCCAGAGCTCGCGGATGTACAACTTCCCCTTATCGATATCCGGTAGGTGCACCTCCTCGATGCCCAAGGCCGGATCGAAGATGCCCACGGCATGCGGGTGCAGCACGGTGAGCTTCACCTTCCCACTGCGCGCCAGATGCTCCGCCAACAGCCGCGAGTGCCGCTGCATCCCGCCCATGGCCTGGGGGAAGACACCGTCGGTGCAGAGAGCTACGTGGATCACGGGGCGTTCGCTAAGTGACAAGCAACAAGTGTCAAGTAACACGTAACAACGAGGCCGACGGATCAAGCCTTGACACTTGTCCCTCGTGACCTGTCACTTCACCATCAGGTCTTCTTTCAACAGCGTCGCCACCCCCTCATCGATCCCCCACTGTGGCTCCCAGCCGGTGGCCTGCTTCAGCTTGCGCACGTCGGCCAGCAGGTGCATGCGCTCCACCTTGCGCACCCGGGCGGGATCCACCTCGATGGCGAGCTTCTCGCCGAGCTGGCGCTCGAAGGCTTCCACGATCTCGCGCACGCTGTACTCGATGCCGCGGCCGATGTTGAAGGTGTCGTAGCCGGAGATCCCGGCGTTGAGCAGGGCGCTCATGGCGCGGCTCATGTCCTCGGTGTGGATGTAGTCGCGCTTGGGATCGAGGTTGCCGAGCTTCAGCGTGCGGGCCCCGTCGAGGATCTGGCGCTGGATGGTGGGAAAGAGGTGCGGGTTGGTCTCGTTCGGCCCGAAGGCGTTGAAGAAGCGGCCCACGATGGTGGGGATCCGTGTCCGCAGGTGGAACTCGCTGGCGAGCTTCTCGGCGGCGAGCTTCGTGGTGCCATAGATGTCCATCGGCCCCAGCTCGTGGTCCTCGGCCATGGCGCCATCGGCGATGGGGTACACCGCGGCGGTGCTGGCCACGAACACCTGCTCCACGCTGGCCTTGGACTGCGCGGCATCCAGCACGCTGATCGTGCCGTTGATGTTGATGTCGGCAGCCTCGGCGGGGTGCTCATTGCAGTACGGAATGAAGTGCACGGCAGCGAGGTGAAGCACCCAGTTGGGGCGCGTGGCGTCGAACACGGCCTGTGTGGCCTTGCGGTCGCGGATGTCCACTTGGAAGAAGCGGTCATCGGAAACACCGGCGAGGTGACGCCGCCCAAAGCTCAGGTCGTCCTGCACGAAGACCTCATGGCCCAGCTCCTGCAGGTGCTTGCTGAGCGCCGAGCCGATGAAGCCCGCGCCGCCGGTGATCAGGACCTTTCTTGTGCCCGCCGAAGCGGCTGCGAAGGCTGGGTTAGCCATGGGACCGCGAAAGTAGGGGGAAGACCACAGAGGGTTGGAGGTACGTTGGGCCGCTCAGCAGGTCCGTCGGATCAATTCCCATTCAACCACAGATGAACGCAGATGGACACGGATAACGCCCGTTGCAGAGCGGCTCAAGATCACCACGCGACGGAGCAGTGATGCCATCCGTGTCCATCTGTGGTTCATATCAGCCAAGTACCTCAAGCACCTTACGATAGCTGGCATCGTGCGCCTGCTTGGTGAAGTGCTGCAGGGCGAAAGTCCGCAAGCGTTGGCGCTCGGCAGGTGACACTTGCTTCAGCGCGGGCAGGGGCTTCCCCTCCTCCACCACCGTCCCAAGTTCATGCTTCGCCACCAGCGCGCTGAAGTCGCCGAGGCCATCATTCGTGATCACCTTCAACCCGCTGCTCAGGTACTCCGCGAACTTGGTCGGGCTGGCCACCCGATTGGTGATGGTCCTTTCACGAACCATGATGCCGTGGTCGCACTCCGCCAGTGCTGCCGCCACTTGGGCATGGTCCAGCCACTTCACGTCGACCCGACCGGGATAGGCCGCCTCCAAGGCGCTGTTGTTCGCATCGCGCTTGCTGAGAAAGAGCACCCGCACGTTCGGCTGGGTATCCAGCGCGTGCTTGAGCAACGGATTCAGCAGGTCGAACGACTGCCAGCCGGCGGTGCTCCCGCTGTACACCAGGCGAACTGCATCATCCTTTCGCCGCATCATGGGCGCCGCAGCGTGCTCAACCTCCTTCCCCAACGTGCAGGGGATCACCACATGCGCGTCACCCGTGTACCCGTAGCGTTCGCGCCAGTGGTCAACCAGCGCCTGGCTCACCGCGATCCGCATGTCGCTGGCGTTCACGGCTTCGTTCTCCAAGGGCCGGAACTGGGCGATCAGCTCGTCGTCGTCGATGATCCGGTACTCCTCCCACTCAGCCGCGTAGGCGCCGCGCCCATCGAAGCAGACCTTCTGCGTAAGCCCACGCTCGCGCATGCGCAAGGCCATCCACGTGGCGAAGGGCCCGCGACAGATGAGGCCGGTGGGACGCAGCAGCCGGCATACCCACGCCACCAGCGCGGTGTTCGCCTTCCAGCGCTTCATGGCGGGCACCATGGGCAGCACCCAGGCCGAAGGGCTGTGCGCCTTGATCTTCCGGCTGGTCTGAAGGAAGTCGCGGCCGCTCACCAGCGCCACCAGCTTCACCTTCGGCCCGCCCAGGGTGTTCAGGTGCTCCACGACGTCCGTCACCTGGCTCCAGAATACACCGCTGGGCTGGTCGTTGTAGGTGAGGTAGAGGAGCATGATGCGATGTCGCAGAGGCGCAAAGGAAGGAAGACGGAAATGGAACCCGGCTATCTTGAGCGACGACCAGACAGCACCGCCGCATGTCCACCACCGAACAACCCCGCCCGCCCTTCCCGCCCTTCACCACCGAGACCGCCGCGCAGAAGGTGCGCATGGCCGAGGACGCGTGGAACAGCCGCGACCCGCAACGCGTGGCACTGGCCTACACGCCCGAAAGCGTGTGGCGCAACCGGGCTGAGTTCATCACCGGGCGTGCGGCCATCGAGGGCTTTCTCGTGCGGAAGTGGGCGCGTGAGCTGGATTACCGCCTGATCAAGGAGCTCTGGGCCTGCCAGGGCGATCGCATCGCCGTGCGCTTCGCCTACGAATGGCGTGACGATTCGGGCAGCTGGTTCCGGTCCTACGGCAACGAGAACTGGGAATTCGATGCCCACGGCTTCATGCGGCGGCGTATCGCCAGCATCAACGACCTGCCGATCACCGAGGCGGAGCGCAAGTTCCGCTGGCCCCTCGGTCGTCGGCCGGATGAGCATCCGGGGCTTTCCATGCTGGGCCTGTGAACCACGTACAGGCCCGTTACAACACCCGCTCCAGCACCTCCATGATCCGCTCCGTTGCGTGCCCATCCCACAGCGGAGGCACCGCGCCCTGCTTGAAGCTGCCGTTCTCGATCCGCGCGATGGCGGCGCGCACGGCGTCCATGTCCAACGGCACCAGCTCGTTGCTTCCCAGGGTCACGGTGATGGGGCGCTCGGTATTGGGGCGCAGGGTGAGGCAGGGCACGCGGCGGAAGGTGCTCTCCTCCTGGATGCCGCCGCTATCCGTGAGGACGAAACCGCAGGTGGCCACGAGCTTCTGGAAGGCGAAGTAGTCCAGCGGCTCGGTGCGTACCAGGCCCTGGATGGCGTCGGCCTTCGCCTTCAATCCGAACGCTTCGATGTTCTTCACCGTGCGCGGGTGGATCGGGAAGACCACCTTCCGCCCGGAAGCACAGACGTCCGCGATCAGGTCCAGCAGGGCCGATAGCCGCTCCGGGACGTCCACGGTGGCGGGGCGGTGGATGGTCATGAGCACGTGCGTGCGCGACGAAGCCTTGGCGAAGTCGCGGCCGCCCTCGCCCAGCCCCAGCTGCTGCAGCACCGGCGAGGCTTGCACTTGCGGTTCGAAGGCCACCAGCGTATCGATCATGGTGTTGCCCACGAAATGGAGCGCGGCCTCGGGCCTTCCTTCCTTCCGCAGGTTGTCCAGCCCGCTCTGTTCGGTGATGAAGAAATGGTCGGTGAGCGCGTCGGTGAGCACGCGGTTGTGCTCTTCGGGCATCGAGCGGTCGTAGCTGCGCAGGCCGCTCTCCAGATGACCGATGCGCACGCCCATCTTGTTGGCGGTGATGGCCGCGGCGAGCGTGCTGTTCACATCGCCCACCACCATCACCAGGTCCGGCCTCACCTCGGCGATCACGGTCTCCAGCCCCAGCATCACCTGGGCCATCTGGCTGTTGGGGCTTCCGGCGCCGATCTCGAGCCAGCGGTCGGGCACCAGGCCGAACTGCTCGAAGAACACATCGACCATGTTGGCGCTGAAGTGCTGACCCGTGTGCACGATGCGCACGTCGAAGGTGCCGCGCTGCGCGGCCACCTGCTTGAAGCGCGTGACCTTGATGAAGTTGGGGCGCGTGCCGACGACGATGAGGACCTTCTTCATCCGAGGGTCTTCTTGGCGCTGCGCGTGGCGATGATGAACTCGGTGCTGGGCGTGTCGCTCACCTTGCGGGCCGGGGCGCCGGCGATGGTGCAGAAACCCTCGGGGAAGGAGCTGTTCACCACGCTGTTGGCACCGATGGCGGTGTTGGGCCCGATGGTGATGTCGCCGAAGAGCTTGGCGCCGGGACCGATGTAGCAGTTGTCGCCAAGGCTGGGCACCAGGTCGTTGGGGCCGGGCCTTGTGCCGATCACCACGTCCACATGGATGCGGCAGTTCTTGCCGATGCGGGCATCGGGGTGCACCACGATGGTGCCGCGGTGGGCGATGCTGAGGCCGGGGCCGAACACGTTGGGAGGGATGTCGAAGCCGCAGCGCACGCCCTGGTTGTGGAAGCGGATGCTCCAATACTTGTACAGCAGCTTGCCAAGAAGCCCGCTGTTCTTGTGGCAGTTCATGTGGTACTCCACGCGGCGCAGCAGGCGCTGGAACTTCCACACCTCGTCGAACATCATCTGCGAGGAGGGCTCGCGGCGCAGGGCGATGCGGTCCGCTTCGCGATAGGCAAGGAAGTCCTGGCGGGAACGGATCATCGGGCGCGCTTCAGCAGTCGGGTGGCGCGCTCGGCGCCAGCGAACCCCAGCAAGTTATGGAGGAAGGCGTAGCGCTCGGTGATCGCCCGGCTCACCTCGGGCCTGAAACCCTTGCCGATGGAGCGCCGGTACTCGGCCAGGGCCCATGGCAGGTCCTCCGCGGCCACGATGCGCAGGGCCATGAAGATGTACTGGCGAAGGGCCTCGATCTCGGCCTTGAACGCTTCGGCGTCGGTGCGTTGCAGGTGCTCCAGGATGGTGCGTCGCAGGGCGATGTAACGCTCCCAGTTGGCCCGCACGTCGGTGCGGCTGATGGAGCCTTCGGTGCGTTTCAGCACCTGGGTGCGGATGCGGTGGTCCCAGGCCACGCGCGCCCCGCGGGCCAGCAGCCTGAACAGGAGCTCGTAATCCTGGCTGCTCGCCTGCTGCTCGTTCCAGCCACCGGCCGCCTCGAGCGCGCTGCGCCGCCACAGGTTGGCGCTGGTGGTGCCCATGCGCGTGCGGATCAGGGCCATCCAGGGCTTTCCGTGCAAGGCGGGCACCGACACCAGCTGGCCGTCGGGCATCACCTGCTCGTAGTCGCCGATCACCACGTCGGCCGAAGCGGCCAGGGCCACCTGACCGCTCACCTTATCGGGCATGAGCTGGTCGTCGGCGTCGAGGAACTGGACCCACTCGCCCGTGCAGGCGCGAAGGCCCTCGTTCCGGGCCGCACAGGCCCCGCGGTTCGACTGCTGGATCACACGCACCCGACCGGGACGGTCCGAGGCGAGCCGCTGCAGCAGGGCCAGCGTACCGTCGGTGGAGCCATCGTCCACCGCCACCACCTCCACATCGGCATGGTCCTGCGCCCACGCCGAACGCACGGCGCGTTCCACGTGCGCTTCCACGTTGTGGCAGGGGACGATCACACTGACGCGCATGGTGAAGGCCCGCGAAATTAACGGGCCGTCCCGTGCGCGGGCAGAAGGCCTTCGGCACGGAGCCTGAGGATCAAGGCCGCATTGAACAGCTCCACGCCGGCCTGGTCGAGGTGGTTGTGGTCGTAGAAGTGGTCGTGGTCGTTGAGGGAGTGGCCCAGGGCCATGTCCACGTACGGCACACGGAAGGGCGCCCGTACACTGTCGATCAGCGCCCGGAAACGCAGGTGCCCGAGGCTGTCGGCCTGGTGGGGCTGGCAATGGGTCACGAGCACCGCGGGCAGGCCCCTTTCCGCGCACAGGGCCAGGCACTCGTGCAGGTAGCGCACCTGAGCGGGTCGCACCTTCGCCGGGTCGTAGCGCGGGTAGTCCACCGCACCGGCCAGGCTGTCCGGGTGCTCGGCGAATCCGCCGCTCACGTAGGTGCTGTCCAGCCGGTCGGGCGGGTCGTTGCGGCGCAGGAAGCGCAATGCGAGGATGTTGAGGCAGCGCAGGTCCTTCTGTGCTGCGGCCATGCCGAGGGCGGCCGCGTCCGAACTCATGTTCACCACCAGCTCCGAGGTGCTCTCGAGCCCATCGTTGGAGAAGGAGCCCTCGTACACATCGATGAGCACCAGGCCCGCATGCCCCGGTTGCGCGTAATGGAGGAGCACGTGGTAGGTGTTCAGCGGCGTTTGCGCGCTCGAACCCAGGTTGAACAGGCTGATGCCATGGCGCCGGAACACGCGGGGGTCGTACCCGCGGTAGGCGTGCGACGAGCCCACCACCAGCACATCGACATGCGCCGCAGGGTCCCACTCCTTGAACTTGGCGTAGGCCACGCCACCCTTGTACTGGTAATAATCCCCGGTGCGGTAGAGCAGCGCATGCCCCCCCTGTTCCACCCGGCAGAGCACGAACATGGCCGCGGCATACAGCCCGGCCGTCACCAGCACGAGCACCACACCGCTGCGGAGGAAGCGCACCATGGTCAGAACTGGAAGTAGATGAACGAGGTGGAACCGAAGTGACCGAAGAGCACGATGCCCACGAGCAGGGCACCGAAGCCCAGGTAGGCCCGCATGCCACGCAGGTGCCGATCATCCTTCACCACCGCGTCGAAGAGCGGGTCGAGCAGCAGGAAGGCGAGCACGAGCAGGATCGTCAGGTCCACCTGGCCTGAGCCGAGGTCGTAGCGCAGGTCCACGAGGTCCTGCACGCGCCAGGGCGTATCGACCAGTCCGCGTAGCACCTTGCCGGCGGCGCGCATGCTGTCGGCCCGGAAGAAGATCCAGGCGAACACGGCGAGGTGGAAGGTGATGAGCACGTTGAGCCAACGGCGCAGGCGCGGGCTGCGGGCGAGACCCGTGACGGCATCGAAGCGGGCGAGCGCACCGGCGAACACGATGGCGAATACCAGGTAGAGGCCGTGCAGCCCGCCCCACACCACGTAGGTCCAGTCCGCACCGTGCCAGAGGCCGCTCACCAGGAAGACCAGCAGCAGGTTCATGTACCAGCGCCAGCGCACCACGCGGTTGCCACCGAGGGGTATGTACAGGTAGTCGCGGAACCAGCTGCTGAGGCTGATGTGCCAGCGGCTCCAGAACTCGCTGATGGTGGCCGAGGCGTAAGGCCGCCGGAAGTTCACCATGAGGTCGAAGCCCATCACACGGGCCGCACCGAGCGCGATGTCGCCGTAGCCGCTGAAGTCGCAGTAGATCTGGAAGGCGAAGAGGTAGGTGGCCGCCGCCAGCACCAGCCCGTTGTACTGGCCCGCATGGTCGTACACCTGGTCCACCACCACGCCGCAGCGATCGGCGATCACGAGCTTCTTGAAGAAGCCCCAGAGCATCTGCTTCAGACCGCGTACCACGCGATCATGGTCCCAGACCTTGGGGACGTCGAGCTGGCGCAGCAGGTTGGCGGGACGCTCGATGGGGCCGGCCACCAGCTGCGGATAGAACATCACGTACAGGGCGAAGATGCCCGGACGCCGTTCGGCACGCTGGTTCCCACGGTACACCTCGATCGTGTAGCTGAGGCTCTGGAAGGTGTGGAAGCTGAGGCCGATGGGCAGCAGGATGCCGAGGTCGGGCACCTCGTAGGGCAGACCGAAGCCCCGCACCAGGGCGCCCAGGTTCTCGTTCAGGAAGGCGTAGTACTTGAAGAAGGCGAGCACGCCCACGTTGGCCATGATGCTGGCGGTGAGCCACAGCCTCCTGCGCCGGCCCTGGCTCTCCTCGATGAGGATCCCGGCCACGTAGTCCACCAGGATGGTGAACGCGAGGATGAGGATGTACACGGGCACGAAGGCCATGTAGAACCAGCAGCTCGCGGCCAGCAGCAGCGCCCAACGGTACCGGTGGGGCAGCGCGAAGTACAGCGCCGTCACCAGCGGGAAGAAGAACAGGCAGAACTGGGCCGAGTTGAACAGCATCCGCGGCCAAAGAAGCGGAAAAGCCGTGGAACGACGGACTAGCCGGGATGCAAGGCGGCCTCCATCCGGTCCACGAAGCGCGCGTGGTTCACCGCGGCGCGGAAGCCCTCGCCCCAGGCCGCACGCACCCCTTCACGGAACACCGCGTCGCGGCACACCCCATGGGCCATGCGCTCCAGGGCCGTGGCCACGGCGGCCGCGTCCACGTCCAGGGGCAGCAGCTCGCCGGTGCGCGGACCCACGAGCTCGGGGCTTCCACCCGCCTCCGTGGCCAGCAGCGGAACGCCGAAGCTGGCCGCCTCCTGCAGGGCCACCGGCACACCGCCCTCGCTGGCGCTCAGGTGCACGAACAGGTCCACCGGCTCCTGGCGGTACCAGGTCATGAGCGCTTCGTTCGGCACGTTGCCGCGCAGGTCCACCTGCACGTGGGCCGGAAGCATGCGCACCCGCTCCTCCAGGGCCGCTCGACCGGGTCCATCACCGAAATGCGTCCACCGCACAGGCATCCTCGCCAAGGCCAGCGCTTCGGCCAGCAGCTCCACGCGCTTCAGGGGCACCAGGTTGCTGCAACTGGCGATGCGCAGCATCGCCCCAGGTGTCCAGGGGCCGGGGCCGTGGTCCGCGGTACCGAGGTGCGCGCGCTCGAACCGGTCGCGCTGCTGCGGATAGCGGCGCTGCAGGTCCTTCAGCCCGGCATCGGACGCCACGAAGAGGCGTGCGGCGCGCGCCACATGGAACGCCTGGAACGCCGGCCAGCCGCCCGGCGCGCGCTCGGCGTACAGGTCGAACCCGTGCATGCGGGTCACGAACCGTACGCGCGGATCGAGGACCTGCACAAGCCCCAGCGCCGTGGCCCAGTCCGCCGTCCAATAACTGTAGAGCGAGGTCTCCTCCGGACCGTGCTCCTTGAAAAGTTCCGGTGCGATCACCAGGGCGCGGTGCAGGGCCTGCCGCAACTGGCTGCGGAGCGTGGGCCACTGCTGGTTGAGCATCGCGCGACCCGGCGCGCTGGTGCGCACGGCGCGTGCCGCCTGCTGGTACACGCGCCAGTGCCGCAGCATGGTGGCCGGTGGCGCACCGCGGTAGGGCTCCTTCACCAGCGGCCTCACGCGCACATGAGCGGGCACGGCGCGCGGTGCACCCTCGGCGAAGAGCGGCACGATGGTGATGCGCGCATAATGCTCGGCAAGCACGGGCAGCTCGGCCTCCAGGAAGGGCTCACCGGTGCCGAAGGGGAACCGCATGGTGAAGAGCCAGAGGTGCTTGGTGCTCATCGCTTGCCGGTGCTGAGGAAGGATCGGATGCGCACCTTGGCGAGGTAGCTCACACGGTCCCAGGGGTAGGACCCGCTCAGCTGCAGGTGCGCCAGGGCCACGCGTGTGCCGTACTTCGGCAGGTAGTGGAAGAGCTCGCTCCAGGCGCGCTCCACGCGCCGGACGAAAGCGGCTTCCGGGAAGAGCCTGTGCTCGGTGTTCACCCGCACCAGGTGGTCGAGCCAGGCGCGCAGGGCCTTGATGCGCGCGGCATCGGGCGGGCGCCGGAAGAGCTTGAGGGCCATCAGGTGCAGTTCGAGCTGCTCGTCGTTGAGGGCGATGTCGTACATGCCGAACAGGTGCCGCAGGATCACCTCGTGGTCCTTCACCTTGTCGCGTCCATGGCTGATGTTCTGCTCCCCCCGGCGGTACAGCGTCACGGGCTCGGCGATGTTCCCGAAGTGCGTCACCTGGCCCATTCGCGCCCAGAACAGCCAGTCCTCCCCGATGCGCGGCCAGGTGGGCTCGTAGCGCAGGTGATGGGCCTCGAGCACCGACCGGCGCAGGATGCTGGCGCCCTGGCTCACGGGCACCCCGAAGAGCAGCTGCGCGCGGCACTCCTCGTCGGTGAGCGGCAGGCGCCAGACCTCGCGCCCAGCGCCGAAGAGCTGCAGCGCCCCACCGCTCGCCCCCACATCGGGATGGGCGTCCATGAAGGCCACCTGCCGGGCGATGCGGTCGGGGACCATCAGGTCGTCGGCATCAAGGCGCACGATGTACTCACCGCGCGCCTCGGCCAGTCCGCGGTCGGCCGCGCCGGCTGGGCCCAGGTTGTGCTCGAGCGGGATGATGCGCAGCCGCGGATCGGTGCATGCGCGGAGGATGGCGGGGCTGTCGTCGGTGCTGGCATCATCCACGGCCACCACCTCCAGATCGCCGAACGTGCCGTTGAACACGCTGTCGAGGCACGCCTGCAGGTAGGGCGCCTTGTTGTGCACGGGGATCAGCACGCTCACCCTCATCGGCGCAGGTGCTTCAGCTTGCGGCGGAGGCGGTAGGCCCACCAGGTGGGCGCCGTGAGCTGCTCGCCAAGGGAGCTCCAGCGCTGGCGGAGCCCGTCGTTCAGCAGCACCATGCCGCGCAGGTCCACCTTGCGGCGCAGGGCCTTCATCATCGCATAATCGGCCTGCGTGTGGATCTGCCCGTGCCACTTCAGCAGGAAGTGGACGGCCATGCCGCGCACCACCTCGTGATGCCGTTCCTCGGCAGGGATGCCGCGCAGGCCGGGCCTGATGGCATGACCGAGCGAGAGCACATGGGCCAGCTCGGGCGAACCCGTGCCCAGGCAGAGGCCGTGCAGCAGGCTGGCCAGTTCATCGAGGAAGCCGGCATGGGCGCTCACGGTCTTGCTCTGTTCGTGCAGGCGGAAGACGGCCAGGTCGACGGCGTCGAAGCGGAGATGCTCCGGACCGTGGCGGAAGAGCAGCTGCCACCAGAGCTCCACGTCCATCACGTAGCGCAACGCGGGGTCCACCCCGCCGATCGCACGCACCAGGTCCATGCGGTAGAAAGTGGCCGGCTGGTTGATCACCGGATCGCGGAAGAGCTGGTCGGTGTTCCGCGGGTCGTTCAGCAGGTCGAACGGGTGGTCGCCATCGGCGTGCCGGTGCACCACGAGCCCCCCGAACACGCGCAGCTGCGGGTCGGCGGCGAAGGCCTCGGACACACGGCGCAAGGTCCCGGGCAGCAGCAGGTCGTCGCTGTTCAGCCAGCCGAACACACCGCCGGTGGCATGGGCCAGGCCCTTGTTGATCGCATCGCTCTGGCCCTTGTCCGGCTCGCTGCACCACCACGCCAACGCGGAGGCATGCTCCCGGATGATGCGCTCGCTGCCGTCGGTGCTGCCACCGTCCACCACGATGTGCTCCACCTCGGCCGTCTCCTGCCCGGCCACCGAACGCAGGCATTCGGCCAGGTAGGGGGCCTGCTGGAAGCTGGGCGAGATGAGCGAGATGCGCGGGGCCATGGTCAGCGTGCGCCCGAAAGTACCGCCCGGTACACATCGAGCACCGCGCCGGCGTACCGTTCCACGCTGAAGCGCCGGGCCACCGAGCGGGCGGCGTTCTCCCCCAGCGTGCGCGCCAGCGCCTGGTCGCGCACCAGCCGCTCCATCCGATCCGCCAGGGCCTCGGCCCCACCGGAGTAGCGCAGGCCGTTCACGCCATCCTCCACCAGTTCAAGCGTACCGCCCGAGGCATGGCCGACCACAGGCAGTGCGCAGGCCATGCCTTCGACCGTGACGCGCCCCATGGCCTCGTTGCGCGAGCACATGAGCAGGGCATGCGCCGCCATGAACAAGGGGAAGGGATCCTTCACGAAACCGGTCAGCTGCACGCGATCCCCCACGCCGAGGTCGGTGATGCGCTGCCGCAGCGCCTGATCGCGCCCGTCGCCGGCGATCACCAGGCACGCCTCCACCCCACGCTGCTTCAGCAGGGCCAGGGCCTCCACCGCCTCCACCTGCCCCTTGGAGGGATGGATGAGGCCGAGCAGCAGGAAGGTGAACGGTCCACCGGACGACCAGCGTGCTTCACCACCTTGTGCGAGCTCCGCATAGCGCGCTGCTCGGAGCACACCGTTGTACACCGTGGTGATGGGCCCATGCGCACCGGTGTAGCGGAGGATGTCGGAGCGCACCGCCTCGGAGATCGCGATCAAGCGGTCGGCGGTGCGCAGCGCCCGGCCATAACCGCGGCGCCCCGCATCGAGGTGGAGCAGGTACTGACGTTCGGGGAGCTCGCGGATGTGCCACACGAGCGGCAGGCCGGTGGTGGCCTTCAGGGCCGGGGCCACGCCCACCACGGCGCTGTTGGCGTGCAGCAGGTCGGTGCGCCACGCCTTCACCTGCGCGGAAAGCGCGGGCATGGCGGCCCGGTTGGCGGCGGCGCGTTCCCTGGCCCGGCGTTCATGCCCCCACCACTGCATCAGGCGGTGGTGCGCGCGGCCGCTGTAGTGGCGCTCGCTCATCCACGGCTGGAACGGGACCACGGCGTGCGCGATGCGTTCCCGCTCCAGGGCCTCCACGAGCCCGCCGGTGCGCGGCAGCAGCACATGCGGCTCCACGGCTCCCCGCGCGCGCAGCTCCAGCACCAGATCGAGCAGGCTGCGGTTGGCCCCGTAGAGCTCGGGGTAATGGGTGAGGTAGGCGACGCGGATGGGCGCGGACATGGTGACCGGCGAAAGTACCGTTCACCCGCGGGCCGCCCCGGCGAGGATGGCGGCGAGGCGCTCCAGGCTGTCCTCCACGCGATGCGCCTGCTCCGCCCGCGCTCGCCCCGCCTGGCCCATCCGCAGCGCCAGGGCGGGATCGGCGGCGAGCATGCCCAGGTGCGTGGCCATGGCCATCAGCTCGCGCTCGGGGCTCAGCAGGCCGCTCACGCCATGCTCCACCACATCGGGGATGCCGGCGTGAAGGGTGGCCACCACCGGCAGCCCGCTGGCCATCGCCTCGAGCACGCTCAGCGGTGTGCCTTCATGGTCGTTGTCCGCTGTGACCACACTGTGCTGCACGAAGGCGCGCGAGCGGGCCATGCGCTCCGCCACCTGCTCGGGGGTGAGCACACCGGGCAGGTCCACCACCCCATCGAGCCCAAGCGCGGAGACCAACTGCCGGGTGCTGTCCCACAGCGGACCCTGACCGGCCATGGTGAGCCGCATCGCGGGATCGCGCTGCCAGGCATGATGGAAGGCCATCAGCGTGAGCTGCGGCGCCTTCTTGTCCACGAAGCGCCCCACGGCGATGAAATGCGGCGGCGCCAGATCGGGACGCCCCGCGCGGAAGTGCTCCACATCGATGCCGTAGCAGTTGTAATGGAGCTTCGCACGGTCGGCACCGAGGGCCAGCAGCTGCTGTTCCATCTCGCGGCTCACAACGACGAGCGCCGCGGCTTCCTTCAGGATCCGACGGTAGTTCGCGTGCTCCTTCAGCAGCTTCACGTGGAAGGCGTCGATGCCGTGGAAGTGCACCACCAGCGGAACACCCGCGCGCCGGCAGGGCTCCAGCATCGCTTCACCCGTGGGACCGTATTCCGCCAGCACCACGTCGATCCGATGGCGTTCCAACAGGCGCGTGATGCGACGTTCCAACATGGCGTTGGGCGTGGCCCCCAGGAGCTTCGCCCCCACCCTGCGCGCCAACGTGGGCGGCAGCAGCAGGGCACCCGCGGCATCACGCTTCGGCAGGTGGCCGTCGGTGAGCACGAGCTCCACACCGGGCAGCCGCTGGATGTGCGCCGCGATGAAGGTCTCGCTGTACGCCTGGCGGTTGGGGCTGACGATGGCGATGCGGCTCATGACGCGGTGCGCAGGCGGTGGTACAGGCGCGAAAGCCCGGGCAGATGCACGACCAATGCGTAGCGCGACCAGGTGCGCAGGTCGATCGCGTGCATGGCCCGCAGCCGCCCCAGGTGCCGGGCCGCGGTGGGGCGTTCCCCGCGCTTCACCGCGATGTCGAGCGCCTGGCGGTGGCAGGCGGCGCGGTGCCCATCGAGCAGGTGCGCGAACCGTCCTTCGGTCACGCGGTCGTTCACGTCGTACTGGCGCAGGTTCCAGTCCAGTTTCCGTAGGATGTCCTTGTCGGCGATGATCCCGCCGCCATGCACGTGGCGCTCGCACCAGTCCGCATCGATCAGCTCCACGGCACCCTGCCCGGAGAGGTGCAGGGCCAGCGCCCAATCCAGGGCCGGCGCCTCCTGGAGCAAGCTGGTGTCGGAGGGCAGCGCGGCGCTCCGGTAGCAGTAGGCGCTCTTCGGGAAGGGGTTGGTGCCGAGCAGCATGGCCGTGGTGAAGCGCTCGGGCAGGTCGTTCCGTCCCAGGCGCCCGCGCACATAATCCACGCGACGGCCATCGGCGTACACATCGTGCCCGTTGTGCACGCACAAGGTGACCGTTGGATCGGCCTGCAGGCGTTCGAGCTGGGTGCGGAGCTTGTGCGGCGAGGTCCAGCGATCATCGCCGTCCACGAAGGCCACGAAGGTGCCGCGCGCTTCCCGCATGGCCCGCAGCAGCGTCCACCGGCCTGGTGTGCACGGCGCCGGGTACTGCACCCGCTCCGCATTGAAGAGCGGCCGGAAGAGACCGGGACGTTGCTTCACCTGCGCCTCGAGCAGCGCGGCCGTCCCATCGTCGGAGCCATCGTCGGCGAGCAGCACCTCCACGGCGATGGCATCGGGCAGTTGCTGGGCGAGCACGCTGTCGAGACAGGCCTGGATGGAGCCCACCTGGCGGAAGCTGTGCACGATGACGGAGAGCACGGGCGCGGCGGGCAGCGGGCCCGTCGCCTCGCGCTCCGCCAGGGGCCGCAGCAGCCTTCCGTCCATGTGCTCCATGGCCGGCGAAAGTACGGGCGCAGGGTCAGCCCTTCGCGGCGAAGGCGAGGACCTGTGTGATGATGTGGTCGAGCTCCGCCCCGGTAAGGCCCGCGAAGAGCGGCAGGCGCACCAGGGTATCGCCGAAGCGCTCGGCATGCGGCAGGTGCGGTACGCTGGCCTCGTGCGCCCGGTAATAGGCCGAGGCGTGCAGCGGCTGGTAGTGGAACACCGCGCGGATGCCCTGCGCGTTCAGGTGCGCGATGAGGGCCGTGCGCACCTCCAGCGAAGGGCACACGATGTGGTAGAGGTGCGCGTTGTTGCTCGCGAAATCGGGGATTTGCGGCAGCTGGAAGCCACGCTCCGCCAGGGGCTGCAACCGCTCCTGGTACTGATGCCAGATGCGCAGCCGCTCCTGCTGGATGTGGTCGATGGCCTCCACCTGCGCGCACAGGAAGGCGGCAGTGAGCTCCGAGGCGAGGAAGGAACTGCCCAGGTCCACCCAACCGTACTTGTTCACCTCCCCGCGGAAGAAGGCCGAACGGTCGGTGCCCTTCTCGCGGATCACCTCGGCGCGGTGGGCGAGCGAGGGCTCGTTCACCACCAGCAGCCCGCCCTCCCCGCTCACGATGTTCTTGGTCTCGTGGAAGCTGAAGGCGCCGAGCTGACCGATGCCGCCCAGGGGGCGGCCCTTGTAGGTGGCATCAATGCTGTGGGCGGCATCCTCCACGACCATGAGCCCATGGGCCTGCGCGATGGCCATCAGCTCGTCCATGGCGCAGGCCACGCCCCCGTAGTGGATCGGCACGATGGCCCTGGTGCGCGGGCCGATCAGCGCCTCCACCAGGGTGTGGTCCATGTTCGGGTGATCGGGCAGGCTATCCACGAAGCGCACGCGGGCGCCGCGAAGGATGAAGGCGTTGGCGGTGCTGACGAAGGTGTACGACGGCATGATCACCTCGTCGCCGGGACCGATACCGCAGAGGATGGCGGCCATCTCCAGCGCGTCGGTGCCGCTGGTGGTGAGGAAGTTGTGGGCGAAGCCGTAGCGCTCGGCGAAGAAGGCGCGGCATCGCTTGGTGAACGGACCATCGCCGCTGAGGTGCCCGTTCTGGATGGCCTCGGCGATGTAGGTGAGCTCGCGCCCCGTGATGTAAGGCCTATTGAAGCGGATCATGCCAGGGGTCGATGCGTCGGCCGAGCCAGCCTTCCAGCTCGGCGATGTGCGGTGCGAAGTAACGGGCCAGGCGGCTCAGCACGGCGGGGTCCACCGTGCCGGTGCCTTCCACGTCGCGGGCGTTCACCGTGGACGCCGCGTCGGGCGGGATGAAGGAGGCGTCCACCCCGAGCCACGCATACAAGCGCTGCAGGGCCTCCACGCTCCCCACCAGCTCCTCGAAGACCTCCACCCGCAGGTCCGCACCGAACTCCGCCCGCCACGGCTCCAGGTAGCGCACGTAGCGACCGCGCTCCAGGTAATCGAACGGGGGCACGGAAACGGCCTTCTCCAGGGTGGGGCGCGGCACGTCGTGCAGGAAGACCTCCTCCAGGG
Source organism: Flavobacteriales bacterium (assembly GCA_044226515.1). Lineage (GTDB taxonomy): Bacteria > Bacteroidota > Bacteroidia > Flavobacteriales_F > PHOS-HE28 > PHOS-HE28. Next base: position 98,628 of record JBGAGX010000006.1, on the reverse strand, counting down.
TGCGCGGCTCGAGCCCGTGCTGCCGGGTGAAGTGGTAGTTGGACAAGGCCCGGTGCACGGGGTTGCGCAGGATGGCGATGGCCCTGGCCTCCGGGAAGAACGCGCGGATGCGTGGCGCCGCGGCGGGATGTTCGATGTAGCTGGTGCCCTTCTCCCCGAGCACCTGATCGGCCGCCACACCGGGGAAGTGCTTCGCGCGGTAGTGCGCAGGCCCCAGGGCCACCGCCGCGGGATCGAGGAAGAACTTGGGCTCGGGCCGCATGGGCACCGCCATGGTGATGGCGGGGTGCGCGTCGAGCATGCGGTAGGCCCAGGTGGTTCCGCTGCGTTGCGCGCCGATCACGGCGAAGAAACGGGGTGCGCTCACGGGTACAGGTGGGCCATGGCACGGTCCTCCACTAGGTCCATGCGTTCGCCGAGCAGCGCGTTCAACCGTTGCTGGTGCGGCACGAAATGGCGGTACAGTTCCTCCTTCAGGGCCTCGTCCATCGGCTCCGCGTACGGACGCTCGTTGTACCGGCCGCGCAGGGCCGGCTCGTCCCCGCGCATGGGCGGCAGGCCCATGAAGGTGCAGACGCGGTCGGCGGTGCCCCGGGCGTCGGCCTTCAGGTCGCGGTAGTTCAACACCAGGAACCGCTCGCGCGGGAAGTGCGCGAACCAGCGTTCCAGCTGCGCGGCATGATCACCCCGTGCGAGGTAGTCGGTGAGGGGCGTGGAGAGCGGGCCGTTCCGCAGTTCATCGGCCACGGCCTGTGCGAAGCTGCGCGGCTCGTACCGATGGCGGTACCGCGGATGGTCCTTGAACTGCCGGCGCATGTTCCACGCCGAATACGCCCGCTTCACGGGGTCGCGCAGCACCACCACGAACTTCGCAGCCGGCAGCGCCTGATGGACCCGGCCGGGCACCTGCGGGAAGAAGAGGTAGCACGGTGTGGCCTCGAAGGTCACCTTGTCGCGCTCGCGCAGGGGCACCAGCGGGAAGCGCTTCCAGTAGGCCGCCAACCCTTCCGCATAGGCCGCATCGTCGTCGAAGAAATGGAGCTCCTTCTCCGCCGGGGCGAGCACACCGCGGTTCTGCGCCAGCATGCTGAAGAGGGCCGAGGTGCCGGCCTTCTGCTCGCCGAGGATGAGGAAGGAAGGGCGAAGCCGGGGACGCACAGGCTCCACCCAACGCTTCAGGGTCCGAAGGGCACTGCCCGCGCTCATGGGCGGCGAAGTTCGTCATTCACACCGGTCGATGCCACCCGGGGATGCGGTCTACCTTCGCCGTCCTTCCGCGTGCGCAGCTCCTCCTTCATCTGGCGATCGGGCCGCGAGGTCCTGCGGCTCGACATCACCCGGCTGGGGGGCAACCTGGACCACTACTACCACTTCATCCTCGACCTGGTGTGGCCGCTGTGGCACTGGATGGACACCACCGGGCGCCGCGGCTCGGAGGCGCACCTGCTGGCGCTGGAACCGCGCGATCTGCATTTCGCACCGGGCTTCGAGGCGCTGTTGGGCATGCCCTTGCGGCCGGCCGGCGAGGCGGCGGGCGAGACCACGGGCACGGTGGCGCTCCACGGGTTCAATACCAAGAGCGGCGACCATTGGCGCACCTTCCGCGATGCCGGGGCCTTCCGCACGTCCCGGGAACGGTTCGTGCAGGACGTGGCGGCGCGCATCGGTCTGATGCCGGCCACAACGCCCGCCGTGGTGATGATCCGTCGCAAGGAGGAACCGGACGACCGGGGCGCCGCGCGGCGCAGCATCGCCGACCAGGATGTCCTCTCGCACACCGTTCAGCTCCATGCGCGCTCGCGCGGGCTCGGCTACCGCGATGTACAGCTCGAGGACCTCTCCATGCGGGAGCAGGTCGCGTTGTTCCACGCAGGGCCGGTGGTGCTGATCGGCCAGCACGGTGCCGGCCTGGTGAACGGGTTGTGGATGACGGATCCGCGGTCGGCCGTGATCGAGCTGGCCGGCGTGGACAACCCGCCGCACTTCACCAACCTCTTCGGCGACCTGGGCATGCACTACGAACGGCTGCTCTGCGCCGGCGAAGGGGACCACATGGCCGGGCAGCGCATCACCGTGGATGCCGGCGCGCTGTGCGCGCTCATCGACCGGGTTCAGGCTTGATCCAGGGCCTCGCAGCTCCAGTGCAGGACCGGGTGGAATACGCCCTTCGATCGGCCGTACCACGCGCTCGTTCGCTCGGTGTCGTGCACTTCGAAGGCCAGCACCTCCTCCAGGGCGAAGACGATGCCCGAGGTCCGGCGCACCGTGACGGTGATGCGGTACTCGCCGATGTTGAGGAGGTCGCCGGGCACGCGCGCACGAAGGCGGTTGCGACCGGCGCCGATGCGCAGCTCCGGCACTTCGCGGTTGCTGCTGGCGAAGGCGATGATGCCTTCCTCGTTGAGCACCTGCATGCCCACGGTGAGCTCGCCCGGCGGCACGCCCAGGTTGCTCAGCTCGAACTCCACGTCGAACGGTGTGCGCCAGGTGAGCAGCCCGTCGCCGTCGGGCACCACGGCCACGCGGTCCATGCGCACCTCCGCGTTGCCGGGCCGCTGGTCGCCGGTCCAACGCGCTTCGCCCACGTGGGCCACGTTGTCGCCGAGGTAGGCGTTCACCACCTCATCGGTGTCGCCGTCCATTCGCACCGCGCCGTCCTGCAGCCAGATCACGCGGGTGCACAAGGAGCGCACCGAGGCCATGTTGTGGCTCACGAACAGGATGGTGCGGCCGCTGCGCGACACGTCCTTCATCTTGCCCATGCACTTGCGCTGGAAGTCGGCGTCGCCCACGGCGAGCACCTCGTCGATGATCAGCACCTCGGGCTCGAGGTGCGCGGCCACGGAGAAGCCCAGGCGCACCTTCATGCCGCTGCTGTAGCGCTTCACGGGGGTGTCGATGTGGTACTTGATGCCGCTGAAGGCGATGATCTGGTCCAGCTTGGCATCGATCTCGTCCTTGCGCATCCCCAGGATGGCGCCGTTCAGGTAGATGTTGTCACGGCCGGTGAGCTCGGGGTTGAAGCCGGTGCCCACCTCGAGCAGGCTGCTCACGCGGCCGCGCATGCGGATGATGCCCTCGGTGGGCGAGGTGATGCGCGAGAGCAGCTTCAGCAGGGTGCTCTTGCCCGCGCCGTTGCGTCCGATGATGCCGAGCACCTCGCCCTCGCGCACGGTGAAGGACACGCCCTGCAACGCCCAGAAATCACCGCCGCGCTGCTGCCCACCCTCCTGCCCCACGGGCGCCAGCGGGTTCGGCAGGCCGCGGAGGCGGGCCCAGCGCACGCGCAAGGCATCGCCCAGGGTGCCTCCGCCGATCTCGCCCAGCGTGTACCGCTTGCGCAGTCCCTCCACCCGGATCACCTCGCGCTCCGCCATGCGTCAGACGATGTCGGCGAAATACTGTTCGACCTTGTGGAACACCACCAGGGCCAAGGCCAGCACCACGGAGGCAAAGCCCAGGGTGTAGCCAAGTCCGCCCCAGTCCAGCACCCCGCCGAAGAACATGGTGCGCACGGCTTCGATCACCGGGGTCATGGGGTTGAGCTTCAGCACGGCCAGCATGGTGGGGTTCTTCGCCACGAGCGAAAGCGGGAAGATCACGGGGCTGGCGAACATGAGCAGCTGCAGGCCGAAACCGACCAGCAGGCCCACATCGCGGTATTTGGTGGTCATGGCGCTCACCAGGATGCCGGTGCCCAGGGCCAGGAGGCCCATGAGCGCGATCACCACCGGGAAGAGGAGCAGCGCGGGGGTCGGCGCCCACGGGCGGGCCTGGTCGCCGATGAAGTACCACCCGTACAGGAGCAGGAAGGCGGCCACCTGCACCGCGAAGCTCACCAGGGTGCTGATGGTGGTGCTGAGCGGGACCACCAGGCGCGGGAAGTACACCTTGCTCATGAGCTGGGCATTGCCCACGAAGGTGCGCGAGGTGCGGTTCACCACGTTGGCGAAGAAGGTCCAGGTGATGATGCCGCTCATGTAGAAGAGCAGCGGCGGGATACCGCCCGGGGCCAGGCGGGCCAGCATGCCGAAGAGGATGGTGTAGGTGACCGTGGTGAGCAGGGGCTGCACCACGTGCCAGAGCGGCCCCAGGATGGTCTGCTTGTACTGCGCCACCACATCGCGCCGCACCATCAGCACCAACAGGTCGCGGTAGGCCCACAGCTCCTTCAGGTCCAGGCGCCACCAGGCGTTCCGCGGCCTGATCACCACGTCCCAGCCCGCGGCGTCACCGGTCATGCGCTCGGCCGTGTCCACCTGCGGCATCACGATTCCTGGTTCCGGCCGCGCTTGGCATCCTTGGCCTCCTCCTTGTCGCGCGTTCGCCGGCGCGAACCATAGCCGTACCCGTAGCCGTAGCCCGTGCCGTAGCCGTAGGCGTAGCGGTAGCCGTAGCCGTAGTTGGTGTTGTAGTAGTACTTGCTCTTCTTCATGCGCACCCCGTTGAGGATGAAGCCGAAGTTCTTCACCGGGTTGTGCTGGTGCACCTCCATGGCGTTGCGGACGTGATCGCGGTTGGCGAAGCGCGTATTGATCACGAACAGGGTGGCGTCCACGTGCTTCATCATCACCAGCGCATCGGTGATAAGGCCCACGGGCGGCGTGTCGATCATCACGTAGTCGTAGTGCTGGCGGCCATGCTCGAGCAGCTCGGCCAGCCTGCGGCTCAGCACCAGTTCGCTGGCGTTGGGCGGCGTTGGACCGCTGAGCAGCACGTCGAAGTTCTCCACGTGGGTATGCTGGATGCACTCGGCCACCCCCACCTTGCCCACCAGGATCCCGCTGAGGCCCACGGGGCTGCTCATGTTGAGGCCCTTGCCGACCTTGGGCTTGTGCAGGTCAAGCTCGAGCAGCAGCACCTTCTTGCCCGCCTTGGCCAGGATGGCGCTCAGGTTCACCGAACAGAAGGTCTTGCCCTCGTTGGGACGGTAGCTGGTCACCAGCACCACCTTACCCCCGTCGGAGATGGGCAGGTACTCCAGGTTGGTGCGCACCGTACGGAAGCTCTCGGTGATGGCGCTCTTGGGATCGCTGTCCACCACCACGTAGTTCTCGTCGGCCTTCTCGCTGAGGATGATCTCGCCGAAGACGGGCACGTGGGTGGTGCTCTTCAACTGGTCGGCGTTCTCGATCCGGTCATAGAACAGCACGCGCACGAAGACCACGATGAGCGAGATGAGCAGCCCGCCCACCAGGAAGGTGTAGAGGATCTTCACCTTGTCGGGCCGCACCACGCCGAGGGAGCGGGCCGCCTCGATCACCTTGGTCTGGGGCACGATGCCAGCCTTGGCGATGATCGTGTTCGCGCGCTTCTCCAGCAGGAAGATGTAGAGCTTCTCGTTCACCTGCAGCTTGCGCTCGATGTTGAGGATGTCGCGCTTGTTCTTGGGCACACCCCGGATCAGCCGCTCGTAATCGGTGATCTGCTCGTTCACGTCATCGATCTTCTGCATGATCGCCTTGCGCGTGTTCTTCAGGTACACCAGCAGGTTCGAGCGGATGAGCATCAACGTTTCATCGGTCTTGCGCACGCCGGGGTTCACCTCGCTCGCGTCGTACAGGTCCTTGTTCCGCTCCATCTGCATGTCGTACAGCCGCTGGAGCGTCGACTTGAGGAAGGCGTCCTCCTCCAGGATGTAGAAGGACGGCGGTAGCAGCTTCTCGCTCTGGTCGATGTTGAGCACGTAGTCGTTCAGCTGGTCCACCGTCTCCACCATCAGCTCGTATTTGCGCTTCAGGTTGTCGAACTTCACAAGCTCGCTGAAGTAGCGGTCCTCCTCCTTGTTGAGGTCGAGGATGGCCTTGCCCTCCATGAAGTTCTGCAGGTCGTCCTCATACTCGTTCAGCGTCTTGGTCACCTCGTCCATCTGCCGGTCGATGAAGCGGAGGGTGTTCTCGTTGATGTCGAACTCGCTCTGCAGGTTGAACAGCTTGTACTCCTGGCTGAGCGTGTCGAGGAACATCTTCGCGCGCAGGGCGATCTCGTCCTCGGCCTTCACCTCCAGGATGGTGGTGTAGTCGAGGTTCTCCACCGTCATGCTCCGGGCGAACTTGCCCACCAGCCAGTTGCGGCTGTGCCGCACGAACTGGTAGGCGCTCTCGTTCAGCTTCTCGATGCTCCGGTCGGTGATCTGCTGGGTCTTGTTCACCCGAAGCACGAAATCGGCCTCGGGGATGTCGGTGTTGAAGGCGTAGGTCTTCTTCACCAGCTCCTTGCCCCGGTCGTAGGTGAGCTCGAAATGGTCGGGGTCGATGATCTTGAGGTCGAAGGGCTTCTCGTAGAACCGGGGGTTCAACAGGTCCATCCTCACCTCGAAGGGAAGCGAGCCGTACACCTCGGTGGTCTTGAAGCGTCCGATGATGAAGTACGACACGTCGAAATCGAGCTTGTCGAGGGCCCGGTTGATCATGTCGTAGCTCGTGAGGACCCGCTTCTGGTTCACGATGTCGCCGTACGCGGCCACGTAACCGATGTTCTGGTAGACCTGCGTCTGGTAGTTGTAGGTCTCGCGGTCCTTCAGCAGGATCTGGGTGCTGGCCCCGTACACCTCCGGGATCTTGTAGCTGTACAGGTAGCTGAGGATGGCGGACAGGAGCAGGGCCACCACCACGAAGTACCAGTTCTTCGAGAAGATCCGAAGGAAGTACCGGAGGTCGTTGACGTCGATGATCCCTGCCTTGGGACCGGTGGGTGCTGCCATAGTGGGGACCGGAGGAGGAGGCCCGCCTGTACATCCAGGAAGGAGCCTGCGCTCGAAGGGCGTCAAATATACATTTCCTCATCGGGCGCCACCGCCCGGAAGCCCCGCCCCACCGGCGATACCGACGATCACCGCCGGCCGTGTAAAACTTTCAGGGGTGCCACCCTTCACGTCGCTTTCAGACTTTTTTACATTTGGCGCTCATTCGTCTGTGCTCCGACCTGAAAATGAGGGACCTCTACCGAGTTCTGCTCGTCCTAGTGCTGATGGCCGGGCCGGTCGCTCCGGACCTGCTCGCCCAGCCGCCCGTGGGAGGTCAGCCGCCGTGCTGGCCGCCTCCGTGCATACCCATCGACGGGGGCCTCGGCCTCCTGCTCGGTGCGGGTGCGCTCCTGGGCGGTAAGAAGGCCTTCGACCTGCGCCGCGAACGCTCCGCTGAACAGCGCTGATCACGCGCCCCCCAGGTGCTCCCGCGCGATCCCCTCGCCCGATTCTTCGCCCTTGCCGTTGCCCTGTACGCGGCCTGGTACCTGCTGTACGAGCTGGTCATCCACCCATGGGGCGTGCTCGACCGCGCCGTGATCGACAACCTCGCCTGGATCGCCGGCGGCCTGTTGCAACTCTTCGGCTATGAGCTGCTGCCGAGCCCGGCCTTCGACACCAACCGCTACCTCGGCGTGCAGGGGGGCAGCCACCTGTGGATCGGCGATGCCTGCGACGGCGTGGGCCTCTTCGCGGTCTTCGCCATCTTCCTCTTCGCCTTCCCCGGACCGCGCCGCCACAAGCCCTGGTTCATCCTCCTCGGGCTGGTCTCCATCCACCTGATCAACGCGCTGCGCGTGGCCGTGCTCTGCATCATCACCACCATCGACTACGAGCTGCTCACCTTCAACCACGACTACACCTTCTATGTGGTGGTGTACGGCTGGGTGATCGGCCTGTGGCTGTGGTGGCTGCTGCGCTTCGCCCGCACCCCCAAGCCCACCGTGCCATGAGCCGCCGGCAGTGGCTCGGTACGGCACTGCTGCTGGGCCTGGGCATCGCGCTGGGCAGCTGGCGCGAGTTCGTGTTCATCAACCTCAACTACGAGGTGAGCCATGCCGCCGGGCACACCCCCTGGAGCTATGCGCACAGCGCCGTGCAACGCGCCCTGGCGGGTTTGGAGCTGCCAGGCCTCCTGCGCCTGAAATGGGCGCTGGCCGGGGTCTTCGTGCTGGCCATGGGCACCCTCACCTTCACCCTCGGCCGCCTGCTGTTCGGCCACCGGCTCGACCGCACCATCGTGGTGGGCTACGGCGCCATCGCCGCGCTCGCCCTGCTCCTGCACGCGCTGAGCCACTGGCTGCCCTTCACCGCCAACGCCGGGGTGAAGCTGCTGCACCTGCTCCAATACCCCATGCCCCTGCTGGTGCTGGTGGTGGCGCGCTTCATGCCCGGGGAGCGGGGCAAGGGCTAGGTCCGGATCGGATCCTTGCCCACATTTGCAGCGCTTCCCTCAACCCCACCCTGCATGTCCACCGCCATCGACACCACGCGCGACACCGCCATCTTCGACCTCATCGAGAAGGAGAAGTGGCGCCAGACCAAGGGCCTGGAGCTGATCGCGAGCGAGAACTACGTGAGCGAGCAGGTGATGGAGGCCATGGGCTCGGTGCTCACGAACAAATACGCCGAAGGGCTGCCCGCCAAGCGCTATTACGGGGGCTGCGAGTTCGTGGACGAGGTGGAGGACCTGGCCATCGAACGCGTGAAGAAGCTGTTCGGTGCGGCCTGGGCCAACGTGCAGCCCCACAGCGGCGCGCAGGCCAACGCGGCCGTGATGCTCGCGGCCCTGAAGCCCGGCGATACCATCCTGGGCTTCGACCTCAGCCACGGCGGTCACCTCACCCACGGCAGCCCCGTGAACTTCAGCGGCAAGCTGTACCGCGCCACCTTCTACGGCGTGGACAAGGCCACGGGCCGCGTGGACATGAACGTGGTGCGCGAAACGGCGAAGCGCGAGCAGCCCAAGCTCATCATCTGCGGGGCCAGCGCGTACAGCCGCGACTGGGACTATGCCACCTTCCGCGCCATCGCGGACGAGGTGGGCGCCGTGCTCCTGGCCGACGTGAGCCACCCCGCCGGCCTCATCGCCGCCAAGCTGCTGAACGACCCCCTGCCCCACTGCCACGTGGTGACCACCACCACGCACAAGACCCTGCGCGGCCCGCGCGGCGGCCTGATCATGACCGGTAGCGACGGTCCCAACCCCTGGGGCCTGAAGACGCCGAAGGGCGAGGTGCGGGGCCTGGGCAGCGTGCTCGACGGCGCCGTGTTCCCCGGCACGCAGGGCGGCCCGCTGGAGCACGTGATCGCCGCCAAGGCGGTGGCCTTCGGCGAGGCGTTGCGGCCCGACTTCCGCGGCTACGGCGAGCAGGTGATGGCCAACGCCCGGGCCATGGCGCAGGCCTTCGTGGAGAAGGGCTACGACGTGGTGAGCGGCGGCACGGACAACCACTGCATGCTCATCGACCTGCGCAGCAAGGGCATCACCGGCAAGGATGCGGAGCGCGTGCTGGGCGTGGCCGACATCACCGTGAACAAGAACATGGTGCCCTTCGACACGCAGAGCCCCTTCGTCACCAGCGGCATCCGCATCGGCACGCCCGCCATCACCACGCGCGGCGTGAAGGAGGCCGAATGCCGCCAGATCGTGCAGCTGATCGACAGCGCGCTGATGCACCCGAACGACGAGAGCGAGCTGAAGCGCATCCGCTTCCAGGTGAACGGCATGATGCGCCTGAAGCCGCTCTACGGCTGGGACGTGAAGAGCTGATGGACACCCCTTTCAGCAGCCCGGTGCACCTGCGCTGGGCCGACATCGACGCCAACTTCCACCTGCGCCACAGCGTGTACTACGACCTGTGCGCGCAGCAGCGCATGGAGGCCATGGCGAAGGTGGGCATCACCATGGACGTGATGAAGCAGCTCCACATCGGCCCCGTGCTCTTCCGCGAGGAATGCGTGTTCCGCCGGGAGATCCACCTGCACGACGAGGTGATGCTGGACCTCGCGGTGAAGGGTCTGTCCGAGGACCACGGCCGGTTCGCCTTCGAGCACCGCTTCACCAAGGCCGGCGGCACGCACTGCGCCACGCTCACCGTGGAGGGCGCGTGGATCGACACGCGCCTGCGCAAGCTGTGCCCCGCACCGCCCATGGCCAGCAACGCCCTCGACCACCTGCCCCGCGCCGCCGGATCCGCCTGGATCGGCCGTTCCTGACCCCGCCCCGCATGCGCCCCCTCCTGCTCCTCCTGCTCACCCTCCTGCCCGGCATCGCCCATCCGGGTTCACCGCTGCCCGGCGCACCGGCCCCCAAGGGCTCGTGGTTCGTGTACTGGGGCTACAACCGCAGCGGCTACAGCTGGAGCAACATCCACTTCAACGGTCCCGATTACGACTTCACCCTGCGCCACGTGATCGCCACGGACAGGCCCTCGGCCTTCTCCTTCAACGCCTACTTCAACCCGCACAACATCTGGCTGCCGCAGTACAACTACCGGATCGGGCTTTTCCTGAACGAGCACTGGAGCCTTTCCCTGGGCCTCGACCACATGAAATATGTGATGGTGCAGGACCAGACCGTGCGCATGGACGGCTGGGTCGCCAACACCCGGTCGGACCACTACGCCATGGCCGACGGCACGCATGAGGTGAAGCTCACGAAGGACTTTCTCACCTACGAGCATACCGACGGGCTCAACCTGCTGTGCTTCGACATGGACCACTACGATGCACTGTGGATGAGCCGCAACGGGCGTCAGCGCCTGCATGCCTTCGAAGGTGCGCACCTGGGGATGCTGATCCCGCGCAGCGATGTGCGGCTCTTCGGCGAGGGCGTGAACAACGTCTTCCACATCGCCGGCGTGGGTGGCGGGGCGCAGCTCGGCCTGCACTTCACCTTCTGCGAGCACCTTTTCCTGCGGGCCACCGCCCGGGGCAGCTGGATCGAACTGCCCAGTGTGCTCACCACCGGCACCTCGGAGGACCGCGCCAGCCAGCACTTCTGGGCCTACCAGGGCAACGTGGCCTTCGGCGGGCAGTTCAGGCTGGGCGGGAAGAGGAAGGAGGTCCCACCTTCACACTGACGCGACCGGCTCACCGGCCGTGCGGGCTTCCGTGGGCTCCCACCAGATGGTGTAGCAGGCGATGAACGCGAAGCCCATCTCGGGAACGCCCACCCACCAGGCCGTGCACAGGTGGAAGATGGCCCCGGCGATGAGCAACGGCCGGCGCGCCGGTCGCCACCACACCAGCAGCGGGAAGGCGAACTGGAACAGCAGCCAGGACCAGGTGAGAACTGTGGAGAGCAGGGGCCACGCCGCCAGCACCGCGGGTCCGTACATCGGGTCGGAGGCGACCAGCCCAACGGCGGTGCCGTCGACCCACGACGTGCCGGTGAGCTTGTGCAGGCCCGTGATCAGGTAGGTGAAGGCCAGCTGCACGCGGATGGCCTGGAACGCGAGCCACGCGGCCGGCACGGCGAAGCGCCCCACCGGTGCGGAGCGCAGGAGCACCATCCACAGCAGCACGTTCGCCATGAGCTGCAGGCCTCCGCTGCCGGCGAGCCACGCACGCTGGCAGAGCCCGCTGAACAGCATCCAGGTCAGGAAGGCCATCCACACCGGAGGCTCGCGCCACAGACCGTAGGCCGCGAAGACCAGGAGCAGCGGCACGGCCAGCATCACCGCTTCGCCCGGCCACCACGTGCCGAAGGGATCCGTGAGCAGCCCCAGGGGGCCGGGTACCGCCAGTTCCGGCGACACCGGATGCGCCCACAACCATTCGCCCGCGGGGATGGCGCTCACCAGGTAGCCCAGCAGCCACAGGTGCACCGTGCGCTGGAAGAGGCGGATGGTGGCGGTGTTCATGGCCGCGGGTGATCGACAAGGATGATGGGCACCACACGGCCGGTGCGTTCCAACGGCCGCCGGTCGTCGGTGACGCAGCGCTGCACGGCCTGGAACCGCAGCGCGGGCACCTCCCGGCCGACGTCGCGGACCAGGGCCCGCATGGCCGAGGCGAGCAACGGGTCCACGTACAGCGTGTCGCCCAAGGGCCGGGCCCCATCCAGGTAGGCCGCGGTGTTGCGCGCCATGCGCGTCACGAGGTAGTGGTCCTGTGCGGCGTGGAGCGCGCGCGGCGCCTCCGTACCGACCGCCACCTGCAGTTCGCACGAGCAACGCGGCGGATCGGGCGCGAAGAGACCCCACTGCTGGTGGAAGAGCGGGCGGGCATAGGCCGTTGACCAGGCGCGTGGGCGGTCGGGCACCCACGCATCGGGCAGGGTGTAGCACGCCAGGAGCAGGAAGTGGAGCACCAGGAGGGCCACCAGGGCCCGGCGTGTGCCGCGGGGTACCGACCGCTCCATGCGCTGAAGATCGCCCATCGCGATGGAACGCCAGCGATGCCGGTTATCTTGCCGGCACCGGCAGGCTTCGCATGGCGCGCAGGAAGGAACGCAGGAGCAAGCAACAGGCGGGGGCCGCCCCCTCCGCCGTCCGTTGGCCGCTGGTGGCGGCGATGGCGGCCCTGTTCATCGCCGTATGGGTCGCGTACGGTCCCGCGCTCGACAACGACTTCGTGAGCTGGGACGATCCGGACTACGTGACGGAACGGCCCGAAGTGCTGGACCCCACGACAGCGAACCTCGCCAAGCTCTGGCGCATGCCGGTATCGCTCAACTACCACCCGGTGACGATGATGACGCTGGCGTGGAACGCGAAGCAGGCCGACCGCGACCGGCGCACCGGCGCGCTCAGCGCACGTCCCTTCATCACCACCAACGTGCTGCTGCACGCGCTGAACACCCTGCTGGTGCTGCTGCTCGTGCATGCGCTCACGCGCGGCGGGCTCTGGCCCGCGGTACTGGCCGGCGTGGCCTTCGGGCTGCACCCCATGCACGTGGAATCGGTGGCGTGGGTGAGCGAGCGCAAGGACGTGCTGTACGGGTTCTTCTTCCTCGCTGCCCTCCTCACGCACCTGCGCTGGGTGCGATCGGGCCGCTGGCCGTGGTATGCGGCGACGGTGGTGCTCTTCGTGCTCGCCTGCCTCGCGAAGGCCATGGCCGTGGTGCTTCCCGTGGCGCTGCTGCTCATCGACATCCACGAGCGCCGGCCGCTGAAGGCGCTGCGGCCGTGGGTGGAGAAGCTGCCGCTCTTCGCGCTCGCGCTCTACTTCGGCCTCATGGCGATGGACATCCAACGCGGCGGCGACATGCACGGGGCCCTGCTGGTCGACCGCGCGCTGGGCCGCACCGGTGCGGTGAGCGCCGCGCTGCCCTACACCGCCTGGGACCAGTTCCGCTTCGGGGCCTACGGCTTCACGGTGTACCTGCTACGGTTCGTGGTGCCCGGTGGCTACAGCACCTTCCATCCGTATCCCGATCCCGCGCATGGCGGTCCGATCTTCCTGGTGGGTCCCTTGGTGATGGTGGGCACCCTGGCCCTTGCGCTGTGGTCGCTCCGGAAAGGCCGCGCCGCGTTCCTGGGCCTCGGCCTCTTCGTGGTGTGCGTGGCGCTGGTGCTGCAGTTCATCCCCGTGGGCCGCGCCGTGCTCGCCGAACGCTACACCTACCTGCCCTACGTGGGGCTCAGCTACCTGCTCGCCGTGGCCGTGGACCGGCTGTTCACCGGCAAGGCCTGGGCCCCGCGCGCCTGGCCGGTGGTGATCGGGGCCATCGCCGTGGTGCTCATCCCCCTCACCCGCGCGCAGGCCGACGTGTGGCAGAACACCCGCTCGCTCTTCGCGCAGGTGATCGCACGGTACCCCACCACGCCCGACCCGTACTCCATCGTGGGCAGCTGGTACGGCAAGCGGAGCGTGAAGGAACACAGGCCCGAACTGCTGGACTCGGCGGGCCTGTGGTTGCGGAACGGCGTGCTGGCCGGTGCGGCGAGCGGGCCGCTCTTCGAGGCGTACGGCTCGTACCACGGCAGCCAGGACCGCACCGATTCCGCGCTGTACTGGTTCGACCGCGCCATCACCATCGGTCCGGTGAACGGCCAGTTGCTGCACAACCGTGCCCAGGGGCGCATATCCACGGACCCGCAGGGGGCGATGCAGGACCTCGACCAGGCCATCGCGATGGGCCACCCGCACGTGGCCGACTCCTACGTGCTGCGCGCACGCGTGCACGCCAACGCCGGCCGCTTCACCCAGGCCATCCAGGACCTCGATGTGGCGATGGGCCGCTTCGGCCTGCGCCGCGCCGACCTCTTCACCCTGCGCGCCATCTGCCGGTACGATCTGGGGGACCGGTCGGGGGCGGCTGCGGACGCACGCGAGGCGCTCCGGCTCGACCCCGGAGCCGCCCAGGCCCGGCAGGTTCTCCAGGCCTTGGGCGGTTGAATCCTCACTTCTCCTTCCGAAACGCTTTCGAGAGCGAGTTGAACGGACAGGTGATGTTGAAGTACACCTTCCGCTCCTTGCCATCCGCATCGCGGCAATCCAGCACGTCGTAGGAGTACGCCCCCGAATTGTGCAGGCTCTGACGCTCCATCCGCAGGTCGTTGAAGGCGAGGTAGGTGTACTCATCGCCCACGCTCATCACCAGGATCGCGTCCTCGAACGAATCGCCGGAGCCGCTGGCACTGATCGCCTGCATCAACAGTTCGAAGCCGATGGTCGCATGGTCGTAGCACGGCTCGCCCAGGTTGCGGCACGCCTGCGCGTGGGCGCTCAGGGCATCGAGGCACACGGGGTGGTCCTTCAGGTGATCGTCGGTCAGGTCGCGCACCTTCTCCCACTTGCCCTGCTCGCGCGGTTCGCGCAGCTCGGTGTCCATGGGGTCGCCGTAGGGCGAGTAGCTGTCCGCCACGCTCTGCGCGTAATAGAGCAGGAAGAGCTCATCGAGGGCGAGCGGCGCATCGCCGAGGAAGCGCGGCAGCAGCACCGCCGGATCGTAGCGTCCGCCGGGGATGCGCACCAGGCTGTCCATGGCGGCGATGGAGCGGATCCACGGTGTGGTGAGCCTGATCTCGCCGTTCACCCGGTGCCAGCTCACCGTGTCCGTGGATGCCATGGTGCGCGACCAGGCCCAGTAGCGCCTGTACCGTCCGTCGGGCGAGAGGTCCTTCGCCTTGGCGAGAAAGGGTTCCGCCTCGGCGTACCGGTCCTCCTGGCACAGCCAGCGTCCCCGCAGGAAAGGGAAGTCGACATCCTCCGCGTCCAGTCCCATACCCTTGTCCAGATGGGCGATCGCCGCGGCCACATCGCCCAGTTCGTGGCAGCAGATGGCCTCGTAGTACAGCACCACCGTGTTCTCCGGGTGGCGCACCAGGCAACTGTCGAGCAGCACCTTGGCCTTCGCCGGCTTGTCCTCGTGCGCCAGCAGCACATAGGCCTCCTGCACCATGCCTTTCGGGTCCTCGGGGCGCAGTTCGGTGTAGCGGCGGAACTGTCTCTTCGCCTTCTCGTGATCCCCCTTGTCGTCGAGCACCAGGCCGAGCTCGAACACGGCGTCGGCGTTCCGCTCGTCCAGCTTGATGGCCCGGCGGAAGCGGTCCTCCGCGGCATCGAGCTCATCGTTCACCAGGTGGTTGTGCCCGATGATGTAGTGGGCCTCGCTCGTCTCCCCCTTCTTCAACGAGCGCTCGGCGGCCTTCGCCGCGGCGGCGGGATCACCCTGTTCCAGATGTCCCCGGGCTTCGCTCAGGTGCGGGTCCTGGGCTTGGAGCATTTCGGGGTGGAGCAGCAGGAGGCAGGCGATGGCCCCCGCACGGAGCAGGAGGATGGGGGTGTTCCGCATGATCGATGCGCAACAAGGTAACGATCCGGTGGCCCCCATCATGCGAGCGGTGGGCAGGATGCTCCGTTCGCGCCGGAAGCGCACCTTTGCGCCGATGATCCTCCCCGCCAACGACCCTGCGCTGCGCACCTGGGCCGACGTGCCCGCCGGCAGCGACTTCCCCATCCAGAACCTTCCCCTCGGCATCTTCAGCGCCGCCGACCGCAGCGCGCGCCCCGCCACACGCATCGGCGACACCGTGGTCGATCTGGCCATGCTGGCCGACGCCGGCCTGCTCAACGACCTCGGGATCGACCTGGCCTGCTTCAAGGCCGGCGCCCTGAACCCGCTGATGCGCCATGGCCGCAGCGGCATCCGCGCCCTGCGCGAACGTCTGAGCCAGCTGCTACGCCCCGACAACGCGGTGCTGCGCGACAACGCCGCCTTGCGCGCCAAGGCCCTGGTGCCGGTGGCGCAATGCACCTTGCACCTGCCCTGCCACATCGGCGACTACACCGATTTCTACAGCAGCCGCCAGCACGCCTACAACGTGGGCTGCATGTTCCGCGACCCGGCCAACGCGCTCATGCCCAACTGGCTGCACCTGCCCGTGGGCTACCACGGTCGTGCCAGCAGCATCGTGGTGAGCGGCACGCCCATCCGCCGTCCCATGGGCCAGTACAAGCCAGCGCCCGATGCCGTGCCGGTCTTCGGGCCCACGCGCCAGCTGGACATGGAACTGGAGGTCGCCTTCATCACCTTCGAGGGCAACGCGCTCGGCGACCGCATCACCACCGCCGAGGCCGAGGACAAGATCATGGGCCTGGTGCTCTTCAACGACTGGAGCGCGCGCGACATCCAGGCCTGGGAATACGTGCCGCTGGGACCCTTCCTCGGCAAGAACTTCGGCAGCAGCATGAGCCCCTGGGTGGTGCTGCTCGATGCGCTCGAGCCCTTCCGCGTGGCGAGCCCCATGCAGGACCCGCCCGTGCTGCCCTACCTGCAGCAGCAGGGCGACCGCCATTTCGACATCGCGCTCGAGGCCAGCATCGCCACGGCCGACGGCAAGGAGACCCTGATCTGCCGCAGCAACTTCAAGCACCTGTACTGGAGCATGGCCCAGCAGCTGGCGCACCACACGGTGAACGGCTGCAACGTACGCTGCGGCGATGTGATGGCCAGCGGCACCATCAGCGGCGACACCGAGGACAGCTACGGCAGCCTGCTGGAACTCACCTGGAAAGGCACGAAGCCGCTGAAGCTGCACGACGGCACCGAGCGGAAGTTCCTCCTGGATGGCGACACCTTGGTGATGCGCGGCCACTGCGGGAAGGAAGGTGTGCGCATCGGCTTCGGGGAGGTGCGCGGTGAGGTGCTGCCGGCCCGCTGAGCCCTGACTCACTTCGTAACTTTCGACCATGAGCACGGCACAGCCCGCCGCTCCGGTCATCGACCTGGAGAAGGAGAAGGAGGAGATCGTGGCCCGCTACAAGGGTCTGCTGCGGAGCCTGCGCGGCGAGCGCACCAGCGAGGACACGCGCACCATCCGCAAGGCCTTCAACATCGCCGTGGAGGCCCACAAGGACCAGCGGCGCAAGAGCGGCGAGCCCTACATCTACCACCCCATCGCCGTGGCGCGCATCTGCGCCGAGGAGATCGGGCTGGGCACCACCAGCGTGGTGGCCGCGCTGCTGCACGACACCGTCGAGGACACCGACCTCACCCTCGACGAGGTGCGCGACCTCTTCGGTCCCACGGTGGCCACCATCATCGACGGGCTCACCAAGATCAGCACCGTGCAGTGGCAGACGGACAGCATGCAGGCGGAGAACTTCCGCAAGGTGCTGCTCACCCTGGCGCAGGACGTGCGCGTGATCCTGGTGAAACTGGCCGACCGGCTGCACAACATGCGCACGCTCGAGAGCATGGCGCGCGACAAGCAGCTGAAGATCGCCAGTGAGACCCTGTACCTCTACGCGCCCCTCGCCCACCGCCTGGGCCTGTACAACATCAAGACCGAGCTCGAGGACCTCAGCCTCAAGTTCAAGGAACCCGAGGTGTACGAGGAGATCAGCCAGAAGCTGAAGAAGGGCGAGGCCGTGCGCAAGCGCTTCATCAGCCGCTTCACCCTGCCCATCCGCGAGGCGCTCGACCGCGAGGGCTTCGGTTACGAGGTCAAGGGCCGGCCCAAGAGCATCCACAGCATCTACAACAAGATGCTGAAGAAGCACGTGAGCTTCGAGGAGGTCTACGACGTCTTCGCCATCCGCATCATCGTGGACTCGAAGCAGGAGCTCGAGAAGGCCGACTGCTGGAAGGTGTACAGCATCGTCACCGACTTCTACCAGCCCAACCCCGACCGGCTGCGCGACTGGATCAGCATCCCAAAGGCCAACGGCTACGAGAGCCTGCACACCACCGTGATGAGCCCGGGGGGGCGCTGGGTGGAGGTGCAGATCCGCAGCAAGCGCATGGACGAGATCGCCGAGATGGGCCTCGCCGCGCACTACCGCTACAAGGACGACGACACGCACGCCAACGCGCTCGACGCCATGCTCACCAAGATCCGCGAGATCCTGGAGGACCCCGGCAGCAGCGCCCTCGACTTCGTGAACGATTTCAAGCTGAACCTCTTCAGCGACGAGATCATGGTCTTCACGCCGAAGGGCGAGATGCGCAACCTGCCCGTCGGCGCCACCGCGCTCGACTTCGCCTTCGACATCCACAGCCAGGTGGGCCGCCAGTGCATCGGCGCCAAGGTGAACCACAAGCTGGTGCCCCTGAGCCAGCCCCTGCGCAACGGCGACCAGATCGAGATCATCACCAGCAAGAAGCAGCAGCCCAAGGAGGACTGGCTCACCTACGTGGTCACCGCGCGTGCCAAGCAGAAGATCAAGGTGGCCCTGCGCGAGCAGAAGCGCAAGCTCGCCGTGGTGGGCCGCGAGACCGTGCAGCGCGTGCTGCGCGGCTGGGGCGCCAAGTTCGACGTGCAGAACATCGGCACCCTGGTGGAGCACTTCCGGGCCACCTCGCCCACCGACCTGTACTGGCAGATCGCCCGCGGCCGACACGACCTCACCGCGCTGGGCCAGCCCACCGTGAAGAACGGCCGCCTGGTGCTGCCCCGCGTGAAACACAAGGAGGAGGAACGGAGCCTGGAGGAGGTGGTGAGCGAGATGCGCGGGCAGACCAACAGCACCCTCAGCATCGGCGACGACCTGCACAAGATCGAGTACAAGCTGAGCCCCTGCTGCAACCCCATCCCCGGCGACGACGTGTTCGGCTTCATCACCGAGCACGAGGGCATCCGCATCCACCGCGTGAGCTGCCCCAACGCCGTGCAGCTCATGAGCAACTTCGCCTACCGCATCGTGAAGGCGCGCTGGAAGGGCAAGGACAGCGTTGAGTTCCTCGCCGGCATCACCTTCAGCGGCATCGACGCCGTGGGCCTGGTGAACAAGATCACCACCATCATCAGCCACGAGCACAACGTGAACATGCGGTCCATCAGCTTCGAGAGCAACGACGGCATCTTCGAGGGCAAGGTGATGGCCTACGTGCACGACGCCGAACACCTGCGCTCACTGATGGACAAGCTGCGGCGCGTGCGGGGCGTGCGGATGGTGGAGCGGATCGATCATTGAGGGGCGGATCTCCATCACAGGAGAACCTATCTTCGAGTGGCGGAAAGAGGCCCGCAAGGCCCTGTATGCTCTCGTGATCTATGAAGAAGCTTGTTTCCCTCTTCGCGATGCTCACATGGAGCTTGAATGCTCAAGCACAATCGACGTTTGAGAATGTCTATCTGGCTACAGGCTCGTTCAAGTTGAACCTTCTTGAACTGAATAGCCATAATCTAGTAGCTGCAGTCGGCGCCACAGGAACAGGCATTTCCTTGCTTGACACGGAGGGTACTGTTATCCAGTCCAGCTATTACTGGGGCGACACTCTACTGAACATGACGTCCATTAAGAAGTGGACGGACAATGAGTTCTACTATGCCTCGGGGTATTACAAGGACACTTGTACCTATGGCAACTTCGGCGTGATCACTCAGAGCTATCCCTTGATCGGCCGAATGGACTCCTTAGGCACGGTCTTGTCTGCCAGTTACTACATCCTGAATGCGAGTGGTTGCATTGGTTTACCGATGGATCTTGAGATCCTTTCCGACAAGAGCGTGATCATTTGGGGTGGGTCCAACTTCATTCTGAAGGCCGATTCCTTGGGAGTGCCATTCTGGGCCCGGCATTTCGACAACCACGGAACGTTTCAATTCATCAAGGAGCTACCCTCTGGTGACCTACTGGCCGGGGTTAATTTGGATACCGCTGGGGCGGTGGTGACACGGTTGGATAGCAACGGGAACTTCATCTGGTTAAAGTCCTACATCCGGCCCAAGGGCATGATACACGACTGCCTGATAGAGTCGGACAGTTCCTTCATAGTCACCGGTTATACGGATAGCATTGCCTCAACGAATAGTCTCGCCCCCCTGCCCACAGGCTACCATCCCAAGCTTTTCATGCTGAAGTTGAATGGGGCAGGCGATGTTCAATGGTGCAAGGGCTACGATAGTGACCCCAACCTTTGGTATGCCCGTGCGGGGTCAAGCATTGTGAAGGCCCAAGATGGAAATTACGTGGTGCTGGCGAACCTAGGAATAGAAGGGTATAACCGGGCCTACCGACCTTTCCTAATGAAGACGGACCAGAACGGCGACACATTATGGACGCGATCGGCCGGAGCGAATGGATATACCTATCTGACCAAGGACCTGCTGGCATCCGCGGATGGGGGAATTCTCTACGACGGCATCGTTAAGGGTGATCTGCCAGGTGGGTGGACCGGAGCGCCGTACATTTTCAAATCGGATTCTCTCGGGCACTTACCTTGCTTGGAGCAGTGGCACGCAACCGAAGTGTCAGACCTTTTCCCGACCGATAGCAGCTTCACGCTGTCTTCCGTGGATGGTGCCACCATGCTGCCCGCTTTTGTGGGCGACACGGTTTTTGACCCAATCGCTGTGTACGACGCTTGCGTCATCACAACGGTAGTTGACCTCAGAAACCCACGCAGCTTCAAAGTATACCCCAACCCCACCACCGGCCGCATCACCATACAGTTCGCCGACCCGCTCATTGAAGAGAGCGCTTACAGCGTGTACGACACCATGGGCCGACTGCTTGTCCAACGCCCCTGTCCCAAAGGCAAGGCCACCGAGGAGGTGGATCTTTCGCGCTTCGGCAGCGGCACCTATGTGATCAAGCTCACCACCCCTGAGGGGGTGCATACGGGGCGCGTGATGGTGCGGTAGCCAGCCTCCGCCATTCCCCCTCCCGGCGCTACCTTCGCCCTGCCATGGCCACCCCGGACATCAGCCAGAACGTGCAGCGCCTCTTCAGCGACTACCTGGAGCGGAAGGGGCACCGCAAGACGCCGGAGCGCTTCGCGATCCTGACGGAGATCTACGACCACGACGGGCACTTCGACATCGAGCGGCTGTACGCCCGCATGAAGCAGAAGAAGTACCGCGTGAGCCGCGCAACCCTTTACAACACCATGGACCTGCTGCTCGACTGCCAGCTCGTGCGCAAGCACCAGTTCGGCCGCGACCGCTCGCAGTTCGAGAAGGCGTACAGCTACCGCCAGCACGACCACCTGATCTGCACCGGCTGCGAGAAGGTGATGGAGTTCTGCGACCCCCGCATCCAGGCCATCCGCAGCACCGTGGGCGAGGTGCTCGGCTTCCAGGTGGAGAGCCACGCCCTGCACATCTACGGCCTGTGCCCCGCGTGCCAGGCGAAACGCAAGACCGAATGACCGTGACCGACCGACCCACCTTCGAACTGCAGGTCAGCGAGGAACAGGGCTGCAAGGTGTTCCACCTGCGCGGCCGCCTGATGGACCAGCAGCAGGCCGACAGCCTGATGACCACCCTCGACAGCGAACTGGGCCAGGGCCACACCGCGGTGGTGCTCGACCTCAGCGCCCTGCAGTACATGAACAGCACGGGGCTCAACATCCTCATCAACGTGCTCACCCGCACCCGCAACGCCGGCGGCGACGTGGTGCTCGCGGGCCTGTCGCAGGGCGTGAAGCAGCTCTTCGTGGTCACCAAGCTCGACTCGGTGTTCACCATCACGACCGACGTACCGGGCGCCATCGCCAAGTTCCGCGGATGAGCGCGCGCGTGGACGTGCTGCTCGGTGCCCAATGGGGCGACGAGGGCAAGGGCAAGGTGGTCGACGTCATCACCCCCGGCTATTCGATCATCGCACGCTTCCAGGGCGGACCCAACGCCGGTCACACCCTGCTGTTCGACGGTAAGAAGCATGTGCTCCACACCATCCCCAGCGGCATCTTCCGCGAGGGCGTGATGAACCTGGTGGGCAATGGCGTGGTGATCGACCCCGTGATCTTCCTGAAGGAGGTGGATGCGCTGGCCAAGGCCGGCGTGGACGTCACCGACCGGCTGCTCATCGGCCGCCGCGCGCACCTGATCCTGCCCACGCACCGCGCGCTCGATGCCGCCAGCGAGGCCGAGAAGGGCAAGGAGAAGATCGGCAGCACCCTCAAGGGCATCGGTCCCACCTACATGGACAAGACCGGCCGCAACGGCTTCCGGGTGGGCGACCTGGAACGCGCCGACATGATGGACCGCTACCGGACGCTGGTGCGAAAGCACGAGCGCCTGCTGTCCTCGTACGAACACGTGATCGACTGGAAGACCTACGAGGGCGAATGGCTCGACGCTGTGCAACGCCTGCGCACCATCACCCTGGTGGACAGCGAGCACTGGCTCGACGAGCAGCTCAACGTCGGGCGCAAGGTGCTGGCCGAGGGCGCGCAGGGCACCCTGCTCGACATCGACTTCGGCACCTACCCCTTCGTCACCAGCAGCAACACCATCACCGCCGGCGCCTGCACGGGCCTGGGCGTGCCGCCCACGCGCATCGGCCGGGTGATCGGCATCTTCAAGGCCTACTGCACCCGCGTGGGCAGCGGCCCCTTCCCCACCGAGCTCAACGACGAGGTGGGCGAGCGGATCCGCCAGGCCGGCCACGAGTTCGGCAGCACCACCGGCCGCGCGCGCCGCTGCGGTTGGCTCGACCTGCCCGCGCTCAAGTACGCCGTGATGGTCAACGGCATCAGCGAGCTCGCCATGATGAAGGCCGACGTGCTCAGCGGCATGGACAGCATCCGCCTGTGCACCCACTACAAGGTCAACGGCAGGCTCACCGACCGCATGCCCTACGACATCACGGGCACGGTGGAACCCGTGTACACCGAGCTGCCCGGTTGGGGCGCGCTGAACGTGAACAGCGCGCTGCCCGCGAGCCTTGAGGCCTACATCCGCCGGATCGAGGAGGCCACAGGCGTGCCGGTGAAGCT
Source organism: Flavobacteriales bacterium (assembly GCA_044226515.1). Taxonomy (GTDB): domain Bacteria; phylum Bacteroidota; class Bacteroidia; order Flavobacteriales_F; family PHOS-HE28; genus PHOS-HE28. The sequence goes on along the minus strand of JBGAGX010000006.1, from coordinate 75,763 downwards.
GGTGAGCCTGGGGCCCGACCGCGCCGAGACGCTGATGCGCGACACGGCCGCCGTGATCGGCTGATGGCCCGCACCCACGCACCGGTCCCCGTTCCCGACGCGCTGCAACAACGGCTGCGCGCGCAGCTCGGCGCCGAGACCGATGCGCTCCTCGCCGCGCTCGACACGCCGTCGCCCGTCAGCATCCGCCTGAACCCCGCGAAACCCGCGGAGCTCGGAGGTACGCCCATTCCCTGGTGCGCCACGGGCCGCTACCTCGCCGAACGCCCGGTGTTCACGCTGGACCCGCTGCTGCATGCCGGCTGCTACTACGTGCAGGAAGCGTCGAGCATGTTGCTGGAACAGGCCTTCCTGGCCAGCGGTCTCGCTGGGCGCGACATCGCCGCGCTTGACCTGTGCGCCGCGCCCGGCGGCAAGAGCACGCACCTGGCCGCGCTGCTCAGCCCCGGCTCGTGGCTGGTGAGCAACGAGGTGGACCGCAAGCGGCGGCCCGCCTTGATGGAGAACCTGTGGAAGTGGGGCCGCCCGGGCCACACCATCACCGGCGACGTCCCGGAACGATTCGCGTCGCTCGGCCCCCTCTTCGACCTCATCGTGGTGGACGCGCCGTGCAGCGGCGAAGGCATGATGCGCAAGGATCCCTTCGCGCGGCAGCAATGGTCACCGAAGCTGGTGGAGCAATGCGCCCTCACGCAGCGCACAATCCTGGATGCGGCGTGGGCCGCGCTGGAGCCCGGCGGGGTGCTCATCTACAGCACGTGCACATGGAGCGAGGCGGAGGACGATGGCGCGCTCCAGCACCTGATCACGCTCGGCGCTGAACCGCTGCCCCTCCCCGATCTTTCCGTCTTCGGTGCCCTGCTTACACGCCACGGTACCGTCGCCTTTCCGCACCGCGTGAACGGGGAGGGCTTCTTCATCGGAATGGTACGCAAGCCCGGTGAACACAAGCCCCGTGGCGGTGCTCCTTCCGGGGCACCCGACACGTTCCTGCACCAGGGCGTGCTGCACCGCATCCAGCCTGCTTGGGCAAAGGAACTGGCGCTGCTGGTGGCGAATGTGCACACCGTGGCCGCCGGCACACCCTGGCGCATCACCCTGCCCGACGGGCGCACGGCTCCGCACGAGGCCGCTGCCTATGCCGGTGCCGTGGAAGGCATCGCCGACCTGCCGCTGGACCGCGCGCAGGCCTTGAGCTTCCTTCGGGGCGAAGCGCTGCGGCTCGGCGAGGCCCCGTCGGGGACCTGGCGACGTGTCACCCACGCCGGGCATGGTCTCGGCTTCGTGCGTGGTGCGGGCAACCGGTGGAACAACCTGCTGCCCGCGGCCTGGCGCATCCGCATGCGGTGAGCGGGGCGCGCTAACTTTCCGGCGTTGCGCGCGGCCGTTCAGGCCCCGCGCATGCATGGCAGCATCGCATGACCGGCTTCCTCGACTGGTTCGACCGCCACAAGGCGGGCATCATCGGCTCGCTGCTGCTGCATACCTCGGTGCTGTTCTACTTCGCCTTCCAGGACCTGCGCAGCCGGCCGGAGGAACGGGAGCGCTCCACCCTCGACGTGCTGTTGGCACCGCCGATCGCCGAGGAGGAGTTCGACCGCCTGGAACAACAGGCGCTCACCGGTGAGCCGGCGGAGGTGAAGTCGCTCGCCAGCAACGTCACCGCCACGCGGACCGAACCGCAGCTGAGCGCCCGGGCGCAGCAGCGCATGGCCGAGGATGTGGAGGAGGACCTGCGCGCCATGGAGCAGGCCGAGTTCGAACGCCTGAAAGCGGAGCGCGCCGCCCGGGGGGAGAACATCACCATGCCGGAGCTGGACCCCAGCCGGTGGGACCCGAAGAACTACCAGCAGCAACAGGAGACCAAGCCTGTGCGGGTGGAAGGCGTGGCCATGGTGGAGTTCGACCTGAAGGACCGTAGCGAGGTGCGCATCCACCGGCCGGGTTTCCAATGCCGGGGCGGCGGCGTGGTGGTGGTGCGTGTGGCCGTGGGGGCCGACGGTGCGGTGCAGAAAGCGGAACTCGACGCTTCAGCCAGTTCCACCACCGAGGACTGTGTCATCGAGAAGGCCATACGTTCCGCCCAAGGTGCCCGGTTCAACCGGTCAAGCACCGCCCCCGACCCGCAGAAAGGCACCATCAAGTACATCTTCCTCAGTCAATAGCGGCCATATTGTCGGCTTTCAGAGAGACAATGTGCCATAACGGCGCATTTTTCGTTCTGGTATCCGCCTTGACGAGCGGCGTTCACCAATGCGAACCAAAGCACACAACGCCATGACCATCACCAAATACCGCCCGCAAGGCACCGTGACGAGCCCCTTCAACGAATTCGTGAACGAGTTCTTCGGTCGGGACATCACCCAGTTCTTCGGCCACGACGACCTGAAGCGGAGCATGCCCAGCGTGAACATCACCGAACGCGCGGAGGACTACAAGCTGGAGCTTCTGGCCCCCGGCTATGAGCGTCAGGACCTGAAGCTGAACGTGGAGGACGAAGTGCTCACGATCAGCGCCGAGCACAAGAGCGAGCAGCAGAAGGAGAGCGAGCGCTACACGCGCCGCGAGTTCACCCGCAGCAGCTTCAGCCGTAGTTTTCGTCTACCGGAGGGCACCCAGCACGACGCCATCAAGGCCGACTACGCCAACGGCGTGTTGAACGTGACCATCCCGAAGGCGGCTCCCAAGAAGCCCAACGTGCGCGAGATCCAGATCGGCTGATCCCCCTCAGCGTTCGCCGCACGAACGAGGACCCCGCTTCGTCAGCGGGGTCCTCCCATTTCATACCTTCACGGAAACCGAACCCGCATGCGCCTGGCCGCCCTGTTCCTTGCCACCGTTCCGTTCGCCCTGCTGGCCCAGCAAACCCCGCCGCCCAAGGTGGTGAAGGACGCACCGAAGGAGATGAAGGCGGCGCCCTTGAGCAGTGCCGCACCCATCCTCGACCGTCCGGGCGAGGAGCGCATGACCTGGACCTGCACCACGGAGGTGGATGTGGCACCGGCCCATCCCGCTTGCAAGGAACTCGCCGGTGATCCGCGCAAGGGTTGTACGGGCGAGCAGGTGATGGCCGAGATCAAGGCCAAGGTGAAGCCGTTGCCGCCGGAGAAGCGCCCTCCGGTGTCGGAGATGATCAAGGTGGAGTTCGACGTGAACCCGTACGGCGACGTGAAACAGCCCACCCTGGACTACGCGGGCGACAAGTCCCTGGCCGACCAGATCATGCTGGCCCTGTATGCCCTGCCCCGCTTCGCCCCGGCCACCAAGGGCGGCGCCCGTTCGGCCGCGCACTGCGTGCTTGAGTTCGCGCCCACCCTCCTCTTCGAGGACACCCCGGCGGCGAAGTGAAACCCGGTGGGTGCTCCCTGCGTATCCGAACCCAGGACAACCCCCGCGCCATGCCCATCACCGTGGAATACTACAAGGAGGTGCTTGCGAAGATCAGCTTCGCGGACCGTCGCGTCTTCATGAAAGAGTTGAAGAAGGCGTACCGAAAGCTGGACCAGGAAGGACGCGATGAGCTGAAACGGTGGTTCCGCAGCGTTTGCGTGTGCCGTGTGAACGAGCTGGTGCCGCAGCCTGTGCGCCGCGATCGCGCCTAGTTGAACGTACGGCTGTTCCAGCAATCGCGGCTGAACCGGCCGTGGAAGGCGAACCAACTGAAGACCGTGAACGCGGTGAGCATCACGCTGCTCCAGAACAGGAACAGGATGCGGTGACCGCCCCACCACGAGGCCTCGGGGTCGCGGGTGATGATGATGTTGGGGGCCAGCGCAGCGGCGAGCACGGCCAGCGAGAACACGCACGCGGCCAGGGTGGCCGGGGAACGGAACGGCCAGGCCGTGATGCTCCGCCAAGGGCTGAGGTCGCCCCCCCAGCGATGCACGAGGTAATAGTGCGAGGTGCCCACCGGCACGAAGAGCAGGGGGTCCGCATCGGCATCGCAGAGGCGGAACCGCTCGGCAGGGGCCATGATCATGAAGCCCCGCAGCGGTTCCTCGGCGCGCTGTTCCAAGGCGCGGAGCGCATGGATGGCCTGGAGCGGCAGGTCCCCTTTGTAGCGTCCGCCTTCCAGGAAGCGGAGCCGGTACTTGATGCAGAGGGCGCGGATGGTGTCCGCATGGAAGATGCGTTCCGGATCCGGCCTGGTGATCCGGTTGATGCGGCGCCCCGTGGAACTGAGCACCATGGCCCGAAGGAGGTCGTCCCGCTTCTGTTCGGCCTCAAGCAGTTCATGCACCTCTCCGATCAGTCGTGCCTGCCCGAGAAGGATGCGTTCCAGTCGTTCGTTGTCCGCGCGGATGTCCATGGTCGTTGGCGTTGATGGCGGGCGACCGGTGTGGGATCAAGCGTTCTCCTCGCCGCCGTCGCCGATCAAGGAACGCTCGTCGGCCTCGGCAAGTTCGCGCACATGCTGCGGCGCATCGCTCGCGATGCTGCTCACCACGGCACGGTTGGGAAGCATCAGCCTGCAGCTGGCGTTCACCTCGTTCGGCTCGGCGGTGGTGCCTTTCTCCACCACCACGTACCACACGGCATCGTGCGGCACCACGAAGCGCACGGGCGACTCCTCGAAGAGCCCCCCGTAGAACTTGTGGGTACGGCAGTTCTTGTACCTCTTGAAGTCCATGGCGGTCATGAACTTCACGCGCGCCGGGCGGTCGATCTCCACCTCCAGGAACTCCTTCTTCTTGGCCTGGTATTGCTTGTGCAGGAACTTCATCCTCGCAGTGTTTCGGTAAAGGTATGCAAGCCCTTCGATGATCGCTCAGAGCTTCACGCTGAGCACCGGGAAGGTGGTGTGGTTGACGATGTCTTCCGTGAGGCTTCCGTTCACCACGTGGAAGAAGCCGGTTCGGCCGTGGGTGGCCATGGCGATCATGTCGGCATCGATGCCGCGGGCGAAGTTGAGGATGCCCTCCTCGATGCTGAGGTCGTTGTAGATGGTGGTGGTGAACTTCCGCAGCTCGTGTCGCTGCAGGAAGCCGTCGATCGCCTTGTACGTGTCCTCGCTGCGTTCGAAGTTCTTGGGGGTGTTCACCTTCAGCAGATGCACTTTCGGGTCGAAGAGCCGGATCACGGGCAGGAAGGCCTCGAATTTCTGCACGTCGGTGGGCGTGAAGTTGGACGCGTACACCAGGTCGCTCACCTGGAAGTCCTCCACATTGTTCTTGATCACCAGCACGGGCATGGGCGCGATGCGCACCACCTTCTGGGTGTTGCTTCCCACCACCCCCTTGATGCCGCGCGCACCGTGGGAGCCCATCACCACCAGGTCCATGCGCGCCAGGCGTTCGTTGCGGAACATCTCCGGCAGGGACATCTGGCGCAGCATGAACTTCTTCAGCTCCACCCCCTGCAGGAAGGGCATCTGCGGAACGCGGTCGAGCCTGGCCTCGATGTCCTCGCGGATCCGCTGGTTCTCCACGTGGAAATCGGTCATCTGCTCGTACAGGTGCACGATGTCGATGCACGCCCCCGTCATCCGCGCGATCTTGGCGGCCACCCGCAGGGCGCTGGTGGCACAATCGGAGAAGTCGTAGGGGACGAGGATGTTCTGGATGGCCATGGCGCTACGCTCTCAAGAAGGTCATGAAGTTAAGAAGGATGCGGACTATCCCGCTCCCGGTGGCCGGTGAACCCTACATTCGCCCCGAGCCCATGGACGCGTTCGAACGCACGGCCACCGACAAGACGCCCTACGTGCGCTTCGCCCCCGGCGAAGGCCGCATGGAACTGCGCGGATGCTCCATCCACGAGAACGCGGACCGGTTCTTCATGCCGCTGATCGATGCTGTGGAGGCTTACGCCCGGTCGCCTCGCCCGCGCACCACGGCACGGATCGCCCTCACCTACTTCAACAGCAGTTCGGCCAAGTACCTGCTCGACCTGCTGAAGGTGTTGGACGAGATCCACGCGGCGGGGGCCGGTGAGGTGAGCGTGGAGTGGGTCTACGACGAAGGGGACCTGGACATGCAGGAGGCCGGCGAGGACTTCAAGGACCTGCTGGACCTGCCCTTGAAGCTGGTGGCCATGCCTTGAGCGGGGTCAACGCCCTGCGAAGCGTTCCTTCCATACGCGCTCGTCGATGGGCTTTCCATCCATGAAGTAGTAGGTGGCCCAGCTGTGGACCACCTTCCTGTAGACCGTGGCGTGCCCGTTCTGCGTCACCGTTCGCTCCATGACGAAGGCATTGCCCTCCTTGTACTCACGCTCCTGCATGCCATCCTTCGAGGGGGGCGGCGCGGCCGCCGCTTGCACCGGCGCTGGCTTCGGTGCGGGGAGGGGGGCGGCCTGGGGCGTCGCGTTCGTCGCTTGGGGCGCCACCCTCACCTGGGCGACCTTGCCGGGCTCGGCACGGGGTTCGGGCTCCTGCCTAACCTGAACGGTGCTGGTATCCCGGTCGGGCGCCTTCTGCGGCGGAGCGGTCGCCTCCACGGAGCGTGGGGGCGAGAGGGGCGCGGGGGCCGCAGCCTCCTCTGCCTTCCTGCGCTGGTCCAGGAAAGCCTCCAGGTCCTGGATCTTCACCTTCGGATACACGTTGTACGGACGGCGGGCGCGGGCCTCCTTGTACGCCGCCAACGCCTCCTCGTACCGCTGCTGTTGGAACAGGACCTCGCCGCTCGCCATCATCCGCTGGTACGCGGTATCGGCCTTCGCCTCCCCCTCCTCCTGCTTCGCGATGCGGCTGCGCTCCTTGGCCGACATGCCGGGGAAATCCTCGGTGAGGCTTCCCCTGCCAGGGGGTTGGGCACCCACCGATGCCAGGCACAGCATGGCCATGCCGAGGATCAGGGCACGCACGCAGGGGCGGCAACTGAGCGTTATCATGGCGTGTCAGACCCTCCTACGTAATTTCACGGCGCATTGTTCAAGCCCGTGCGTGCGCTTTTCCCACTGATCGCCAAGGGCTTGGCAATGATAGTCCGCTTTCACCCCGAACCGTTCCACCTAACCAAGAACCGATGAAACGCATTCTGTTCAGTGCCCTGGCCGTGGCCACCCTTGTGTGGTCGTGCAAGGAAGACCCCACTCAATCGGAGCAATACAAGCAGCTCGAGGATACCAACGCACAGGTCTCCGCGGAATCGAGCATGAAGGATTCCACCATCAACAACATGTTCGGCGCGTTCAACCGGATCAGCGAGAACCTGCGCACCATCCGCGAGAAGCAGGGCCTGCTTCAGAAAGGCCCGGGCGGGGTGGAGAGCGGTGCCGACATGGAGACCCGGATCATCGGCGACCTGGCCGCGATCGACTCGCTGCTGGACGCCAACAAGAAGCTGCTGGCCCGCATGCGCAAGGATGCCAAGGCCCAGGGCGGCAAGATCGCCGAGCTGCAAAAGACCATTGACGAGCTGGAGAAGACCATTGGCGAGCGCGATTCGGAGATCGCCACGCTGAAGGAGCAGCTGGCCAGCACGAACGCCTCCCTGGCGAGCATGATCCAGATGTACCAGGACAAGGACCAGCTGGCGAACATGCAACGCAACGAACTGAACACGGCCTGGTACTGCGTGGGCACCAAGAAGGAGCTCATCAAGAACGGCGTGCTCACCAAGGAGGGCGGCTTCATCGGCATCGGCAGCGTGAAGAAGCTGGACATGGAGAAGATGAACAAGGACTACTTCAAGCAGATCGATGTCACCCAGGTGCTGGAGGTGCCGATCAACGCCAAGAAGGCGAGCGTGGTAACGAGCCACCCCGCCGGCAGCTACAAGCTTGAAGGGCAGGTGGACAAGCTGGTGATCACCGACGCCACCAAGTTCTGGAGCGTTTCGAAGTACCTGGTGGTGGTGGTCGACTGACCGCCATCCTCACCTCGATAACGAAGAAGGGCCGCGAGATCGCGGCCCTTCTTCGTTCGAGTCCGAGCGGACGGTTCACTTCTTCTCGGGAGCGGCCTTCTGTTCCTCCGGCTTCGCCTCGCCATGGGCCTTTCCGCCGGCGCAACAGCCACCCGCCTTGCCTTCGGCATTGGCCTTGTCGGTGCACCCGCTGGAGCCCTTGGCATCGCCGGTGGAGCAGGCGCCACCAGCCGCGCAGGGGCCGAAATGGAGCGTGCCGGCCTTCACTTCGCCGAGATACAGCGCCTGCTGCTCCGCGGTCATCTTGGGCATGAGGCTGTCGAGGTGCTTCCGGTAGACGGCATCGATCTGCGCCTGGATGGCGGCGCATTGCGCTTGGAGATCGGCCGATTCATGGCTGGCATCACGCATGTGCATGGTGACCTGGTCGGCCATTTCCTTGTCCAGCTTCCAGCGTTCGCTGAGCTGTTCGGCTTGCTTGATGGCCTGCTTCTCGGCTGCCTTGGGGTCCGCGTTCTGGGCGAACGCCATGCTGGCGAACAGGAACGCGGCAACGGTCACGATGGACTTCATGGGGGTGGGATGGATTGCTTGGAGGCCCAAGGTATCACATACCATACCAGAGGACAAGGCGGGCTCAGGAGCCCCGCACCCCGCGCACCATCGACTCGATGGCATCCCACATGCCCGGCTCAACGGCCTCCAGCTGGCTGAACTGGCCGGCGCCCTTGAGCCACTCACCGCCGTCGATCGTCACCACCTCCCCGTTCACGTACCCGCTGAAGGGCGAGATCAGGTAGGCGGCCAGATCGGCCAGTTCGTGGTGCTCGCCCATGCGCCCCAGGGGCACGCGCTTGGCCAGGCTGAAGCGCTCCATGAGCTCGCCCGGGAGCAGGCGGTCCCAGGCCCCCTTGGTGGGGAACGGCCCTGGCGCGATGGCGTTGCTGCGGATGCCGTACTTCGCCCATTCCACGGCGAGGGACCGTGTCATGGCCAGCACACCGGCCTTGGCGCACGCGCTGGGCACCACGTAACCGCTGCCGGTCCAGGCATAGGTGGTGGTGATGTTGAGCACGGCCTTGTCCCGCTCGCCTTTCGCGATCCAGTGCTTTCCGAACGCCAGGGTGCAGTTCACCATGCCCATGAGCACGATGTCGATGACCACCTCGAAGGCCTTGCTGCTGAGGCGCTCGGTGGGGCTGATGAAGTTCCCCGCCGCGTTGTTCACCAGGCCATCGACCCGACCGAACCGGGCCACGGCCTTCTCCACAAGCTGCTCCACCTCCAGGTACTTGCGCACGTCACAGGCCACGGCCAGCACCTCTCCCCCGGTCTCGGCCGCGAGCTCGGACGCCGCCTTGTCGAGCACGTCCTGTTTCCGGCTGGTGATCACCACATGGGCTCCCAGGGAGAGGAAACAGCGCGCCATGCTGCGCCCAAGCCCGGTACCACCACCGGTCACCACGATCACCATGCCCTTGAGGGCATCATTGCGGAGCATGCTGGGCGGAGGGATGGTCATGCGTCAGGGGGCGTTGGTCCGGGTCGGTGGGGTGTTGCCCGGTGCGTTCGATGGTGGCGGAGGTGCCGGCTTGGGCGACGCGGGCACCTGGGGGCAGGACCGCTCCACGAGTTCCTCCACATCCGGTCCGTAGAGCTCGGTATAGCCCAGCTCCAAGGCCTTCCGCAGGGTGTTGCAGCCCTCCTTCACGTCGCCCTGTTCCACGCGGATGATGCCGAGGTTCCGGTAGGCGAAGGCGTTCGTGGGCTTCTTGCGCAGTGCCAGGTCGATGTTCTTCAACGCCTTCTCCACGTCGCCCAGCTTGTACAGGCTCCATCCCCGGTTGTTGAAGGCGTAGCTGTAGTTGGGGTTGAGCTTCACGGCCATGTCATAGTCCTGCACGGCCCGGGAATATTCCCCGAAGGCGGCGAACCGGTGGAAGCCCCGGCTGTTCCAGGTGACCGGGTCACGGGGCGCGAGGGCAAGGGACGTATCGTAGGCCATGCGCGCCGCGGCGGTGTCGCCCACCTCGGCGAGGCACTCGCCGCGCAGCCGGTGCACCCGTACCCGATCCTCCAACGGCGCATTGGGCACATCCATGCGCTGCAGGTCGTCCAGGGCGGCACGCGGCTCATGGATCTGCTGGTGCGTGAGCGCCAGGTGGAACCAGGCCGAGGAGGAGGCCGCGGACATGGTGGCGCGTTGCAGGTGCACCAGGGCGCTGTCGTTGCGTCCCAGGCCTTGTTCGGCGATGCCGAGCTGCAGCAGCGCGGCATCGGCGGAAGGGGAATGGCCCAGCGCGCGCCGTGCATCGGCCTCGGCCTTCAGGTGCTCACCGATCCGGTTGTACGCCTCCGCACGCACCACGTAGCATCCGGGGTCAACGGTCCCACGGTCCAGGTGGTCGTTGCATTGGGCGATCGCCTTGTACACCTTGCCCTTCTCCAGCAGCGCCCTGGCCTTCAGCTCGGCCTTGCCAGGCGCCTGTTGCGCGGCGCATGCGGCCGCGAGCGGAACGCAAAGCGACAGCAGCGCCATGCGCCACAGACCCGCTCGCGATACCCGGCCCATGCGGCGAAGATACCCGCTCCGCCGCACGGCGGGTCTACCTTTGCATCAACGACCATGCGGCTTGAGTATCCCGCGAAAGTGCTGCTGGCCTGGGGGGAGGCGATCTCGGGCCATGTGGGCCTGCGCGACTGGCTGACCCGGAACGGATACCCCGAGCTGGGCATCTTCACCTACGCCCTGCATCACAAGCAGGACGCCCGCCAGTGGCTGATGAAGAACGACCACGCCCACCTGATGGCCGTGATCCGCGGCGTGGAAGGCGACAAGGAGGCCTTGGAGTGGTTGGACCGCAGCGGCCTGCACGTGCTGCATCAACTGGCCCTGACCGGCGACGGCGATGAGGACGCGTTCCAATGGCTGGTGGCCCATGGACACCGCGAACTGGCGCTGATCGGCAAGCGCATCCACAAGGTGAAGACCGACATCGACGAGGAGAACAGCGATCCTCACAAGTACCCCGGCCGCTGACCGGGAGCGGCGGCACGCGACCGCATGGCTGTGCGTCGCAGCTGATCGAAGAGCACGAGGTCGATCACCGTGTGGGCGATCATGGCCGCCAGCAGCCCGGTGTGTTCCGCCACGGCACCGATCCCCACCATGCCCACGGTGAGCAGTCCGCCGTAGGCGAGCATGCGTCGTTCACGCGGATCGAGGTACCCGTGGATGGCGACGAAAAGCACCGCCGTGGACACGATGCCCAGCCAGTGCTGCAACGCGCCCCGGAAGAAGAGCTCCTCGCCCACCCCAGCGCATACCGAGAGGAAGACCGCATCGGTCGCGGTACACACCCGGGCCCCGATGCGCCGGGCGAAGCGCTCATCGACCTCGCGCATCCACGGCGTACGCACCAGGGCGCGTGCTGCGAAGCCGATGACCAAGCCCGCCCCCGTGCCCAGCGCCGCCTGTTCGGTCCAATGCCATGGGCCCAGTACCACCGCGTGCAGGTCGCGGCCCTGCACCAGGTTGATGAGCAGCGCGCCCCCGATGCCGAAGACGAGCAGCGTAAGTCCGCCGAGCGCCCACACCATCCAGCGGGGGAACGGTGCACCGTCCCGCTCAGCCCTGTCCCTCATCAGCCGCTTCGGGCTCATCCCCACCGCCCAGGCCGAGCATGCTGTTGAACAGGTCGCTGAAGCTCACCTTGTCCACCAGGGTGCTGCGACCGATGCGGCTGTGCTCGGCGAGCCCGTGCAGCACGAACTCGGCCCACAGCGTGCGCTCCTCCTCATCGAGGTAGGCGTGATGGGCCTCGACGAGATCGAGCAGGCCGGGAACCGCCCGGAGCGCCGAGCGGTACTCCTTGGCCGGTGCATCGAGCAGCAGGTCGCAGGCGTTGCCATCGAAGTGCCCCACGATGGCGGCGTAGGGATCGGGACGTTGCTTCTGCTTGCGCGCCTTCACGGGGTCGGGGAACAGCCCGGCGAAGACGTTCCGCACGGCCAGGCCCAGCAGGTGCTGCGCCACCTTCTCGGGCCCCTCCTGCTCGCCCTCGTACACCAGTTCGATCTTGCCTGTGATGGCGGGGATCACCGCCTGCAGGTCGGCGATGCGGGCCACGGTGCGCTCCTCGCCGTTGCGTAGGGCGCGCAGCTCGGCCGCGCTGATCACGCTCTCCAGCGCGCTGATGGTGAGGCGCGCGCTCACGCCGCTCTTGCGGTCCACGTACTCGCTGTCGCGCGCCTCCAGGGCGATGCGCTCGATGAGCACGCGGATGAGGTCGGGCATGCGCACACGCTTCGTCTGCTCCTGCGGGGACCGCACCTCCTGCGCGGTGATGCGCATGCCGAGCTCGATGGTGGGCGGGTAGTGCGTGAGGATCTGGCTTTGGATGCGGTCCTTCAGCGGGGTGATGATGGCGCCGCGGTTGGTGTAGTCCTCGGGGTTGGCCGTGAACACGAACTGGATGTCGAGCGGCAGGCGTAGCTTGAAGCCGCGGATCTGTACATCGCCCTCCTGCAGGATGTTGAAGAGCGCCACCTGGATGCGGGGCTGCAGATCGGGCAGCTCGTTGATCACGAAGATGCCGCGGTGGCTGCGGGGCACCAGGCCGAAGTGGATCACGCGCTCGTCGCTGTAGTCGAGCTTCAGGTTGGCGGCCTTGATGGGGTCGCTGTCGCCGATCAGATCGGCCACGGTGACGTCGGGCGTGGCGAGCTTCTCGGTGTACCGGTCGTTGCGATGCACCCACGCGACCGGCGTGTTGTCGCCGTGGATGGCCAGCTGGTCCTTCGCGTAGCGCGAGATCGGCGCGAGCGGGTCGTCGTTGATCTCGCTGCCGGCCACCACGGGCATCCACTCGTCCAGCAGCAGCACCAGGGAGCGGGCCATGCGCGTCTTGGCCTGCCCGCGGAGACCCAGCAGGTTGATGCTGTGACCGGCGAGGATGGCGCGTTCCAATGCGGGCACCACGGTGTGCTCGTAGCCGTGGATGCCTTCGAACAGCGGCTGCTTCGCCTCGATCCGAGCGATGAGGTTGGCGCGGAGCTCCTCCTTCACGCTGCGCGGGCGGTATCCGCTCTTCTTCAGTTCGCCGAGGGTGGTGATGGCAGGATGGTTCATCTTGCTTGGTGGTGAGGGCGCTTCATGATGCACCCTGGGGTCAGGAGGCTTTGCGGTTGGTGGTGTGGTCGCGGAACACCATGTCAGCGAGCCCTTGCAGGCCGGTGTAGAAGGCGCGGCCCTGGTTGGCCTCGGTGAACTTCTCGATGAAGCGCTGGAGGTAGTTGTCGCGCGCGATCATGAAGGTGGTGATGGGGATGCCGGCCTTGCGCGCGCGCACGGCGGCATCGAGCGTGCGGGCCACGATGAAGTCGTCGAGCCCGAAGCTGTTCATGTAGTACTCGCCGTCGCGCTTGATGCAACTGGGCTTGCCGTCGGTGATCATCACGATGCGGCGGTTGCGCACCTTGCGGCGGCGCAGGATGTCCATGGCGAGCTCGAGCCCGGCCACGGTGTTGGTGTGGAAGGGGCCCACCTGCAGGTAGGGCAGGTCCTTCAAGCTCACCTGCCACGCGTCGTTGCCGAACACCACGATATCGAGCGTGTCCTTCGGGTAGCGCCGCTTAATGAGCTCGGCGAGGGCCATGGCCACCTTCTTGGCGGGGGTGATGCGGTCCTCGCCATAGAGGATCATGCTGTGGCTGATGTCGATCATGAGCACGGTGGCGCAGGCGCTCTGGTGCTCGGTCTCGATCACCTCCAGGTCGTCCTCGCTGAGCCGCAGCTCATCGAGTCCGCGCTGCTGGGCGTTGCGGATGCTGTCGCTCATGGCCACCTGCTCGATGCGGTCGCCGAAGCGGTAGCTGCGCCGGTCGCTGGTGGGCTCGTCGCCCTGGCCGGTGCGGCGCAGCGCATGGTTCCCGCGGTCCACCTTCTTCAGCTTGCCGAAGACCTGGTCGAGCGCGCGCTCGCGGATCAGCTTCTCGGCCTTGCCGGTGAGCGGGGCCTTCCCTCCCTTCGTGGGCCTGCCGATCAGGCCGTGCTTGCGCAGGTCGGCCTCGAACTCCTTGCGCCCGTAATCCTTGCTGTAGAACCCGTGCTCCTTGTTCAGCTCGTCCATCCAGTCCAGGGCCTCCTCCACATCGCCGCTGGTGTGCGTGAGCATCTCCAGGAACAGGGGCAGCAACCGTTCGAAGGGCGAGCGGTCGTCCTGGGGCGGGATGTACTTCGCGAAGCGGTGGCCCAGCATGTGCGCAAGGTAACGTCGCACACAGGCGGGCTGTTCGGCACTGAACGAAGAAGCCCCGAGGTGCACCCCGGGGCTTCCGTGCAGGTCCGTCGGCGCTCAGCGCACCACCTGGAAACGCGTGGTATGCAGACCTTCATCGTCCACCAGGCGCAGCGTATAGGCCCCGGAGGGCAGGGTGCTCACCGGCAGGCTGTGCGGTCCGTTCGCGGCGAGCGTGCGGCCCATCACCACACGACCGGCGGCATCGAGCACCTCGCAGGTGCCGGTGCCGTTCACGGTAAGGGGCAGGTTCAGCACCTCGGTGGCGGGGTTCGGGTAGCAGGTGAAGTGCACATCGGCGGGGTCGAGGTCGGCCATGCCCACCTCACCTTGACCGTACAGCCACTCGTTGATGTAGGTGACCGACCAGGCGCCGCCCGAGATGCTCACCGAGTCGCTCTGGAGCTTCAGCACGGGGATGTGCAGCGTGTCCACGAAGAAGTAGGTGATGTGCGAGCGGCGCTCGATGTTGGCGATGCCGCCCTGGTCGAAGGTGGTCTTGGCCACGCTCACACGCAGCACGTTATCGATGGCGAGCGCCGGCAGCTCCAGCGTGCCGTATCCGCTTCCGGACCCCACCAGGCTCACCGTGCGCACCACATTGAGCCCGAAGGTGGTGAAGGTGGCGGAGCCGGCATCGGTCCAGTTGGTTCCGAAGGTGAGCGGGTAGGCCAGCTCCTTCACGGCATCGGAGTAGGCGAAGGTGCCGATGCCGGTGCGCTCCCCTTCGAGGTAGAGGCCGTTGGCATCGGAGCTCCAGAACAGGGTGTCGGAGCCGCCATCGGTGCCGAGCATGGTGGCGGCGGGGATGGTGGCGCTGGTCGGCGTCACCGCGGGATCATCATAGTGCTGGTCGCGCACCGCAGCCTGGAGCAGCATCCAGCAGCCGTAGGTCTCGTTCGCGCCGGGGCTGGTGAGGATGGAATCGGCCGTGCTCTTGGAGATGCCGGTGTACAGCTCCCCGGCCATGGGCGCGTTGTTCGCCTCGGTGAGGGTGGGCTGTGCCAGGGCACCGGCGGCCGAGGTGAGCAGGAGGGCGGAAAGGGTGGTGCGTGAAAGCATGGAGGATGGATCAGGGTGTGGAACGAAGATGGGGCGAAGATCGCTCGCGCTGCCTGTACCCCACGAAAAAGCCCTTCGCCTGCGCGAAGGGCTTTTTCGGGTCGATGGAAAAGGGTCACTCCACCACAAGGCGCTTCACGCCATGGCCGCCGAGGCCATCGGTGATGTGCACGTTGTACAGTCCGGCGGCCAGGCCGGCGATGTCGATGTCCTGCCGCTGGATGCCGGCGGAACGCTTGCCGAGGTCCTGGCGCACCACCACCTTTCCGGTGAGGTCGATCACCTCCAGGCGCAGGCCCTGGCTGCCATCGGCACCGAACACCACGCTCACGTTGTCGCGGGCGGGGTTCGGGAACACGTCCACCCCGATCTCATAGCGCAGGGCCTCCTCCATGCCCACGGCGCTCTGGTCCACGTAGTCGGCGGACTGCACCTGCGAGGGCGAACCCAGCGTGGTGACGGTGTAATCGCGCACACCGGCCACCGGCGTGTGCAGGCCGGGCTTGTAGTAGTAGTAGGAGACGAAATTGTAGTCGATGTTGCCGAAGGGGGTGACATCGGAGTAGATCTCGGTGGTCTTCACCCGCAGGATGTTGCTCACCGTTCCGTAGGGCATGATCACGCTGCCGTACCCGTCGGCGTTGCCGCTGATGTTGCCGCTGCGGGTGATGGCGAAGCCCGAGATGGTGAAGGAGGAGCTGAACGCGTCCACCCATTGCGTGTTGTACGCACAGGGATAGGCCATGATGCGCTCGCTGTTCTGGTAGATGATGAGGTCGGTCCCGGAGTTCACCCCGAGCAGTTCCACGCCGGAGCTGTTGCACTTGAAGTAGGTGTAGTCACTGCCGCCCAAGCTCTGCGCCGCGGTGGCCGTGGTGAAGCTGCTGTAGTTGGCGGTGGATTGCGGGGGCACGTACGAGGCGACCGCGGTGCTGTCGCTGGTCAGGGCGGACAGGTCCCAGGTCTGGTTCGCACCCGCGCTGCCGGGCGCCACGTAGATGCTGTAGTGCTGCATGAAGCTCTCACCCGGCTGGAACGAGGTGGTGCCATCGTTGAGGGTCTGCGCCGCCAGGGGAAGCGCAAGGACCATGGAGAGCATCGGAAGAGCGTAGTTTCTTTTCATGGGAAAGCGGGTTATGCCGGTCAAGATAAGGGCCGGTCCGGGATATTTTCGCGGCCTTCGTCAACCTTTCCAGCCCTCCCATGCGCTACAGCGTGAGCGAACTCACCGACATCATCCGCGACCGGCGGACCGTGTACCCCAAGGACTACAGCGACCGGGCGGTGCACCGTGACATCATCGAGCGCGTGCTGGGGAACGGCACCTGGGCCCCGAACCACGGCATGACCCAGCCCTGGCGCTTCCACGTGTTCACCGGAACGGCCCGGCAGCGGCTCTCGGCCTTCATGGGCGAGGAGTACATGCGGATCACCCCGCCCGAGAAGTTCATGCAGCGGAAGTACGAGAACGCCACCCAACGCCCCCTGCAGAGCTCCGTGGTGGTGGCCCTCGGCCTTGCGCGCGACCCGAAGGGGAAGATCAGCGAGTTGGAGGAGCAGCTGGCCATGGCCTGCGCCGTGCAGAACATGCACCTCACCTGCACCGCCTACGGGCTGGGCGGCTTCTGGGGCACCGGCGCCGTGGTGACCGGCGACGGCATGCGGCGCTTCCTGGGCCTGGCCGAGGGCGACCGGTGCATGGGCCTGTTCTACATGGGCTACCCCGCGGTGGAATGGCCGAAGGGCTACCGGAAGGCCCTTCCCGATGTGACCACCTGGCACGAGGACTAGTCCACCCCCCTGATCCTGAGGCTCATCGGGATCCCAAGGCCCTTGGTCGGATCGACGGGCCTGCGGAACGCTGCCGGGTATCTTCGGCGACCTTTTCCGCGTACACGGGGCGGAAAACCGCGAACACCGATGCGCCAACGGTCATCGCCGATCCTCGCCATGCTGCAGCGGGCCCTGCTCGCCGCACTGCCGGCCCTGTTCCCATGGGCGTTGGCGCAGGCCGCCGCAGGTGGTGCCGATACCACGCGCACGGACACGGTGTCAGCCCTCGTGGTGTACGGTGACGAGAAGCTGCTGGAGGCCGACGAGGCCCTGAGCGATGAGCGGCTGGCGGACCTGCTCGATTCGCTCTGCGCGATGGACCCCGCTCCCGCCGACCTCATCCGCGACCTGCGGCTCTTCCAGCGCATCCGCTCCATGGACACGGACCAGATGGTGCTCCTGATCGATTCCCTGTTCGAGCTGGACACCGTGCCTTACGCGCTCATCAACGAGATCAACCTGTACGCCATGAACATGCCCACCCAGGCCTCGGTCGACGCGGCCGGCGTGCTGGCGTGGTCGCGCACGAACCTGGAGCCCGGCAATGAGCTCTACGGCACCTGGAACACCACCAACCCCAACGCGTACGGGCCTGATCTATCGGCCAAGGACACGCTGGTGCTGGTGAAGCTCACGGAAGGCATCTGCGGCTTCCACATGCCGGTGCCTCCGGTGCTCACGAGCCGCTTCGGCTGGCGCGATGGCAGGCCGCACAACGGCGTGGACCTCGACCTCCAGGTGGGCGACCCGGTGCGGAGCGCCTTTCCCGGCGTGGTGCGTTTCGCCGGCACCTTCGGAGGCTTCGGTCGCCTGGTGGTGGTGCGTCACTACAACGGCCTGGAGACCTACTACGCCCACCTGCACCGCTTGAAGGTGAAGAGCGGCGATGTGGTGGACGCCGGCAGCCTCGTAGGCCTTGGTGGCAGCAGCGGCCACAGCACCGGCAGCCACCTGCACTTCGAAGTGCGCTTCAAGGGCGTGCCCATCGACCCTGGGCACCTCATCGCGCTCAACGACGGTGAACTGCTCTGCGACACGCTGGTGCTGAAGCGCACCCGTTGGAGCTTCGCCGCCTATCCGCTGGGCACCCGCTTCCACACCGTGGGAAAAGGTGAGCATCTTTACGGCATCGCCGAACGCTACGGCATCCCCCTCGAAGCCCTGTGCGAACTCAATGGCATTTCCCGGCGGACGCGGTTGCGCGTAGGGCAGCGGATCATGGTGAACGCCCCGGCCCGCCGCAACGACCTCGCCGACGGCGGCCGCGATCGCTGACCGCTGCGGCCCTCGCCTTCATCGCTCTCCTGCCCTTCCTTTCCCGGCCGGCACAGGCCCAGCTGGGCGTCACCACCTTCGGCCTGCAGGCCAAGCCCGTGATCCCGTTGGGTTTCTTCGACCCGGTCACCTCCGTGGAGGCCGACCACCTCCAGGGACGCATGGAGCTCACGGGCGGCTTCGCCTTCGGCATGGTCGTGCGGCACGGCATCACCAAGAGCATCTCGCTGGAGACCGGCATCAACCAGATCACGCGCCGGTACGACTTCGGCATCGCGAACGACACCAGCGGCTATGATGGCACCGGCAGCATCCGCTACGTGGGCTATGAGGTGCCTGTGCTCGCCATGGTGTACATCCGCCTTGGGCAGCGCACCTGGATGAACAATGCGCTCGGCTTCTCGCTCGACATGTTCCCCAGCGATGCGCAGAGCGATATCGAGGAGGGCCGTGCCTACCTGTACCGCAACAACTGGCTGCTGGCGGGCGTGGTGGGCAACGTGGGCGTGGAGTACCGCACCGAGAAGGCCGGCTACTTCTACCTCGGCGCCACCTACCACCGCCCCTTCAACGACATGGCCACGGCCGACCTCACCTGGTACGATGCACGGTACCTGCCCACCGTAATGCGCACCACCCTTGATGGCAGCTACCTCACGGTGGACCTGCGCTACTTCTTCCATGAGGACCCGGACCGGGCGCGAACGCGCAAAGGGCGGTAAGGGTGTGACCTTGCGCACCGGCCGGCTTATGCCGAACCGTTACATTTCCGGCAACACGACCCCGCATGAAGCTCCGTACCCTGACCCTGACGATCGCGACCTTCCTTGTGCGCGCCGGCCTCGCCCAAGGCGACCTGTGCACGAACGCCGTGCTGGTGATGCCCGGCACCTACGCCGCCGACGGCCCCTTCACAGGGGGCGGGGCCACGCATCCCGATGCCACGCACGCCGATTGGTACTCCTTCGACCCCAACGATCCGGGGTACATCACGGTGACGAGCTGCGGCGATGGCGTGCGCGACACCCGGGTGTGGGTGCACACCGGCAGCTGCGGCGCGTTCCTGATCCCGATCGACGGCGACGACGACGGATGCCCCACGGGCTACCCGCCGGGCAACAGCCTGCTCGCCAACGTCGCCGTCACGCCCGGCAACCTCTACTTCATCGAGTGGGACAACCGCTGGAGCAACCAGGGCTTCACCTGGGACCTGCTGTTCCACACCTGTCCGAACGCCCTGCCCACCCTCACCGCCACCGATTCCACGGTGAGCGTGGACTGGAGCGAGGGCACGAACGGCACGGCCTTCACGGTGGAGCTTGGTCCGGCCGGCTTCGCACCGGGCTCGGGCACGGCGATCAGCGGCACCATCGGCACCACCACCCTGCCCGTCACCTTCACCGGGCTCACCACCGGCACGGACTACGACGTGTACGTGACGCTCGACTGCGGCGGCGGCGCCACCTCGCCGTTCACGGGTCCCTGGCCGGTGAACACCACGGGCACGCCCTTCGTGCCGAACGATGCCTGCGCGAACGCCACCCCGCTGACCTGCGGCGACACGCTGAACGCCAGCACGGAGTTCGCCCAGCCCGATGCGGTGGCCGACTGCGGCACGAGCGTATCGGCACCGGGGGTGTGGTACAGCATTTCCGGTGTCACCGGCGGCATCACCGTATCCACCTGCACCGGCGCCGACTTCGACACCAAGCTCAACGTGTACTCCGGCAGCTGCGGCCTGCTGACCTGCGTGGGCGGCAACGATGATGACTGCGGCTACCAGAGCGCTGTCACCTTCTCGGCCACCGCCAACGACAGCTACTACATCCTGGTGCAGGGCTACAACGGGGAGACCGGCGCGTTCACCATCACCGCCTCCTGCGACGAATGCCCGGGGCCGCTGGCCCTGCAGGCCTTGGCCACCGACGACGAGGCCGACATCTACTGGACGAGCGTGAACGCCGTGACCTTCACGCTGGAGTACGGGCCTGCGGGCTTCACCCCCGGCACCGGCACGGTGATCACCGGCACCAGCGGAGTGGACGGTCCACCGGTGAACATTTCCGCGCTGACCGCCGGGACCGACTATGACGTGTACGTGAGCGAGGCGTGCAGCAACGGGACGAGCGGCCCCGCCCTGCTCAGCTTCACCACGCTCGCCACGCCTCCCGCCATGAACGCCCTGTGCACCGACGCCCTGCCCATCACCTGCGGCGACGCGGTGAACGGAAGCACGGTGAACGGCATCGTGTCAGGCGGGCCCACCTGCGCCGGCGCCGACATCACCGCCAACGGGGTGTGGTACACCTTCACCGGCAACGGCGACGATGTGACCATGAGCCTGTGCAACGCGGCGAGCTACGACAGCAAGATCAGCGTGTTCACCGGCGGATGCGGCGCGTTGGCCTGCGCAGCGGGGAACGATGATGGCGCGGGCTGCGGCACCACCAGCAGCACCTCCTTCCCCACCGTGGCCGGCCAGGACTACCTGGTGCTGATCCACGGGTACCAGAGCGCCACGGGCACCTTCACGCTGACCATGGGCTGCGCCCCGCCCTGCGCCCCGCTCGCCGCCAACGATGAATGCACCGGCGCGCTGGGCATCACCCCACAGCCCATCAACAACTGCGTGCCGGTCACGGGCGATAACAGCTGCTCGTACGCCTCGCCCGTGCAGAACCCGCCGTGCGACCCCTACGCCACCATCCAGGACGTGTGGTACACCTTCAACACCGGTGGCGACGCCGACCACACGATCACCATCGAAGCGGGCACCGCCGGCAGCGTGAACGCCGCCCTCTACCTGGCCTGCGGCTACTTCACCTACATCGATTGCTTCACGGACATCGCCGCGCCCCTGGCGTTCACAGGCCTGCCGCTGAACACCGACCTCTACCTGCGCGTATGGAACGCCGGCGGGCTTGAAGCGGGCACCTTCACCGTGTGCGATGAGGCGCTGCTCGCCACCGGGCTTGCGGCGCATGCACCGGGCGGGTTGACGGTGATGCCTGTGCCCACGCGCGACCTGCTCACCATCGAGGGCCTGGACCAGGCCGTGCGCACGGTGGACGTGATCGACCTGCAGGGTCGGGTGGTGATGCGGATCGGCACCAACGGGGCTGCCCGGCACACCTGCGATGTGAGCGGTCTGGGGGCCGGCACCTACCTGCTGCGTGCCAACGGGGAACGCCCGCGGGTGGTGCGCTTCGTGGTGGAGTAGGAAGGGATCAGCGCTTCACCAACGGCAGCACGCTCCGCCCGCCCGTGCTCGTGGCCACCACGTAGTACGTGCCGGCATCGAGCGGCGAAAGGTCCACGAAGAAGCGGCCATCACCGGGCAGGAGACCCTCGTTCAGCCAGGCCACACGCCGGCCGAGCGCATCGAGCAGTTCCACCCGTGTGCGGTCCACCCCGTTGCGGGCCAGCACGATCATGCACTGGCCGGCGGTGGGGTTCGGGAACACCTCCAGCACCTGCGGGGCGGTCGCGCCCGGCATGCCGGCGGTGTTGTCGAGCACGTGGAAGTTCCAGTACCCTTCGGGGGCGGTGATCGGACGCACCTGCACCTTGCCGCTGCTGGCCGTGCCTTCGATGTAGTAGAACACCTCGGTGCCCGCGGCCTGTGCCGGGATCGCGGCGCTCCATTCGCTGCCGCCGATGTCGCTCATGGCCAGCGACTGGTAGGCCTGTGTGGTGTCGGTGGTCCAGTGGAGCATGGCCCCCGCGATCCCCGAGCGGTGGCGGATGTACGCGGTGACCGTGTAGGGGTTCTGCGTGTCGTACGTATCGTGGAGCGCCTGGTGGCGGATCAACAGCGGGTCGCTCACCCCGATCGCCTTGGTGATGCAGTGGATGGCGCCGCTCTGGCTGATGATGTTCTGTCCGCTGTTGTCGCAGTCGATGCCCACGATGCGGTAGCCGGGCTGGCTCTCCTGCAGGATGCGCAGGGCGGTGGTATCGTACTCGGTGCGGTACAGCGGCACCAGGATCGTGCGGTTGATGAACACGTTGTTGGCGTAGGTGCGGTAGCTGCCGCTGGGCGGGTACTGGCCACCGGTGCTCGGCGGCATCGGAACGCGGATGTACGCGTAGGGCGTGCCGAACACCGAGTTGTGGTTGGCCGTGATGGCCTGCAGGTTGGCCTCGATCTGCGGCCCATCGCTCACGCCCTGTGGGAACTGCCCCACCAGCAGGCGCTCCTCATCGATCAGCTTCATGTGCATGTCGATGTGGTGGATGCCGTCGTACGGAAGGGTCTGCATGCGGATGTACTGGTCGATCCCCATCCAATCCGCCATCAGTTGGTCCACCTGGGCCGCGCTGTGCACGGTCTGGTTGTATTGCCCGCCCGCTCCGTTCTCGTCGATCACCAGGTCGCTGCTGAACGCGGTGCCGAAGCCGTCGGCCATGAAGTTGCCCCCGGTGTGCACCAGGTCGTTGGGGCCGTTGGTGCTGCTGAACACCGGAATGCCCTTGGCCGTGCCGAGCAGGTCGGGCACCAGGTCGTCCAGCGGACGCGGACGGTTGTAGATCCAGTCCATGAGCACCAGGCTGTCCACTTCGTTGAGGTACATGGTCTCCGGACCGTAGTCGCGCATCCAGATGCTGTCGAAGTCACCCTGGAGGAAGGTGATGTTGTTGAGATCGGGGAGCGGACCACCGAACTGGGTGTTGTTGAGGTAGCTGATCACGGCGTTGCTGTCGGTGCACACGATGATCACCTCGCACTCCTCCTTGGCGGCGCGCACGATCTGCTTCAGGATGCCCTCGTAGCTCGTCCAGGCGATGCAGAGGCTCTGCACCTCCTCCCATTCGGCCATGGTGCGCACCGGCAGCGTGGGGAAGCTGGTGATGCCGCGTGAGGCGCCGGCGCGGCTCTCGCGGTAGTCGCGGATCAGGGGCACCTCCCAGGGGGCGAGGTCGTGCGGGCGGCCGTGTTCGCGTTGGGCGAAGGCCGGAACGGAGAGCAGCGCGAGAAGCGCAAGGGCGGGGATGCGTGCCATGAGGGGGAACAAGGTGCGCCAAGTTAGGAGGCGGACCGGCAGGTACGGGACGGACCCGACGACCAGGGTGGAAGGCCCAACGAAGCCTTCACTTCGCGCCCCTGAACCGGCGGAAGGTGCTGCCCACCTCGCGCACGTAGAGGAAGGTCTGCCAGCCTTTGCACGATCCGTTGCGCACGAAGGGCAGCTGGAAGAACCGCGGCTTGTTCAGCAGCATCACCGCGCGCTCCACGCTCCCGTCCCAGCGCCTGGGGTCGAGTCCGAGCTCGCGCGCCAGCCGCTGGGCGTCCTTGATGTGGCCCGGCCCTGCGTTGTAGCTGGCCAGCACGAACTTGAGGCGTTGGTCCTCGGCGGGCACGGACCCGCGCCAGATGGTGTCCAGCTCGGCCAGGTAGCGGCTCGCGCCACGCACCTGTCCGCTCACCCCTTGCGAGCCTTCCACCCCGAGGGCCTCGGCGGTGCCGGGCATCATCTGCATGAGCCCGCCGGCACCCTGGCTGCTCACGGCGCTGGTGTCGAACCGCGATTCCTTGAAGGCCACGGCGGCGAGCAGGCGCCAGTCGAGGCTGAGGCTGTCGGCGTGCAGTTGGAAGAGGCTGTCGAACGGCGAGATGGTGTCGCTCGCCAGGGGACGCACCCGGACGCCGGTCAGCGCACCGCGTTGCTTCACGTTCCCTTCCACGGCCCCGATCAAGGCCTGCGCGAACTCGTGCTCGGCCGGATCGGCAAGCCATCCGTTCAACGAGCGGAGCAGGTGCCGGGCATTGGTGCGCACGCCGAAGGCCAGCCCCACGGGTTCGCCCACACGCGGCCCGAAGGACAGGTGCGGAAAGCGCTGTGATTCCGTCACGGCACAGGCCTCGCTCACCACCGCCGCCCGTCGCCGCCCTGTCACCACGTCCACCAGCAGGTCCTCGGGCGTGGCCAGGGACCGGTGCACCACGGCATGCGTGTCCACGGCATCGGCCAGGTCCAGCGACCGGTAGGCGAAGGGCGACCAGCGGCTCACGACCACCGTGTCGATGGGTTCGCGCGTGGCGGGCACGAGCGGGTCGCTGCGCAAGGCCACCAGCAGGGGGGCCACGTGCTGGTAGGGTGTGGTGAAGGCCACGGCCCCCTTCCATGGCCCCTCGGCCGCCACCTGGGCGGCCAACACATCGCCCCGGCCCTGCTGCAACCACAGGAGCATGGTGTCCGGATGGTCCACCGGGATGGCCCGCAGGGGCAGGTGCGCCCAGGCGGCGTAACGTTTCAACAGCTCGTGCTCAAGTCCGGTGATGAACGCCCCGCGGCGCTCCCACGAGAGCGGGTCGCGCAACACCAGCACGCGCAGGGTGTCGGCCGCGATGGCCTTGAGGTCACGGTCCACCAGCGGGACCGCCCACGCGGGTGCGTTGGGGTCGCGGGCCGGATGGCGGGCGTTCCACACCTGCAGCAGCAGGGCGGCCGCGATCCCGGCCAGGCCGATCAGCATCAACCAACGGTCCTTCATGCCCGGAGCCCCCGTACGTGTTGTTCCATCTGGCGAAGAAAGGCAAGTCCCTCCTGCTGGTAGTCGGTGTAGTACCGCGCCAGCACCTTCTCCGCGCCCGCCAGCGCCTCGCCGGCCGGCGCCCGGCGCGACAGCCCCTCCAACGCCCGCCCGATGCCGTCCATCCGCGCGTAGCTGTTCAGCCAGTCGTAGCGCACCATGTAGGGCAGCATGCCGCGTGTGCGCTCGGGCATGTGGTGGGCATGGGCCTGCAGCAGCGCGTACATCCGCGCGGTGAAGTCGGGCAGCGGTTCGGGGTGCAGCTGCGCCCAGTTGCTGGCGAGCACGTGGTCGTAGAAGAGGTCGAGCGCCACGCCCGCGTACTTGCCGGTGGTGGCGCGCAGGCGTTCGCGCCCCACCAGGGTGATCGGGTGCTGGTCGGTGAACACGTCGATCGCGCGGTGCAGGCGGATGCCCTGCTGCAGCCCCTCCTCGTAGCGCGACAGGTCGCGGCCCTTCACCGCATCGGCCATGAAATTGCCCACGATCACCAGGGGGTCCTCGCCGCTGAGGTACAGGTGTCCGAGGAAGTTCATGGCGGGGGGAAGATAGTCCGCCCGCCAGCGGAGGGCACCGCTCGTGTGATCGGCCTGGGCATGCCGGAACGGGCCGGTAACTTGGCCCCATGCCCTTCCGCCTCTCGCGCCGCGTGAGCTACTGGATCTCGCAGGTCCTGGCGTGGGGCGTGTTCGGCCTGGTGATCATCCTGTGGAGCTGGGCCAACGGGCAGCTCACCCGCCGCAGCCTGGTGTACTGGGAGCTGTGGGCGGTGACCGGCCTGCTCATGAGCCACTGGTTGCGGGCGAAGATCCGGCAGAAGGCGTGGCTCGACCTCAACATCGGCTGGGTGATCCCGCGGCTGGTGCTGGCCTCGGTGCTGCTCGGCGGCCTGAGCATGCTGGCGCTGGGCGTGGTGCACGACCTGTTCCTCCGCGAGTACCGGCCCGTGTTCAGCGGCCGGCTGGTGGACGTGCTGGAGCCGGGCATCACCTGGGCGGTGCTGTTGTTCGGGTGGGCCATGGCCTACTTCGCCTACCACTATTTCCTGCGGGGGCGCCGTGAGGAGATCCGCAACCTGCGGCTGGAGGCGGCCAACCGCGAGAACCAGCTCGCCAACCTGCGCAGCCAGCTCAACCCGCACTTCATGTTCAACGCGCTCAACGGCATCCGGGCGCTGGTGGACGAGAACCCCGACCAGGCCAAGCGCGCCATCACCCAGCTCAGCGCCATCCTGCGCAACGCCATGACCACCGTGAAGCGGCGCACGGTGCCCCTGGGCGAGGAGATCGACATCGTGAAGGCCTACCTGGCGCTGGAGGCCATGCGTTTCGAGGAGCGCCTGCAGGTGAGCTTCGACGTGGACCCGGACCTGAACCGCGCCGGCGTGCCGCCCATGCTGCTGCAAACGCTGGTGGAGAACGCGGTGAAGCACGGCATCGGCCGCCTGCCCAAGGGCGGTGAGGTGCGCATCAGCGCGCACCGCGGCCTGCACGGCATGGTGATGATGGTGGCCAACAGCGGCACCTACACCCAGGGCGTGGTGAACGGCACCGGCATCGGGCTCGAGAACGCGCGCCGACGCCTGGAGCTGCTGTACGGCGAGCAGGCCGCCCTGCGCATCGAACAACGCGGCCCCCTGGTGGTGACGGAAGTGGAGATCCCCGAGGAAAAATGAACGCGCATCGATGTGCGTGCAATGTGACCATGCACAACGAACGACCGACAACGAACAACGATCGACCATGAAAGCCCTGATCATCGACGACGAACGATTGGCCCGCAAGGAGCTCGCCACCCTGCTGGAGAAGCACGACCAGGTGGAGGTGGTCGGCGAGGCCGCCAACGCCGACGAGGCCGAGGAGCGCATCGCCGAACTGAAGCCCGACCTGCTCTTCCTGGACATCAACATGCCCGGGCGCGACGGCTTCCAGCTGCTGGAGAGCCTGGACCACGCGCCCCACGTGATCTTCGTAACGGCCTACGACGAACATGCCCTGCACGCCTTCCAGGTGAACGCGCTGGACTACCTGATGAAGCCGATCGACCCCGAGCGGCTCGAGGCCGCGCTGAACAAGCTTCCCCGCAAGGGCGAGCACGACCTGCCGCAGCGCGACATCCTCAAGGCCGACGACCAGATCTTCCTGAAGGACGGCGAGAAGTGCTGGTTCGTGACCCTGAAGGACGTGCGCCTCTTCGAGAGCGAGGGCAACTACGTGCGCGTGCGCTTCAACGACCACAAGCCGCTGGTGCTGCGCAGCCTCAACAAGCTGGAAGAGAAGCTCGACCCGCACGTGTTCTTCCGCGCCAACCGCAAGCACATCGTGAACCTCAAGTGGGTGGACAACATCCAGCCCTGGTTCAGCGGCGGCCTGATGGTGAAGCTGAGGACCGGCGAGGAGGTGGAGGTGAGCCGCCGCCAGGCCGCGCGGTTCAAGGAGCTGATGAGCTTGTAGGGGTTGTTGTTGTTCGTTGTCCGTTGTCCGTGGGGAACGTGACTGAACGGTGCACGAACAACGATGCACCGCCACATGGACTTCGGTTCCACCGAGGCCGCGCGCGCCAAGGAACTGATGCGCTCGTGGGGCGTGTGCCGCATGCAGGCGGTGAACGCAGGTGATCCATCCTCGGGTCCCGCCCCTCCGTATTCTCCCCTTGGCCTGCCCCGAACCGGCATCCGCTGCTGATCGGCACCGTCTATCTTCGGGTGGTCCGACACCCTGAGCCATGACCTTCCGACCCGGCCTTCGCCTTCTCCTCCTTGCCGCCCTCGCCTGGTGCAGCGTGGCCCGCGCACAGGACGTGAAGCCCGACACCGCGCACCGCACCATGAAGAACATGGTGATGCTGGATGTCGGCTCCTTGGTGACACGCTACCTCAACTTCGGCGGCTCCACCTATTACCAGCCCTACCCGTACATGATCGGGTACCGGCGGATCCTCGGCCGCAATGCGCTCCGCATGAACATCGGCGGTGCGTTCGACTCGTCCACGTCGACCAGCAACGACAGCCTGGAGAACAGGAACGAGCGGGTCCAATACCGCATCGGGATCGGTTACGAGCACTACTTCGCGTTGGGGAAGCGGTGGATGGGCTACATCGGCGCGGACGGGTACCTGGACCGCACGACCATGACGTACCGGTACGCGTACACCACCTCCTCCTACCGGGAGCAGCGGCAGGCGGTCGATGAGCTCGGCATCGCTGCGGTGGCCGGGATCGTGTACAGGTTCAACCAGCACATGCAACTGGCCACGGAGACGAACTACGCGGTCGGGCACGTGCGCACGACCTCGGAGGACACCAGCTACCCCAGTAACGGGTACGACCGTGACACTCGCTCCACGGGCTCGATCGGCTACTTCGTTCCGCCCACGGCGTTGATCTTCCGGGTGCTGTTCTGACGTTCGATCCGCCGGGTGGCTATCTTTTCGTCCCCAAACCAACCGCCCATGGTCCGGACCCTTACCCTCTCCTGCCTTGTCGCCCTTCCCTTCGCCCTGAGCGCTGCCACCGGCGGCCCCGACCAGTACGGCTACATCTGGAAGGACAGCAACGAACCCGGAGGTCCGGTGTACAACTGGATCGACATCACGCAGACCGGCACGCTGGTGACGGGCCTGGCCGACGACAACGTGGTGGGCCCCTTCGTGCTCAGCACCAACATCCCCTTCTACTGGTACGACGCCAAGAAGATCTGGATCGGCAGCAACGGCTACATCGTGCTCAACAACAGCAACATCGCCGCGCCCTTCCCCAGCATCCCGCAGGCGGGGGCCACCAACGACTACATCGCGGCGTTCATGACCGACCTGAACTTCGCGGGGGTGGGCAACACCGGCCAGTGCTACCTGTACGACAACCTCGACAGCCTGGTGGTGAGCTACATCAACGTGCCCTTCTGGAACGTGACCGCACCGGGCTGGTCGGGCAGCAACAGCTTCCAGATCATCGTGAGCAAGCTGGACAGCACCATCACCATGCAGTACCAGGCGCAGACCGGCTTCAGCGGCAGCAACGGCCCGGTGAACGGCATCGAGAGCCTCACGGGC
Organism: Flavobacteriales bacterium; assembly: GCA_044226515.1. Lineage (GTDB taxonomy): Bacteria > Bacteroidota > Bacteroidia > Flavobacteriales_F > PHOS-HE28 > PHOS-HE28. The sequence continues at coordinate 46,902 of JBGAGX010000006.1, read as the reverse complement.
GACATCGGGCTGCAGGCCTTCAACGGCACCTTCCCCGTGGCGGGCTATGCCGTGCGCTACTACAACCCGCCCGTGCCCCTGCTCGACATCACCGACGCCACGGTGGACTGGGTGACGGCCGAGGGCAGCAAGGGGCTGATGGTGCAGAAAGACGGCGCGGCCATGCCCCTCACCGCCTTCGTGCGCAACTCGGGCAACCAGCCGCTCGGGCAGTTCACCGTGCGCACGCAGGTGCTGCGGGGCTTCACCCAGGTGCTGGTGGATTCGGCCCTCGCCGGTCCGCTCGCGCCCGGCCAGATCGAGTACGTCACCTTCAACAGCACCTTCAGCGCCAGCACCGCCGGCACGCACAGCTACGCGGTGAGCATCGACCCGCTGCCGGGCGAACTGGTGGCCAGCAACAACACCGTGATCCAGGAGGTGATCGCCTACGACACCACGGCCTACACCACCACCGTGCAGTGGGCCGGTCCCAGCGATGACGGCATCGGCATCGGGTGGAACGGCGGCGGCGGCGGCGTGGGCACCCAGGTGTTCCCGCCCTTCTACCCCTGCCACATCACGGGCACCACCGTGCGCATCACCAGCAACTTCGGCAACGCCGCCTACACGATGAAGGTGTACGACGATGATGGTCCGGACGGGACGCACGGCACCCTGCTCGACTCGGTGTTCGTGCCCGCGCTCCAAGGCCAGGCCGGCGACCACGTGCACGCCCTCACGAACCCCTTCATCCTCACCGAGGGCTCGCTGTGGGTGGAGTGGTACATGCAAGGTCAGAACGTGAACATCGCGCAGGACATCCAGGGGCCCTTCAGCCTGCGTGCCTACGAGGTGCTGGGCGGCGTGTGGGCCGAGTACAGGGACCAGGACATCGCCGACTTCCACCTGGGGCTGCGCGTGGAGCAGCTGCCCGTGGCCGACGCCGGCTGCACCGGCTTCTTCGGCATCGTGGACGGCATGCAGGTGTCGCAACCCCTGAACGTGCGCACCTGGGTGAAGAACTTCGGCAACCAGCCGCTCACCGGCATCCCCGTGAACTACCGGTTCGCCAGCGACGCCGTGGTGACGCAGACCTACAGCGGTGCGGCGATCCAGCCCGGCGACTCGGTGCTCTTCCTCTTCAGCACGCCCTTCCTGCCCGAGAACACGGCCACGGGCACCTTCTGCGCCTGGACGGGCTGGCCGAACGACAACGACCTCACCAACGACACGGTGTGCGTGAGCTTGAACGTGATCGCCGGGATCCCGGAGCGCCATGCCGAACCGCTGGTGCTGATGCCCAACCCCGCCACCGACCAGGTGCTCCTCACCGGGCTCGATGGCCGGGCGACCGACCTGAACGTGTTCGACCTCAGCGGCAGGCGCGTGCTGGGCCAGCGGCTACAGGCGGGAGCGAAGCGCGCCACGGTCGACGTGCAGGGCCTGGCCCCGGGCACCTACCAGGTGCTCATCGCCACACCCCAGGGCGCCCGCTACGGCAAGCTCGTGGTGGCGCGCTGAGCGAACGGTCCCCGCGCAGTGAACGGCCGCGTTACCTTCGCGGCCGTTCCGCTTTCCCTACGCCTTCGCCAGGCTTCGGCGCATTAGACATGAACAAGACCCTCGGCACTTCGCTCATCCTCTGGAACGTGGTGCTCACCGCCCTGGCCGGCTGGGCCCTGCTGCGCACGCCATCGGGCGCCGCCTCCGGACCGGTCGTCACCGCATCGCCGGACAGCACCATCGTCGTGCCCGTCGCCTCGCGCGACAGCGGCGCCCTGAAGGAGGCGCGGATCGCCTACTTCAACATGGACTCCATCCAGGAGCGCTACGAACTGGTCAAGGAGCGCGAAGCCGCCTTCACCAACCAGGGCCGCCAGCTGGAGAGCGCCCTGATGGACAAGATGCAGAAGGCCCAGGACCGCTACAACGAGCTCATGGCCAAGGACCACACCTACAGCACGAAGGCCGAGCTGGAGGCGGACGAGGCGGAGCTGAAGAAGCGGGCCGAGGAGATCCAGGAGCTGCGGGCCTCGTCGCAGGACCGGCTGGAGCGCATGCAGATCCAGATGCTCCAGGAGATCACGGACGAGATCCAGGGCTACCTGAAGGAGTTCAACGCCCAGGCCGGTTTCGACTACATCTTCAGCATCCAGGACGGCGGCCAGATCTGGGTGGGCAACGAGGGGCTGAACATCACCCCGCAGCTGCTCCAGGGCCTGAACGCCCGCCACCGCGTGCGCAAGGCAAAGGCCGTGGCGCCCAAGAAGTGAGCCCGGCACGATGATCGCGTTGCGGCCACCGACCCTGTCCGCCGTGCGACCGCCCCTGCTCCTGCTGCTCCTCCTGCCCGCAGCGCTCCATGGCCAGCCGGTGGTGAAGCCCGGGGGTGCGCGAATCGAGATCCTCGGCGCGGACCAGTGGACCAGCGACCGCAGCATCGCCAACGGGGCGCAGCGCCTGCTCGGCAACGCCCGTTTCAAGCACGAAGGCGCGGTGATGGCCTGCGACAGCGCGTACATCTTCGAGGACCAGACGGTGGAGGCCTATGGCCGCATCAGCATCCGCCAGGGCGACACGCTCAACCTCACCGGCCAGCGCCTGCAGTACAGCGGCAAGGAGCGGGTGGCCACGGTGGACGGCGACGTGCACCTGAGCGACCGCGACATGGACCTGAGCACCGCGCACCTGATCTACGACATCGGCCGGCGCACGGCCACCTACACCGGTGGTGGTACGCTGGTGGGCCGCAAGGAGAACAACACCCTCACCAGCGGGCGCGGCAGCTACCTCGCCGGCGAGCACACCTTCATCTTCAGCGATGATGTGGTGCTCCAGGGCCCCGACCGCACCATCACCGCGGACACCCTGCATTACACCACCACCAGCGGCGTGGTGCGCTTCCTCGGGCCCACCAGCATCATCAGCGGTGGCACCCGCATGTGGTGCGAGCGCGGCACCTACGACACGCGCAAGGACATCGGACGCTTCACCCGCAGCGGCCGCGTGCTGCTCAAGGACGGCCAGGAGCTGCGCGGCGACACCCTCACCTACGACCGCACCGCGGGCCTCGGCGAGGCCTGGGGCCATGTGGAGGCGCTGGACACGGCGAACCATGTGCTGGTGAGCGGTGGACATGGCCGCTACGACGAACGCACGCGCCGCAGCATGGTCACCCTCCGGGCCGAACTGGCCATGCGCATGGACGATGACACGCTCTTCCTCCACGCCGACACGCTCTTCGCCGCCAGCGACAGCGGCGGTGCACGCCGCATCACCGGACGCCGCGGGGCCCGCTTCTACAAGCGCGACCTGCAGGGCGTGTGCGACACCATGACCTACGCGCAGGGCGACAGCGTGATCCACCTGCTGGGCGCGCCGGCCCTGTGGAGCGGTACCGACCAGATCACCGGGCGCCGCATGCGGATCAAGCTGCGCGAGGGCGGCATCGACACCCTGTACGTGGACGAGGACGCCTTTCTGGTGAGCGAGGTGGACAGCAGCCACCACGACCAGGTGACCGGCACCCACATGGTGGGGCTCTTCCGCGGCAACGAGCTGCACCGCATCGAGGCCACCGGCACCTGCCGCACCGTGTACCATCCGAAGGAGCTGCGCGACGGTTCGGAGGTCATCATCGGCGTGAACCGCGCGGACTGCAGCAAGCTGGTGGTGACCATCGCCGAAGGCACGGTGCAGCGCATCACCTTCATCACCCAGCCCGATGCCACCTTGTACCCGCTGGACCAGGTGCCTGAGGAGGAACGCCGGCTGAAGGGCTTCGCCTGGCGCGTGGCGGAGCGCCCGAAGGACCGCGCGGCCATCTTCGACCGGGTGAACTGATCACGGTGCCGCGGGTGCGGTGGCGCCCACCCCGAAGCGGGCCCACACCTGCGGATCGGCGGCGGTACGCTGCTCCACCTTGCTGTACTGGTCCACCTCGCGCTCGCGCGCATTGTCCACCAGCTCGTTGGCGTAGAGGAAGAGGTAGGCCCCGCCGTGGATCGGTTTCTTGCGGTAAACCCCGTAGGCCGTGGCGTTGCCGATGAACGTGCAGCCATCCACATGGGTCACGCTCAGGTCCTTCACCGCCATGCCGAGCGTGTTGCCCTCGAAGCGGCTACTGAGAACCAGCACCTGGCTGGCCTCGCCCACGCTGATGCCCTTGTCGAGCAGCTTGATGAAGCGGCAGTCGCGCACGAGCACCTGCGCGCCGCTCACGTCGAGGCCGTCACCGTTGCTGTCGCTGCGTCCGTTGCGGAAGGTGCAGCCGCTCACCTCGCCCTGCACGAAGTCCAGGTCCACCAGGTCGGCGTGGCCGTCCTCGAACACGCAATCGCGGATGAGCGCATGCCCCTGCTTCAGGTTGAAGGCGTCCTCGGCGTTCGACGCACTGATCTCGCATTGCTCCATCACCAGGTCGGCGTGGTGGATGCTGAGCATGCCGCTGTGGTAGAAGCCGTTGATGCGGGCCTCGCTCCCACCGCTGATGCGCAGTCCGCGCAGGGTGCAGGTGAAGGTGCCGTTGCCGCTCACGGCCACGGTACCGAACGGCGCATCGTCATCGGCCGCGCGGATGAAGACCGGATGCAGGCGCGAGCCGCGCACATCGAAGGGTCCGTTCACCAGGAGCGACACGCTCGGCCCCAGGAAGAGACGGGCGCCTTCCTCCAGCCGCACCGCGAGCCCCTTCGGCACCACGAGGTCGCGCGAGAGCGTGTAACTGCCGCGGCCGAACACGATGGTGTCGCCGCGCACCTCGGCCTTCAGCTCCTTCACCACGCGGTCCAGCACGTCCATGCGCGCGGTGCCGGCGGCCTCGATGCCGGCGAGCACGGCCGGATCGACGAACGCCGGCGGGATCACCGGCGCCTCCGCATGACCGAAGAAGTCGCTGACGTTGCCGTGGCGGATGCGGTCGAGCAGGGTGTACTTGATGCGGTCGGCCTCGGCCTGGGCCACGGTCATGGACATGCCCCCGCGCAGCACGGGCAGCCAGGCCTTGTCCATGGCGGCCCAGCGCTCGGCCCACACGGCCTCCTTCGCCAGCAGCTGCGAGCGCACGCGGTCCCAGGCGGCGGTGTCGTCGTGCAGGGCGGTGCCCAGCAACAGGTCGAGCACGGGGCGGGGGCACACGGCGCCGCGCTGTGCCCGGTAGAGCGGAACGATGCCGCCGGTGGTCCAGCGGTACACGTAGAGGCCTTCCTCATCGAGCAGGTCGCGGCGTTCCTCGAGCATCATCAGGAAGAGGACGGCCTCGGCCGCCTTGCGGTCGAGCATGGCGCGCGCGCCCAGGTCCAGCTCGGCGGCGCGCACCAGGGCCGGCGCCAGCGTGTCCCGGTCGAACGCGGGGAACAGGTGGTCGGGCCGGTCGGCCGCGATGCCCTGGGAGAAGGAAGCCGCGTCGGTGAGCTGCCGCTTTTCAAGGAAGCCCGCGTCGATGCGCTCCTCCTTCAGGAACACGCCGAGGTCGCGTCCGCAGGCCGTCAGCTTCACGAAGCTCACATCGGGGCATACGAGCCCCAGGTCGGTGGCGAGGAGCTCGATGTACTTGGAGCGGATGCGCTCCACGCCGGCGGGGATCAGCACCACCTGCTGCTGGCCGCGGCACAGGCGCTCCTTGGGGAACTTCAGCACCCAGCCTCCCTCCACCGTGCGCAGCCGCCGCACCTCCACACTGTCCGCGCAGCCTTCCGCGGTGAAGCGCTTCACATGCCACTTCGCATCGGTATGTTGCCACAGGCAGGGGTCGCTGTCGAAGGTGGGTTCGAGCGCGTAGGTCTCGGGGCGAACGAGCGGCTCGGCGTGCGCACGGCGGTCGAACAGGCCGGTGAACAGGGACAGCTCCGCGCGGGAGAGACCGAGGCGATGGCCCTGCGCGAGCCATTGCTCCGGCAGGTAGGTGAACACCGCCAGCAGCAGCCCGGCGGCCAGCAGCAGGGCCAGCAGCACGCGCCCGAAGCGCCATTTCCGTTGCACCGCCTTCGCTTCCATCATGGAACGGGGACGATGTCGGCCTTGCGGATCGTTCCGCCCGGCAGGGTGATGGTGACGATGGCGGGACGCTCCGGCGCGTGCAGGTGGGCGTTCGTGCTATCGGGCCGCAACAACCTGGGCACGATGTCCACGTAGCGCATCGGCCTGGGCGCGTTGGTGATCCCGCTCTGGTGGTACGCGCCGCTCACCACCGGCTCCTCCGCCAGGCTGTCCACCTCCAGTTCCACGCGCAGCGCGCTCTCGCCCCGTACGGTGACCTGCGCCGTGTTGCCGTTCACCGCCACCTCGGCATCGGGCCGGGCCGCCGTGGCATACCGCTTCCAATAGGCCAGCGCCGTGTTGTGCAGCGAGGCCAGGCTGTGCGTCCAGTGCGCGAAGCTGAAGCGGTGCACGTCGGCCGGCTCGGCGCTCACCTGGCCGTACTTGTTGCGGTCGCGCAGCACGCTCGGACCCAGGCGATCGGCCACGGCATCCACCTGGGCCGACCACCTGTCGTTGCGCAGCAGGTCATCGATCGCGGCGCGCACGTAGCGGTCATGTGCGAGGCGCCACTCCGGGTCGGCGAGGATGATCCGGCTGAGCGCATCGTGCACGGGGTGCAGGGGTTCACCCGCGTGCGGATACATCATCAGCGCATCCCACAGCACGGGGTAGAAGCGGCCGGTGCGCGGGCTCAGCACCAGCCATTGGTTGTGGTGGTCGTCGATGTGGCAGGTGTTGAGCACCTTCAGCGCGGCGTAGTAACGCAGGAAGGCGTCGATGTCGATGAGCGTGGCGAGGCTGTCGCGCCGCACCGCGTCGCTGAGCTTCCCGGAGCGCACCACGTTCACGAGCGCGGTGAGCTGCGCCTGGGCACGGGCACTGTCGCCGCCGCCCACATGCTCCCAGTTGGCGGGATCGGCCCACAGGGCGCGGGGCTTGGGCAGTTCGCGTCCGGTCACCGGCGGGAAGTCGCCCTTGAACACGGCCACCTTGCCGTCGGTGAGGTGGCGGTTGCGCTCGAAGTCGGCGTCCACCTGTTCCACCACCTCCATCACGCCCACATCGCGGCCGTTCACCCGCACGAAGGCGAAGTCGTCATAGGGCACGGGCACCCCCATGCGCGCGGCGATCCACAGCGCGAGGTGGTCGTTGACCATGTTGAACGACTTCGGGTTGAGGAAATTGAGGCGGCGGTACGGCGCGAAGGGGTTGCCGCGTTTCAGGCTGAGGCGGAACGAACGCTTGCCGCCGAGGAAGTGGGTGGTGGCGTAGACCCCGCGGTAGCGGAAGCGGGCCGGGTAACGGATGCCCTTGTCGAGCAGCGCGGCCTTCACGGTCTCCCCGCCGCTCCAGGGCAGGTCGGCCTCGAGGCGTTCCAGGTCCGCGGCATCCACCTCCACCTCCACCACCGGGATGCGGTGGTCGGGCGGCGCCTCGTTCAACCCATCGATGAGCACGTTGCCCACGGCCGCCGCGGCGATGGGCAGCGCGCGCGACGGTCCCAGCACCACCAACCCCACCACCAGCGGCAGCACCACCACCGCGGCCAGCGCCACCAGCGGCCAGTGCACCGGGGCCTGGTGCCGTTGCTTCATGCCCGCCGCGTGTTGAACAGGAGCAGCAGGAAGCCCGTGCCCGCGAGCACCAGTGCGCTGAGCACATGCCCGAGCGCGAGGAGCACGCTCAGCAGCAGGGCCGGCAGCAGCAAGGGCCGTTCGCGCACCGCGCGCCCGATGAGCCCGCCGACGAGGAGCGCACCGGCGATGGTGAGCGCCACGGGCCAATCCGCCTTCAGGACGCGCAGCACCGCCACCAGCGCGAAGCTCACCAGCAGCAGCACCCAGGGCGTGTTGGGACCGCGCTCCGCCGGCCGGTACCCGCGGTTGTTCGCCCAGCCCCACAGGGTGAGCACCACGAAGAGCAACAGCAGCAGGATGAGCAGTTCCACCCAGCCGTGGAAGAGGGCGCCAAGCAGGCGGTCGTGTTCGGTGCGCATGTGCGGGAGGCGGACCTAATTTCGGCGGCCTCCCACGGCCCCCAGCATGCTCCGACGCACACTTTTCAAGATCCTGATGGTGTGTTTCGCCGTGGCCTTCACCTGGCTCCTGCTTCGCCCGGGCACAACGGACCTCGTCACCGCCTTGCCCACCGAGAAGGCGCACCGGCTGAACGAGCGCCTCACCAACCTGCCTGTTCACACCTATGACCGTGCGGGCGTGGCGCTGTACAACGACCGCGGCTATCACACCGAGACCCTGGTGCGACGCCTCGTGGGGCTGCGCTTCACCCCCATCGCCCGCAATGAGGTCAGGCCGTACGTGCTCATGGTGGAGCGCACCACTGCGCTCTTCACCCTGGCGAACCGGAACGACCTGCGCGGATTGAACGATTGGACAGCCCTGCCCGATACGGTCCTGGTGGATGACGCCTACGCACCGCGCAAGCTCGATGTGCTGCTTGAACGGCGGGTGGAACCTGGCAGCTATGTGGTGCGCAACCCCGGCGGTGGGCCATCCCGGCCGGTGTTCTTCGACCCGACCGTGGTGACGGTGGTGCCCTGAACGCTCACTCCTTCACGAACCGCATGTGCTCAGAACCCAAGGGTCCGATGGCACGCAGGATGTAAACGCCCGGCCTTAGGTCCTGCACGTCGATGTCCGATAGTTCGCGGGTCGGGCGCAGGGAGCGCACCAAGGCGCCGTTGGCGTCAAGGATATCCAACCGTGAGGCCGTGGCAGGCATGCGCAGGAACACACGCTCACGGGCGGGCACGGGGAAGACGACCGAACGCGCCGGCCCCGTCAACGCGGCCGACCCCGTGGCAACGGCGCTCGCGAAGGTGCGGAACGCCAGATCGCCCTGTGTGCCGAGGTTGTAACAATGTCCACCGGCATAGCTCCCAGGCAGCTGGATCTGGATGAGGTAGGGATCGGGCAGCCCGCCGCCCAGTGTGGGCACGAACTGCACGGTGTAGACCGAATCCATCTCGAGCTGCGGGCCGTTGGCCAACGACCATTGCGCCCAGAACGGCAGGTTCAACGGTGTGGCGGAGCCGTTCACGGAAACCGGCTGCGTGGCCAGGAGCGTACCGGCGGTGCCTTCACCCGCGAACACGTTCAAGGTTCCGGTACCGATCACGGGGACATTGATGTTGCAGAAGAGCAGGTCCACCTCGCACAGCGCGCCGCTCTCACCGGCCGTGAACGATTGCCATTCGGAGTAGCCGGGCAGGTTGCGCTCGCTGGTGCCGCCGTTCCATTGGTCCTGCACCTGGTCCATGGTGCATTGCGCCGAAGCGGATCGTGCGATGAGCAGGAGCAGGAAGGCGGGTGTGCGGAGCATGGGGAGCATTTCCGATGCAAGATCGCTTCCGTTTGCCCATGCTTGAATGACCAAGCTCACCTCAGGGGGGCGCCGGTACACCGGCTAAACTTGCCGGCGATGTCGGCTGTGCGGCTCCACACCAACCCGCTGAACCGCGCCGTGCTGGCCGCGGGGCTGGGCTTCTTCGTGGACGCCTTCGACCTCTTCCTCTTCAACATCTACCGCATCCCCAGCCTCACCGAGCTGGGACTTGAAGGTGCCGTGTTGAAGGCCGAGGGCGAGCGGCTGCTGGCGTTGCAGATGGCCGGCATGATGGTGGGCGGCATCCTCACGGGCATCATCGGTGACCGCCGGGGGCGTGTGGCGGTGCTCTTCGGCAGCATCCTGCTCTACTCGGCCGCCAACCTCGCGAACGCCTTCGTGCACGACGTGGATGCCTATGCGGTGATCCGCTTCCTTGCGGGCGTGGGCCTGGCAGGCGAGCTGGGCGCGGGCGTTACGCTCGTGGCCGAGAGCATGACGAAGGAGAAACGCGGCCATGGCACCGTGCTGGTGGCCACGCTCGGCGCCTTCGGGGCGGTGTGCGCGGGCCTGGCCGGCGACCTGCTGCACTGGCGCACGGCCTTCGCGGTGGCCGGGGCGGCGGGCCTGCTGTTGCTGTTGTTCCGCATGCGCAGCATGGAGACCGCCATGTTCAGGCGCACGTCGGCCGCCGATGTGCGCCGCGGCTCCTTCGGGCACTTGTTCGGCAGCCCGCACCGCACCCTGCGCTACCTGGCCTGCATCGCCATGGGCGTGCCCATCTGGTACAGTGTGGGCCTGCTCATCACCCTTTCGCCCGAGCTGGCCGCCGGGCATGGCATCAGCACCTGGAGGCTCACCACCGCCTTCACCCTCTTCCAGGTCGGCATCACCGCTGGCGACCTCGGCACCGGGCTGCTGAGCCAGCTGTTGCGCACGCGCCGGTGGGTGATCCTTGGGGGCATGATGGTGGCGATCCTGGCCACCGGCGTGTTCTTCCTGGCCTTCCGCGCAGGCACGGGCAGCTACGCCGCCTGCTTCGCCATGGGCCTGGGCTGCGGCTACCTCAGCGTGTTCGCCACGGCCACGGCCGAGCATTTCGGCACCAACCTGCGCGTGCTGGTGGCCGCCACCGTCACCAATTTCATGCGTGGCTCCGTTACGCTGCTGATCCCCCTGCACCTGTGGCTGGAGCACCGGTACGCGCTGGGCACCGCGCAGGCGCTGATCGCGGTGGGCGGTGGCGTGTGGACCCTGGCCCTGGCGGCGGTGCTGGCGCTCCCGGAGACGTACGGGCGCGACCTCGACTTCATGGAGTGACCCACCGCGTACGGCCGCACCCCGTACATTTCATCCATGCGCCGCATCGGCCTTCTGCTGCTGCTCTGCCTCGGACCGTGGCCCGGACTGCGGGCGCAGGACCCGCTGTTCAGGCGGCTCACCTTGCGCGACGGGATGCCGAGCAACACGGTGTACACCATCGCGCAGGACAAGGATGGCTTCCTGTGGTTCGGCACCGACGCGGGGGCCGTGCGGTACGACGGCAGCAATTTCGATGTGTACGATGTGGAACGCGGGCTATCGGACGACCAGGTCTTCGTGCTCGAATCGGACGCCGAGGGACGCGTGTGGTTCCTTCCCGGGAACGGCCGGCCCTGCTACATGGACCAGCGCGGCCTGCACAGCTGGCGGAACGACAGTGTCCTTGCGCGCGTGCACCTGCCTTCGGGCATCCGTTCCATGGCGTTGGACCGCAACGGCACGCGGTGGTTCGGCGGGCTGCGTGGCGAGCTGGTACGTTGGACCGCGGATGGACGCGTGGTGAGCAAGGCGCTCGCCGATCCGATCACGGGTGTTGTCGGCGGGCACATCACCGCAGCGCTGGACAGTACCGGAGACCCTTTGGTGTTCAGCACCTGCGACCTGATGGACCCTTTCACCGGCAGGGAGCTGCGCATCGGCCCGCGTCCGATGGGGCTGAGCGTCACCCGCAGGTTCCCCAACGGCCGCATCCTGTCCACCAGTACAGGCCAGGTGCACGAATGGATCGCCGGCGAATGGCGGATGCTGCTGGACTCCACCATCCTACCGGAGGAACCGAGCTTCTTCCAGACCTACCCCATGGGCCCCGGCGAACTGTGGGTGACCCTCCGATCGGGCGGCATGCTCTGGCTCCGGCACGACGGCACCACCTGGCGTCCCGTTCGGGATGTCCTCTTCCCCGGCGACCTGATCAACAATGTGCTGCTGGGCCGCGAGGGCAACATCTGGCTGTGCACGGATTACGGCGGCGTGATCATGTTCAGCGCCCTCTCCGCCTCCACCTCGTATTTCCGCGGTGTTCGCGGCACCCGGGAAGAGTTCACCTGCGCGCATACGACCGCGGATGGCGCCGTGTGGTGCGGCACCAACCAGGGGGACCTCTATCGGTTGGGCGAGCGGTTCGAGCTGGTGGACCTCCCTCCCAAGGGCGACCTCTTCGTGCGGGTGAACCGCATCACCTCCCAATGGCCCTACCTGTGGGTGTGCACCGGCGCCTCCGTCTTCCGGCTCGACCTGCGCCAGAACCCACCCACCGCAGAGGAGGTCGTATCCACCCACGACAACTGGTCGGGCCCGCGTCCCTCGGGCATGAAGTCGCTCACCATCGCCCCGGATGGCACGGTGGTGGGCACCATGTACGGTGCCTACCTGGCCCCTCCCGGGAGCGTGGCGTTCAAGTCCCTGCTCGACCCCGGCATCCCGAACCTGCGGATCTACGCACCGCACTTCGACCGGCACGGCACGCTCTGGTTCGAGGTGGAGAACAAGTTGTTCAGCCGCACCCCTGCGGGCATTCGTGCGCACCCCGAGGTGCAGCTGCCGCCGGGTGCGCGCATCACCGACATCACCGGCCTGGGCGACACCTTGTTCATCTCCACCTTCGGGCAGGGCGTGCTGGTGCTAGCCGGGGACCGCATGATCAAGCGCCTGACGACCGCCGACGGGCTGCCCTCGGACAAGGTGCTTCGCCTGAGCATCTCCGACGGGGACCTCTTCGTGGCCTGCGCCAACGGGGCGAGCCGGATCATCGGCCCCTGGGACCGGCCGCATGGACTGGACTACATCACGTCGGTGGGGGGCGCGCAGTTCGCGGTGCGGGACATCACCGCGAGCACGGACCATGCGTACGTCCTCTTCGCCAACGGCCTGTGCCGGCTTCCGCGTGCGCGCAACACCAGCGACCCGCAGGTCCCGTTGCCGTACATCCGCACGGTGCTGGTGAACGACAGCGTGCACCTCGACCATACGATCGTGGGGATCCGCCAGGGCCGGGACCTGCTCCAGATCGAGCTGGGGGCGGTGCATTTCACCATGCCCGAACGCGTGCGGCTCGAGTACCGGCTTGACCCGGATGGGGAATGGCAACGTGCGGTGGGGCGCACCCTCGACCTTTCCACGCTAGCGGCCGGCGATCACCACCTGGAGGTACGTGCGCAGCTGGACGGAGGTCCATGGTCCACCCCCATCGCCATGTCGCTGGTGGTGGTGCCGCCGTTGTGGAGCCGCTGGTGGGCGATCGCGTTGCTGGCCGTGCTCGCGGCCGGGTTGGTGTTCATGGTGCTTCGCGGCATCGCCTACCGCCGTTACAGGCGCAAGGAGGAGCGCGTGCGCCAGCGCGAGCTGCTCGCCACCGAGCGCCAGCGCCTGGCCATGGACCTGCACGACGACCTCGGGGCCGAGCTCAGCAGCCTGTTGCTGCTCACCCGCATGGAACGGGAAAGGCCCGCACCGGGGGGCTTGGAGCGGATCGAACAGCTGGCCGGCAAGCTCACCGACAAGGTGAAGGAGGTGATCTGGAGCACCGACCCCGGCCACGACACCCTGGAGGGCACGCTCACCTTCATCCAACGCCACGTGACCACCTTGTGCCAGCGGCATGGCAAGCGCACCCGCATGGCCATCGACCCGCTGATGCCCGCGGTGGAGATCCCCACCACCACACGCCAGGAGCTCTACCTCATCGCCAAGGAGGCCCTCAACAACACCATCAAGCACGCCCAGGCCACCACGGTCACCTTCGGGGCCTCCTTCGACCAGGGCACGCTCACGCTCGTGCTCAGCGACGACGGCGTGGGCGGCACAACACGGGTGAGGAACACCGGCAACGGGCTGCGGAACATGCAGGGAAGGGCCACCGCCATCGGCGCCGTGCTGGCGATCACCGAAGTGGATCCGCACGGCACGCGCATCACCCTCAAGCTCCCGCTCACCGGTAGTCCGAACGGGTGATGCGGCTCCCGGTCCCCACGCGTTAGCTTGGTGCTCCCTTTCATGAAGGAACAGGACCAACCCATCACGGTGCTGCTGGTGGAGGACAACGCGAGCTTCCGCCAGAACCTCGGCACCCTGATCGACGGCACACCGGGCATGCGCTGCGTGGCCTGTGCGAACGCCACCGATGCCTTGGCGCGGTTGGAGGCCAGGGACATCCAGGTGGTGGTGATGGACATCGACCTGCCGGGGATGAACGGCATCCAATGCACGCGGGCCATCAAGGACCGCTGGCCCACGGTGCAGGTGCTGATGTGCACGGTGTTCGAGGACGACGACAAGATCTTCAAGGCCCTGAAGGCCGGGGCCACGGGCTATGTGGTGAAGCAGGCGCCGATCGGTGAGCTGCTCGATGCGGTGCGCGAGGTGAACGCCGGCGGCTCGCCCATGAGCGCCGGCATCGCCCGCAAGGTGGTGAGCACCTTCCACCAGCAAGCACCGCCCTCCACACCCGCCCAGGAGGGCCTCACCCAGCGGGAACAGGAGATCCTGGCCCTGATCGCCGAGGGGCTCACGGTGAAGGAGATCGCGGACCGGGCCCACGCCAGCAGCAACACGGTGCGCACCCACATCCGGCACATCTACGAGAAGCTCCAGGTGCGCAGCCGGGTGGAGGCCGTGAACCGGATGCGCAACGCCTGAGCCTCAAAATCACCCGAACGGGTGATGCGGGACCGGTCACCGCCCCCTTGCTTTGCTCCCATCCTCGTTCGGATCGGAGCTCCGCCCGAGGACGTATCACAAGGATGGAGGCCTTTCGTACCGGAGCATGGCTTCGTCCTGAAGAAAAGACCCCCGCGGTGCGCCGCGGGGGTCTCTCTTTCCAGCCCATCGCCACGACCTAGGGCAGCTGGGCCGCACGCGTGGCGGTGGGCACGCTGCCTCCGATGTTCAACAGGATGGGATCACGGTCATTGCCCGTCCCCGTGTACTTCACCACACCGTCCAGCGTGCAGTCCTCGGCATAGTAGCCGCCCAGGGGGAGCGTGGGTGCGCCGCCCAGCCGGGTGAGGATGGGATCGCGGTCGTTGCCACCGCCCGTGTACTTGATGAGGCCGTCGGCGGTCACATCGCCCATCCACAGCACCTGCACCCCGCCCACGTCCTTGCGGGCATTGAGCCCGTAAGTGGTGGTGGCGGATTGCCGGAGGTCCACCACGGTGGGCGCGGGCGAGAGGCTCACAGGTCCGGAGGTCATCACGCCGAGGTGGTTGCGGTGGCGCAGCACCACGTAATACGCACCGGGGCCCAGGTTGAAGGTGAGCGGCGAAGTGCCATCGGTGGCCACCACATCGCCATCGCGTTGGATGAGGCCGGCCGCGCGCGCCAGCACCACCGTATTGTCTCCACCGCTGCGCAGTTCCACCAGCACCCAGTCCACCACGGCATTCGTGCCGCTCACAGCGAGCACGGCGGGCGACACGCTCTCGGCACCACCGTAGTTCCAGGGCGCGGCGCCGTACGGTTGGGCCGTCGGGAAGGTGACCAGCCCGCGGAGGGCGTCGTTCATGAGCGAGGACGCGCTCACGTAGGGCCCTTCGAGCATCGCCTTCACGGACACCTGGATGGTGTTGGCCACCACGTTGATGTTCACGATCCGGCTGTCGGTCAGCGTGCCGCCGGCACCCGTGTTGCCCATGTCATCAAGGTCGATCAGCAGTTGATCGGCACCGGCATAGTTGGTGTTCGGCTGGTAGGTGAGCGGGGCCAATGCCGTGTTCACCGCGGTCAGGGAACCCACGAACTCCATCACCTGGTCGGCGGTGCCATCACCCACCAGGAAGGAGATGCCGAACAGGCTGTAGAGGGTGAGTGTGCCGTTGGAGACGCCCATGGAGACGTGCACGGTGGCCGCGGCCACATCCACGTCGGTCATGCTGATGAGGTTGCCGTTCCCTGCGGCGAACACGAGCGCGGTGTTGGCGTTCGTGCTTTGCGCCCCCGGCGCGTTGATCACAGGCGCATCGTTCACGGGGATGGCGGTGAAGGACTTGCTGCCGGTAAGGGCCGGCGCCACCCCATCGCTCACGCTGGTGGCGATGGTGAAGGTTCCGTTGAAGTTCGCGGCCGGCGTGAAGGTGACACCGGCCAGCAAGGTGTTCACGTTGGCGATCGCCCCGCTGGCGATCCACACGCCGGTGCCGGCCGAGTAGGTACTGGTCACCGCGCCGCTGGTGCCTGTGCTCAACGAACCGGCGGCTGTGTTGCTCAGGGTGAGGGTCGCGGTAACGGTCGCGTTGTCGACGTCCGAGGCCACGATGTCGATCAGGTTCAGCGCCACGTCCTCCGTATAGGTCTCGCCCGCGCTCAGGTTGGTGGCGGTGGGCGCATCGTTCACCGCAATGCCGCTCATCGTCTTCGACCCGGTCACCTGGGCTTGTCCATCGCTCACGCTGGTGGAGATCGTGAAGGTGCTGTTGAAATTCGCCGCCGGCGTGAAGGTGACACCGGCCAGCAGGGTGTTCACGTTGGCGATCGCCCCGCTGGCGGTCCACACGCCGGTGCCCGCCACGTAGGTGCTGGTCACCGCGCCGCTGGTGCCTGTGCTCAGCGATCCGGCGGAAGGCAGGCTCAGCGTGAGCGTGGCGGTGATGGCGGTGTTGTCGATGTCGGCCGCCACGATGTCGATGAGGTTGAGCGGCACGTCCTCGGTGTAGGTCTCGGCGGCGCTGAGGTTGGTGGCCGTGGGCGCATCGTTCACCGCCGTCACCACGATCGAGGCGACGTCCGTGGCGGTGCTGAAGGCGGTGGTGCCACCGTTCACGCTCGCATCGGCCGTTCCGCCGTTGGTGCCGCTCGTACGGTCCCAGGCGCGGAAGGTGATGGCGCTGGTGATGCTGCCGTTGTAGTTGGCGTTGGGCTGGAAGTACAGGCGCGTGCCGGCATCGGCGGCGAGCAGGCGGGACACCGTGGCCGTGGGCGTGCCCAGGGCGATCCAGTTGGTGCCGCCGTTGATGGAATAGTGCCAGGTGCCGTTCGTTGCATCGGCGCCGATGATGGCCATGCCGGTCAAGGCCCCGGCGTCCGGGTCGGTCACGTTGTCGAGCTGGCCGCTGGGTGTAACGAGGTCAACGAGGGCGCTCACCAGGGTGCCCACCGCACCGGCCGGGGCAGGCGCATCCTCCAACACGGCGGCCAGGGCCGGGCTCGCTGCTGCGTTCAGCACCGGGGCCGTGTTGGGTACGGCGTTGAACACGATGCCGTACTCCTCCACCTGCCCGTAATCAAGCGGCGTGGTGCAGGGGGCCGGGAAGGTGTTCACGAAGTCGCTGATCACACGCATGCGCATCAGCTGGCCGCTCACCGGGTTCGCCGGCGTGGTGAAGGTGCCGCTGCGGAGGTCCTTGCCGTTCGCCGGACTGAAGATGAGCTCCCCGCTGTCCACGAAGTCGCCATCGCGGTTGTAATCGATGTACACCCGCACCCACTGGTCGTTGATGCTGCTCACCTGCACGCCGATGCCGTAGGTGGTGTTGGCGTCGAGCGTGGTGATCTGGCCGCAGGTGAAGTTCATCATCACCGCGTCGTCGAAGGCGGTGGTGTTGCCGATCGTGTTCAGGGTCACCTTCTGGATGCCCACCTCCCCGAGGGGCGTGTTGGCGCGCGTGATGGTGCAGCCTGCCGGAGGCACGCTGTACACGGTGATGTAGGCCGTTCTGGTCAGGGTGGTGCCCGTGCCCAGGCCGTTGCTGGCGGTGAGGGTCACGCTGTAGGTGCCCGCCGCGCTGTAGGTCACCGTGGGGTTCTGCGCCGTGCTGGTGCCGGGCGAGCCACCGGGGAAGCTCCAGCTCCAGCCGGTGGGCGAGAGCTGCGAGAGGTCGGTGAAGCTCACCGTGCTGCCGCTGCACAGCTGCGTCACCGAGGCCTTGAAGTCGCTGAGCGGCGGCCCCGTCACCGCCATGGTGAGCGTGTTGCTGGTGGCGGGCGAGGCGGTGACGTTGGCCAGGTTGCTGAACATCCGGCAGTACACCTGATCGCCCGGCAGCAGGTTGTTGGAGGCGTAGGTGGAGCTGGTGGCCACCTGCGCGCCGTTGCGGAACCACTGGTAGGTGGGCGCACCACCGCCGTTGGTGGGCGTGGGCGTGAAGGTGACGTTGGTGCCGTAGGTGATGGTGGTGCCCGGCGAAGCGGCGATGCTCACCGCCGCCATGGTGCTGCTCACGTACACCCCGTAGTCCTCCACGTCGGCCACGAGCAGGTCGGCCGAGCAGTTCCTGTCACTGGCCTGGATACCGATGTCCCCGATCACCCGCATGCGCAGCATGGTGTTCTGGATGGCCGTGGCCGGTATGGTCACCGTGGTGCTGTACAACCCGCCCGGGGTGGCCGAGCTGCCGCTGCCCACCAGTTCGGATGGATTGTCGAACACCCCGTTGTTGTTGTAATCGATGTAGACCTCGAAGTTCTCGGTGCCGTTGGTGGTGCTGCCGTTCACGGTGATGTTGAGCGGGTAGCTGCCGTTGCGCTGCACCACGGTGTTCTTGGTGCAGGCGTAGTTCTGGTACACGCCGTTCACCCCTTCGCTGGTGAGGTTGTCGAAGGTGTTGAAGCGCACGCGGCTCACCGTAACCCCATAGTTGGCGCTCGGGTTCGCGCTCGTTGGCGTGCACCCCGCCGTGGGCGCGGCGGCGGCCACCACCACGACCCCGTTCTCGGTGTAGCTCGTGCTGCCCAGCGCGGTGGTCACCGTCACCGAGGCGTTGTACACCCCTGCACTGGCGGGGGTGAAGGTGGGGTTCTGCACGGTGCTGTTGTACGTGTTCACCCCGTTGCTGAAGGTCCACGACCAGCTGATGGAGGGGAACTCCGAATCGCTGAGCCAGGTGTTGGGGATGCACGTCGCCGTGCTGTACAGGGTCACGCTGCTGCCCGTTCCGCAGAGCACGTTGGTGCTGGGGGTGATGTCCATGATGGGCGCGCCCGGTGGCACCAGGGAGAGGTTGCCGTTGGCGGCGAGGAAGCTGGCGCGGGTGGTGGTGAGGGCCAGCACCATGCGCGCGGCCTGCCCGCTGGTGAAGGCGTTGCCGCAGCTGCTGTAATCCATGTAGTTGAACACGAACAGGCTGTTGGAACTGTTGCCGTCGCAGCTGTTGGTGCCGCCGCTGTTGCAGTTGCTGACGCTGCGGATGTGCGGGGGCGTGTCGCACACCAGGTCGCCCTGGGTGCCGCAGGTGGCGTTGGGCGGGCAGCTGGCGCCGTTGTTGTCGCCCTCGAAGGTGTGGTACACGTTGAGGGAGTGGCCCAGCTCGTGCGTGAGCGTGGTGGTGGTGGGGTCGCGCAGGTCCTTCGCGAGCAGCACGCAGCCATCGAGGGCGGTGCCGTGGGAACTGGAGAAATAGGCGAAGCCGTGCGTGCCGTTGCCGCCGTCGTTGCCGTCGATCTCGCTCACCGCCCAGATGTTGTAGTAGCGGGTCTGGTCCCACACATCAAGGGCCTTCAAGGTGGACTCCGCGAGGCCGATCGAGCCGCGGAACACGCCGCTGGCCATGTAGGTGGCGTTGCCGGTCATGTTGGTGCGCGTGATGCCGGTGGTGCAGTTGCCGCTGGGGTCGCGCACGGCGAGCAC
The DNA here is from genome assembly GCA_044226515.1 of Flavobacteriales bacterium. Taxonomy (GTDB): domain Bacteria; phylum Bacteroidota; class Bacteroidia; order Flavobacteriales_F; family PHOS-HE28; genus PHOS-HE28. The sequence goes on along the minus strand of JBGAGX010000006.1, from coordinate 27,716 downwards.
GAACTCGATGCCCACGTCCACGCCGCTCCCCGCGCCTGCCGTGCCGGCCACCTTGCGGAAGCGCTCGTTCAGGGCCCTGATGCCGTTGCGGATCTGCTCGTCGGTGATGTTGGTGAGGTCGGTGCCGGTCTCCATCACGTGCACCACCACGGGGATCTTGTAGGTGGTGATGCTGCGGGTGAACACCCCGCCCTGGGCAGCCGCGAGCTGATCGAAGGCCAGGGTGTTGTCGTGGTACCGCTGATCGGTCTGCATCAGGTGCTGGTGCAGCGCGTCGAAGCCGCAGGGCTCGCCTTGGGCGACGGTGGCCTGCAAGGGGGGCTGCGCGGTGGTGCGGGTGGCCTGCTGGGCCGAAAGGCCGAGGGCGGTGGTGGCAAGGAGGATGGAGAGCAGGTACGTCGGGCGTGAACGTGCCATATGCGGAACGGATGTGGGTTGGTGTGGCGGTGAAGATCGCCGATCGATCGGAGCCCGCAAGGATCAGAGGCCAACATCACCCGACGTGGGTATGATGGAGGTCATCGCGTTGCCCTGCGCGATCGCCGACCTTCATGAAAAAGCCTGGTTCCATGGCCACCAAGAAGAGCAGCACCACCCCGACCCGGAAGAGCACCACGAAGGCCGCGAAGTCCGTCGCCAAGCCCGGCCGTTCCCGCCTGGGGCTGGTGGGCAGGCCGAAGCCCGACACGGCCGATGCGCGCATGCCGGGTGAACAACATCCCGGGCAAACGGCGATGAAGGGCCGGCAGCACGAGCAGCCCGGATCGCAGATCGAACGGGAGCGTCACCTCTACGGCGGCAGCACCACCCCGAAGCGCGGTGCAGGCCGCACCAACAAGAAGGCGGTGGCGAAGGCGCGACGCGGAAAGAGGTCGTAGCCCCCTGCCTACCACTCGCTTTTCAGCGCGGACACCAGGCTGGCGATGATGCCCCGTAGGATCGCATCCATCTCCTCGAAGTCGCTGCGCTTGTCGGTGGCCAGTTCGTCCTCCAAGGGGTACTTGCCCACGGCGACGTACTCCAGGTCGGTGAGCTTGTACCGGTAACGCCGGTCCTTCAGGTCGACCGTGAGGTTGTATTCCACGAATTTCCGGGCCTTGCCGGGGAGGGCCTCCCGGTCGTGCATGGTGTAGGTATCGCCGTCCACCGAGAGCTTCACGTACTTGCTCTCCTGTTCGTTGTAGTTCTGCTTGATCCACTTCGTGAGCTTGGTCCGCAGCTCCTCCTTGGTGAAGGGCAGCGTATCGCTCACCTCCTGGTAACAGTACTTATGGGTGACGCTGTCACGGGGGATGATCTCCTTCTTCTTCTGGGCATCGGCGAACGAAGGACACAGCAACATGGCGATGAGGAGCGTCCACAGGGCTTTCATGAGCGTGGGCTTGGTCCTCCCAAGGTAAGGTCCGGCGGGCTCTTCCCCGGGCGGAGATGGGCCGGCGATCGATCGCCCCGATCGGATGGTCGGGTGCTCGGTGGGCTGACAGGGCCCCACCGGACGCGTCGTTCAGGGCATGGGCAGCCTAAGCTCCGAAAGGCCAAGGGCGGAGAGGTGGTCGAAGAGCTCCGCAGCCGGGGCACCACCGCGCTGGGCGTGATGCAGCAGCGTGAGCCCGTGGGGCCCCTTCGACCGCAACAGGTGCGGGAAGGCCGCCAGCTGGGCCTTCACTACCGCTGTGTGCCCGAGCATGGTGAGCACGAAGATGTTGGGGCGTGCACCGCGCGTCAGCAGGAATTCCGCCACCTCACGGCTGCCCACATGGCCGGCGGCCTCCAACGCGGTCTCGAAGTCGCCGCCGCCCCAGTCGTAGCTGGCGTTCAGCAACCCGGGCTGCTCCTCGAGCATGCGCTTCACCGCTTCGAACTCACCGTGGCCCACGCGCACGAATTCCTTCACGAGGTCCTCCGGAAGCCGCGGAGGCTTGTCGATGCCGGCAAGGTTCTGCCCGTGGAACGCACCGGTCAGAACCGGCAAGCCGAGGGAACCGAGCAGCGGAAGTGCGAGTCGGGTGGTGGTGAGGAAGTGTCGTCGGTCCATGTCGGCGGGCGTCATTCGTGCCGCAGGGCCTTCACCGGGTCCGTCCAGGCCGCCCGCAGGGCACGCAGGCTCACCGTGACCGCGGCCACCAGCAGCACCGCGAACGTGGCGAGGAGGAACACGAGCGGACCCACGCTGGTGCGGAACGCGAACCCCTCCAACCAGCGCCCCACGCCGTACCACGCCACCGGCAGGGCCAGTACTGCGCCCAGCCCCACCAGCACGAGGAAATCCCAGGTCACCAGCACGGTGATGCGCGCGGCATCGGCACCGAGCACCTTGCGGATGCCGATCTCGCGGGTGCGCTTGGCGGCCGTCCAGGAGGCGAGCGCGAACAGACCGAGGCAGGCGATGAAGAGGGCGAAGCCCGCGAAGAGGCCCACCAGGCGAGCGAGCCGCCCCTGCTCCATGTATTGCCCGTCGAGCTGCTGGTCCAGGAACTGGTGCTCGAAGGGGAACTCACGCGTGTGCTTCTCCCAGATGGCCTTCACGGCGGCGATGGTGGCCGCGGGGTCGCCGGGCTCCAGGCGCAGGTAGAGGTAGCGCACCCATTGCTCCCGGTCGTCGGGCTGGCTCATGTCGAACACGAAAGGCTGCACGGCCTTGAAGAGGGGGTCGAAAGCGAAGTCCTTCACCACGCCCACCACGCGCTCATCACCGTGCGGCGTGTCCATGCGGTCACCGATCACCCTGGCCGGATCATCGGGATGCAGCTGGCGCGCGAAGGTCTCGTTCACCACCACCGCGAGCGAGTCATCACCGGGAAAATCGCGGCTGAACCAGCGGCCGGCGAGCAGCTGCAGGTCGAGCACGCGCTGCATGTCGGGGTCGGTGTAGAGGGCGGGCAGGTAGGTCCACTGGCCCTGGGCCATGGTGCCCCAGTTGAACTCGTGCGTGTTGTGCTTCTTGCCGATGATGTCGTTGCTCCAGCTCACGGCCTTCACGCCCGGCACGTTGGCGAGCTCGGGGTACACCTGCGTGTACACGGCGGCCATGGGCGCCCGCACGGGCACCAGCAGCACCTGTTCCTTGGTGAAGCCGAGCTCCACGCTGCGCAGGTGGTCGTGCTGGCGTTCCACGGTCCAGGTGCCGATCACCAGCACCAGCGCGATGGCGAACTGCAGCACCACGAGCGCCTTGCGCAGGCCACCACCACGGGCCGACCCGCCGGTGAGCCCCTTGAGCACCAGCGCCGGCCTGAAGGCGCTGAGCACGAAGGCGGGGTGGATGCCGCTGAGCAGGCCCACCACCAGGCCGATGAACAGCACGCCGGGCGCGAGCCAGGCAGGGAGCGGCGGCGCCTCGCCGGCCAGCTCCGCGAACGCCGGCCAGGCGAGGTGCACCAACGCCAGGGCCAGCGCACCGGCCAGCAGGCCCATCAGCCCGCTCTCGGTGAGGAACTGCGCGATCAGCTGTCCGCGCGTGGCACCCGCCGCCTTGCGCACACCCACCTCGCGGGCCCTCGAAGCGCTGCGGGCGGTGCCGAGGTTCATGAAGTTCACCGCGGCGAGCAGCAGGATGAAGAAGCCGATGACCCACAGGATGTCCACGCTCGCCCGATCGCCGTTGGGGTGCATCTCGAAATCGAGCTTGCTGGTGAGGTGGATGGCCGTGAGCGGCTGCAGCTCGTGCTTCACCTGTTCGCGCAGGAAATCGGGGTAGTACTTGTGGATGAAGGCGGGGAACACGCGGTCCACCTCGGCCTTGGTGATGCCTTCCTTCAACCGCACATAGGTCCAGCACGGGTTCCACACCCAGTTGTTGCGCTCGATGTTCTTCCAGAACCGGAAGATGGTGTTGATGCTCACCAGGCCGCTGAAGCGGAGGTGCGAATCGCGCGGCACCTCGTCGAGCACACCGGTCACCTGCAGGTCGATCACGCCGTCCCACTTCATGAGCTTCCCCAGGGGATCGGCGTCGCCGAAGTAGCGGCGGGCGAGCTCCCGGCTCAGCACGATGCTGCCCGGACGGGCCAGTGCGCTCCGCTCCTCCCCCTGCGCCAGCGTGTAGCCGAACAGCTCGAACACCGTGCTGTCCACCAGGTACAGGCCCTCCTCGGTGAACACGCGCGGCGTGCCGGTGCTGTCCATGTTCCGGAGCGTGTGCTGCGGGTCCTGGAAATCGAACCAGCGGCATTGCTGCTCCACCAGCTCGGGGTGGTCGGCGAGCAGCGTGGGACCGAGCCCGAACACCATGCTGCTGCTGTGCTCCCCCCCTTCGTCCGCTTCGATCGCGCCCACCACGCGGTACACGCGTTCGGCCTGCGGCACCCGGCGGTCGAAGCCGCGTTGGTAGCGCACGTAGAGGCCGATGAGGGTGAAGCAGGCGATACCGAGCGCGAGGCGTTCCGGATCATGGGTCGCAACAAGGGACCTCCAAGTTGAAGGAGCGCCCTTCGCGCACCAAGGATCCGGTGCGCCACGGTTGCGCGGGTGATGGACCGTTATGGCTCGGCTGAACCTTATGTCCCCTGCGCCCGCGTTCGTGGCACGGTCGGTACCGCTCCTCGCGCGGCTTGAACGAGCGTCCCCGTTCCCCACCACCTTGGTCGAAAACCAAGGTCCCATGCATCACTTCTCCGATCAGCGACGGCTCGCCGTCGTCGCGCTCATCGCCGGGCCGCTCATATCCGCTCAGGCCCAGGTAATCACCGCCGCCGAACTGCTACCGCCCATCGGTCCCGACTTCCACACCTACGCGGTGCTCGACCTGTTCCCATGGGATTCACTGTCCGGGACGGGCGTGCTCTGGGACTATGCCTGGATCGAGGTGGACAGCTCCATGGACAACACCTTCAGCGCCATCGATGTGAACAGCGCCCCTTCCGCAGCGCAATACCCCGATGCCGACCGGGTCCTCCGCTCCATCAGCAACGGCGGCACCTACGTGATCGACCGCTTCCTGGACGACAACGGCGGTGCCGTGCATGAGCTCGGGAGCGTGGGACCCGTGCTCAGCTACGTGTACGTACAACCGGAACTGACCTATGTCCATCCGATGACCATCGGCGATGTGGCGACGGATGACTATTGCTATTGGAGCGATGGCCTCGGCATCCAGTACAACTTCTGCGGTGAGACCCGCGTGACCTTCGATGCCATGGGCACCCTGGTCCTACCATACGGATCGTTCTCGGACGTGAAGCACATCACACATTGGTCCTCGAGCTTCGAGAACACGCAACCCTCCGCGGACAGCAGCTACATCATCCGGCAGCAGTGGTTCCTTCCCGGAACGCCTTGGCCGGTGCTCGATGTGGTCCTATACATCGCCGAGGACGGTACGTTCTACCCGAGCGGAAGACTGATCGACGCATCGACCCTTACCACGATCGCCGAAAGGCCGGAACAGCCGACATGGACGCTGCATCCCAATCCGGCCGAGACCACGTTGACCATCGGTTGCCTGCCGGCCACTGCACAAGGCATCGAGATCATCGGCATGGATGGCCGGGTGGCGCATCGGCACATGACCACCGGCCCCACAGTGAACCTCGACCTGTCCCTGATCCCGGCGGGTGCGTACGTGGTCAAGGTGTACACTGCGAACGGTGCGAGCGCACGCAAGCTCATCAAGCGCTGACGCTCACTCGTAACGGAGCGCCTTCACCGGATCCACCGTGGCGGAGCGGTAGGCCTGCACGCTCACCGTGACCACGGTGACCAGCAAGGTGATCAGCAGGGCCGCCACATAGAGCAAGGGGGTGATGGCGGTGTGGTAGGCGAAGGTCTGCAGCCAGCGGTCGATGGCGTAGGCGGCGAGCGGGAAGGCCACCACCATGGCGAGGGCCAGCAGCACCACGAACTCGCGGTTGAGGCGGCGCACGATGTCGGCGACGGGCGCACCCATCACGCGGCGGATGCCGATCTCGCGCGTGCGCTGCCGGGCGGTGAAGTAGGCCAGGCCGTAAAGCCCCAGCACGGTGAGCACCAGCGCGAGCGCGGCGAACGCGGTGAACACGCGGAACAGGCGGTCCTCGGCGAGGTAGAGCTGTGCGATGCTGTCGGTGAGGAAGGTGGCGTCCCACTCGGCGTTCGGGAAAAGCCTGTTCCAATCCGCGCGGAGGGCGGCGAGCTGGGCCGCCACATCGCCCGCGCGCAGGCGCATCACCAACTGGCGCGCACCGTAACGCCGGTCGCTCTGGAAGAGCACGAGCGGCTCGATGGGCGTGTGCAGGCTGGCGTAGTGGAAGTCCTTCACCACGCCGATCACGGCGAGCTCCTGCTCGGGCTGGGGCGGGGTGGCCTGGGCATCGCCCGGCACGTAGATGTGCTCCTGCAGCGGATCGGTCCAGCCGAAGGCCTTCACGGCGCTCTCGTTCACCATCACGGCGTTCACCCGGTCGCCGGGCAACGCGGGATCGAAGTAGCGACCGGCGGTGAGCTCCACGCCCAGCAGGGCCGCGAAGTCGGCGTCGGTGCTCATCACCGGCATGGGCTTGTCGATGCGGCCCTGCGGCGTGTTCACCTGCAGCACCCAGCGCCCGCTGCCCTGCCCGGGCAGGTTCTGGGTGAAGGAGGCGCCCTCCACGAAGCTGTGGCGCATGAGCTCGTCCTTGGCGAAGCGGAGTCGGTCCCACGCCAGCGTATCCTGCCCGTTCGGCTGCGGCATGGCGATGCTGAGCAGGTTCTCCTTGCGGAAGCCGAGGTCGGTGGTGCGCAACCAGTGGAGCTGGGTGAACACCGCGAGCGTGCCCACCACCATGAAGAGTGCGATGGCGAACTGGGCGCCCATGAGCACCTTGCGCACACGCTGTCGCCCTGCGCCGCCGGCCACCCCCTCCTTCAGCAGCAGCTGGGGCGCGAACCGCGAGAGGAAGAAGGCCGGGTAGCTGCCCGCCACCACGCCGATGAGGAGCACGATGGCCACGAGCAGCAGCAGCGAGCCGCCCCGCCACAGGTGATCGATGCCGATGCCCTTGTCGGTGATGCCGTTGAAGGCGGGCAGCGCCAGCCACACCAGGCCGATGGCCACGGCGATGCCCAGCACCGCCACCAGCACACTGCCACCGATGAACTGCGCCACCAGCTGCCCCCGCTGGGCACCGCTCACCTTGCGAAGGGCCACCTCCTTGGCGCGGCGCGTGGCATCCGCGGTGCTCATGTTGATGTAGTTGATGCAGGCGATGGCGAGTATGAGCACGGCCACCACGATGAAGAGGGTGACGTAGGTGCGGTCGCCCTTCTTCGGCGTGTCGTAGATGAGGTCGTTGTTGAAGTGGACCTCGCGCAGGGGCTCCAGGTTGAAGCGGATGCTGCCGTGGAAGTCGCTGCCGCCCCACGCGGGGATGATGTACTTGGCGACGAAGCCGTCCATCTTCGCTTGGAAGTCGGCGGCGCCCACGCCGGGTGCGAGCACCAGGTAGTTGAAGCAGCTGTTGTTGCCCCAGCTCTGGGCCAGCTGCTCGCGCGCCTGCGGGGGCAGGCCGAGCCGGCTCATGAACACGCCCATGGGGATGTGGGTGTTCTCCGCCCGCTCGTCGATCACGCCGGCCACCTTCAGCGTGCGTCCGTTGCGCGTCACGAGCTTGCCGATGGGATCGTCCGCGCCGAACATGCGCGTGGCCATCTCCTGCATGATCACGATGTTGTCCGGCTCGTCGAGCGCATCGGGACCACCGTGGGTGAAGGTGAAGTCGAAGGTGCGGAAGGTGCTGGTGTCGGCGTTGTAGCCGTCCCGGGCCACGTAGCGCTGACCGTTATGCTCCAGGGTCACCTCCCCCAGTTGGAAGAGCGACACCCCCGCCTCGATGTCCGGATACTCCTTGAGCAGGGCCTCCATGATGGGGAACGGGGTGATGCCGAAGTCATCCTTGGTGTCGCCGAACTGGTAGTGGGCCTGGATGCGGAAGATGCGGTCGGCCTTGCGGTGATGGGCATCGTAGCTCAGCTCGTCCTGTACGTAGAGGTGGATGAGCAGGCAGGCGGTGATGCCGATGGCGAGGCCGAGGATGTTGAGCGCGGCGAAGCGCTTGTCGCGCACCAGGTTGCGCCAGGCGATCAGCAGGTAGTTGGACCACATGGCACCAAGGTGCCGCAGCGGTCCCCTGCGGAACAAGAACGGTGTGCGCTGGCGTTGGGCCGGTGATGACCGGTTGAGCGGTTCAATAGGTCAGGGTCACGCCAGCACCCCAGCCCATGTCGCTGTCGTAGTGCGTGCTCAGGGCCCAGCTTTTGTCGAGCACATAGCGCAGGCGCTCCATGTGCTCCAGATCGCTGTTGCCCATGAGGTCCAGCCGCAAGCGTGGGGTGAGCGGGATGTCCTCGCGCATCAGCTGCGCGCGCAACTGGCCGTCCGAGTCGATCCGTCCGTCGATCACGAAGAGCATGGGCAGTGTGTATTGAACGCCCGCGCAGAGCACACTGCGACCGTCCTTGGTGTTCACCTGCCCGAAGAGGTTATCCTCCGGCCCGCCCATGTGCATCGTGCGCGACCGCCAGTCGATGCCGGCATAAGGGAACCACCATTGCATCTTCCCCAGGAAGCGGCCGAAGTGGGTCTCCACCTCCTGACCGTGCTCCGCCGTGTAGCCCAGGCGCCATTCCGCCTGCAGGTTCCAGCGCTTGTTCATGAGCATGGCCTCCCCGTCGTTGCCGTTGGTGGCGAAGTCGTTCTGGGCCATGAGGTGCCAGGCCTTGTCCTCGCGCTGGAACAGGCGCTCGGCCTTCCGCGCGTCGGGCAGCACGGGGTTGGGCCGCGGCGCCGGGTTCACGAACACCCGGCCCATGCCGCTCATCATGTGGTAGAGGATGTGGCAGTGGAAGAACCAGTCCCCCTCCTCCGTGGCGGCGAACTCGATGGTGTCCGTCTCCATGGGCATGATGTCGAGCACGTTCTTCAACGGCGCGTGATCGCCCTGGCCGTTCACCACCCGGAAGAAGTGGCCGTGCAGGTGCATGGGGTGGCGCATCATGCTGTTGTTGTACAGGATGAGGCGCACGTTCTCGCCCTTGTGGATGAGGATGCGGTCGGTCTCGCTCACCGTGCAGTTGTCGATCGCCCACAGGTAGCGGTTCATGTTGCCCGTGAGGGTGAACTTCAGCTCCTTCAGCGGGCCGGGCGGCAGGGTCGTGGGGGCGGGCGAGCGCAGCATGGAATAGTTCAAGGTCACGATGTCGGACAGCGCGTTGCTGTTGTAGCGATCGGCCCCTTGGTCGGTATGTGACGCTTCCTTCGGCCCAGTGATCTCGGGATACATCACCACGTTCATGTCCATCTGCTGCAGGCTCATGTGCATGCCCATGTCATCGAGGTCCCCGTTCATCTTCATCATGTCGTTCATCATCTTCATGCCCTCGAAGTACTTCAGGGGCTGGAGCGGGGCGGCAAGCTGGCGGATGCCGGAGCCGAGCCAAACCGAGGTGGAGCGCACGCGGTCCTCGCTCGTGGCCAGCAGTTCATAGGCCGTGCTGTCGGCGGGGATGGTGACGATGATGTCGTAGGTCTCGGCCACGCCCATGATGAAGCGGTCCACCTCCACAGGCTCCACGTCCATGCCGTCGCTGGCCACCACGGTCATCTTCCCACCGGCATAGGTGATCCAGAAGTAGCTGCTCGCCCCGCCGTTGATGAGGCGGATGCGCACCCGGTCGCCGGCCTTCAATTGCGGTGCCTCGTCCACGGGCCGGCCATTGGCGAGGATGCGGTCGTAGTACACGTCGCTCACGTCCATGGCGTTCATCCGCTTCCATTCGTTGGTGACCTTGATACCGAGCGCGCCGTCGTGGATGGCATCACTGTAGCTCTGCACCGTGCCGGGACGGATACGGTGCTTCTTGATGGCGCTCCAGTCGTTGGCGGCGTGCAGGCGGCGGTGCACCTCCTTCGGCTTCATGTCGGTCCACTCGCTCAGGATCACCACCTGCTCGGGCATGGGCTCGCGCTTCCGCTTGTGGATGATCAGCGCGCCGTGCATGCCGTTCTGCTCCTGCAGGTCGGTGTGCGAATGGTACCAGTAGGTGCCGCTCTGCACCAGGGGGAACTTGTACACCTGGGTCTCACCGGCCTTGATGGGCGCGGTGGTGAGGTATGGCACACCGTCGAGGTGGTACGGCAGGATGAGGCCGTGCCAGTGCAGGGAGGCCTCCTCGTGCGCCATGGCGTTGTGCACCACGATGAGCGCCGTGTCGCCCTCCGTGAAGGTGAGCGTGGGCATCGGGATGCTCCCGTTCACCGCGTAGGCCTTGCGGGGCTTGCCGGTGAAGTTGACGATGGTGTCGGTGATCACCAGGTCGTAGCGCGTCACCTGGGGGATGAAGTCGCCGGCCAGGTGCGAGGTGCCCAGGGCACGGTGGTCAGCGGACTGGGCCACCACCTGCCCGGTGAGCACCAACCACAGGATCACCAGCAGGTGGATCAGGGATCGGACGATGCGGAGAGCGTACATGGTCGACGGTACTGGACTTGATCACTTGCCGATGGTCTCCTTCACGCTGCCGCAGGTCATCATCTGCGCACCGTAGAAGGGGTTCTTGATGGCCTTGTCACGGCTGAGCCAGTCGGATCCGCCCTCGTACATGGGGCAGTGGTCCAGGTACACCGGCGCGCTCAACGAGGCCACCTTCACCAACCGGGACATCGGAGCGGTGAGCTCCGCGAAGGCCTTGCGCTGGGTGGCGAGGTCCCTAGTGTTCGCGATGGACGCCCCGGTGTTCGCGAGCGGCTCCATCACCTCCATCCACACCACGTGCACATCGTGCGGCAACTGGGCCATGTCCACGGCCTGAACGGCAGCTTTGAATGCGGCGGCCTTGGCCTTTGCGTTCGACGGGTCCGAGGCCACCAGCGCATCCTTCACCTGGAAGTAGGCATCGAACACGGGGGCCAGGGGATCGGCCTTGGCCGTTGGTGGGGTCGATTGTTCCGCCACCGCGCTTGTGTCCGGCCGTTGTACCACGGCCGCGGTGACCGGCTCCTTCTTGAAGGTGCGCTCGTAGCGGCAGCATTCCGGCAGCGCCGCATAGGCCGCATCAGGGGCCAGGTAGCGCTCGTTGTCATAACCGGCCTCGGCGATGCGCTGCAGAATGACATCGGCGTTGGTGCGCGTGCTGTCGAAGGTGAGCAGGGCGCGCTTGGTGTCCTTGTCCCAATCGGCATTGGCCTCGCCCTTCACGAAGGCGGCCTTCTCGATGGTCTCCTTGCACATGCCGCAGTTCCCGGTGATGGTGACCGGAACGGTGCGGGCGTTCCGGACCTGCGCCTGGCACCCGGTGACTAGGAAGGCCAGGGAAAGGCTGATGAGGATGAAGAGGGTTCTCATGGTCGTAGGGTGTTGGGTTCGGAGTTCAGTTCTCTGTTGGGTCCGTTGTTCATCGGTCCAACCGCGCCCAGCGGAGGCGCAGGCTGTTGCTCACCACGCTCACGCTGCTGAGGGCCATGGCCGCGCCGGCGATCATGGGATCGAGCAGGAAGCCGTTGATCGGGTAAAGCACACCTGCTGCGATGGGCACGCCGATGATGTTGTAGATGAAGGCCCAGAAGAGGTTCTGGCGGATGAGCAGTACGGTGCGGCGGGAGAGCTGGATGGCGCGCGGGATGGCGTTGAGGTCGGTGGCGATCAGGGTCATGCGCGCCACGTCCATGGCGATGTCGCTGCCCTTGCCCATGGCGATGCCCACATCGGCCTTGGCCAGGGCCTCGCTGTCGTTGATGCCGTCGCCCACCATGGCCACCACGTGCCCCTGTTGCTGCAGGCCGGCCACGAAGGCGCCCTTGTCCTTGGGCAGCACCTCGCTGCGGAAGTCGTCGATGCCCACGGCCTGGGCCACGGCCTGCGCCGTGCGGCGTGCATCACCGGTCTGCATATAGACCTTGATGCCGGCGCGTTTCAGGCGTGCGATGGCCGAGGCGGCGGAAGGCTTGATGCGGTCGGCGATGGCCACGGCGGCGCGCACCTGCGTGCCCTCCGCCACCCACACCACCGTGTGCGCGGCCTCCTGCCAGCGCTTCTCGTGCGTGCGCCACTCGCCGGTGATGGCGATGCCGCTCTCCTCCAGCAACCGACGGTTGCCCACCAGCCAGTCGGAGCCGTTCACCTGGGCCTTGACGCCTTTACCGGTGAGGCTGTCGAACGCGCCCACCGCAGCGGCCTGGTGCACGCCGGTGGCATGCAGGTGCCGAACGACCGCTTCCGCCAGGGGATGCTCGGACCGCGCTTCGATCGCGAGCACCGCGGCGCCGACGGCCTGCTCGGTCAACCCCACGGCCTCCACCACCTCGGGCTTGCCTTCAGTGATGGTGCCGGTCTTGTCGAGCACGATGGCCGTGATGTTGCGTGCGCGCTCCAGGCTGTCGGCGTCCTTGATGAGGATGCCGTTCTCGGCCCCCTTGCCCATGCCCGCCATGATGGCCGTGGGCGTGGCGAGGCCAAGGGCGCAGGGGCAGGCGATCACCAGCACGGTGACCAGCGCAAGCAGGCCCTGGGTGAAGGCATGCTCGCCGCCGAGGACCCACCACACCACCGCGCTCAGCAGGGCGATGCCGATGATGACCGGCACGAAGACCGCGGCTACCTTGTCCACCAGCTTCTGCACCGGGGCCTTGCTGCCCTGGGCCTCCTGCACGGTGCGCACGATATGCGCGAGCAGCGTGGCCGCGCCGACCTTCTGCGCCCGCATGCGCAGGCTGCCTTTCTGGTTGATGGTGCCGGCGAGCAGCGGTGCGCCCACCTGCTTGGCCACGGGCACGGGCTCACCGCTCAGCATGCTCTCGTCCACATAGCTCTCACCACCGATCACTTCGCCGTCCACCGCGATGCTCTCGCCGGGACGCACCACCAGGATGTCGTCCACGTTCACATCGGCGATGGGCACCTCGCGCGTGCTGCCATCGGCGGCCTCGCGCAGCACCGTGTTCGGGCGCAGGCCCATCAGTTTCTTGATGGCGCTGCTGGTGCCGGCCTTGGCGCGCTCCTCCAGGAACTTGCCCAGCAGGATGAAGGTGATGACCACCGCGGCGGCCTCGAAGTACACGTGCGGCATCAGCCCGCGGTCGGTCCAGAACTGGGGATAGGCGGTGTTGAAGACGCTGAAGAGGTAGGCCACGCCGGTGCTCAGGGCCACCAGGGTGTCCATGTTGGCGCTGCGGTGCTTCGCCTGCTTCCAGGCGTTGATGAAGAACTGCCGGCCGAAGACGAGCACCACGGGCGTGCTGAGCGCCCACATCACCAGGTTGGCCCAGGGTTCGTGCATCACGAACATGCCGATCACCACCAGCGGCACGCTGAGGGCGATGGAGGCCCACAGGCGCTTCTTCAGCGAGGCCATGCGCTCTCGCGCGATCTCCTCCAGGTCCGCCGTGGCCTCGCGCTCCTCCCCGATGAGGAGGTCGTAGCCGATGCTCTGGACGGCGGCGCGCATGCGGCGCTCATCGATCACACCGGGCACGTAAAGCACCTGCACCGTGTTGGTGGCCAGGTTCACCGCGGCCTCGAGCACCCCGGGCTGGGCCTGCAGCATGCTCTCCACGCTGGCCACGCAGCTGGCGCAGGTCATGCCGGTCACGGGGAAGGTGCGCTTCACCGTGGGCACGTCATAGCCGTTGTCGCGGATGGCCTTCACCGCCTCGCGCACGGCCTCCACGGGCGTGGTGCTCTGCACCACCGCGCTGCGGTTGTTCAGCTCCACGTGGTGGGTGGCGATGCTGGGCACGGTGCCCAGGGCCTTGTCCACGATCAGCGCGCAATGCTCGCTGTCCATGTTCTCCACGGGGATCACCAGGGTGCTCGTCTCGGTCTTCATGGCTGTGGGGTTGTTCAGGCAGCCACCGGCAGCAGGCCGTAGCCCGCCGGGCGCAGCGCGTTGAGGAGGTCCTCCTGGGTGAGGGCGCCCTGCACCACCTCCACATCGGCGGTACGGGTCACGTGGTCGGCGGTGGCGCTCACCACGCCGGGCAGCTTGTTCAGGATGTCACCGGCCTTGTTGGCGCAGCCGGCGCAGGTGATGCCCGTGGTGCTGAAACGGTGCCGCTCGGTGGCCACGTTGTAGCCGGCCTGGCGGATGGCGGCGACGGCTTCGCGCACGGCCTGGGCCGAGGTGGCCGAACGGAGGGTGGCCAGGTGACGGTCGAGGTCCACGCGGGCCTCCTCCAGGCCGGCCACACCATGCAGGGCCTTTTCCACACGCAGGGCGCAATGCGCACTGTTGACGTCGATCAGGGGAAGGGAGATGTTCGTGTTGTCCATGGTCGTTGGTGTTGTTTGACGATGCAAAGCACCGACGACGGGGTCCGTTCCGCGTTACATCCTCATCGGGAAGGTTTACATCAACCCACCTGGTCCAACGGGGTGCGCCCCATGCCCATGGCCTTGAAGGCGGAGGGCGTCATGCCGGTGAGCTTCTTGAACTGGGCGCTCAGGTGCGCCACGCTGCTGAAGCCCGTGCGGTCGGCGATCTCGCTCAGGGTGAGCTCGTCGTAGCGGATCAGCTCCTTCACCCGCTCCAGGCGCTGCAACAGGAAGAACTGCTCGATGGTGATGCCCTCCACCTGGGAGAAGAGCGCGCTGAGGCCGGAGTAGTCGCGGTGCAGCACATCGGGCAGATGCTCGCTCAGCTTCACGCGGCCGTTGAGCTGCTCGTTGTGGTGCACCAGCTTCACGATCGCCGCCTTGATGCGGGCGATGAGGGCGGCCTCGCGACCGTCCACCAGTTCGAAGCCCCCGGCCTTGAGCGCCGCGCGGGCGGCATCGAGCTGTGCATCGTCGGGCGCATGCTCCAGCTCCACCTCGCCGAGGTCCACATGCCGCACGGCCATGCCCACATCGGTGAGCACCCGGGCCACCGCCGCCCGGCAGCGGTCGCAGACCATGTTGCGGATCACGAGGGTGTTCATGGCGTCCGTTGTTTGCGGAACGTGGTCACCGCCTGCGCGCCACCGGAAGCCCGGAGCCGGAGCACATAGGTGCCCGGCGGCAATGCTTCGACGTTGATCACCCCCTCCTGCATTGACGGGCGGAGCACCGTACGACCGGTCACATCGCATACTTCCGCGCTGTTCCAGCGCCCCTCCAGGCGCAGCAGGTCCGTGGTCGGGTCGGGCCATACGCGTACGTTCCGCGCCAGCGGCTCCGCCAGGCCCACCCCGCTGGTGATCGTGGCCTTGCGGTAGCGCACCTGGTCAACGCCCTCGCTCCACACGAGGTGGAACGCACCATTGGCGTACCCGATGTCGGGTGTGCGCTGCGGCCCGGAGAGGTCCAGGTTCACCGTATCGGGCACTCCAAGGCCGGCCGGACCGGAAACGCTCCACGCGAAGAGCACCTCCTGCTGGCCCGACTGGCTCTGCTGCCACACGACACCCAGGGTATCCGCCGTGCCGGCGATCCGTGGGAAGTTCTGCTGACGGCCAAGGGGCTGCCCCGGATGCACCAGGCGCTGTGGCCCCAGGCCCAGCGTGGCGGCATGCGCACTGCCCACATACACCTTCGCGCCGTTGTTGGCCCCGCTCATCCATACATAGCGCACACTGTCACCCGTGAGGTAGGCATCGGGACCACTGCTCGGGCACACGTTCAGGTCCCAGCCGGTGGTATCGAGCAGTGCGCCGAGCGGGAAGGTCGCACCGGCATCATCGCTCGCCGCGCCCCACATCACCCGCTCATCACCGGCGGCATGGCGGTAGAGCGCCACCACGCGATCGCCCAAGGCCTCCACCTGGTTCGGGCAGCAATCGCACACGTCGCCGGAGAGGAAGGGATCGCTCACCTGCACGGGAGGGTCGAACGCGGGACCGTTGAGCCTTGCGGTGACCTGGCGCGCTCCGAAATAGCCACTGTCGAACCGCATGTACTGCACCACCGGCCTGTCCGCGTCGGGCACGGTGATGGACGGGAACCGCGAGACACCATCGCCCAGCGGATCCACGCGAAGGGTGTCGCCCCAGGTGAGGCCGCCATCGTCGGAGCGGCGCACATACACGGGCCTGGTCTCCTCCGGGGTGGCCTTCATCACCACCCACAGGGTATTGCCGTTCGCGGCGATGCTGCTGCCCATCCACTCGGCCACGGCCGGTTCGCAGCCGGGCATGCTCACCTCCACCGGGGCACTGAAGCCGGAACCGTTCCATACGGCCACATGGTTCGCGGCGGGACCGGAACCGCCCCAGAGCACCACCGGAGCGCCGGCGGCGTTCAGGGCGATGCGCGGACGGAGGCCCCCCTCTCCCGGCGTGTTCACGTCGATCACCGGCCCCCACGAGACGGATGCCTGCTGGGCAGCGACCGGCGCGGTGAGCGTGGGGAGGAACGGGATGAGCCAGATCAGGGAGCGTCGCATCGTTCGAACAGCTTCGATGAAGATAAGCAGCCGGGGAAGCAAGAGCCCGGAGCGGTGCGCACCGCCCCGGGCCCCGGTGGATCGCATCAGCGCTTCTCAAAACGGGCGATGCCCTCGCGCCCATCGGCGTCCTGCAGGCGCAACACGTACAGGCCGGCAGGCAGGGTGCTCACGTCCAGGCGCGCGTTGTTCAACGTGGACCGCTGCATGGTCCGCCCCTGCAGGTCCATCACCGTGGCCTTGGTCCAACGGACATCCGACACGATGAGCACATCGCTCGCGGGATTGGGCGCTATGGCGACCGTTACGGGGGCGAGCTCGCGCACGGCATTGGCCGAGGCCAGGGCATCGTTCACGGCTTCGATCAAGGACGGATCGTCCGTGCTGCTGTAGCCCATCTCGTTGTAGAACACGGTGTGCGCCGACCCGCCGCCCAGCACGATCACCGTGGGCATGCCGAAGCCACCGTAGTAGGTGGTCTGTGCGCTCATGCCGGCGAACACGGGGTGCGTGAAGGAATTGGTGGTCTGCCAGCTGGCCATCTGCGGGCAGGTGATGGAGTTGGTGTAGCCGATGCTGTAGAACTTCACCCGGCTCGGATCGCTGGAGTTGGGGATCACGTTGTCCTCGATGCCGTGGCTGGCGATGATGCAGGGCTGGCAGCCGCCGAGCATCACCAGGTCGATGATCACGCAATAGCCGCTGTCCAGGTCGGCGAACAGCTGGTGCGCCGTGCCGCTGCAATCATTCGCGGTGAAGTCGAGCGTGGTGGTCTGGGCCTGCAGGCCGGTGGCCAGCGAGAACGCCAGCAGGGAGTGTAGGATGTGTTTCATGGTCGTACTGTTCATTGTTCAAGGTTCAAGGTTCAGGGTTCAAGAAGGATGCGGACGTCGCTCCCGAGGGAACGGCCGCGGGTATCGTACGGAGCGAGGGAGTAGATCCCGGCGGAGAGGGACCGCAACTGAAGGCTCCCGAGTCCACCGCACAGAACAAGGCGTTCGCGGTGCACCTCACGGCCCAGCACGTCGCGAACGATCAGCTGCACAGGACCATCCATGTTGGGAAGGCTGATGCGCACATCGCCACCCGGCGCCGGATTGGGCCATACGGCGAGGCTTGCTGCAGCTTCGGGCCCGGTGATGCCGTTGGGATCCACCACCAGGAACTGCCCCATCATGCCTTCGTCCTCGTGCATCAGCAGGTGGCAGTGGTACATGTAGGGGGTCATGGCATCGGCATGATCATCGAAGCGGGTGATCACGCGTGCGGTGCCTTGCGCAGGCACGTACACCACGTCCTTCCAGCCATGCTCCCACGCATCGGGCGCGGCCCCGTTGCGGTCCAGGATGTTGAACTGGATGTCGTGGATGTGCAAGGGGTGCCCCACCATGGTGTTGTTGGTGAAGGACCACACCTCGGTATTGCCCAGCGGCACGGTGACGTTGATGGTGCCCATGTCGAACAGGGCGTTGTTGATGGTGAAGGGACCGGCGATCATCTGCTGCGGCCCCATCACATCGGGCGCGAAGGTGAAGGCGCGGGTGATGTCGGCATCGGCCTGGTCGTAAGGCGTGAACGGCACGAGGGTGGCCGGCACCGCCGTGATGGGATCGGCGGTGGTGGGTCCCACGAGGATGTCCAGGATGGCGAAGTCCGCGCCGTTGAGCGCATTGTCGTTGTAGCCGTCGAGCGTGGCCATGCCGTTGCCCACCTGGGCGCTGCCGATGATGCCGTTGGGCAGCTCGCTGTTGTAGGCCATCAGCTGGAAGGAGCTTCCTTGGAGCGCCGACAGGTCCACGAGCAGCTCCGCCCGCTCACCGCTCATGAGGCGCATGCGGGTGAGCTGCACCGGGGCCGGGAGCAGGCCCCCGTCGGTGCCGATCACGTGGAAGGGCAGGTTGTTGCTGAAGCCCAGCTGCAAGGCGCGCTCGCTGGTGCCGTTGAGGCAGCGCAACCGCACCACCTGGGCCGGCAGCGTGGCCGTGGGGCGCCGCGCTCCGTTCACGATCACCACGCTGTCCAGGCCGGTGTGCAGGGCGATCTGCCCTCCCACGATGGCCTTGGTCTGGATCGCCAACGGGATGTCGTCCACCCCGTAGGTGCGCGGGAGGGCCAGTGCGGCCTCCTGCGGGTCGCGCACGATCACCATGCCCGCGATGCCCATGCTCACCTGGAAGTCGGTCATCCCCTGCCCGTGCGGGTGGTACCAGAAGGTGCTGGCGCGGTCGAGCACCGTGAAGCTGGGGCTCCACGTACTGCCCGGGAAGATCTGGCTGTGCGGACCGCCATCGTTCATGGGCGCCACGTGCATGCCATGCCAGTGCATGGTGGTGATGTCGGGCAGCGTGTTGGCCACGTTGATGGTGACCTGCTGCCCCTGATCGAGCATCAAGGTGGGACCGAGCAGATCACCGTTGACGCCGAAGGTGCTCACCACTTCGCCGGGATGGAACTCCCACGTGCCTTCCTGCACGGTGAGGTCGATGACACTGCCGCTGAGGGTATCGGGGATGGGCAGCGGGACCTGGGCCGCCGCCGAGAGCACCACGGCCAAGGCGCCCACGAGGGCGCCGCAGCGCGCGGCCGGATGGTTCGAATGTCGGGTTCTCATTGCTTTCGGATGTAGGCGTGCGAACAGGGCCCGCCGTACAGCATGCGCACCTGTTCGCGCTTGTTGAGGAAAAAGGCGTCGCAGGCCTCGCGTACGCCGGGATTGGAATCGTTGCCGTCCACGGTGAGCCCGGGGCGGTGATGGTCCATGAACACGATGACGCCATGGCGCGCCAGGCGCGCATACACATGGTGCAGCGCATGACCGACGAGGGTGCGGTGGAGGTCTTGGTCACCGCCCACGCCCAGATCGAGGTGGGCGAAGGCGATGGTGTCGGGCAGTTCGCTCGTCACGGTGTGCAGCACGTTGCCCACGTGCATGTGGGGCAAGGGCAGACCGATGTCCTTGAAATTGGCCTCGAACCGCTGGCGCACGCTCTGCTCCGGCGACCAGCTGCCCTCGAAGGTGTCGAACACATGCAACCGGCCCTCGCGATCGGTGCCCTGCATCACCTGGGCGAGCACTGCGGTGGTGCAGCCCACATGAACACCAAGCTCCACCACCTCCCCGGGCACACCGTGATCGAGCACACCGGCAAGCAGCACCTGCAGGTTGTTCACCTGTTCCAGGCTCACCATGTCACGCCGATGATCGAAGTGCCGACGCAGCGTGATGGGCAGTCCCAGGCGGTGCAGCACGCGGTTGAGGCGGAACTCCCACCCGCGCGCCCGACGCCGCTCGGCACCCGGCCAGTTCAATTCTCCGAATTGGATCTCCATTCCTGCTGATAGGTCCTGCATTGGCATCCACCACCGGCGCGGCAACTTGGCCGGCCGGTACGCGCACCGCAGGTCTAGATCAGCAGGCTCCGCAGCCGCACCACATGCAAGGCTCGCGGTTCCGGTGGGGGGCCATGGGCCGCATGGAGCGCCGCAGGACCATGGGATAGGGCCTCAGGCACCGCAGGGCTGAAGCAGGGCATCCCCACGGGACCGACGGATGCCGGCGACCGTGCCGCATCCGTCGACAGGTCCTGCTCCAACACGCCGTGCATCGCGTTGCTGAAGGCGCAGCAATGCACGTCGACGATGTCGTGGTCCGGGTGTTCCCGATCGGGCATGCAGCCCTTGGCCTGTCCCCACTGCAGCACACTGCGGCCGCTCAGCAGGCAGTGCATGCGCCACACCGCGGGCATGGCCTGTACGCCCTGCACCATCAGGTACAGGAAGCAGGCGAGCAGGGCGGAGCGGCGGAGGCGCATCACACAAGTGTAGGGGATGTCCGGCACAGCGCCACGGCATGTGGGCCTGCGGCTTGCATTCCTATTGCCCGGCCGCCCCGCGCCATGGACCGCCGCACTCCCCTACCTTACAACCGTGGCCGTTCCCGCAACGCTGCCCCGCCCCGCGTTCGAGCACCTCTTCCGCCAGGAGCTGGGCCTCTCCGACGCGGAGTACGCGCTGCTGCTCGAGCACTTCACCGTGAAGCAGGTGCCCCGCCGGGCCTTCCTGCTGCATGCGGGCGACATCGCCCATGCCAAGGCCTATGTGAACAGCGGCTGCTCGCGCAGCTACGTGCTCGACAGCAAGGGCAAGGAGCATGTGCTCTTCTTCGGCTTCGAGGATTGGTGGCTCGCCGACTTCGAGAGCTACACCACCGGGAAGCCCGGCCGGCAGTTCATCCAGGCCATCGAGGACCTTGAGCTGCTGGTGGTATCCCGCGACGACTTCGACCGGCTCGCGGAACGGATACCGGCCCTGGGCAAGTGGCACACCCTGCGCGAGCGGCGGATGACCTTCAGCATGATCGACCGGCTGATCGAGGTGAAGACCTTCACACCCGAGGAACGCATCCGCAAGCTGATGCGGGCCATGCCCCAGGTGTTCCAACGTGTGGCCTTGCAGGACATCGCCAGCTTCCTGGACATCGAGCCCGGTTCGTTGAGCCGCCTGCGCAAGCGGATGGTGGAGGCGGAACGTGGTTCTTAACCCGGGTTAAGCGCCGCGCGCGGGGGATGTGCATCCTTTGGGCCCCACCGCCACCGCGCACGCCACGCCCCCTTCCCCGGAGCACATCATGAAGCTCGGCATGGGCTTCTGGGCCTCGAAGGTGGTGCTCACCGCCGTGGAGTTCGAGCTCTTCACCCACCTGGCCGCGAAGGGCGGTATGACGGCCGCGGACGTGAAGCGCACCCTCGACCTGCGCTGCACCGACCGCCACCTGCTCGACTTCCTCGACACGCTCACCGGCCTGGGCTTCCTGGAGCGCACCGGTCTCCTCGCCGAGGCGCGCTACGCCAACACCGCGGAAACGGCCTTCTTCCTCGATAAGGCGAAGCCCAGCTACCTCGGCGGCATCCTGGAGATGGCGAACGACCGGCTCTACCGCTTCTGGGACCACCTGGGCACGGCATTGCGCACCGGCGACCAGCAGAACGAGGCGCGGACGGGCGAGGACTTCTTCGGCAAGCTCTACAGCGACCGCGATCGTCTGCGCGGGTTCGTGAACGCCATGAGCGGGGTGCAGATGGGCGCCTTCATGGCCTTCGCCCGCAGCTTCGACTTCTCCAAGGCGACCACCCTGGCGGACATCGGTGGCTCCGGCGCCCACCTTTCGCTGATGGTGGCGAAGCACCAGCCCCACATGGCCTGCACCTCCTTCGACCTGCCGCCCGTGCAGCCCATCGCGCACGCCAACATCACCCACTTCAACCTCAACGACCGCGTGAGCGCCGCCGCCGGTGACTTCTTCACCGACCCGCTGCCCAAGGCCGACGTGATCACCATGGGCAACATCCTGCACGATTGGGACGAGGAGAAGAAGGTGATGCTGATGCGCAAGGCCTACGACGCCCTGCCCGCGGGCGGCGCCTTCGTGGCCATCGAGAACGTGATCGACGACGAGCGCCGGCAGAACGTCTTCGGGCTGATGATGAGCCTGAACATGCTGATCGAGACCGCGCACGGCTTCGACTACACCTACGCGGACTTCCAGCGCTGGGCCAAGGCCGCGGGCTTCGCGCGCACGGCCCTGATCCACCTGGCCGGCCCCACGAGCGCAGCGGTGGCGTACAAGTAAGGGCGCGGATCCGCGGGCCTCAGCCCTTGCGGATGTACGCGTGCGAGCAGGGCCCACCGTACAGCATGCGCACGGTCTCCGCCTTGTCGGCGAAGAAGCGGTCGCAGGCCTCGGTCACCCCGGGGTTGGAGTTGAAGCCGTCCACCGTGAGACCGGGGCGGTGATGGTCCATGAACACGATGACCCCGTGCGGGGACAGGCGCGGGTACACGTGCGTGAGGGCGTGCAGCACCAAGGTGCGGTGCAACGCACGGTCGCCGCCGGTGCCCAGGTCGATGTGGGCGAAGGCGATGCGCTCGGGCAGCTCGGCCGGCACGGTGCGCAGCACGTCGCCTGCGTGCACCTGCGGCAGGGGGAGCCCGCGTTCGCGCAGGTTGGCCTCGAAGCGGTCGCGCACGCTCTGCTCGGGCGACCAGCGCCCCTCGAACAGGTCGTACACGTGGAAGGGATGCGCCGCGCCCCGGCCCTGCAGCACCCGGGCGAACACGCAGGCAGTGGCACCGGTGTGGCAGCCCAGCTCCACCACCGCACCCGGCACCCCATGGTCCAGCACGGCGGTGAGCAGCACCTGCAGGTTGTTGGCCTGCTCCAGGCTCACCATGTCGCGCCGGTGGTCGAAGTGGCGGCGCAGGGTGATGGGCAGGTGGAGCTTGTGCAGCACCTTGTTCACCAGGAACTCCCACCCGCGTGCGCGCCTTCGCTCCGCACCGGGCCAGCTCAGTTCGCCGAACTGGACCTCCTTCGTTGGGGTGTCCGCTTCCGCGCCTGAACGGGGCGCGTTCCGCGCTGCGTCCTTCGCACGCAGGCCTGTGGCCGTGGCGACCATGTTGACCATGGGACGGATCGGATCCATTGGGGGCGTTCATACGACCCCAAGGGCCGGATGGTTCGCCCCCACCGCGGTCCCTCCGGCCCAGCGAACAACCTTGGGACCCCCACCGTTCACCCCAGGGCGGGTGCCCGCCCTACGCTCCCAAGCCTCATTTTCGCGCCATGCTCCGCCCTGCCTTACTGGTCCTTCTCACCCTCCTGGCCTTCGCGGCCTGCCGCAAGGATGAGGTGATGCCCACCTCCGGCGGCAGTGGCCCCACGCCCACCACGGTGGCGCTCCCCTCCTGGGTGCTCGATTCCATCGGCCCCATGCCCATGCCGGCGGACAACCCGCTCACCGTGGAGGGCATCGCACTGGGCCGCAAGCTCTTCCACGAGAAGGCCCTCAGCGACAACTACACCCAGAGCTGCGCCTCGTGCCACCTGCAGGCGCACGGCTTCAGCGACCCGCTCCCCTTCAGCGTGGGCACCAACGGGGCCACGGGCACCCGCAACGCCATGGCCATCATCAACCTGGGCTGGGACCCGCGCCTGTTCTGGGACGGCCGCCGCAACAGCCTGGAGCTGCAGGCCCACGACCCGGTGACCAACCCCATCGAGATGCGCAACACCTGGCCCACGGTGGTGGCCCGGCTGCAGGCCATGGCGGAATACCCACCGCTGTTCCAAGCCGCCTTCGGCACCTCCACCATCGACAGCACCTTGGTGACCAAGGCCATCGCCCAGTTCGAACGCACGCTCGTCTCCTTCAATGCGCGGTACGACCGCTTCCACTTCCTGGGCGACAGCAGCGCGTTCACCCCGGCGGAGATGCATGGCCGCGACCTCTTCATGCGCGACGGCCATTGCGTGGACTGCCACACCGAGGAGCGGCTCACCGACGGGGCCATGCGCAACAACGGGCTCGATGTGGTGAGCGCCGACCCGGGCTTCGGTGCCGTAACGGGCCTGCCCTCGCACCAGGGCCGTTTCAAGGTGCCCACCCTGCGCAACATCGCCGCCACCGCGCCCTACATGCACGACAGCCGGTTCCAGACCCTGGAGGAGGTGGTGGCGTTCTACGCCCTGAACGTGCACACCAACGCGCAGAACCTGGATGCGCACATGGCGCCCTGGGTGAACGGCCAGATCGACCTGGACGCCCAGGAGCAGGCGGACCTGGTGGCCTTCCTGCACACCTTCACCGACAGCACCTTCCTCACCGACCCGGCCTTCGGCCAGCCGTGAGCGACAGGGCGAGGACCGCACACCACAGCGCCCCCGCCACCGCCGACCCGGTTACCTTGCGGTATGCGTTGGTGCCTTGTGCTGCTCCTTCCCATTGCGCTGACCGCATCGGGCCAGGTACCGCCCTGCACCTTGCTGGACAGCGTGCTGGCCGTGGCCGGTCGCGCCTCGTACTACGCCGATGCGCTGCAGGAACAGGCGGTGGACAGCATCCGGCATCGCTGCCATGGCGCGACGGATGCGCGTGACCTGGCGGGCGCCTTCACGGCCCTGATCAACGCCCTCGGCGACCAGCACGGCCGGGTGATGGTGGACGGACAGGTGGTGGCCTGGCTCACGGACGATGCACGCGCCCACCGGCACGACGACCGCAGGCCCGACATGGGCTTCTGGAACGAGGTGAGCAGCGGGCGCATCGGTGCGGACGCCCGCCTGCTGGCACCGCGCACCGGGTACCTCCGGATCCCCGGCCTCAACGGCGGCGATCCGCTGCAGCAGGCCGCACACCTCCGCGGGCAGTTGGACAGCCTGGCCCTGCAGGGTGCCGACCGTTGGATCATCGACCTGCGCATCAACAGCGGTGGCAACATGTGGCCCATGCTCGAGGGGCTTGCGCCCCTCTTTCCGGAAGGCGCGGCCGCCGGTGCCTTGGACCGCAGCGGCGCCCGCTTCGCCACCTACGCCTTCCGCGAGGGCCACTTCGAGCGCAACGGATACAGGGCCGTTGCGCTCGCACCGGGCACCGACCATCGGCAGGACCGGGTGTGCGTGCTCTTCGGCCGCTACACGGCCAGCAGCGGCGAAGCAGTGGCCGCCTGTTTCCGCGAAAGGCCGCGCACCCTCAGCCTGGGCGAGGCCACCGCCGGCTACACCACGGAGACCGGCTGGACGACCATCGACCGGGTCACCTTGATGATCTCCGAGAGCGTGCTGTGCACCACCGATGGGCGCCCCTACACGGCGCATGTGGCCCCGGACGAACACATCGAGCAGGCGCGGCCCGGCTTCGACGCCAGCGACAGCGCCATCGCACGGGCCCTGCACTGGCTCGGTGAATGATCCGCTACAGCAGCGCCTGCGCCGGTACGTTGCCCTCCACCACCCGGCCGTCGAGCAGCTTGATGGTGCGCTGGGCGTAGCCCGCATCGCGCAGGCTGTGGGTGACGATGATGATGGTGGTGCCCGCGGTGTTGAGCTCGCGCAGCAGGCCCATCACCTCCTCCCCGTGCGCACTGTCCAGGTTGCCGGTGGGCTCGTCCGCCAGGATGAGCTTGGGGCTGTTGACCACGGCGCGCGCGATGGCCACGCGCTGCTGCTGCCCGCCGCTGAGCTGCTGGGGGAAGTGCTTGGCGCGGTGCGCGATGTGCATGCGCTCCATGGCCTGCTGCACCCGCTGGCGGCGTTCGGCCTTGCCCAGGCGCGTGTAGATGAGCGGCAGCTCGATGTTCTCGGCCACGGTGAGCTCGTCGATGAGGTTGAAGCTCTGGAACACGAAGCCGATGGTGCTCTTGCGCAGCTCGGCCCGCTTGCGTTCGTTGTAGCCGCTCACGTCCTCGCCGTTCACCAGGTAGCGGCCGCTGCCGGGCGCATCCAGCAGGCCCAGGATGTTGAGCAGGGTGCTCTTGCCGCAGCCGCTGGGGCCCATGATGGCCACGAACTCGCCCTGCTCGATGGCGATGTCCACCTCGTTGAGCGCGGTGGTCTCCACGGTGTCGGTGCGGTAGATCTTGCTGAGGTGTTCGGTCTTCAGAAGGCTCATGGTGCTGTTCGGTTGCGGCGCAAGGGGCGCCTGTTGGTTCATTCAAGGATGAGTTCCTCGGCGTTGTTGAAGGCGCTGTAGCGGCCCACCACCACCTGCTCGCCGGGGCGGAGGCCTTCGAGCACCTCGTACCGGTCGGGGTTCTGGCGGCCGAGCTTCACGTTGCGTTTGGTGGCGCGCCCATCGGCCCCCACCACGTACACCCACTGGCCGCCGGTGTCCTGGAAGAAGGGGCCGCGCGGCAGGGTGATGGCCTGCTGGTCCTCGCTGAGCTGCAGGCGCACCTGGAAGCTGAGGCCGCGGCGGATGTCCCTGGGCGGCGCCTCCACGAAGCGGAGGTCCACATCGAACTCGCCGTTGTGCACCTCGGGGTAGATCTTCATGATCTCGATGGCATGCTCGGCGCCCGCGTGGCTGAAGGTGCCGCGCAGGCCGATGGTGATGCGGCTCACGTAGTGCTCGGGGATGCGGGCGCGCACCTTGAAGGCATCGAGCACGTCGATCTGCGCGATGCGCTCGCCGCGCTGCTTCGTCTGCCCCAGCTCGGCGTTGAGGCCGCTGAGCTGGCCGGCGATGGGCGCCTTGATCACCAGGTTCTGCAGGTTCTCGCGCAGGAAGCGCAGGTTCTGGTCGATGAGGTCGAGGTTGGTGGTGATGGAGCCCAGCTGGCTCTGCCGGAAGAGGGAGTCGCTGCGCACGTTGGCGGCGAGCAGCGTGCGCTTGGCGCGCATGTACTGCAGGTGCTCGGCGTTGTTCTGGTAGGTGTTGCGCGGCATCAGGCTGTCCCTCACCAGGCGCTCGTCCACGCGCTGGTCGCGCTCCAGGCGCTTCAGCTCCTTGTCCAGTTCCAGCAGCTGGTCGCGCAGGCGCGTGGTCTGCTGGTCCATGTTGAGGCGCGTGTTGCGCAGGTTGTTCTGCTGGTCGAGCAGCTGGGCCTCGCGGTTGATGGCGTCCATGTGGAGCTGCGGGTTGCTGAGCTCCAGGATGGGCTGGCCGGCCTGCACCAAGGTGCCGTCCTCCACATAGCGGTGCTTCACCGTGCCGCCCTCGAGCGCATCGAGGTACACCGTTTGGATCGGCTGCACGGTGCCGGTGACCGGGATGTACTCGCGGAAGAGGCCCTGCTCCACGGTGCCCAGCTGCACGGTGGCGGCCTTCACGCGCACGCGGCGCGCACCCAGGCTGCCCGCCAGCAGGGCCAGCAGCACCAGCACGCCCAGTGTGCCGCCACCGTACAGCAGCAGCCGCCTGCGCCGGGCGGGGCGGGGATCGATCACGCGGTCCATGGGCGCACCAAAACTGCCCGATGGTGCCGCAGCAGGAAAGGGATATGTGCGGGCCAGCGCGGAGGGTGATGGATGGTTGGGCGCAAAGCGGCCCACCTCATCAAGGCGTTGTCCTACCCCTGCGCGGCACCGTGCGGGTGGGCGCGTGTGTTCGCGCGATCGGCGACCCCGAAGTGGACCGGTCACGTTCGTTCGCGGACGGAGGAAGCCACGCAGCCCCTTCCGCGCTGTCATCCTGAGGCTCCGCGAAGGATCTCCTCTCGCGATCGGGCTGCGTGCAGCGAACGGCGTGGGTACGGCACTACGGCTTGTAGCACGTCACCGCACCGCCCTCCACCAGGTACACCGCGTTGGTGAAGCCGTCCACCTCGTAGCGGGGGCTCTTGTCCGTGCCCAGGGCGATGGTGGCCGCCTCCGAACCGTCGCGCTTGCGCAGGGCCTTCAAGGCGTAGGTGCCCTTGCCGGCCTCGGTCATCAGGAAGTGGATGTCGTTGGTGGAGGCGGTGGCCTTGAAGCGCGCGCCGGCCTCCTGCAGGAAACGCTTGGTGGCGCTGGCCGCGGCCTGCGAGCCCTCGGCGTACACGTCGCTGAGCGCACCGGTCACATCGCGCGCCACGGCACTGCCCGCATCGGTGACCTGGATGCTCTGGCTGGCGCTGCCGAACGCCGCGCTGGTGTA
>JBGAGX010000044.1:0-20996 GCA_044226515.1 Flavobacteriales bacterium | reverse complement strand
CGGTGCGGAAATCGGTATCGTAGGGCGGCGCGCCAGGCTCGGCGAAGGGGCTCGCATGCACACCCACCAGGATGAGGTCCTCGCCATAGAGGTCGTGCAGCGCGAGCGCCACGTCCGTGGCGGCCGGGCAGTTGTTGCAGGTGTGCCCGGTGATGTCCTCGAGCAGCACCTTGCGGGAAGGTCCGTCCGTGCCGTTGCCACCGCCACCAGTGCCGGAATTGTCCGGGAACTCGACATAGTCGCAGGCGGCCAGCAGGCACAGGGCGGAAAGGAGCGGGATCGCTGCGCGCATGGTGATCAGAACGTGCTGGTGATGGAGAGGGTGAGGCCGTTGGAGGCGGGTACCTGGCGGCACACGCCGCCCACGCAGAAAATGCCCGCGCGTTGGCGTCCATAGTTCATCGAGAAGCGGTTGCCACCCCGGATGTAACCGACGGATCCCAGGGGATAGGCCAGTTGCTCCTGTCCCTTGGCCTCCAGTTCGTCGCTTCCCACGTAGTTGTACTGCACCATCGCCGCCAGGAACCAGTGGGGGCTGAAGGTGAGCTCGGCGAGCCCTGTGGCCCAATTGCCGTGGTCCTGCCTTGTGCTCAGGTGCTGCATCTCGAAGCGCAGGGAGGTGCGGTCGTTGAAATTGTGCATCCCCTCCAGAATGAAGAGGTCGGCGTACACCACGGGTTTTCCGGCCTTGCCTTGGACCACCTCGATGTCGTACACCAGGTTCATGTAGGTGAGCGCCAGCTCCCAATCCGCGCTGAGCTTCTTGCGCAGCTCCACGTTGAAATCGGAGAAGTACTGACGCTCCCCGCGTTTGAAGAAGGTGGTCTTATAACCTTGGTAACGCAGGGTGTCGTTCGGCAGCGCAGCGCTGTCCAGCGACCAGGCCCCGCACCAGTTCACCGCGAGCTTGGTGCCGTACTTCCCGCCCAGGGGCGTGCCCTTCTTGAACTTGTAGAACACCTCGCCCTGGTAGGAGACCTCGCCGTTCGGCTGGGTGGCGTACGGGTACAGCGTAGCGGGCAGGTTGTAGGTGTGCTGCTTCGCCAGGGTGGGGAGGTAGTTGATGTTGAGGTTGAAGAGGGTCTGGGAGGCACGGTCGCTCTGGTACACCATGTTGTCGAAGGTGTGCGCGCCGGCGCTGATGCCGAGGCCCTTGGTGCTGTAGGTGGCGTTCACCAGCATGCCCTGCCCCGGCTTGTAGATGAAATCGTTGCTGGCGTTGGGGTCGTTGATCTTGTAGGCGTACTCGGTGTACAGGTTCCAGTGGCCGGTGATGTAGTTGGCCCTGCCGGACCAGGCGCCCACATTCTCGGGCAGCTCGTAGAGGGGGTCCTTGTCCTCCTGGTACTTGCTCACGAAGCTCCCTCCGAGGATCAGGTTGCGTCCCTTGTCGGACCACCCGGCCATCCCGCCCGGGAAGAGCTCGGTGAGCGACACCTCGGCGTCGAAGCCGCGCACGATGCCCACCCCGTTGGTGTAGCCATCATCGAAGGCCAGGCGCTGGCGCCCCACCACGCCCTTGAGGTAGACGCCCTCGTGCGGCTTGAACTTCACGCGCACGCCGTCCATGGAATTGTCCACCCCGAGGTAGCGTTCCTCGTAGCTGCGGAACACCATGCCCTGGCCGAACTGCTCGAAGAAATTACCGACCGTGATGTCCAGGTCGTTCATGGTGTAGCTGGCGTACCGGTAGCCGATGCCGGTACCCTTGTAAGGCTGCCCGGCCGGGTAGCCGGCCAGGGCGGGCTCATAGGTCTCGAACCGGATCCCCGCCCGGAAATTCCCCTGGCTGTACTGGATGTTGCCCCAGGAGTTGATGCCCATTTTCTGGGCGGGCACCACGGCGCTGATGGCGCTGTCCTGGTTGTAGTACTGCGCGTCCATGCTGAAATTGCCATGGACCTGCGGGAGGTCGGGGCCTTTCGGCGCCTCGGAGGCGGTGCTGTCCGTAGCGCTTCCGCTCTGGGCCGCGACCGAGCAGGCCAGGGCCCACGCGGTCAACAGGCCTGTGGTGCGGAAGGCGCCCGTGCCGGTTCGGATCATGTGCGAAGATGTCACTTGCCGGCGGCCTTCTTCACCTGTTCATACAGGTCGTTCTCGTCGCCGGGCTCGTAGTTGTTGTGCTGGTACACGATGTTGCCCTTCCCGTCGATGAGGAAGGTATGCGGCACGTTGTTCACGTTCAGCGCGCGTTTCAGGTCCGCATTGGGGTCGAGGTACACATCGTACTCCCAGTCCTGGCCGTTCACGTAAGGCGCCACGCGGTTCATGGTGCGGGCGTCGTCGATGCTCACCGCGATGAGCTTCACGCCGGTCTTGGCCTGCCAGTCCTCGTACTTGTCGGCGATGGCCGCGAGCTCCCGCTTGCACGGGGCGCACCAGGTGGCCCAGAAGTTCACGATGATGGGCTTCCCGCCATTGGTCCAGGTGCTGGTGTTGACCTTCTTCCCGTCCATGGTCTGCACCGTCACAGCGGGCATCTTGGACTGGGCGGCGAGCAGCAGCGGGAAGGCGAAAGCGAGGGAGGCGATGAGGTGTTTCATGGTTCTGGCGTGGCAAAGGAAAGGCCGGCGATCGAAGTGCAAGTATCGCACCAGATCGCCGGCCTTCACCTAGGCGTTCACATCCCGATCAACGGGTGAGGGTGATCTTGCGGGTGGCCTTCAGGTCACCGCTCTGCATCACGAAGTAGTAGATGCCGTTCTCCAGCGCGCTCATGTCGAGCGAGGTGGTCTGGGCGCCGTTGCCGTACACGCGGGTGCTGCTCAGCACCTCCTGGCCGAGCACGTCGAACACACGGATGGTGGTGGGCTCGTTGCCGTTCAGCTTGAAGTTCACGTTCACCAGGCCGTTGGTGGGGTTGGGGAACAGGCTCAGGCTGTTGTCCAGGCTGTTCTCCACCACGCCCACGGCGTTGTTGGCCATGGAGCCTTCGCCCACGCAGCCATAGGTCATGTTGATGATGATCTGGCTGTTGGAGTTGCGCACGCGCAGGTAGCCCGGGCTCAGAAGACCATCGCCATAGGCGTCGAACGCCTCCAGCTTGTAGCAACCCAGTTCGGTGAGCTGAACGGTCTGCGTGAAGGTGGCGTTGTTGGCGTAGCTGCCTGCACCGGCGGACGGGGTGGTGCCCGAGCAGTTCGCCGTCTCGTTCACCACGGTGGTGTTACCGCCTTGGGCCACCTCCACCCCGTTGGGGTCGAGCATGCGCCAGGAGAACTCGGAGGCATAGCCGTCCATCTTGCCTTCCACCGTCACGCTCCAGCTGACCGGCTGCGCCACCGTGTAGGTGATGTTCTCCGTCTGGGCCACATTGTACTGGTCGGCCTGGCCGTTCGGGTTGCTGATCTCCATCTCGAACTGAGCGTAGTTGTTCAGTGTGAGCGGGTTGAAATTGGCGGTCGTGTAACCACCGGCGGCGAGGTTGCCGGTCCAGTTCACGGTCTGCATCACGGTGCCGTTCTGCTTCAGCTTCAGGGTGGCGCTGGTCACGGCCGTGGTACCCTGGTTGTAGATCACGGTGTTCGGGGTCACCTGGTCACCGGGGCAGAGCTCACCGCCCTCGGTCTGCATCAGGGTCACGTCCAACGCGCCGTTCTGGAACGGGGCCGGGCAGTCCGTGCGCCAGGTGTTGAAGAAGGGCCAGAAGTTCTGGCGGTCAACCTCCACACCGGCGCTGGCACCGGGGCAGTGCATGAACAGGGTGGGGTAGTAGCTGATGTTGTAAAGGTTGGCCAGTGTGTTGCCCTGACCGTTGGGTCCGATGATCGGGTACGGAGTGCCGGCGGTCCAATCACCTTGCGAGCCCGAAGCGCCTTGCAGCAGGGCCAGGGAACTGGCCGGGTCGCCGTCCACGAAGATGATCATCAGGTCGTTGGTGCCGCCCGGGCCGAAATCATGGTAGAGTTGCTCCATGATGCCGCTGTTGTGCCAGGACCAGCAAGGTCCGCACCAGTGCGCGCTGATGTCCACCAGCACGGTCTTGCCCTGGTTCAGGATGCTTTGGATGTCGATCGTGGAACCATCGATCGCGGTGGCCGTCCAGCTCTGGTTCTGAGCGCCGGCAGCCATCGCAAGCGAAAGTCCCAAGCCAAGGAGTACAGGCTTCTTCATGGGTCTCTCTGTTGTTTGGTTTCTGGTTTCGTTCTCTATCCTTGAGGTGTTCATGTGCCGGAAGCGCATGCACGTTCCCCGGTCGAGGCTCCGAAGCTAGCCGTTCCACCGCCCCGTCAAGGGATCGATCGGCGGTGTCCTTGGGATCCTATCCGTTCGCAACTGGCGCGGGGTGATGGACCGTTCCCGCCTTACCGGCTACATTTGCATAGCGCCGGACCTCTCCGGTGCCTTGATCAAGGACACATGAAGTTCACCACTACCCTGCTCTCCACCCTCATCGTGCCGGCCGTTCTGGCCCAGACCTCGAACCTGGTCACCCTGCGGGACATCGATAACAACGTGGTCAACGGCACCACCCTCATCGTTTACGGGAACCCGTCCTCCACGCTCCTGGAGCTCGACCTCACCACCGAGCTGAACGGCTCCGTGGCCAAGACGGTGAACGTGCGCCGCCACGAGCTGAACGTGGTGACCGGTTCGAAGAACTACTTCTGCTGGGGCCTGTGCTACCTCCCCCGGCTCTCCGGCAACACCCCGACCTGGGTGAGCGTGGACCCCATCGCCATGACCCCCCAGCAGGTGGTGAACAACTTCCACGCCTACTACCGGCCCGAGGGCAACACCGCCTATTGCTGCTTCCAGTATGTGTGGTACGATATGGCGGACCCCAACGACAGCACCTGGGTGAACATCTGTTACGATACGCAGACCTTCACGGGTATCCAGGAGGCGGTGAGCGGTCCGGCACTGGACGTGTATCCCAACCCGGTGGCGGGCGGTGAGGTGACCTTCGCCTTCGGTGCCGGTGCCGAGACGGGCGGCCTGCAGCTCGTGCTGTACAACGCCCTCGGCGAGCGGGCCCTGGTGCGCTCCTTGAGCACGGCGACCGGCCGCGCGGTGGTCCCGGTGAACGGCCTTGCCAACGGCGTGTGGTTCGCTGCCTTGGAGCAGAACGGCCGCATGGTGGCCACCCGCCGGTTGGTGGTCTCCCGCTGATCATTCCCTGATCCCTCGAGCGGCCGGTGCGGATGTTCCCGCACCGGCCGTTCCGCTTTCCGGTGCCGGTGTTCCTGCGGCGCCGGTGAGGTGCTGCACCGGAACACCTATTTTCGGTATGCCGCCCGCATCCCAAGGCTGCCCTCACCCCATCCCGCATGCGCACCCTCCCCACCCTGTTCAGCCTTCTCATCGCCGCCGCCGCCGTTGCCCAGCAAGACCCCGTGGTGACCTTGCGCGATGCGGCCAGCAATGTGGTGAACAACACCACCTTGATCGTGTACGGCAACCCCTCGAGCAACCTGCTGGAACAGGACCTTACGGCGGAGCTGAACGCCACGGCCACGAGCGTGATCAACGTGCGGCGCTACGAGCTCAACACCGTGCCCGGCTCGCGCAACTACTTCTGCTGGGGTGTTTGCTACCTGCCGGACACGTCGGGCGAGACGCCGGTGTGGGTGAGCGACAGCTCCGTGACCATGAACCCGCAACAGGTGGTGAACAACTTCCACGCGTACTACAAGCCCATGGGTGCGGCGGCCTACGCCTGCTTCCAGTTCGTGTGGTACGACATGGCCGACCCCACCGACAGCACGTGGGTGAACATCTGCTTCGACACGCAGACCTTCACCGGAACGGAGGAGGTGGCCACGGGTTCTGCACTGGAGGCCTTCCCGAATCCGGTGGCGGGCGGTGAGGTGACCTTCGCCTTCGGTGCCGGTGCCGACACGGGCGGCCTGCAGCTCGTGCTGTACAACGCCCTCGGCGAACGCGCCTTGGTCCGCTCCTTGAGCACGGCGACCGGTCGCGCGGTGGTCCCGGTGAACAGCCTTGCCAACGGCGTGTGGTTCGCTGCCTTGGAGCAGAACGGCCACATGGTGGCCACGAAGCGCCTCGTGGTGGGCCGTTAGGCGAAGCGTTCCCGAAGGAATTCCGCCAGGAGAGGAACCCCCACGCCGGCCTTCTCCTTCCAGTGGGTGAAGCGGGCACCGGGCAGCGCTACATCGCCGGGGTCCACGAGATGGACCGGACACTGCGCCGGGGCGTGATGCACCAGGCCCGCAGCGGGGTACACCTGCAGCGAAGAGCCTACGACCACCAGCACATCGGCCTGCGCCACCAGCTCCGCGGCCGGCAGCAGCATGGGCACCTCCTCGCCGAACCACACGATGTGCGGCCTGAGCTGCGACCCCAGCGGGCAGCGGTCCCCCAGGCGCAGGTGCGCACCGGGCAGGTCCACCACCAGGTGCGGGTCGCGGGTGCTGCGGGCCTTGCGGATCTCACCGTGCAGGTGCAGCACCCGCCGGCTGCCGGCCCGCTCGTGCAGGTCGTCGATGTTCTGGGTCACCACGTCCACCTCGAAGGCGTCCTGCAGGTCGGCGATGGCCCGGTGGGCCGCATTGGGCGCGGCTTTCAGCACCTGCTCCCGCCGTAGGTCGTAGAAGTGCAGCACCAGGGCGGGGTCGCGGGTGAAGGCCTGCGGGGTGGCCACGTCCTCGATCCGGTATTCCTCCCACAACCCGTCACTGTCGCGGAAGGTGCGGATGCCGCTCTCGGCGCTCACGCCGGCGCCGGTGAAGAACACGATACGGGGGCGGGACATGCTGTTCCGAAGGCTTGACCGCGATCTTAATGGCTTTTTTAACTTGCGGGCCCTTCTCAAAACCGACCCCGCATAGTCCAATCACTACCCGCCCTCCACTTTACCTGAACCGGAGGGGCCCATGATGATCGAAAGTCTGCGCGGTGAGCTCATTGAGAAGGCGCCGGACCATGCCGTGGTGGAATGCCATGGCGTGGGCTACCTCGTGCACATCTCTGCGAACACCTTCGGCGATCTGCCGGAGCGTGGTGCATGCCGCCTGCTCGTGCATTACACGGTGAGCGTGGACGTTCGCAGTGGCCTCAGCGAACACAGGCTCTTCGGGTTCATCAACGCCGAGGAGCGCCATTTGTTCCGGCAGCTGATCGACGTGCAGGGCGTGAGCGCCACGATCGGCATGGCGATCATGGGCACGTTGCGGGCCGATCAACTGCGGACCGCGGTGCTGAACGGCGATGAAGGCGCCCTCAAGCGCATCAAGGGCATCGGTCCGAAACTGGCTCAGCGGATCGTATCGGAACTGGGGGGGCGCCTGGCCTCCGAGCCCGTTGAACGCATGGTGGCGGTGGGTGGCCCGGGCAATAGCCTGAAGGCCGAGGCGTTATCGGCACTGATCTCGCTCGGTCTGGATCGCGCCAAGGCCGAGCGTACCCTGCAAGGGATCCTCAACGAACGCAAGGCGGAACCACCGGCATTGGAAGAACTCATCCGACTGACGCTGAAGAACCTGTGAGGAAGGACATAGCGCGAACGAGGACGGAGCGATCCGGTGGGACCTTATTGGGTCTTCTGCTGCGCCTGGCGGTGCTTGCGGCCGTGCTGCTCGTGGTCGACGTGGGCGTGGCCGACGGGTC
This sequence comes from Flavobacteriales bacterium, assembly GCA_044226515.1. Lineage (GTDB taxonomy): Bacteria > Bacteroidota > Bacteroidia > Flavobacteriales_F > PHOS-HE28 > PHOS-HE28. The sequence continues at coordinate 13,427 of JBGAGX010000044.1, read as the reverse complement.
GTTCTACGAGGCCCTGTTCCTGCAACAGGTGGACTCGCCGCAGATCGAGCTGCAGTACCCCATCCTCGATCAGCCGGCCACGGGCACCCAGCAGGGCGGCACCATCGACCTGCAGCAGCCCGGCAACATCCAGAACAACGTGGTGTACGACCCGGTCACCGGGCAGTACATCATCCAGAGCACCGTGGGCGACAACGGCTTCGATTACCGCCCGCCCATGAGCATGTCGTTGCAGGAATACCTGGACTACGACATGGAGCGCAGCATGAAGACCTACTGGCTCGACAAGAAGGAGCAGGACAGCGAGCGCGCCACCAAGAGCCTCGTCCCCACCTTCAAGGTGCGCAGCAAGGCCTTCGACCGCATCTTCGGCGGAGACCAGATCGAGATCAGGCCCAACGGGTCGGCCGAGGTCACCTTCGGCCTCAACATCAGCAAGACCGAGAACCCGCGGATCCCCATCGAGCAGCGCAAGATCACCACCTTCAACTTCGACCAGCGCATCCAGCTGAACCTGGTGGGCAACATCGGCGACAAGCTGAAGATCAACACCAACTACAACACCGAGGCCACCTTCGACTTCGAGAACCAGGTGAAGCTCGACTACACCGGGCACGAGGACGAGATCATCCAGAAGATCGAGGCCGGCAACGTGAGCCTGCCGCTGCAGGGACAGCTGATCCAGGGCAGCCAGAGCCTGTTCGGCCTGAAGACGCAGCTGCGCTTCGGGCGCCTCACCGCCACGGCCATCTTCAGCCAGGAGAAGGGTCAGCGGCGCAACGTGCAGGTGGCCGGCGGGGCGCAGACCACCAACTTCGAGATCAAGGCCGACGAGTACGAGGCGAACAAGTACTATTTCCTGAGCCACTACTTCCGGGACCAGTACGAGAACGCGATGGCCACCCTGCCCACCGTGAACAGCGGGGTGCAGATCACGCGGATCGAGGTGTGGGTGACCAACACGCGCTTCGACTTCGAGCAGAACCGCAACATCGTGGCCTTCACCGACCTGGGCGAGGACGCCAGCGCCGCGAGCATCGCCGCCAACAAGGTGAGCAGCGGCCTGCCCATCGTGGACGGTGCCGGCGTGTACCCGGGCAACGACGCCAACTCGCTGTACGCGCTGATGGCGGCGAACGCGGGCGTGCGGGGCTTCACCGGGGCCACCGCGGCGCTGCAGAACGCCGGCTTCGTGGCCGCACGCCACTACGAGAAGCTCGAGAGCGCGCGCCTGCTGCAGCCCACGGAGTACACCCTCAACCAGCGCCTGGGCTTCATCGGCCTCAACCAGAACCTCAACAACGACGAGGTGCTGGCCGTGGCCTTCCAGTACACCCTCGACGGGCAGACCTACCAGGTGGGCGAGTTCAGCACCGATGGCATCAGCCCGCCCAACGCCCTCATCCTCCGCCTGCTCAAGCCCACCATCACCAACCCGCGCCTGCCCCTGTGGGACCTGATGATGAAGAACGTGTACTCCCTCGGCGCCTTCCAGGTGAACAAGGAGAACTTCCGCCTCGACGTCCTGTACAACAACCCCACCACCGGCGTCGACATCAACTACGTGCCGCGCCCGCCGGCCGACCAGGTGCCCCTGGTGCGCACCCTGGCCCTGGACCGCCTCGACCCCCAGAACGCGCGCAACCCCGACGGCGCCTTCGACTTCCTGGACAACGCCGCCACCGTCGGCGGCACCATCAACACCCAGAACGGGCGCATCTTCTTCCCGGTGCTCGAACCCTTCGGCAGCCACCTGGACCAGGTGCTGCAGCAGGACCCCTCCAACACGCCGGCCATCCGCAGCACCATCGTCTTCCAGGTGCTCTACGACAGCACCAAGGTGGCCGCGCAGAACCAGCCCGAGCTCAACCGCTTCAAGCTCAAGGGCAGCTACCGCAGCGCCAGCAGCGACGTCATCAGCCTCAACGCGGTGAACATCCCGCAGGGCTCCGTATCGGTGACCGCCGGTGGGGTGAAGCTGGTGGAGAACCAGGACTACACCGTGGACTACAACCTGGGCCGCGTGAAGATCCTGAACCAGGGCATCCTTGAGAGCGGCACGCCCATCAACATCAGCCTGGAGAGCAACTCCCTCTTCAGCATCCAGACCAAGACCATCGCCGGTGCCCGCTTCGACTACCGCCTGAACAAGGACGTGACCCTGGGCGGCACCATCATGAACAAGTACGAGCGCCCGCTGACGCAGAAGGTGAGCGTGGGGGACGAGCCCATCAGCAACACCGTGGTGGGCATCGACGGCACCTGGAAGGGCGAGAGCAACCTGGTGACGAGCCTGGTGGACAAGCTGCCCTTCTTCGCCTCGAAGCAGGTGAGCGCCATGGACGCCAGCGCCGAGGCCGCCTACCTGATCCCCGGCCACAGCCGCGCCATCGGCGATGAGGGCATCAGCTACATCGACGACTTCGAGGGCAGCGTGAACACCATCGACATGCGGCAGCAGAGCCTCTGGTTCCATGCCGCCACGCCGATGGGCCAGACGGGCGACCTCTTCCCCGAGGGCGAGCTCATCAACGACCTGCGCAACGGCTTCCGCCGCGCGCAGCTGGCCTGGTACGTGATCGACCCGCTCTTCTGGCGCGACAACAACATCAAGCCGGCGAACATCACCACCGCCATGCAGAGCGACAACCGCACGCGCGAGGTGCTGGAGCAGGAGGTGTTCCCCAACCGCCAGCTCGCCGCCGGCACGCCGCCCAACATCGCCGTGCTCGACCTGGCCTACTACCCCAAGGAACGCGGCCCGTACAACTACACGGTGGACGGGCTCGACACCGACGGTACGCTCATCGACCCCACGAGCAGCTGGGCGGGCATCACGCGCAAGGTCACCACCACCGACTTCGAGGCCAGCAACATCGAGACCATCCAGTTCTGGATGATGGACCCCTTCGGTCCGGGGGCCAGCAACAGCAACGGTGATCCCGCCTCCAACGAGGACAGCCAGAACGTGACCGGTGGCGACCTCTACATCAACCTGGGCAACATCAGTGAGGACGTGATGCGCGACAGCCGGAAGTTCTTCGAGAACGGCCTGCCGAAGGACCTCACCGACGCCGCGCTCACCACCGCCACCACCGATTGGGGCGCCGTGCCCACCACCCAGAGCGTGGTGAACGCCTTCGCCATCACCGACAACCAGAGCAACAAGTTCCAGGACGTGGGCCTGGACGGCCTGAGCAGCACCCAGCCCGACATCGAGGGCCGCACCGAGCAGAACTTCCACACAGACTACCTCGCCGCCGTGCAGTCGGTGGTCAACTCCACGGCGTTCACCACCTTCCAGAACGACCCCTCGGCGGACAACTACCGCTTCTTCCGTGGCAGCTTCGCCGACAACAACGACCTCAACATCCTCCAGCGCTACAAGTACTTCAACGGGCCCGAGGGCAACAGCGTCACCGACGAGGACAGCCCCGAGGACTACCCCACGCAGAGCACCACGCTGCCCAGCACCGAGGACATCAACCAGGACCAGAACCTGGCCGAGAGCGAGAGCTACTTCCAGTACAAGGTGAGCCTGCGCCCGCAGGACATGGTGATCGGCCGCAACTTCATCGTGGACCGCATCCAGGCCACGGCCAACACCCCTGACGGTCCAAAGACCGTGTACTGGTACCAGTTCAAGGTGCCCATCCGCGAGCCCCAGAAGGTGGTGAACGGCATCCAGGACTTCCGCAGCATCCGCTTCATGCGCCTGTTCCTGCAGGGTTGGAGCCAGGAGGCCGTGCTGCGCTTCGCCCGCCTGGAGTTCATCCGCGGGGAGTGGCGCAAGTACCGCTTCAGCTTGGAGACGCCGGGCGAGAACATCGGCGGCGACCCCGACCTCACCACCTTCAGCGTGGCCGCCGTGAACATCGAGGAGAACGGCCGCCGCCTGCCGGTGAACTACGTGCTGCCCCCGAACATCAACCGCCAGGTGGACGTGGCCAGCGCCAACCTGCGGAACCTGAACGAGCAGAGCCTGCAGCTGCGCACCTGCGGCCTGCGCGACGGTGACGCCCGCGCCGCCTTCCGCAACGTGCAGTTCGACATCCGCAGCTACAAGAAGCTGCGCATGTACATCCACGCCGAGACCGCCGACCTCACCGACCCCATCCAGTACGGCGACGTGAGCGTGTTCGTGCGCCTGGGCAACGACTACGAGAACAACTACTACGAGTACGAGATCCCCGTGGTCCCCTCGCAGTTCTACAACAACGATCCGTACAACGTGTGGCCCGAGGCCAACGACATGGTGATCGAGTTCGCCATGCTCAACGACGCCAAGATCAAGCGCAACCAGGCCGGCTGGCCGGTGAACGAACGCTACGAGCAGCGCGACGGCGACCGGCGCGTGTTCGTGAAGGGCAACCCGAACATGAGCCAGATGCGCACCATCATGATCGGCATCCGCAACCCCAAGAAGGACGGCGCCGAATCGAACCCCTGGGCGGCGGATAACGGCGTGAACCAGTGCGTGGAGGTGTGGGTGAACGAACTGCGCCTCACCGACTTCGACCAGAGCGGGGGCTGGGCGGCCCTCGCGCGGTTCAACACGCAGCTCGCCGACCTGGGCAACCTGAGCGTGGCCGGCAACTACAGCACCCCGTACTGGGGCAGCATCGACAAGCGCGTGAGCGAGCGCCAGCGCGACACCCGCTACGGCGTGGACGTGACCACCAACCTGGAGCTCGGCAAGTTCCTGCCCGAGCAGAGCGGCGTGAAGGTGCCCATGTACGTGGGCTACAGCGAGCAGGTGATCGTGCCCCAGTACGATCCGCTCAACCCCGACATCCAGTGGGATGATGCCACCCGCACCCTCACCAAGGAGGAGCGCAAGGAGCAGAAGAAGGAGTACAGCACCTACACGCGCAGGCGGAGCATCAACTTCACCAACGTGCACAAGGAGCGCGGGTCCGGCGGGGGCAAGGGCGGCGGCGGCGCGGCCAAGGAGCACTTCTGGGACGTGGAGAACCTGGCCCTCACCTACAGCTACCAGGACCAGGAGTTCCACGATGTGAACACCCAGTACGAGAACACCCGCATCTACCGCGGAAGCCTGGCCTGGCAGCACAACCCGAAGCCCATCGCCGTGAAGCCCTTCGAGAACATCGGCTTCATCAGCAAGAGCAAGTGGACGAAGCTCATCAAGGACTTCAACTTCAACCTCGGCTTCAAGCAGCTCACCGCGCGCACCAGCATCGACCGTTCGTACATGGAGCGCCTGGTGCGCCCCAACCCCGACATCGTATCCCTGCCGCCGGTGCCCACCTACACCAAGACCTTCAACTGGATGAGCCAGTGGGGCTTCCGGTACGAGCTCACCAAGAGCCTCAAGCTCGATTTCAACGCCAACAACGGAGCCATCATCGGCGAGCCGCCCGGCCGCGTGAACGCCAAGTCGGGCTACGACTACGAGCGGTGGAAGGACAGCGTGCTCACCAGCGTGCGCGACTGGGGTGAGACCATGCACTACGACCACACGGTGAACCTCACCTACCAGCTGCCCTTCGACAAGATCCCCATCACCGACTGGATCAATTCCAACCTCACTTATGGCGCCGGCTACCAGTGGGACCGCTCACCCCTGGGGCAGGACACCATCGGCAACACCATCCAGAACTCGCAGACCATCAGCCTCAACGGCCAGTTCAACTTCGTGAACCTGTACAACAAGGTCCCCTACCTCAAGCGGATCAACGACAAGGCGAAGGGCAAGCAGCCCAAGAAGCCGGGCTCCGCGGGCGGCAAGGATGCCAAGGGCAAGGAGGGCGACAAGGGCAAGGACGGCAAGGATGCCGGCAAGAAACCGGATGACGGACCCAAGGTCGATCCGCTCGAGGGCCTCGCGCGCGTGCTCATGACCGTGCGCACGGGCAACCTCACCTACAGCCAGACGAGCGGCATCCTGCTGCCGGGTTACTCCGGCAAGACCAACGTGCTGGGGATGGACCCCGGCTTCGATGCGCCGGGCTTCGGGTTCATCATGGGCCAGCAGAACCACAACCTCAGCGGCGATATCGTGCGCGACTTCGCCAGCACGGCCGCCGAGAACGGCTGGCTCGTGAAGAACAGCAGCATCTTCACCCCGTACACCAACACCCGAAGCGAGACCATCAACGGCCGCCTGAGCCTGGAGCCCTTCAAGGGTTTCCGCGTGGAGCTGATGGCCAACCGCACCATCAGCGAGAACTACCGCTCCTTCTACCGCTGGGACACGCTCGATACCTGGCGCAACGACAGCCCCCAGGAGTACGGCAACTTCAGCGTGAGCATGATCACCTGGGGCACCACCTTCAACCGCGACAACGACAACTTCGTCAACTCCAACTTCCAGACGCTCCTCGCCAACCGCTACGTGATCTCGGAGCGCCTCGCCACCGAACGCGGCATCACCGAGATCGTGGACACCACGGGCTTCTACCTGGGCTACAGCGGCACCAGCCAGGACGTGGTGATCCCCTCCTTCATCGCCGCGTACACCGGCAAGAGCGCCGAGAGCGTGAAGCTCAACCCCTTCAAGCTGGTGCCCATGCCCAACTGGGACCTCACCTACGACGGCCTCACCAAGCTGGCCGCCTTCAAGAAGCTCTTCCGCACCTTCACGCTCAACCACAGCTACCGCAGCACGTTCAGTATCGGCAACTACCAGACGAACATGCTGTACAACCCCGACTCGTCGCTCACCGACGCGGGCGGCAACTTCATCCCCAAGCGCACCATCAGCGTGGTGACCATCACCGAGCAGATGCGCCCCTTCATCAACTTCGACGCCACCCTGCAGAACAGCCTGCTCGCCAAGTTCGAATACAACCGCGACCGCAGCCTCAGCATGGGCCTCACCAACTACCAGCTCACCGAGGTGCGCGGGCAGGAGTACGTGATCGGCAGCGGCTACCGCTTCAAGGGCGTGAAGTTCCCCATCCAGGTGGGCGGCAAGGACATCAAGAGCGACCTGAACCTGCGCGTGGACCTCAGCTGGCGACGCAACAACACCGTGATCCGCAAGATGGAGGAGGGCCAGAACCAGGTGACCGCCGGCCAGGACATCGTCTCCATCAAGACCAGCGCCGACTACGTGATCGACCAGAAGCTCAACGTGCGTGCCTTCTATGAGCGGGTGATCAACACCCCCGTGATCAGCACCAGCTTCCCCAGCGCCAACACCAACCTGGGCATCAGCCTGCGCTTCACGCTCGCCCAGTGAGCCGCCGCATTCCCGTCATCGGCCGGAACACCTATTTTCGCCGCACAACGCTTTTCCGCAACGCACCATGAACTTCCCCGCCGACCTGAAGTACACGAAAGACCACGAGTGGATCCGCATCGAGGGCGGTGAGGCCGTGGTGGGCATCACCGAGTTCGCGCAGAGCGAGCTGGGCGACATCGTGTTCGTGGACATCGGCACGGTGGGCCAGCACGTGGACAAGGAGGCCGTGTTCGGCACCGTGGAGGCCGTGAAGACCGTGAGCGACCTGTTCATGCCCATGAGCGGCACCGTGCTCGCCGTGAACGAGGGCCTGGCCGACGATCCCGCCGCCGTGAACAAGGACCCCTATGGCACCGGCTGGATGGTGCGCATCAAGTTGGACAACGCCGGCGATGCCGACGGCCTGCTGAGCGCCGACCAGTACACCGCCCTCATCGGTCACTGATCACCCATGCTGGTGCCCTTCCGATGGGCGCTGCTGTGGGCGCTGTGCATCCTCATCCTCTGCCTGATCCCGGGCCGAAGCCTTCCCCAATGGGACTGGTTCGACCTGCTGAGCCTGGACAAGCTGGTGCACGCCGGCATGTTCGGCACCCTGTCGGTGCTGCTGTGCGGTGCCTTCGTGAAGCGCGGCGCTCCGATGAACTTCGTGCCCTGGGCCGTGGGCCTGAGCATGGGCTACGGCTGGGGCACCGAGGTGCTGCAGGGGCTTGAGGCCTTGGGCCGACGCACCGATCTCAACGACATGATCGCCAACACCGTGGGTGCGCTGGCAGGCGCCTGGTTCGTGGCACGGCGGCGGCGGAGCGGAAAGACCTTCCTGCCGGCTTTCCTGCGCTGATCACACGATCATCCCCGCGGCCACCGTCTCGTTGGTGCCCTCGTCGATGAGGATGATGCTGCCGGTGTAGCGGTTGCGACCGTAGGTGTCGAAGTGGAGCGGCACGGTGGTGCGCAGCTGCACGCGGCCGATGTCGTTCATGCGGATGGTGTTGTCCTCCGCCTTGTGCAACGTGCTGATGTCCATCTTGTACTTCACCTCCTTCACCATGCACCGCGCATCGCGGGTGGTGTGCTTGAGGGCGTACTTGCCTCCGGGCTGGAGTGGCCGCTCGTTGAACCAGCAGAGCATCACGTCCACGTCCTGGCTGGTCTCCGGCACGTTGTTCGGGCTTACCAGCATGTCCCCGCGGCTGATGTCGATCTCGTCTGCCAGGGTGATCACCGCGCTCTGCGGAGCGAAGCACTCCTCCACCTCGCGCTCGCCGATGTGGATGCTCTTGATGGCGCTCTGGAAGCCGCTGGGCAGCACCTGGATGGGATCGCCCTTGCGGAACACGCCTCCGGCCACGCGGCCCGCGAAGCCGCGGAAATCATGCCACTCATCGGTCATGGGCCGCACCACGTACTGCACGGGGAAGCGGCGGTCGATGTGGTTGAGGTCGCCGGCGATGTGGATGTTCTCCAGCAGGTACATGAGCGTGGGGCCCTGGTACCAGGGCATGTTGGCGCTGCGCTCCACCACGTTGTCACCCTTCAGCGCGCTGATGGGGATGTAGCGGATGTCGCGCACCTCGAGCTTGCTGCTGAAATCCTCGAGCTCCTTCTGGATCCGCGTGAAGGTGGCCTCGTCGTAGTCGACCAGGTCCATCTTGTTGATGCAGAACACCACGTGCGGGATGCCGAGCAGGGAGGCGATGAAGCTGTGGCGGCAGGTCTGCTCCAGGATGCCCTTGCGCGCGTCCACGAGGATGATCGCCAGGTTGGCCGTGCTGGCGCCCGTGACCATGTTGCGCGTGTACTGGATGTGCCCAGGCGTATCCGCGATGATGAACTTCCGCTTCGGCGTGGCGAAGTAGCGGTAGGCCACATCGATGGTGATGCCCTGCTCGCGTTCGGCGCGCAGTCCGTCCGTGAGCAGCGAGAGGTCGACCTCGCCGGAACCACGCTTGGCGCTCGCGCGCTCCACGGCTTCCAGTTGGTCCTCGAAGATCTGCTTGGTGTCGTAGAGCAAACGACCGATGAGGGTGCTCTTGCCGTCGTCCACACTGCCCGCCGTGGTGAAGCGGAGCAGGTCCATGTCCAGATATCCGTGGGTCGAAGTGTCTTTCATTTCCGATCGTTGCGTGTTGCCGCGTTCCGTGTTGCGTGTTGTCGAACTCACAACCCGTCAACACGTAACACGCAACGTGCGGCGGGCAGAGGCGTGGTCAGAAGTATCCCTCTTTCTTCCTGTCCTCCATCGCCGCCTCGCTCCGCTTGTCGTCCATGCGGCTGCCGCGCTCGGTCACGCGCGATGAGGCCACCTCCTCGATGATCTCTTCCAGCGTGCTCGCCGGCGAATCCACCGCGCCGGTGCAGCTCATGTCGCCGATGGTGCGGAAGCGTACACGCTTTCTGTAGGGCTTCTCGTCCGGCTTCAAGCGCATGAAGGACGAGTTGGCGTAGATCACCCCGTCGCGGTCGAACACCTCGCGCTCGTGGCTGAAGTAGATGCTGGGGATGGGGATGTTCTCCAACAGGATGTACTGCCACACGTCCATCTCCGTCCAGTTGCTGATGGGGAACGCGCGGAAGTGCTCACCGGGGCGCTTCTTGCCGTTGTACAGGTTCCACAGCTCGGGCCGTTGGTTCTTGGGGTCCCATTGGCCGAACTCGTCGCGATGGCTGAACACGCGCTCCTTCGCACGGGCCTTCTCCTCATCGCGTCGCCCGCCGCCGATGGCGCAATCGATCCGGTGCTTTTCGATGGTATCGAGCAGCGTCACGGTCTGCAGCTTGTTGCGGCTGGCGTAGTAGCCGGTCTCCTCCTGCACGCGGCCGGTGTCGATGCTCTCCTGCACACTGCCCACGATGAGCTTCGCGCCGTGCTCCTTCACCAGGTCATCACGGAAGGTCATCGTCTCCTCGAAGTTGTGGCCGGTGTCCACGTGCACCAGGGGGAAGGGCACCCTGGCAGGGAAGAAGGCCTTGCGGGCCAAGTGGAAGCACACGATGCTGTCCTTGCCGCCGCTGAAGAGCAGGGCCGGGTTCTCGAACTGCGCGGCCACTTCACGCAGGATGTGCATGCTCTCGCTCTCGAGTTCCTTCAGGTGGGTGAGTCGGTAGGAATGCATCGGTATCTGATTCAAACCGCAACGGCGCAACGAGCGCCACGCGGATCAAGGCTGTCGTGATGGCTGTTTGCGTTGCGGTCGTTGCGCCGTAGCGGTGAACACATGGGCTTAGCTCAGCTTGATCCACGGCAGGATGAAGTTCAACAGTTCGGTGGTGCTCGCCTCCTCGGTGCGGCCCTGGGTGGCGATGCGGATGGCGGGCGTGGGCGGGGCTTCGAAGGGTGCGCTGATGCCCGTGAAGTCCTTCACCTCACCGGCGCGCGCCTTGGCATACAGCCCTTTCACGTCGCGGCGTTCGCACTCCTCCAGCGGGGTATCGATGAAGACCTCCACGAAGTCCTCCGTGCCGATGATGGCCTTCGCCTGCTCGCGGATGGCGATGGTGGGGGAGACGAAGCAGCAGATGACCACGGCCCCGTTCTGCACGAAAAGCCTGGCCACCTCGGCGATGCGGCGGATGTTCTCCGTGCGGTCGGCCTCCGAGAAGCCCAGGTTCCTGTTGATGCCGGTGCGTACGTTGTCGCCGTCGAGCACCACGGCGTACCGGCCCCGTTCGTGGAGCGCCCGCTCGAGCCCGCCGGCGATGGTGCTCTTGCCGCTCCCGCTCAACCCGGTCATCCACAGGCACAGGCCGTGCTGGCCCAGGAGCGCCTCCTTGTCGGAGCGCTGGAGCAACCGGTCGAACACGGGGTGGATGTGCGTTGGAGCGGACATGGAAAGGCGGCGCGAAGGTACGCTTTTCGGCAGGGGCGGCGGTCGGGGCGATGCCCGTCCGGCGTGGCCTCCGGCCTATCTTTGAGCGCACCGCACCATGGCCCTGAAGACCTTCATATCCCGGCTCCCCGACCCGCGATCTTCCCCCACCATCGACCAGGTGGGCATCGAGGAGCGCGTGGCCCGCATCAAGACCCGCAGCATTAAAAGGGAGACGAAGGTGCAGGGCATGAAGCTGGCCCTGAGCATGATCGACCTCACCACGCTGGAAGGGGCCGATACGCCGCACAAGGTGCAGCAGCTCTGCTACAAGGCCATGCACCCGCACGACAGCCTGCCCGGTCTGCCCACTGTGGCCGCGGTATGCGTGTACCCCTCGCTCGTGAAGGTTGCTAAGAAGGCCCTCGGTGACAGCGGCGTGAAGGTGGCCAGCGTTTCGACCGCCTTCCCCAGCGGCCAGGCCCCGCGCAACGTGAAGATCGCCGACACCCGCTTCGCGGTGAGCGAAGGCGCCGACGAGATCGACATGGTGATCAGCCGCGGCAGGTTCCACAACGGGGAATACGACTTCGTGTTCGACGAGATCGCGGCGATCAAGGAGGCCTGTGGGGAGGCCCGCCTGAAGGTGATCCTGGAGACCGGCGAGCTCGGCACCTACGACAAGGTGCGCCTGGCGAGCGATATCGCCATCGCGGCCGGCGCTGACTTCATCAAGACCAGCACCGGCAAGATCAACCCCGCCGCCACCATGGAGGTGACACTAGTGATGCTGCACGCCATCCGTGATCATTACCTGCGCACCGGACGGATGATCGCCATGAAGCCCGCCGGTGGCATCCGCAAGAGCAAGGAGGCGCTCCACTACCTGATGATGGTGAAGGAGGAGCTCGGTCCCGAGTGGCTCGACCCGCACTGGTTCCGCTTCGGCGCCAGCAGCCTGGCCAACGACATCCTGATGCAACTACAGAAGGAGGCCGACGGGCACTACCAGAGCGCGGATTACTTCAGCGTGGACTGAGGGGTTCCGTTCCCGTGGAAGCCCAACATGATCGGACGGCCCTGATGCCACGGCAATGATCCCGGCGACCGGCCGTTCTTTCGGCTGACCACTGAAAGCGATGCACCATGCGGACCCCGATCACCTTCCTCCTGCTCTGCAGTACCGCCTCCCTCGCGGCCCAGTCGTCCCGCTTCGAGGTGGGGGCCCAGGCGGGGGCCAGCCTCGCATGGCTGCGCGGCAACAGCGTCATCGACGGCAGTGATGCGCTGCTCGGTCCCGCAGCGGGCCTTACGCTTCAGTATGACCTCTCCCCGCTCCTCGGTGTGCGCATCGGCGCCGCCTACCAGCGGAAGGGCATGCGCAACGAGGTGCTGTTCAGCGATATGAACGGAGCTCCCATCGGCACCGGCAGCGTGCGCACCACGATGGACCAACTGGTGGTCCCCCTGATGCTGCGCGCCACCTTCGGCCACGGGCCGCGGTACAGCGTGGGCGTGGGGACGTACGCCGGCTTCCTGCTGGGGTCCCGCGTGCACTACAAGACCGACAGTTCGGAGGGCGACACCGACAACACCGACGACCTGGAGCCCCTGGACATCGGCCTCTCAGCCTCGGCCGCCGCCGCTTTCAAGTTGGGCGAGCAGCTCTGGCTCAACGCCGAGGTGCGCTACGACAAGGGCCTTTCCAACATCAGCGCGCTGCCCGTGGTGAACGATGGCAGCATCCGCACCGATGCGGTGTGCCTGCTGGTGGGTTGCGGTTACCGGTTCGGCAAGGTGCAGTAGACCGCAGTCCGCATGGAGAGGGCCGGTCCGGAGGGATCCGGTGCCTCACCAGCTCCCGCCCGCGCCACCACCGCCGAAGCTGCCGCCACCGAAGCCACCGAAACCACCGCCGCCACCCCATCCGCCACCGCCACCACCACCCGTTCCTCCGAAGCCGCCGATGAAGATGTTGCCGTCCTCACCTCCGCCCAAGGTCATCTCCAGGTAGCGGAGGATGGAGAACACGGCCACCAGCTCCTCCCGCTTCGGGGATGCGGCCTTGAGCTGTTCCTGGGTTTCCTCGTTGAGCAGCACCACGCAGCTCCACAGTTCCATGAGGTGCTTGAACGAGCGCTCCCACCCACCGGGAAGCCCGCCGCCGATGTCCTTCTCCACGGTGAAGAGCAGGTCGCGCGTTCGGGCGCAGGCGGCCCGGCCTTCCGCCGTAAGGAAGGTTGCGCTGCCGAGCAGCCCCGCGTCCATGAGGTCCGGTCGCATCAGTTCGTGCTTGAACCGCTCGTGGTCCTCGATCTCCGCCTCGATCGTGCGCCGCAGGTCCACCAGGGTGATCGCCTTGCCGGCGGGCACCAGCTCCCACGCGAAGGTCTCCGCCCGTGCGGTCG
>JBGAGX010000005.1:0-182239 GCA_044226515.1 Flavobacteriales bacterium | reverse complement strand
AGCAGCCGGGGTTGTCACTTCCGATGCTCCTTCAGCAGCCCGTTCAGCCGGTCGGCGAGGTCCTGGTGCTTGAAGCCGTAGTTGTCCGGCAGAGCCGCGTGGTAACCGACAAGCGCCGTGCTCAATGCCTGCATCCGGACGTACCGGGACCGGTGCTTCGACCCCTTCACGAACAGCATCCCCACCAGGCGGTGCCGTTGCCGGAAGGGGCCGTGCCACTGGGTCCACTCGGCCACGCCGAAGCGCTCGATCTCGTTCCACGCATAGTGGTAGCTCCGCAGCAAGGCCTTCACGTAGATCCCTTGGGAGGTGACCACTACGCGGGAGGTCCCGGGGATGAGCTGGATCAACGACACCACCGCAATGAGACCGAAGAAGACGAGGCTGAACCAACCAACGCCTCGCTTGAACGGCTCATCCGCATGATGGGCCATCCACCAGCCCGCCACCACGAACAACACGCCACCGGCAAGCACGCCCAGCCATTTCCAGGGTCGTGGGGTGAGGATCAGAAGTGGGTGCTCAACGGCGCTCATTCGTTACCGAAGCTCGGGAACTTACCGATGCCTTCATGCGACCCAAGCAGGCGCACCCTTTCCCTCCTCTGCGCCTCAGCGCCTCTGCGGCCTCCTCAGTCGAACTTCTCCGGCCGCATCTGCGGGAACAGCAGCACCTCCTGGATCGCGGGGTTGTCCGTGAGCAGCATCACCAGGCGGTCCATGCCGATGCCGATGCCGCTGGTGGGCGGCATGCCGTACTCCAGGGCGCGCAGGAAATCCTGGTCGAGCAGCATCACCAGGCGGTCCATGCCGATGCCGATGCCGCTGGTGGGCGGCATGCCGTACTCCAGGGCGCGCAGGAAATCCTGGTCGATGTACATGGCCTCGTCGTCGCCGCGCTGCTGCAGCTTCAGCTGTTCCTCGAAGCGCTCGCGCTGGTCGATGGGGTCGTTGAGCTCGCTGTAGGCGTTGGCCACCTCGAAGCCCGCCACGAACAGCTCGAAGCGCTCGGTGAGGCGCTCATCGTCCCGGTGCTTCTTGCACAGCGGGCTCATCTCCACGGGGAAGTCGGTGACGAAGGTGGGCTGGATCAGCTCGGGCTGCACCAGGGCGCTGAACAGCTCGTCGATCAGCTTGCCCTTCCCCATGGCCGCGGTGACCTCGATGCCGTGCTGCTTGCACAGCTCGCCGAGCGCCCGCTCGTCCATGTTCAGCACATCCTGTCCGGTCTTCTCCTGGATGCTGCCGCACATGGTGATGCGCTTGAAGGGCGCACCGAAGTCGATGGCCTTGCCTTGGAACTGCGCGGTTGGCGTGCCGTTGGCGGCGGTGGCGACCTTCTTGAACACCCCCTCGATGAAGTCCATCATCCAGCGGTAGTCCTTGTAGGCCACGTACAGCTCCATCACCGTGAACTCCGGGTTGTGGGTGCGGTCCATGCCCTCGTTCCGGAAGTTGCGGCTGAACTCGAACACGCCGTCGAAGCCGCCCACGATCAGGCGCTTCAGGTAGAGCTCGTTCGCGATGCGCAGGAAGAAGGGCACATCGAGCGCGTTGTGGTGGGTGACGAAGGGGCGCGCGGCCGCACCACCGGGGATGGCCTGCAGCACCGGGGTGTCCACCTC
Organism: Flavobacteriales bacterium; assembly: GCA_044226515.1. Taxonomy (GTDB): domain Bacteria; phylum Bacteroidota; class Bacteroidia; order Flavobacteriales_F; family PHOS-HE28; genus PHOS-HE28. The sequence continues at coordinate 180,615 of JBGAGX010000005.1, read as the reverse complement.
GATGTAGCCGGCCTGCTGGAAGGCGTTGCGCATGGCGTCGAACACCCGCGCACGCTTCAGGAAGGTGTCCTTCACGTGGTGGTTCACCACCAGGTCCACGTAGCGCATGCGGTAGCGCTGCTCGGGGTCGGTGAAGGCGTCGTGCACGTTGCCCTGCTCGTCGGTCTTCACCACAGGCAGCGGGCGCAGCGCCTTGCTGAGCACGGTGAGCTGCTTCACGTGCACGGTGATCTCGCCGGTGCGCGTCCTGAACACATGCCCCTGCACGCCGATGAAGTCACCCAGGTGGAGCAAGTGCTTCCACACCTCGTCGTAAAGGGTCTTGTCCTCGCCGGGCGACACCTCATCGCGGGCCACGTAGATCTGCTGGTCGCCGGTGTGGTCGCGCAGCACGGCGAAGCTGGCCTTGCCCATCACGCGCACGCTCATGATCCGTCCGGCGAGGGTCACCTGGGCGGGTTCGCCCTCGTCCTTGAACAGGCCTTTCACGGCCGCAGCGGTGCTCGTCACCTTGAATTCGGCGGCCGGGAAGGGTTCAATGCCGTGGGCGCGGAGCTTCTGGAGGGCCTCACGGCGCACCAGCTCCTGTTCGGAAATGGCGTGGGACATGGTCATACTTGGAGCCGCGAAAGTACCCCGTATCGACCTTGCTCAATGCGCGATCCTGATCATGGTCAGGTAGTGTTCCTCAACGATAACCGGACCTTGCTTCAGCCGTTTGCAGACCTGAAGACTGTCCGGGATAGCTCTATCCGGCTCCTTCTCGAAGTCATACTTCGCGCTTCCAATGACCAATTCGCAGGGCTGTAGTGCAACTAGGCGTTCCACAAAGAAACCTGCGGAATCAACAAACTGAGAAACTGTTCGCGCAGAGTCACACGTGCACTGGTAGGTGAATTTCATTCGGCCTCTCGTCGCATCGCGAAGTTCTCCTTTGCCGCGTGGCTTTAGTCGGACCTTCTGGCCAACATCAGAACTCCAGTTCAGTACTTCATTGGAGAACGGACTATTGACCGAAGCCCAGTCAATGGTGTCGCTAACCATCGCCGTGGCAGTGCCTAGGCCCACACCACCTGGAATATGCCATTCCCCAAGTATCGTATTCGCGGGGTCGGTACTCGAGCGTCGTGTCGCACACGAGGATGTGCCAATGACCGCCGCTAACAGCAGTATTCGGCCTAAGCCAAGTCGACAAGCTGGGATCGTGGACCTCAACGCGGCTAAAACTAGCTCTCTCCCTGCTTCCCCTCGCGTTCCTGCCCTGAACGAAGACGGTGCAACTCCATCTGTACGAACTCCGTATCACGCGCCTACTTTTGACCCGAGTGAACATGACCATGTACGACCTGATCGACGGATTCCCCCGCCACCTGAAAGAAGCTTTGGAGATCGGCCGCAAGGCGGATTTGAAAACCCCCGGCGGCCCCTACGGCAACGTGGTGATCACCGGGCTGGGCGGCAGTGGGATCGGGGGGCGCATCGCGGCGCAGCTGGTGGCCAGGGAGGCGAGGTGCCCCATCGAGGTGTACAACAACTATTACCTGCCGGGCTATGTGGACCACAAGAGCCTGGTGATCGCCTGCAGCTACAGCGGCAACACCGAGGAGACCCTCGCCGCCATGGAGCAGGCGCTGGCCAAGGGCGCCCGGGTGTGCGTGATCACCAGCGGCGGCACCATGCTCGAGACCGCCAAGGCGAAGGGCCTCGACCACATCGTGATCCCGGGCGGCAACCCGCCCCGCACCATGCTCGCGTATTCCCTGGTGCAGCAGTTCTTCCTCCTCCACCACTTCGGCATCATCGGCGACGGCTTCGAGGGCGCGATCAAGACCGCCGCGTTGATGCTGGAGCACGACAAGGCGGAGATCCAGCAGGCCGCGCAGGACCTCACCGAACAGCTCGTGGGCAAGCGGCTGGTGATCTACAGCGAGGCCGCCACCGAGGCCGTGAGCATCCGCTTCCGCCAGCAGGTGAACGAGAACAGCAAGGAGCTGTGCTGGCACCACGTGATCCCCGAGATGAACCACAACGAGCTCGTGGGCTGGGCCGGCGGCAACGACCAGTTCGCCGTGGTGATCTTCCGCCACAAGGAGGACCTGGAGCGCAACCAGACGCGCATCGCCATCAACAAGGAGGTGATCCAGCGCTACACGCCGCACATCCACGAGGTGTGGAGCAAAGGCGACACCGCCTTCGCCCGCCAGCTGTACCTGATCCACCTGGGCGACTGGGTGAGCTACTACTGGGCCGCGAAGAAGGGCGTGGACCCCATCGAGATCGCGGTGATCAACATGCTGAAGGGGAAGCTCGCTGAAGTCAAGTAGTTGTGAGTGGCGAGTAGCGAGTGGCGAGTGAAGGTCCGTTCGGGATCCACTCGCCACTCATCACTCGCTACTCGCCACTCTCACCCCGACCTTTGCACCTGTGAGACAAGTCCACTTCCGCGACCTCGGCCGCATCGACTACGCCACCGCGTGGGACCTGCAGACGAAGCTCTTCCAGGCCACCATCGAGCGGAAGATGGCCAACCGCGGCCTCCCGGAGGAGCAGCAACAGCCCACGGAGGACCACCTGCTCTTCTGCGAGCACAACCCCGTGTACACCCTGGGCAAGAGCGGCAAGCAGAGCCACCTGCTGCTGAACGAACAAGGGCTGCGCGACAAGGGCGTGCAGTTCTTCCCCATCGATCGCGGCGGCGACATCACCTACCACGGCCCCGGGCAGATCGTGGGCTACCCCATCTTCGACCTCGACCACCACTTCACGGACATCCACCGCTACCTGCGCACGCTGGAGGAGGCCATCATCGGCACGCTGGAGGCATACGGCATCAAGGCCGGGCGCATCGAGGGGCTCACCGGGGTCTGGCTCGATACCGAGGATCCCTTCAAGGCCCGGAAGATCTGCGCCTTCGGCATCCGTGCCAGCCGCTGGGTCACCATGCACGGCTTCGCCTTCAACGTGAACACCGACCTGGGCTACTTCGAGAACATCGTGCCCTGCGGCATCACCGACAAGGGCGTGACGAGCATGGCGAAGGAGCTCGGTGAGCCGGTGGACATCGAGGCCGTGAAGCAGCGGCTGAAGCTGGAACTGGCGGACCTGTTCGATGTGGAGCTGGTGGGGTGAGGAGGCCCAGCCAGCTGAAGGTCGTCTTAGATTCGACCGACCTCCTCCACGAGAATGCGCATCGCAGTCGTCGGCTTCTCTGTGCTTATTAACCACACAGTGCTTCTGGCCCAGTGGACCGAGCATATGTTGGAGCGCATCGAAACGATCGATCCGCGCAGTGTCAGCATTGGCGACATGGATGGCGACGGGGATGGTGACATTGTCGCCTGCTCGTACTCCGACAACCGGGTTGTATGGTACGAGCAACTTGGTCCCGGAAGCTTCAGTGGTGTTCGGACCATCCTGGACCGGGTCAATGTGGGTGTTTCTGCCATCGACCTGACCGACCTGGATGGCGATGGTGATCTGGATGTGCTCGGGACCTGGGAGGGGTCCAACGAAGTGGGGTGGGTCCAGAACAATGGCGCTGGTGCCTTTTCAGCCCTGCACGTCGTCGACGTGAATGGCGGTTATCAATTCCGTGGGATCGAAGCAGCCGATATGGACGGCGATGGCGACCAGGATCTGGTCTCGGCCATCCGACAAGGAATCCCATCGCTCGCGTGGTACGCGAACGATGGTTCCGGCGTATTCAGCATTGCGCAGATGATCAGTTCAGCAGTTCCGAACGTGAGCGCCTTGCGCGTGCTGGACATCGACCTTGACGGAGACCCCGACCTTCTTCTCCGCTCCATGGCAACCGTGGTGCTTCTGAGGAATGATGGCGCAGGGAACTTCACAGCGCCAGATACGATCGGCACCACCGGCTTCAGCCTGACCGACCCGGTGGATGGCGGAGACCTTGACGGGGACGGCGATGTCGATGTGGTGCACGGTTACGGGAACAGCGGCCTGAACCTCCACTGGATAGCCCATGTGAACGGGGCGTTCCCCCCGCAACAGATCACGTACGACTCGACGATCGCCAACATGGCTTGCCTGCGCACAGGTGATCTCGACAACGATGGGGACCTTGATCTGGTCATGGGCGGATACACGGAGCTCGCATGGCACGCGAACGACGGGACGGGCTCCTTCGGTGCTCCCATCGTTCTCTCCGACTCCTGCCCTTCAGCCGTGTGGATCGAGCTGGGCGACGTTGACCTGGATGGTGATCTCGATCTGGCTTGCGCTTCACGGACCGGTTCTTTCGTGGCCTGGGTGGAGAACCTGGGCAGCGGCGCGTTCGGTCCCATGATCCCTTTGGACACCTGCGAAAGCCGACCCTTGTTGGTGAGAGCCGCCGATCTGGACGGTGACGGAGACAAGGAAATCGTCCGCGCTTCCGAATTGAACCAGGAGCTCAGCCTGTTGCGCAACCAAGGCGTTGGCACTTTTGCCCCGGCAGCGACCATCAGCAATGCTGCGGTCATCAACAGGGACCTTCAGTTCGCCGACCTGGATGGGGATGGGGATACCGACCTTCTCTGCACGCGCGACCAAGGCATCTCCACTGCGGTAGAGTGGTTCGAGAACAACGGGACAGGATCGTTCGGACCGCCACAGCTGATCGCCGATACGCTTGCCCAGCCCCGTTCGGCCATGGCCGCCGATGTGGACCTCGATGGGGACCAGGATGTCATCGTCATCCACGGCGGCGGTGTTCTCGTTCTCTCGAACAACGGTTACGGGGTATTCCAGGCTCTCTACACCATGACCTTCTTGGGCGCACAACCGTTCACCATGGAGCTTGGTGATGCGGAGTCCGATGGTGACACGGACCTGGTCCTGGCCTTTACACCTGGCGGTGTGTCCGGCCTCTCGCTGTTCCCGAACAATGGCACCGGTTCATTCCCTCAAGAACAGGTGCTGGATCCGGCCTTGTCCTCCGCGAGGTGGCTCGAGTTGCTCGACCTCGATGGAGATACCGACAATGACCTCCTGTTCCGCCGGGGATGGGAGATCTACACCTGCCTGAACGCGACGGGGTCCTTCGGCCCCCCGATCGAAATAGCGCTCGGCTTCGACACCATCGGCCCTTCCGCTGCGGGCGACCTCAATGGGGATGGGCTGCCGGACCTGTTGGTATGTGTGGTCGGCCCTGCGCCTTACGTGACGATCCGAGCCTACCCGAATGATGGAAGTGGTGGTTTCCTGTTTCCCTTCCTGGTCACGCCTCCGATGGACCTGAGCTTGGCTATGGAGGCCGCGGACCTTGACGATGACGGCGACATCGATGTCCTGGGATATGCCAGTGGGTCCGGTCTCTCCTGGTACGAGAACCCCGGTCTCTCGACATCGCTCAACGCTCCGTTCGCGTCGCCGCGACTCCATGCATGGCCTTCACCCTTCACGGATCGGTTGTGGGTCGGCAGTGACCTTCCATTCAGCGCGGACCACCGGATCGACCTGCTCGACGCGCAGGGGCGCATCCTGCGCAGTTCGCGGGGCAACGGCACCAAGGAGCTCCTGATACCGCGCGGCGCCCTCGCTTCGGGGCTGTACCTGCTGCGCGTGTCACGGAACGGGATCGTGCTTGCCACCGCGCGCGTGGTGGCGGAGTAGGCCTACCGACCTGTTCGATGTGGAGCTGGTGGGTGAGGAGGCCGAACCGACCTGCTTGGCCGGATCAGTACCTTTCCGATCCATGTTGCGCCTCCTGGCACCCCTTCTCCTTGGCCTGGGTTTTCCTGCGTTTGCAATGGCCCAGTTCATCGAGCATGTGCTCGACTTCAACGAGACCTGTGAACCGACCAAGGTGATGGCCGCTGACCTCGATAACGATGGGGACCTGGATGTCTTATGCATGTCCGACCGGAACGACTGGCTGAATTGGTGCGAGAACCTAGGCGGTGGTCAGTTCGGCACATGGCAGGTGATCCGACAGTCCGTTGGCACCTTCGGCACCGGGTCGTTCGATACCGCGGACGTCGACCTGGACGGCGATGAGGATGTGCTTTCCATATGGACCGACTATGGCATGGCCGGTGTGAACCTCAACCTGGGTAATGGGACGTTCAGCCCTTTCCTGTCATTGGGCGCTTCCAACAGCCTGGCGACCTACGGGGAACTATGCACCGGTGATCTGGACGGGGATGGGGACCCGGACGTGCTGACGGCCAGGAACGGCGGCTCCGGTCTGGTCTGGTGCGCGAACGATGGCAGTGGCTCCTTTAGCCCGGAACAAGTGGTGCTCCCGGGTTCCTATTCCGTTCCGCGCTCACCCCGGACCATTGACCTGGACGGCGACCAGGACCAGGATATCCTGTTCGTGAACGTGTCGCAATTGGTCGTCGCGTATACCAACGGCAGTGGGGGGTTCTATGGCGGACCCATTGGCACGCCCACCACCAACGCCATGAACGTCGCTGATGTCAATGGCGATGATCTGCCTGACGTGATCTACGGGACAGGGAACGGGCTGAGCTGGATCATGAACGAGGGGATGAACCAATGGGCTGCTCCCTTGTCCATTGGGTCGGCAGGCGCGCCCATTGGCCACATTGCTCCCGCTGATCTGGACGGCGACGGGGATATGGACCTGTTGGTCTCGATCGAAGATGCCGATCTTCTCGGGTGGTTCATGAACGACGGAAGCGGGACGTTCGGCCCGCTCGTGCCCATTGTTAGCGACGCACAAGGGGCCGGAAGTGTGACGGCTGCCGACATGGACGGTACAGGCACGCTGGATGTGCTCTTCGCGGAGCGCATCGGCAGCACCGTTCGTTGGGCACTGAACACTGGAGGCGGGGCTTTCGGTGCGCTTACCACCCTGTCCACCGGACCGACAGGTGTCACCCTGTGCTCGGACATGGACGGGGATGGCGACCTTGACGTGGTGGTGGGCCCGGGATCGGACGACCGGGTGGAGTGGTACCGGAATCTGGGCAATGGCACCTTCGGCGCGCAGGAGGTGGTCTCCTTGAACGCACGCGCTGGTGGCTCGGTCACCACCCCCGACCTGAACGGTGATGGGCTGGTGGATGTGGTCCATACGTCCTCCCAGAACGGAACGAACCAACATTTCATCCAGGCCTCCTTCGGTCAGGGCGGGGGGGCGTTCGCCGCAGCGGTCGTCCTGGCGACCGTCTCATCCATTCAAGGCTTCCACACCTTCGACGTGGATGGCGATGGTGATGTGGATTCGGTCTTCGGACACGACGGCACGAGCAGCACACCGGACACACTGTCCTGGTGTGCGAACGATGGCAACGGCAACTTGGCCCAACCTGTAGCGATCACGACGGCCACCCAGCTCAGTTTGGTCGGAACGGTGGACCTGGACGGCGACCTGGACCTTGACCTGCTGAGCCTCGAATTGGACGATGACCGGTTGGTGTGGTACGGAAATGAAGGCGCTGGGCTCTTTTCCGGCCCTTTCCCCATCATCACAGCCCTCACCGCCTCAGGCCTTGCCGTGTACCCCGGCGACCTGGATGGCGACGGTGATCTGGACCTGGTCGTCCATGACTCCTACACGCTCTTCTCCTGCATCAATCAAGGCAACGGGGTGTTCGATCCACCGCTTCCGATCGCCCAACCCTACAACGCACCGCTCGCGTTGGCCGATATGGACCAGGATGGTGATCCGGACATGATCATGGAGAACTTCGTCATCTTCCCCGTGCTCACCGGTTCGGTCGCGGTCCTTTTGAATGACGGAAGTGGATCCTTTTCGTCCACCACGACCATCATCGATTGGGACACCTACATGATCGGAACAGCCCGGGTCGCTGATATGGATGATGATGGCGACGCGGACCTTGTATGCAACCGGGCCATGAACTACTTCGGGGCGGCAAGCCACTTGTATTGGTACGAGAACCCCGGTCTCTCGACATCGCTCAACGCTCCGTTCGCATCGCCGCGACTCCATGCATGGCCTTCACCCTTCACGGATCGGTTGTGGGTCGGCGGTGACCTTCCATTCAGCGCGGACCACCGGATCGACCTGCTCGACGCGCAGGGGCGCATCCTGCTCAGTTCGCGGGGCAACGGCACCAAGGAGCTCCTGATACCGCGCGGCGCCCTCGCTTCGGGGCTGTACCTCCTGCGCGTGTCACGGAACGGGATCGTGCTTGCCACCGCGCGCGTGGTGGCGGAGTAGGCCTACCGACCTGTTCGATGTGGAGCTGGTGGGGTGAGGAAGGGTTCCATGGCATGGGCATCCTTTCCCTATTTTCCGCGTCATCCGAACGTAACCCAGGGCGATGTGCCGGATCCCCCTCCTTCTGCTGGCGACGTGCATCGGCCTGCCTGGCATGGCGCAGCAATTCGTCCGCCACACGCTCGCCGAGCCCGACCTGATCGTGTCCCAATGCGTGGCCGTGGCCGACATCGACGGCGATGGCGACCGCGACGTGGTGGCCAACTCGCAAGGCCGGCGCAACCTGGTCTGGTACCCCAACAACGGATCGGGCGGCTTCGGTCCGATGAACGTGATCTACCAGGCTCCCGGCTGGATCGGCACCATTGTGAACCAGTTCGAGGTCGCCGACATCGACGGGGATGGCGACATGGACATCGCTTCGGTGTGGGACACAGGCCAGAAGACCTATTGGCACAAGAACAACGGAGCGGGCTCCTTCACCACACAGCTCGTGGGCACCTCACCGGACTGGTACCGGGGCGTGCATGTGATGGACGCCAACGGGGATGGTGATCGTGAGGTCTTCGAGGGCAGGTTCAGCACCGGCATTCACCAGTACACCAACCTTGGCGGCGGCACCTTCTCCACGGCCTCTCCGGCGGGTACAAGCCCGAACTCCGACGCGCGATCCCTCCACTCCAATGACCTTGATGGCGATGGCGATCGCGACCTGCTCTACGCCGGCACCACGTGGGCGTACTACAAGCTGAACAACGGCTCCGGCACATTCGGACCAGGGGTCCAGGCCTGTCCCTCGCAGGGTGTCTTCCACACCGACGACCTCGATGGCGACGGCGATCTTGATGCCATCACGACCTATAGCAACGCCGTATGGCTGCGTCGAACGGTCGGATGGCTGTTCGATACGCAAGCGCCGTTGCTGTCGGGCACATTGCCCGGCTTGATCCGCACGGCGGACCTGGACCAGGATGGCGACCGCGACATCATCCTGATGCGCGGCTGCGACCTCATCTGGCTGCCGAACAACGGCAACGCCACCTTTGGTGCCGCACAGGTGATCGATGGGGACAATGGAGCCACCTGGGTCGCCCATGGCGATCTCACGGGCGACGCATTGCCCGAGATCGTGGCGATAGGACCGAGCGGGCCGGTGCTGTATGCGAACAACGGTGGGGGTGTCTTCGGACCGGCAACCCCGATCTCTCCGGACCGGTCGGTCTACAAGACAGGCGTGGTGGCACCGCTGTACGGAAGCGGGCCGCCAGCGGTCCTGTCCTGGTCGGCAAGGGGGGTCCAGGTCCATCCGAACATGGGCCAAGGGGTCTTCGGCCAGCACCTCGATCTGGTCGATGGTCCGGCTGCGGTCATCAACGCCGCCTATGGGGATATGGACCTTGACGGCGACCTTGACGTGGTGAGCGCCAGACCAGGCGGATACAACGGCTGTACCACCTCCGACCCCGTGTTCCTGACAGCGCTGAACAACGGTGCCGGGCTCTTTTCCGCGCCTGCTGTCCTATCCGGTCCAGCGGGACAGACCCTGCAATACCTCGCGCTCGCGGACATGGACCAGGATGGGGATAGCGATGTGGTCTCGATCGCCACCAATGCGCTCTTCGTCCACATGAATGTCGGTGGCCTGTACGTGCAAGCACAATCCATACCCCAGGGTGGAACCCGGTTCCAAGTGGGCGACCTTGAAGCGGATGGCGACCCCGACATCCTTTACGGGGTGGACGCCAACGGTGCTGTGCAATGGCGCCAGAACAATGGCCAAGGCGTGTTGTCGGCCAATACGGCCAATGGGGTCGGAACAGGGCTCTTCGTGGACCTGGATGGTGACGGCGACCTGGATGTGGTCACCGCGCAGGGGAACCTGTTCGTCGCCATGCGGAACAACGGCGGAGGTGCGTTCGCCACCATCGACACGGTCGTTCAGTTCACCAGCATCGCCGCGAACAGCACCTACCTCGCATCGGGCGACCTCGATGGTGATGGGGACAGGGACCTCGTCATGAGCAGGCCTCAAGGTTCGGTCCAGTGGTTCGCCAACACGGGAGCATGCACCTTCGGCCCTCCGACCACGATCATGCCGTCCGACCTGCTTTACGAGAACGGCCTGGCCGTTCCCATCGAAGTGGCGGACCTGGACGCCGATGGGGATGCGGACATCCTGACCGGAGCGGACCAGATGGGTCGCTTGCACTGGATCGAGAACACCGGGCTCCGCATCCGAGCGCGCGTGTTCCTGGAGGGACCGTATGTGAGCGCCAGCGGTCTCATGAACGATGCCCTTCGGACGCTTCCCGGCTTCCCCTTGAGCGAACCCTTCTCTGCACTAGGGTTCGCGAACGTGGCGGGCGGCACCATCAACGCTGCGGTGCTCTCGACGACCGGCAACAACGCCATCGTCGATTGGATCCTGGTGGAACTGCGCAACAAGGACAACAGTGCCCAGCTCATCACGGCGGTGCCCGCCCTGCTGCAGCGGGATGGCGACATCGTGGCGCTGGATGGCGCGTCACCGCTATGGCTCGATGGGCCGGCGGACCACTACTTCGTCGCCGTGCGCCATCGGAACCATTTGGGGGTGATGACCTTGAGCACGGTCGACCTGAACGGCACGGTGGCCCCCCTGGACCTCACCAATGGTAGTGTGCCCCTGTACGGAACGGCGGCGCAGAAGCAGGTGGGAAACGTGCTGGTCTGCTGGGCGGGCAATGTGGTGCCCGACACCCGGCTGAAGTACACCGGCGGTGGCAATGACCGCGACCCCATCCTGGTGGCCATCGGCGGGGGCTCACCCACCAACACCATTACGGGCTACCGGGTCGAGGACTGCAACCTTGACGCTGTGGTGAAGTACACCGGGGCGGCGAACGATCGCGACGTGATCCTGATCAACATCGGAGGAGGTTCACCCACGCTCACGCGTAACGAGCAGCTGCCTTGAACCTGGTCCGCACGCGGGCCACTTCGAACCGAGCATGCCGATCTTCGTGCCCGCCTGATACCGACCATGGCCGGAACGAACAGGACCACCACAACGCTTGATGCACTATCGGCGTCGCCCTGCGCGGCGCCCTCGCTTCGGGGCTGTACCTGCTGCGCGTGTCACGGAACGGGATCGTGCTTGCCACCGCGCGCGTGATGGCGGAGCAGGTCTGCCGACCTGTTCGACGTGGAGCCGGTGCGTTGAGGCATCCTCTGGAACGAGGGGGCGTCTGGAACTTAGTTTTATCCCTCATGAGACGTACCCCTCTCTTCCTGCTCCTTTTTCTGGGGTCCATGCCGCAGGCCTTTTCCCAGTTCACGGAGCACCTCATCGCTATGCCGGTCCCTGACTTTTACACAACCGGGGTCAGTGCAGGTGATCTCGACGGCGATGGAGACGACGATGTTGTAGCATCGACCATGGTGGTCCCGTACGATGCGAACCTTTTGTGGTATGCAAACGATGGAACCGGCGCGTTCGGGCCCCCTCAGCAGATCCACCAGGGCGGCATCAGGTCCGGTGAGACCGCAGTCGCTGACCTTGACGGGGACGGAGACCTGGACATCGTCGCCACTTGGAACTGGGGTCAGGATTGCTATGTATACTACAATAACGGTTCCGGCTCCTTTTCCATTGGCCCTATGATCGGCCATACAAGCACCTACTACCGATGGACCTTTCAAGTCGGCGACCTCACCGGCGATGGGTGGGCCGACGTCATGTTGGGTAATGACGACAACCTCGCTGGTCTTTGGTTGATCACAAATGATGGAACCGGCGGATTCCTTCCGCAGCAGCACATCAATAACAGCATGAACGGCCCCATCTCGCTCCGAATGATCGATGTGGACATCGACGGTGACCTGGATGTCATCTATATCAGCTCGAGCTACGGTATTGTCTGGCAAGGGAATCTGGGAGGGGGGAACTTGTCCTCTCCTGTTCCCATCAGGACCGGGTACTGGGGGTCCTGGGAATCGGTCAACGTCGCGGACCTCAACTCAGATGGGCAGCCGGACGTGGCGTATCGATGGGGGCCCTACTCGCAAGATTGGGCCGAGAACGATGGCGCGGATTTCAGCTCGGTTCACGTCATTGGTCCCGGGTCCAACACAACCAGCTGGCCTCAGAGTGATGACCTCGATGGGGATGGCGACCAGGATCTGCTCGCCACGAAACCCATCTCGGGAGATACGATCGAGTGGTACCAGAATGATGGGGCTGGGAATTTCTCCGGCCCCTTGGTGATCAGTCACACATTCACCGCGCCCGCGACAACAACGGGGGATCCGGACGGGGACGGCGTCAAGAACGTCATCGCTGGCGGGCTGGGCATTTCCTGGTTCGGTCAGCCCGGGATCGTGACGAACGACGAGGCGCGGCCGAAGGTTGAGTTGGGGGTTTCATTGTTCCCGAATCCCTTCACGGAAGAAACCCGCCTGCGCATTGACGGCGCGTTGAACAACAACATCGAGTTCCGCTTGTTGGATGCACACGGCCACATAATGCTCAGCTCCCGCCTGACCGGATACCAGTCGCTGCTCATCAAGCGTGGCGACCTGGCCCCCGGCCTCTACTTGGCACAGGTGTTCCAAGGCCATGAGGTGATCGGAACGTGCCCGGTGATCGCGGAGTGAGCAGACAGACCCAGCCTTCCATTTCCGGGGCCGATGAATTCCCACCCGCTCGACCGGATCATGGCGCTTGGCGTATGGGGCGCGCTGGCGTTCCTGATGGTCCGCGCCCTCCATTGGTACCCCCTCCTCCCCGACCCCTTCCCCATCCACTTCAACGGGGCGGGCGAGGCCGACGGCTGGGCCGCAAAGAGCCCGGTGGCCTGGGCGCTGATCCCCGGCATCGGCATGCTGCTCGCACTTGGCCTGCTGCTGCTGGGCCGCTGCACGCGCACCCTGGCCGTGCGGTCGCCGGGCTTCTTCAACCTTCCCGAAAAGGCGCGCTTCCTCGCCCTCGACGAACAGGGCCGCAAGACCGTCGTGGCGCCCATGGCCACCTACCTGCAGTGGGTGTCGCTGCTGATCGCAGCGCTTTTCCTGTACCTCGTGGAAGGCATCGGACGCGTGGCAACAGGCGCAGCGGCAACGCACCCGGCCTGGCCCGTGCTCCTGTTCGTGGCCGGCATGCTCGGCGGGTTGCCATTGCTGCTGCGGGCCGTGAACAAGGCGATGCGCCGGCAAGGGTAGCAGGCACCACGCCTTACCTTCGGCGCAACCGCTCCCGCATGCGCATCCTGAAGAAGATCCTGCTCTGGACCATCGGCATCGTGGTCCTTCTTGTCGCCATGGCCTACCTCACGGGCAACGGGCACCTGGTGAAGGGCGTGCGCTACACCTACCTCATCGGCCGCAAGGGTCCCGAGATCGACGACCGCGACTTCTTCCCCTCCAACGCCATCGCCGCGCGCAACGCACAGCCCTGGCCCAAGTCCGCGCGCTACGGCCATCTCGCCCTCAAGCCTGAACAGGAACAGCAGCTCAAGGACCTGTACAGCGTGGGCTTCGCCGTGTTCCAGCACGACAGCCTGATCTTCGAGCAGTACTGGAACGGCTGGGACGCCGACAGCGTGAGCAACAGTTTCAGCGTGGCGAAGAGCTACGTGAGCGTGCTCACCGGCATCGCCATCAAGGAAGGCGTGATCAAGAGCGTGCAGCAGCCCGTGGCCGACTTCCTGCCGGAGTTCACCGAGCTGGAACCCTGCCACCAGGCCATCACCATCGAGCACGTGCTCACCATGAGCACCGGCCTCGACTGGAGCGAGAGCGGCGCCGACCCCTTCAGCGACAACGCCAAGGGCTACTACGGCTCCAACGTGCGCGAGCTGAGCATGGACCAGCCGTGCCGCACGCCGCCCGGCCAGGAGTTCGACTACATCAGCGGGGCCACGCAGATCATGGCCGAAGTGCTCGAAGCCGCCTACAAGCGTCCGCTCGATGAACTGGTGGGCGAGAAGCTCTGGGAACCCCTCGGGTGCGAGCACGAGGCCTGGTGGGGCAAGGACCGCGCGGACGGCGACTTCAAGGCCTTCTGCTGCCTCTATGCCACCGCACGCGACTTCGGGCGCATCGGGCAGCTCTACCTCGACAGCGGGATGTGGAAGGGCCGCGAGATCGTGCCGCGCGACTACTTCCTGGCCTCGGTGACCCCGGCGAAGGTGATGGACAAGGGCACGCCCAACAAGCGCTACGGTTACTTCTGGTGGCTGGCGGAGCTCGACGGCAGGCCCATCCACTACTGCCGCGGCTTCCATGGCGAATACGTGGTGGTGATCCCGCACGAGGACCTCGTGTTCGTACGCACCGGCATGAAGCGCGAGGAGGTGAACGCCGAGGGCCATCCGCAGGATGTCTTCCAATGGATCGCCATCGCGCGCGAGCTGGCGGCGCGCAAGTCCTGATCACCGATGCGCAAGGACATCCATCCCCCCAAGGTCGAAGGCGTGGCCATGGCCGTGGTGCGCGAGGCCGATGCCGAAGGCGAGGAGGGCTGGTACGTGTACCTGGTGAACCAGAACGACTTCGCGCTGGAGAACGTGCTGATCAGCTCCCGCGGGTACGGCGAGATCGCCGGCGAGGCCCGGCGCACGAGCGAGATGCGCCACTTCCTCGGGCGGCTCGGCCCCAAGAGCTGGGCGCGCATCGAGCGCATCGTGGAGGACGTCTTCGGCCTGAACAACCAGTACTGGCTCAGTTTCTACATCGGCCGCGAGCTCCACGACAAGAAGTACATCTTCCTGCCCGAGAGCATCCAGGAGGAGAACTTCACCTCCGTGCCCCTGATGAAGGTGCGCGGCGTGATGATCCAGTGATCCGACGCGCCATCGGTACCTTGGCCGGCGCATGACGGTGCGTGCGTTCGCCTGGAGGTCGCTCCGCTGGGGCTTGGTGCTGTTGGCGCTGGTGGCGGTGATGGAGGGCTGGGTGCGCTGGCGCCTCTACAGCGATGACCCCGCTTACGCGACCTGGCGCGATCCCGACCTGTACACCTGGCGCTACACGGTGGACGACCGGGTGGTTCGCAGCGACGAGCATGCGAAGCTGGCCGTGCGCTGGGGCCTGCTTCATCCGGACACCACCGCGCCCCACGCGCTGCTGGGCTGGTGCGGCGACCTCGACAGCGCCACCATGCTCCCGCGCACGTTCAAGCCGGGCATCAACACGCATCGGGTCGTGCTGCTCGGGGCGAGCTGGGCCGGGCACGATATCCCTCAGGTGGATGGAACGGAGCCTGACGTGGTCGATCTGAGCGTTCCGGGCTTCGCCTTCGATCAGGACCTGCTGCTCTTCGACAGCACCTTCCATCACCTTGCAGGGAGTCACGTGTTGCTCGCGATCGACCTTGACCGGCTCGACCTGCTCCAGCGCTCCTTCGTGGGAAGGCCCAAGCCCTGGTACACCTTGGGGCCCTATGCGGGCTTCCTCCATGGCGTACCGGTGCCCGGTTCCTCTTCAGCCTACCTTGAAGAACATCCGGCACGCCCCGGGCTATACGCGTATCACCTGTTCCGTTCGTTGGCACTGCACGACACCACCATGTCGGGCTCGGCGGTGAACGCCCGCGAGAAGGACCTATGGGAGCTGTCGAAGAAGCTGCTCTTCGCGATGCTGCGCAATGCCCGGGACGGCAATATCCAGGTGACGGTACTGTTCGAGCAGAGCGGGCTGGGCGCCCTGGCCGACCGCCGCCGGTGGGCCCTGCAGGAGCTGTGCCGGTCGCTGAACACGCCCTCCCTTGTGCTGGCCCAGGAGGCCGAGGCCGTTCGTTCGAAGGACCAGGTGGCCATGCTCCGCAGCGTGCTCGCCCTCGCACTGGACAGCACAAGCCTCATTGAGCACACCACGCTGGACCAGCTTGAGGCCATCCAGCGGATGCCCGAGGAAAAACGCACGCCGCTGCAGCGCCGCATGGCCACGATCCTCAGTGATGCTGGATGGTTGTCCCTCGTGCGCGACAAGGCCCGGGCCTCGGGCGTGCCCCTGGCCGTGATGGTGGAGCGCGATGCCCGATACGTGATGGAGCATGATCCGCATTGAGCCCCACGGATCATCGGTCCTCTCCGAGGAGCAACGCCTGCAGTGGTGGGGCTTCCTCGCGGGGCTGCTGGTCACCCTCGTGGCCTTCGCGTCGGGCATCTCCTTGAACCGGCACGACCTCTACCAGATGCTGCGCATGGAGGGCGATGGCTGGGGCTATTACCAATACCTGCCGGCCCTGCTCGGCACGCACCACTGGGAGCACCTGCCCTGGGCCTTCGTACTGCCCAATGCCTCCGGTCTGGACCTGTTCTCCTGCGGAGTCGCCATCCTGCAAGCACCGTGGTTCCTGCTCGGGCATCTGCTCGCTTGGGCGAGCGGCTCGCCGATGGACGGCTACAGCGCGCCTTACGCCCTGTCCATCCTGCTCGGTGTATCGGTGTACGTCGGCATGGCCTCAAGCCTGCTCTTCCATGCGCTGCGGCGGCGCTTCGCGGTGAACATCGCCCTCGCCGTCCCCCTGCTCCTCTTCGTCGGCACCAACCTCTTCTACTACACCACGCGGCAGCCTTCGATGTCGCACGCCTACGTGTACTTCCTGTTCGCCCTGCTGCACTACCTGGTGGTGCGCAACATCGAGCGGCCCAACGCCTGGCGCACGGCGGGCATCCTGGTGACCTGTTCGATCGCCATGCTCATCCGGCAACTGCATGCGGTGGTGGTGCTCTTTCCCCTATTGTACGGCGTGTCCGGCGTGGCGCCCCTGCGCGACCGGCTGCGCTGGCTCTCGCAGCGACCGTGGGTGACCGTACTGGGGGCGATGCTGGCCCTGTTGCCGTGGATCCCGCAGATGACCTACTGGCATTACATCACGGAGGACAGCTACTTCATTTTCCCTTACGGGTACAAGGGCGAGCACTTCGACCACCTCGCCGACCCGCACCTGCTGGACGTGCTGCTGGGGGTGGTGAACGGCTGGTGGGTGTACACCCCCTTGATGGTGGCGGCGTGCTGGTGGACGGTGCGCATGGCCCTGCGCGGGGAGACGGGCGGACGGCTGCTCCTGCTCCTCCTTGTCCTGGTCTGGTACACGTATGCGGCGTGGTGGTGCTGGTGGCTCGGTGGCGCCTTCGGCCACCGCGGCTTCGTGGAGTTCTACGCCTTCCTGTCTGTGCCGCTCGCCTGGGGGCTGGAACGCCTGTCGCGGCGGCATTGGTCGATGCGCGCCGTGGCGGCCCTGCTGCTGACCGTTGCGGTGGTGGCCAACCTCCGCTTCACGGTGGTGTACGAATGGGCCTGGAGCCAGGAAGGTTGGACCTGGGCCCGGCTCGCCGCGCAATGGAAGGCGCTGCTCTGAGCCGGGAACGGCATCTTTGCGGGTGATGCGTTTCATCCACCGCGCCGCGCCGCTTTCGCGCTGGACCCTCCTGCTGCTGTTCTCCTCCCTGCTCGTGGTGCGCGTGGTGATGCTCACCGCCAACGAGCTCAGCTGGGACGTCTTCGGCTATTACCTGCCGCTGCCGGCCACCTTCGTGCACCACGATCCGCTGCTGCACGACATCGGCTGGATGGAACAGGTGCGCACGCAGTACGGCACCACCGAGACCCTGTACCAGGTGACGCAGGCGCCCGACGGGTCGCCGATGTACTTCTTCCTCTTCGGCATGGCGCTGCTCTACCTGCCGTTCTTCCTCCTCGGCCACCTGCTCGCCATCCTCACCGGTGCACCGGCGGACGGCTTCAGCCTGCCGTACCAGCAGGCCATGGCCATCGGCTGCATGAGCTATGTGCTGGTGGGGCTGGTGCACCTGCGCCGGATCCTGTTGCAGTTCTTCCCCGACAAGCTCACCGCGTTGCTCATCGCCATCGTGGGCTTCGGCACCAACTACTTCCACTTCACCACGGTGAAGGACCTGGAGACCGCGAACTTCCTGTTCTGCGGTATGGCGGTGCTGGTGTGGAACACATTGCGCTGGCACACCGACCACCGCCGCCGCAACCTGCTCGGCATCGCCATCAGCATGGCGCTGATCACCCTGGTGAAGCCCAGCGAGGTGCTGTGCGTGCTCATTCCGCTGCTGTGGGGCGTGCATGACCGCGCATCGTTCACGGAGCGCCTGGCCTTGGTGCGGGCCCGTTGGAAGGACCTGGTGCTCGCGCTGCTCGTCGGGCTTGCCGTCCTCTCTCCGCAATTGCTGTACTGGCAGGTGAAGACCGGTCACCTGGTCTTCGACAGCTACCGCAACCCCGGCGTGGGCCTCGACCTCACGTCACCCCACATCCTGCCCATCCTCTTCAGCGCGAAGAAGGGCTGGCTCGTGTACACGCCGGTGATGGTGCTGGCGCTGGCGGGCTTCGTGGCCCTGTTCCACCGCCGCCGCACGCTCTTCCCGGTGGTGCTGGTGTACGCCCTCGCCTCGTTCTACATCATCGCCAGCTGGAGCGAGTGGTGGTACGGCGCGAGCTTCAGTGTGCGCCCCATGATCACCTTGTACGTGCTGCTCGCGCTGCCGCTCGGCTTCGCCCTGCAGGCCTTGGGTGAGCGGAACCTCCTATGGCGCGGCGCCACCGGTCTCTTCCTTGCCGGCTGCATCACGCTGAACCTCTTCCAGATCTGGCAGCTCGACCATTGGGTGCTCGATCCGTACCGCACCACCTGGGCTTACTACAAGGCCATCTTCGCACGCACGAGCGTACCACCCGGCGCCGAAGCGCTCAAGTCGATCGAGCCCGATTTCTCCGGTGCGGCGAAGTTGGACGACGCCACTGGCTACCGGCAGCGCAACATGGGGCACTATGATTTCGAGGTCGCCCTGGCCGGCGTGTACGGTCCGCTCGTGCGCGACAGCCTCGGGAACGGGCAGGCCTACCAGCTCGACAGCACGAACCAGTTCGGTCCGAACGTGGAGACCACGTACGAATCCATCACCACGGAGGACCACGCCTGGATCCGGGCGAGCGTACGCGTGAAGCTGCCGGAGGGCTTCACCGGGGAAACGCCCTGCCTGGTGGTGACCATGGCGCGCAAGGAGGGCAGCTACGGCTACCGCAGCGCCTGTGCGGACCCCTCCACCATCGGCACGTGGACCACGCTCACCATCGACTACCGCACACCGAACATCCGCGATGTTCGCGACCGGCTTCAGGTGTACGTCTGGCACCGCGGCAAGGCGCCCGTGCTCATCGACGACCTGAACGTGGATGCGTTCACGGTTCTCCGCTGATCACCAGCCGGCGATCACCGTCAACGGTGCATCCACGCCCCACCAGCGCCGACCGTCCTGCACCACATCGATGATCAGGCGGTAGGTGCCACGCCGCTCGGGCCGCTCCACCACCAGCCCCTGCACATGCGAGGCACCGGGAGGCACGTCGATCTCCAGCGGGGACCGCACGCCCTCCCACATCAGCGGCTCCCCGTTCGCATCCTGCAGGTGGTAGCTCAGGCGCAGGGGCGCCCCATCGCTCAACAAGGAGCCCAGGTGATACGCGGAACGGTTGGTGACCCGCACCTCCACCACCGTATAGCGGTCATGGGCCAGGGTCACCGTCCTCTCCACCGGCTCGATCACCACGTCCGAGGGGCGGAAGCGGTCCGCGAGGCTGTCGTGCATCACGGTGTTCATGCGCACATAAGGCTGGCGCGGCAGGTGGAACTGGGCCTTGGGGAAGTGGTCGGTGGTGAACCAGGTCGGATCCCAGGTGGGCCCGAGGAAGGTATGCGGCGCCCGCATCACGCTGTCGAACGGCGTGGCATCCTCGCAGGCGAACACGGTGGCGGCCATCCCCGGTCCCTCCGCGCTGGAGGCGAGCAGGGTCTCCATCGCCAGGGGCCATTGGCCCCACGCGTACGTCCACGGGAAATTGCGCAGGTCGGCCACGGCCTTCACGGCCCCCCGGTCGCGGAGCGTGCCGGTGATGCGCTGGGCATAGCGCACATGCGCGGTGAGCAGGTCGTGCGCACGCCACACCTGCATGCAGCCCAAGGCGAGCACAAGCAGCTGCGCGGCCGGCACGGCGGGCATGCGGGTCCGCCACGAGAACGCAACCACCGCGAACAGCACCGCCCAGAAGAAGCCCTGCACGGTGTAGTAGTTCTCGTAGATGTTGGGCGATGCCCCGTCGCGGTCGGTGATCAGCACCAGCACCATGAACCCGGTGGAGGTAAGGACGGTGCCGACCAGCAACAGCCACGAACGACGCCACAGGGACACGGCCACCGTGATCACCGCCAGCAGCAGGAAGGCCTTGAACTTGGGGAAGACCTGCAACAGGTGCTGCGTGCTGCCGAGGGTCCATAGCGCCGACCCGTGCTCGATGAGCTCCTGCACCGAAGGCATGCGCTGCGCCTCATACGACGACCGTGTGAAGACCAGGATGCGCACGGCGAACCAACCGACCAGCACGAGCGCGGCGGTCCACAGCCGCCGGTCACGCCAGGCCGAGCGTCGCACGGATTCCACGGCGAGCACGAAGGCCAGCGGGAACACCAGCAGCTGGTGGTAGAAGGACGACCACACCACGAGCGCGATCAGGCCTGCCGCCCATCCGCGTCCTGCGCCATCGAGCCAGCGCTTCAGCAGTGCCCAGGCCAGCACCATCAGCGTGAGCCCCTGGTTGAGCTCCGAGATCCCGTAGTAGAAGGTGTAGTGGAAGGCCACCGTTTTCACCAGGGGCAGCACGAGCATGGCCTCACGGTCGCGCAGGCGGAAGGCGAGCACCAGGAACACCAGCACATCGATGACCACGAAACTGAGCGAATACGTTCGCAGCACCACGTCGGTGGAGGCACCGAGGTGGATGAGCAGCAGCGCGGGCAGCTGGGCGGGCCATGAACCGTAGCGCCCCAGCGCTTCCACGGGCAGGCCCGAGTCGATGAGCAGGAAAGAGAAGAAGGCGCTGTCGGCGGTGGCGGTTCGCTCCAGGAAGAAGCGCCAGGCGAGCAGGAGCTGGAAGGCGAAGAGACCCAGGCCCGTCCAGAGCAGCGGATCGCGCCAGCGCCCGAGGGCTATGCCGGGCGCTGTGTCCATCGCTTGCGCAGCACGTTCAGGTGATCGAGACGGAACGGGCGCTTGCCGATGTTCCAGAAGTAGAACACCTGCTCGGTGCCGGGCGCCGCCGGGGGGATGCGCCGGTCGAACCACAGCGCGCCGGTCACCACATCCTCCTGGTCGTAGCGGATGCCCTGACCGGCCACGGTCTGGGAATACACGATGGTCAACCGCGAGCCCTCCTCCACCGTCGCATCGGCCGATACGATGAGCTCGTCGTAGATGTCATCGCCCTCCGGGAAGGGCAGCCCCCGGATCTCCAAGGGGAACTCCCCTTCCTTCAGGCATAATCGCATCGGTGCGGGCGGGTCGCACACCACGGTGTCGGCCCGTAGGCCGGTGGTCCGCCGCAGCTCACCATCCCAGATCAACGTATCCACCGTGAAGGAGCGCACCACATCCCGGCGTTCCAGCAGGAAGATCTCGTAGACATGCCCACCGAGCACGCGGCTTCCTTCGGGTGGCTCGAACGTGTTCACCACGGCCAGTCGGCCATCGGCGAGCAGCTGATCCACGGGCAGGCCTGACTCGTTGGATCCGAGCTGCGCGTCCCACAGCAACAGGTCACCGGGCTTGAGGTCGTTGGTGATCATGTCCATGCCCCAGATCGGCCGGCACTCCACGGGATCGAAGGGATCAAGGCCGGCGCGGAAGGCGATGTACGGGTGCGTGGAGAAGACGGTCGAACCTTCCTTGCGATAGCGCTTCACGCCTTCGGCCGCGGTATCGAGGAAGCGCTGGTTCATCTCCGGTCTGACCGGCAGGCGCACCTGCTTCGTCAGGTCGTCCACGGTCCATGCGCAAAGGCCGGTAACCAGTATGGCGGTGGCGAGGCTTGCACGCCAGCGCACCTGGAACAGCAGACCGGCACCGCGCCCCAGGGTGTATGCCGTGAACAGGGCGGCGAGCGGAACGCTGGTGGCCAATACGCGCACCAGGCCGGCCGACCCGCGCCAGCCCGTCCACCATAGCACGGAATGGATGGCCAGAATGCCAAGCACCGGGAGGGCCGCGCAGAGCAGCATGAGGTGATGGCCGCGAAGGTGTTCGCGGTCCTTCCAGCGCACCAGCGGCCACACCAGCAAGGCGATCCCACCGAAGGTGAGCAACGGCCGGCCATAGATCGCCGGGGCGCGCGCAACGAAATAGTCAAGCGGGCCGCTTCCGTAGGCCCCGTCCGCGTGGCGGTAGGGATCGCCGCTCCAGAACCAGAAGGGATCGCCTTTCGCCAGCGTGGTGACGAACATGTACACGAGCAGTCCCGTCAGTGCCCAGGGGAGCGCTCTCCATTGGCGGCGCCACAGGGACCACAGCAGCACGCACGGGAGGAAGGCGATGTACTCCGGCCGTGCGAAGGGCGCGAGCCCGGCAACGACGGCAGCGGTCCTGTACCGGTCCTCCACCAACAGCATCACCGTCACCACGGTCACCAGGCCGAAGAGCGGTTCGGTCATGCCGGCCATCACCATCAGCACGTACTGGGGCGCCAGCAGCAGCAGGAAGGGCAGGGCGAGCTGCGCGCCACCGCCCGCCTGCCGCAGGGCCCGCACGCCGCTCCACACCGTGGCGGCGGCGACCACGGCATTGAAGGCGGCCACGCCCACATGCCCCAGCTGGGCGAAGGGCGAGGCCAGCAGGGTGAAGAGCGGCTTGCCCCACAGGTCGAGGAACAGTTCCGGGTGCTTCCAGCTGTAGCGGGCGACCATGTAGTGGTTCACCCCGTCGCCCATCTCCAGCAGGCCTTCGCCCGCGGCGCGCAACAGCAGCAGCACGATGGCGCCGAGCACACCGAGCGCGGTGGCCAGGCCCTCCATCCGTGTGGCGCGGGTGCCCATCCGGCGGGGTCAGGCGAAGAGGCCGTACTTCACGATGCACCAGATCGCGCGGAAGCCGTCCTTCCACCCGATCTTCTTGCCCTCGGCGTAGGTGCGGCCGTAGTAGCTGATGCCCACCTCGTAGATGCGCACGCCCTGCACACGGGCCAGCTTGGCCGTCACCTCCGGCTCGAAGCCGAAGCGCTTCTCGCGCAGGTCGAGGCCCTTGGCGATGTCGCTGCGGATCAGCTTGTAGCAGGTCTCCATGTCCGTCAGGTTCAGGTTGTTGAACGCGTTGGACAGGAAGGTGAGGACCTTGTTGCCGATGCTGTGCCAGAAGAAGAGGATGCGGTGCGGGTGGTGGCCCATGAAACGGGAGCCGAACACCACGTCCGCGAAGCCCTCCACCACCGGGCGCAGCAGGTCGTTGTACTCGCGGGGGTCGTACTCCAGGTCGGCATCCTGCACGATGAGGTACTCGCCGGTGGCCTCCCGGATCCCGCGGTGGATGGCCGCGCCCTTGCCCATGTTGCGCGGCTGCTCGAAGAACTTGATCCCCATGGCCGGGTTGGCCTCCATGTAGCGTTTCACCGCCTCCACGGTGCCGTCCTTCGACCCGTCGTTCACGATGATCACCTCCTTGGTGATGCCATGCGCGAGCACCACGTCACGCACCTTGTCCAGGATCAGGTGGATGGTGCGTTCCTCGTTGTAGGCGGGGATGATGATGGAGAGCGTGCGGATCGTGCTCATGGGGCCTGGCGAAGGTCGGCATTCTTGGCCACGCCCTCCGCCTTCCCGCCCGGCCGCCACGTGGTCACCACCACCGTGAGGTCCTGCACGGCGAACGGCAGTCCGGTGCGGTTCTCGAGCTTCAGGATGCGCGGGGCACCGGGCGCCGCAGGCATCACGGCGATGTCCATCAGAACAGGTCCTTTCCCCAGGGGAAGGGCGTGATGCACCAGAAGGCCATCGGGGCCCGGCTCTTCGTACACCACCATGGGACCATCGGACGTTACCGTGTCGCGAAGGGCCCGCCCCAACACGTGCAGTTCGCCGCCCATGGCCGCGAGCTGCGGGAACCTGCCCAGGTCGATGCGCAAGGGCAACAGGGCGCCCCGCAGTTCGAGCACACCTCCGGCCGAGCTCGTGGTATCGCAGCGGTCGGCCTGCCGGATCAGCTGCTCCACGCCGATCGTATCGCGCTGCGGTACCAGGTCGTCCAGGCCGCGCAGATCGTAGAGCCGGGTGCTGCCGTACCGGGCCATCGGCCGGCGGAGGTAGGGGCGCACCACCGCCTTCCGCTCCCAAAGCGGGTCGGCACACAGCAGATAGCGCGCGCCGTGCCCGATGAGCCGCGGGTAGGTGTCGGCCGAGTCCAGCTGCTGGCTGAAGCCCGTGAAACCCGGCCTCCCCATGAGGTAGAGGGATGAGTTGATGCTCGCGTCGTCGAGGAAGATGACCAGGTCCTCCTGGCCCACGCCCTGCGCATCGAGGAACGGCGCGATGGTCGGCAGATCGCGCAGGGGGCCCAGGTTGATCCCGGACCAGTACGTGAGCTCCTGCTCGTGGTACACCGGCAGCAGCAGGTCCGCGCCGATCTCCCCCTCGTGGTACCGCATGTGCATGTTGTTGGCCGCATAGGCCAGGTTGTAGCCCACCAGCGCCGCGGCGCCAACGAGCACCCAGCGCGAAGCGGCGAGGGCGGGCTTGTACCGCACCAGCCACCAGAGGAAGATGACCCACAGGGCGAGCGGCGCGACCATGGGATTGATGAAGTAATAGTCGTGGTACAACAGCGCGTGGAACCAGAGCAGCACGTAGGACACCGCGCCGATCAGCAACAAGGCCAGCAGCATCCACAAGGCACGCGGCACCTGGCGGGCATGCACAAGGAGCACCACCAGCGCGAACGCGAGCACGGCCCAGATGCTGGTGTCGAACACCTGGAAGACCAGCACGTCGGAGGCGAAGCGCCAGGCCTCCTTCACCTCGGCGGGGCTCATCGTCCAGATGGGCCAGAGGTTGTTGAAGGTGTACCGTCCGCCATGCGCATCGTTGTACACCTCGGCATGCACGTACCAGGCGAGCACGCATCCCGTCACCACGACGATGGCGGCCCAGCCCGGCAACAGGTCCGGCAGCAAGCGGCGCTCGCGGCCGAGCCAATGCGCCCGCACCGTGGCCACGGCGAGCAATGCCGCAAGGGCCACCAGGCTCATGCCCGCCGTCACCTTCAACAGCGTGGCCAGACCCATGCACGCCACCGCGGCGAACCAGTATCGGTGATGGCGCGCCCGGGCGAACCGCGCGAGCAGGTACCAACCGATGAGGGTGAGGTCGAAGGCGGGAACGTCCGTGAGGAAGGCGATGCCGTAATAGACCACCACCGGTGAGGTGAAGAAGAGCAGGGCGGTAACGATGGACCACGCCGCGTTCCCCGTGACCCTGCGCACGAAGCCGAAGAGCGCGAAGGTGCCCGCGAGGTGAAGGAGCATGGTGAACAGGCGGTAGAGGAACTCGCTGGGACCGGTCACCGCCCAGAGCTTCCCCATGCCCCAGTAGATCAAGGGGAGCTCACCGGCGCTCTTGCCCGTGGCGCCACCGTCGGCGATGCGGTCGAGGATCTCGGGCTCCAGAAAGGTGCCGTGGCCGCGCGCGTAGTTCAGGGTAAGGGCCAGGCAGTCGCTCTGCCGCCACAGGTGCATGGGCTGCGGACGCAGGTGCAGCACCCGGCCATATTCATACACGCTGATGAACAGCAGCAGGAGGGCTGCCAGCAGCAAGGTGGCACGCATGCCCGAAGGACGCTCCGGGTTGGCCATTGCGCTGCCTAAATGGCCATTTCAGGAACGTCCCCTTCCACCACCAGGCGTCCCTCGGTCTTCGCCTTGATCTCGTCGACCGTCACGCCGGGTGCGCGTTCGAGCAGCTTGAACCCATCCGGTGTGACATCGAACACGCCCAGGTCGCTAACGACCTTCTTCACGCAGCCCACGCCGGTGAGCGGCAGGGTGCACTTCTTCAGCAGCTTGCTCTCGCCGGCCTTGTTGGTGTGCATCATGCACACGATGATGTTCTCGGCGCTGGCCACCAGGTCCATGGCGCCGCCCATGCCCTTCACCATCTTCCCGGGGATCTTCCAGTTGGCGATGTCGCCGTTGTCGGCCACCTCCATGGCGCCCAGCACGGTGAGCTGCACCTTCTGGCTGCGGATCATCGCGAAGCTGGTGGCGCTGTCGAAGATGGAGCTGCCCGGCAACAGGGTCACCGTCTGCTTGCCGGCGTTGATCAGGTCCGCGTCCTCCTCGCCCTCGTAGGGGAAGGGCCCCATGCCCAGGATGCCGTTCTCGCTCTGCAGCACCACGTTCATGCCCGCGGGGATGTAGTTGGCCACCAGCGTGGGGATGCCGATGCCCAGGTTCACGTAGTAGCCGTCCTTCAGCTCGCGGGCGATGCGCTTCGCCATCTGTTCCTTGGTGAGGGCCATGGTCGTCTAGTCAGGGTTACGAAGGTCGGTATCGGGCTGGATCCGCAGCGTGCGGATGCGGGCTTGGGTCAGTTCCACCGGCTGCCTCCATTGGTTCCACAGGTAGCAGACCACGCGGCGGGTGTTGCCTGCGAGCGGAGGTATGCGGCGATAGAGGTGGACCGGACCGCCGTCCCACAGGAGGCGCAAGGTGCCCAGCTCGATGATCTCGTAATGCAGGTGCTCGCCCTCGGCGCCATCGACCTCGATCACCAGCAACACCCCCATCACCGGGTCCGTGGTACGAAGGGCAAGCTCCAGGTCGAGCACGGGTTCCATGCCCAGCAGGTCGGTGGCGACCGGCTCCCACAGCGTGCGGAACTCGCTGTCCAAAGGTCCCGGCGCCAGCACCGAATCGCGCATCAGGGCGAACTGCAACGGATACCGGCGCTGCTTCAGCACCTGCCTGCCACTGGCGCTCGTGGCCAGGGTGCGGAATCCGGGCGGTGTGGTGAAGTAGGTGGTGTCGATCAGCAGCAGGTCGCAATGACCCTGCGGGAATCCGGCGCTGCCCACCGGGGAAAGCCCGGGGGCGTGCATCAGTCGCGCATGGTCCCATTGCGGCGCCATCTGGTTGTAGGCGTCGATCAGCAGGGGTCGGCCGAGGTCCTGCTGGACCTGCATCGCACGCTCGACGATGTCGTGGCTCACCGTTTCCTGCGGCCAGATGGCGGTGTGCGAGAAGTTGGCCGTGGCGATCGTTCGAAGGGGAAGGGCGAGCAGCAACAAGGCGGCGGGCCGTAAGGATGGCACGCGACCACCGAGGTGATCGATGGAAAGTGCGACCACGAGCACCGTCAGGGGCATGAACTGCAACGCGGTGCGGTCCAGAGGGTAGACCACGTGAAAGGCCTCGCCCATCAGGAGCCGGCCGAACAGCTCGCAGAGCAGGAGCACCACCACCACGGTGGCCACGGCCTTCCGCATCTCCCGTGGTCGCTGCATCACGCGCACCACGGTCACGGCCACGGCGGCCAGCGCCAGTGCCGCCATCAGCGCACGTGCCCAAGGTGGAAGTTCGCCCATGAACATCCAGGTAACGGACCGCCAGGTGCCCGCGTAGAGCCCTTCTTCGGAGCCGTAGTACAGCAGGCCGCGCTCCTTCAAGGCCGAGCCGTACAGAGCGGCGCCCCAGGCAGGCAACACGCCCAGCACCACCCACGCGAGCGCGAGCAGGGCCCTCCGCCACAGGCCGGACCGCGCGGTGAGGACCACGAGCAGGAGCACCGCGAGCCCCGCACAGCAGAGGATCAGCAACGACAGCATCGCGGCCGTGGCGAGCGACCAGCCAGCGAGCCCTGCGAGCACATGCACCGGCGCCGCGGTCCGTGCGGCCTGCACCGTGTGGAACAGGGCCATCATCAGAAAGGCCATGCCCAGGCCATAGCCGCGATAGAGCGCGAAGAACTCGATCAGCACCGGCATGCACAGCAGGGCGCACCAGAGGCTCCACCGCACCAGCCGGTCGCTGACCCAGGCACCCATGCGCCACACGTACCAGGCGTACACCGCAAAGGCCAGCACGTTGGCGAGCCGCAACGCGAACGGGGCCATGCCGAAGGCCTTGTAGGAGATCCACCCGAGCGCGGTGCAGAGCAGGTGGTTGCCCGCATCCCAATGGCTCAGCCAGGGCAGGAAGGCGCCACTGCGCGTGTACACGAAGAAGGTGCGCGCCTCATCGTGGTTGAGCGGCACGAGCAGGGCACGCAGCACGATGTACAGGAGCACCAGGGCGGCCGGCCCGAGGAAGATCCACCGGTCGCGAGAGACCATGGCCTTCTCAACCACGCTTGCGCACGGTGCGTTGCTCGATCCGCTTCTCGTAGTTCGTACCCTGGAAGATGCGGTGCACGAAGATGCCCGGTGTGTGGATCTCGTCCGGATCGAGCGAGCCGGCGGGAACCAGCTCCTCCACCTCGGCGATGGTGACCTTGCCGGCCATGGCCATCATGGGGTTGAAGTTGCGTGCGGTACGCTTGTACACGAGGTTGCCGAAGGGGTCGCCCTTCCAGGCCTTCACGATGCTGAAGTCGGCGCGCAGCCAGCGCTCCATCACGTAGTTCTTGCCATCGAAGGTGCGCGTCTCCTTGCCCTCGGCCACCTCGGTGCCATAGCCGGCCGGGGTGAAGAAGGCGGGGATGCCCGCACCGCCCGCGCGGCAGCGCTCGGCCAGCGTGCCCTGGGGGATCAGCTCCACCTCCAGCTCCCCGCTCAGCATCTGGCGCTCGAACTCGTCGTTCTCGCCCACGTAGCTGCTGATCATCTTGCGGATCTGCTTGGTCTGAAGCAACAGGCCCAGACCGAAGTCGTCGACGCCGGCGTTGTTGCTGATGCAGGTGAGGCCCTTCACCCCGCTGCGCACCAGGGCCGCGATGCTGTTCTCCGGGATGCCGCAGAGCCCGAAGCCGCCCACCATGAGCGTCATGTTGTCCTGGATGTCCGCGATCGCCGCTTCGGCGTTGGCCACGACCTTGTTCATGCTGATAGGGATGGGCGACGAAGATACCCCGCGGCCCTTACGGCACGAAGCGTGGCGGGGTGTTCAGTCCCAGGTCGGACCGTCGGCACCGCCGCCGCCTTCCTCCCCGCCGCCGTTCTCACCACTGGCCTTGCTGCCGCAGTCGAGCTCGATCCCCAGGTCGCCCGGCGGACGCTCGAAATCGCCGGTGCTCACGTCGATGGTGCTGTCGGCGTACACCTTGTTCATGTAGTAGCCGTAGATCGGCAGCGCGCTGTTGGCCCCCTGCCCCAGGTCCGTGCGGCTGAAGCGCACGCTGCGGTCCTCCGCGCCGGTCCACACACCGGTCACCAGGTCGGGCGTGATGCCGATGAACCAGCCGTCGCTGTTGTTCTGCGTGGTGCCCGTCTTGCCGGCCGTGGGGTACTTGATGTTGCCGTACTTGGCGCGGTTGCCCCAGCCCATGCGCAGGCGCATGCCGGTGCCGCGGTCCATCACGGCCTTCAGCATGTCGAGCATCACGTAGGCGGTGCGCTCATCGAGCGCCTCCTCCGTCCTCGGCACCACGTCGTAGATGGCGTTGCCGTTCTTGTCCTCGATGCGGGTGAACACGATGGGGTCGATGTGCACGCCCTGGTTGGCGAAGGCCGCGAAGGCGCCGGTCATCTCCTTCAGGGTGAGGTCGGCCACGCCCAGGCACAGGCTGGGCACCGGATCGAGCTTGGTGCGCACGCCCATGTGGTTCGCGAGCACGGTCACCGCTTCGGGACTGTATTGCTTCATCAGCCAGGCTGTGGCCGTGTTGATGGAGTTGGCCAGCGCGTACTTCAGGGTGATCATGCCGCCGTACTTGGCGTCGCTGTTCTCCGGGCACCAGTCCGGCTGGCCGGGCGGCATGTCGAAGCACACCTTCTGGTTCGGCAGCTGGAAGCAGGGGTCGAGGCCCTCGCGCATGGCCGTGGCGTACACGAAGGGCTTGAAGGTGGATCCCACCTGGCGGCGCGACTGCTCCACGTGGTCGTATTGGAAGTGCTTGAAGTCGATGCCGCCCACCCAGGCCTTCACGAAGCCGGTGTGCGGGTCCATGCTCAGCAGGCCGCTCTGCAGGAAGCTCTTGTAGTAGCGGATGCTGTCGTTGGGGCTCATCACCGTGTCGATCTCGCCCTTCCAGCTGAACACGCGCATCCTCGTCTTCGCATCGAACACCTTGGGGATCTCGCTCTCCCTGATCCGTGGCCACCACGTGTCGCAGCCGCCCTTCTCGGGGTCGCAGTGGAAGTAGGGCTTCCCGTCCTTGTCGGCCTTCACGATGTAGCGCTCCGGACGCTCGCAGTTGCCGCAGCGCTTGCCCACCAGCGTCTTGTAGCGGTCGCTGCGCTTCATGGCGGTCTCCATGATCTGCGCCACCTCCTCCTCGCTCACGCGGAAATCGAAGGGCGCCTTCTTCTTGCCCTTGAGGTCCTTCCAGAACTGCGGCTGCAGCTCGGTGCTCAGGTGCTGCTTCATCGCCCACTCGCCATAGGCCTGCATGCGGCGGTCGATGGTGGTGTAGATGCGCAGGCCGTCGGTGTAGAGGTCGTAGGGCACCTTCTTGCCGTTCTCGTCGAGCTTGCCGATGAGCAGCTCGCCGGTCTCGGGGTCCTTGCGGTTCAGCAGCTCCTGCAGCTGGGCGCGCAGCACCTCGCGCAGGTAGGGCGCCGGCCCTTCGGTGTGGTCCACGCGCTGGTACCTCAGGCCCAGCGGCAATGCCTTCAGCGAGTCGTATTGCGGGGTGGTGAGGTAGCCGTTCTTCCGCATCTGGTCGAGCACCACCATGCGGCGCGTGAGCGTGGTGTCGGGCCGGCGGATGGGGTCGAAGAGCGAGGGGTTCTTGCACATGCCCACCAGCAGGGCGGCCTCCTCGATGCGCAGGCTGTCGGGCGTGGTGCTGAAGTAGATGTGCGCGGCGCTGTTGATGCCCACGGCCTGGTGGATCCAGTCGAAGCGGTTCAGGTACAGCGCGATGATCTCGTCCTTGGTGTACTGCCGCTCCAGCCGCGCGGCGATGATCCACTCCTGCACCTTCTGGAACACGCGGGTGAAGCTGCTGCCGGGCTTCTCGGTGAAGAGCATCTTGGCCAGCTGCTGGGTGATGGTGCTGGCCCCGCCCTTCTTGCCCAGGAACACCGCGGCGCGCAGGGTGCCGCGCACGTCGATGCCACCGTGCTCCCGGAAACGCTCGTCCTCCGTGGCGATCAGCGCGTTCACCACGTGCGGACTGATCTGCTCGTAGTCCACGGGGATGCGGTTCTCCTTGTAGTACTGGCCCATGAGCGAGCCGTCGCTGAAGAGGATGGCCGTGGCCAGGTCGCTGCGCGGGTTCTGCAGCTCGCTGGTGCTGGGCAGGTCGCTGTATGACCCGATGAGCAGCAGGCCGAACAGTCCGAACACGGGGCTCAGCACGGCCAGCCACCACAGGCGGTACCAACGGGAACCCTTCTTGGATGCTTCTGCCTTGGCCATGGTGTGGATCAGGTGCCCGCGGGGGCGCGCTTCACGCTCAGGCCCACATCGATCACGCCGGGAAGGCGCTCATCGCGCATGGCCTGCTCCAGCTGGAAGGTATAACGGCCCTTGCGGGGAAAGCGTCTGTTCACCTGGTAGAGCACCTGGGCCTCCACGCGATCGGCGAAGATGAAGCCCTGCCCCTTGCCATACCACCGGCCCGTGGGGTCGGCCAGCAGGCAGTCAACCGTGTCGCGGGTGGCGGGTAGCCCCGGACCGGACGCCGTGATGAAAAGGTAGAGGTCGCTGTACGGGTAGTCGCCGGTGTGGCGCAGGTCGATGAACACGTTGTGCGCGCTCACCGTGTCGGTGATGTCCACGGCGAACTCGGGCTTCCACGCCCGGTCCCACGCGCCGCCCTCCACCGGCAGGTCGCTCTGGTGCACGATGTCGCCGTCGCAGCCGGCCAGCAGCAGCACCGCGCAGGGGATCAGCCAGGTGTTCCGCATCAGACCGAAGGAGGAGTGGGAGGCGCTTCGCCGCCACCGCCACCACCTTGGGGGCGGTCCGGACGGGGTCCACGGTCGCGGCCGCCACGGCCACGGTCACGCCGGCCACGGTCGCCGCGCGGCTGGCCCTCGGGGCGCGGACCGCGCTCGCCTGGCTGGCCTTCCGGACGCGGCGGACGTTCGGGGCGGGGTGCGCGTTCGCCCTGCTGTCCTTCCGGACGGGGACCACGCTCGCCCTGCGGCCTCGGCCCGGCCTGCTGGCCACCACCACCGCCCTGGGGCTTGCGGTCCTTGCCGCCGCGCTTCTTGGTGCGCTTGCCGCTCTTGATCTTGCTGTCGAAGCGCGTGAGCTCGTCCTGGCCCACGACGTTCTCGTAGGTGGCCTCCTGCGGGATCTTGGCCTTCTCCTCGGCCTCCACCATGTTCAGGTCCACATCGGGCTCGATGCCCTGCTTGTTCTGCGCCAGGATCTCGCGCACCGTCTCCACCGGGAAGCCGGCCATCACGGGGGCGCTGCCGGGGCTCTTGAACAGGTACCACATGCGCTCGGTGAAGATGTCGGTCTTCATGTGCATGCCGGTGCCCTGCCTGGTCTTCAGCTTGGCGTTCTGGCTGGGATAGCTCTTGATCGCCTCGATGTACATGTCCAGCTCGTAGTTCAGGCAGCACTTGAGCTTGCCGCACTGGCCCGCGAGCTTCTGGGGGTTGAGCGCGAGCTGCTGGTAGCGCGCCGCGCTGGTGGTCACACTGCGGAAGTCGGTGAGCCAGGTGCTGCAGCACAGCTCGCGCCCGCAGCTGCCGATGCCGCCGATGCGCCCGGTCTCCTGCCGCGCGCCGATCTGCTTCATCTCCACCTTCACCTTGAAGCGGTCGCTGAGGGGGCGCAGGATGTTGCGGAAGTCGACCCGCTGCTCGCTGGTGTAATAGAAGGTGGCCTTGGTGCCATCGCCCTGGTACTCCACGTCGGTCACCTTCATGTCCAGGCGCGCGTCGGCCACCACCTTGCGGGCGGCGTACAGCGTCTCGTCCTCCAGCTTGCGCGCGGCGTGCCAGCGGTCGAGGTCCTCCTGCGTGGCCTTGCGCAGCACCTTGCGCAGCTCGTAGGTGTCGGTGCCGGCGCTCTTGCGCTCCATCTGCAGGCGCACCAGCTCGCCGGCCAGGCTCACCATGCCCACGTCGTGGCCCGGGGCGGCGTCCACCACCACAAGGTCGCCCGGCATCAGCTGCAGGTTGGCGGTGTTGCGGAAGAAGCCCTTGCGGGTGTTCTTGAACCGCACCTCCACCGCATCGAAGGGCGTAACGCCGCTGGGCAGGGGCACCCCCGCCAGCCAGTCGAACACGTCGAGCTTGTTGCAGCCGCTGGTGCTGCAGTAGCCGTTGCTCTTGCACCCGGCCGGCTTACCGTCCTTTCCGCTGCTGCAGCTTGCGCATCCCATCCCGCTGGTATTCCGTTGGTTATCGTCATTACCCGCCGGCGGCGGACAAGGGGCGAAGATAGGCAGGACAGGGTGCCGGGGGCCTTCGGGTCGAGGCCGGCGTCAACAAGGGGGTGGGGATGGGGGGCCTTGGCACGGACCCCTTACTTCGAACGGAGCTGCATCGTCAACCGGTAGCTCAGGTCCACGAACAGGAGCTTGGGGTTGGCGTTGCGCTCCAGGTGGCCGTGGGCCGTCTCCAGCTCCTGCCGGATGCCCTCCACGTTGCGCTCGTTGAGCAGCGGGGCGAATTTCTGCACGAACTCGTGCTCCCCACCCGAAACCGTCACCAGCGCGGGCACCTGCTGCCACTGCATCACGCACTGGCGGATGAGGTAGAGGCCGTAGCGCATCAGGGCCTTCTGGCGCTCGCGGCCCATCTTGCTGAAGTGCTCGGCGAAGGCGTTGATGTCGGCCACCTTGTTGCCGTAGCACGCGCGCAGCCAGTCGCGGAAGAGCACGAAGAGCTCCTCCTCGCTCTTGCCGGCCATGGCGCAGGCCTCCAGCAGATCGCCGTCGCTGCGCACCGCGATGGTGAGCGCGTCCTCCTCCTTCAGGTCGGTGAAGCGCTCCAGCAGCGCGTCCTTCACCTCCAGCGCGCCCAGCGCGGGCACCTTCACCAGCTGCACGCGGCTCAGGATGGTGGGCAGCATCAGCTCGGGGTTGTGGCCGGCCATCAGGATCGCGGTGCCGGGCTCGGGCTCCTCCAGGATCTTCAGCAGCTTGTTGGCCGCCGCGGTGTCCACGAACTCGGGCAGCCAGATCAGCATCACCTTCCAGCCCCCGCTGTAGGCCTTCAGGCTCAGCTTGCGCTGGATCTCGGCGGCGATGTCCACGCCCATGCGCAGCTGCTTGTTGTCGCCGCCCTCCTGCTCCTCGCGCCACAGCGTGTCGTCGAGGTAGGGCTCCTTCAGCACCAGTGTGCGCCACGCGGGCACCAGCGGGTCGCAGGTCTTGCCCTTCTCGCTCAGGAAGATCGGGAAGATCAGGTGCAGGTCGGGGTGCGTGAGCTTGTCCAGCTGCACGCAGCTCGGGCACTTGCCGCAGGCGTCGCCCTGGCCACGATCGGTGCACAGCAGGTAGCGCGCGTAGGCCAGCGCCAACGGCAGCACCCCGCTGCCCCGCGGACCCAGGAAGAACTGTGCATGCGGCACGCGGCCCTCGCGGATGTTGCCGATGAGCTTGGCCTTCAGCGTGGCGTGACCGATGACGGAGGAGAAGAGCACGGGACGAAAGTAGAAAGCCGTTGCGTGTTGCTTGGTTGCGTGTTACGCGTTGAATACGCCACGAACACGCAACACGTCGACGCGCCAACACGCAACGGCTTCCTGCCGCTCGGTACTTTCGCGCCCATGTTGACCATGGACTCCTTCTCCTTCACCGGCAAGAAAGCCCTTGTCCGCGTGGACCTCAACGTTCCCCAGGACGCCACCGGCAAGGTGACGGACGACACCCGTGCCCGCGCCATCGTGCCCACCGTGAACAAGATCCTCAAGGACGGCGGCAGCGCCATCCTCATGAGCCACCTGGGCCGCCCCAAGGGCAAGGTGAACCCGGCGATGAGCCTGAAACCCGTGGCCGAGCACCTGAGCACCCTGCTCGCCAAGCCCGTGCTCTTCGCCACCGATTGTGTGGGCCCCGACGCCAAGGCCAAAGCATCAGCGCTCAAGCCCGGCGAGGTGCTGGTGCTGGAGAACCTGCGCTTCCACCCCGAGGAGGAGGGCGGCGACGAGGCCTTCAGCAAGCGCCTGAGCGAGCTCGGCGACGTGTACGTGAACGACGCCTTCGGCACGGCACACCGCGCGCATGCCAGCACCACCATCGTGGCGAAGTTCTTCCCCACCGCCAAGCTGTTCGGCTACCTCATGCAGGCCGAGATCGACAGCGTGGGCAAGGTCCTGGGCGCTCCCCAGCGACCCATGACCGCCATCGTGGGCGGCAGCAAGGTGAGCAGCAAGATCGAGGTGCTGCAGAACCTGATCGGCAAATGCGATGAGCTGATCATCGGCGGCGGTATGGCCAACACCTTCGTGAAGGCCATGGGCGGCCAGACGGGCGCCAGCCTCGTGGAGGACGACCTGCTCGAGACCGCCCGCGGCATCATCCAGGAGGCCGAGGCCAAGGGCGTGAAACTGCACATCCCTACGGATGCCGTGGTGGCCGACGCCTTCGCCGAGACCGCCAACACCGACCAGTGCGCGGCCAACGCCGTGCCCGACGGCTGGATGGCGCTGGACATCGGCCCCAAGAGCATCGAGGCCTGCCGCGCCGCCATCCTGCGCAGCAAGACCCTGTTGTGGAACGGCCCCATGGGCGTGTTCGAGATGAAGCCCTTCCAGCAGGGCACCATCGCCATCGCGCAGGCCGTGGCCGAGGCCACCGGCAAGGGCGCCTTCAGCTTGGTGGGCGGCGGCGACAGCGTGGCCGCGGTGAACCAGTTCGGCCTGGCCGACCAGATCAGCTACGTGAGCACCGGCGGCGGCGCCATGCTCGAGTACCTCGAAGGCAAGGTGTTGCCCGGGATCGCGGCCATTCAAGGTTAGGCCTGTGCGCGGTCTCCCGTGGAACCTGACATTTCACCGGTTCAACTGACCGCCAATGGCGTACCTTCGTGCGACCAAGGCCCAGGTGCCGAACCCGCGCTTCCTCATCCTTCGATCCGGAAGCACCTGTTCACAACACACCGGCCGCGGCAGGAACCTAATCAAGCAGCATGGCCGAATCGTTCAACAAGCGCGAGAAAGAGAAGCGTCGTCAACAGAAGCAGGAGGAGAAGGAACGCCGCAAGGCCGAACGCAAGGCCAACAGTGCCGGCGGAGGGCTGGACAACATGATCGCGTACGTGGACGAGTTCGGGCGCATCACGGACACACCCCCCGACCTCACCAAGCGGGAGGAGATCAAGGCCGAGGACATCGAGCTTGGTGTGCCCAAGCGCACGGCGGAGGAGAACGATCCCACGCGCCGCGGCCGCATCGACCGCTTCGACGAGGACCGTGGCTTCGGCTTCATCCAGGAGGACGGCACCCGCGAGCGCTTCTTCGTGCACATCAGCGAAATGATGGACGAGGTGAAGGTGGGCCAGGCCGTGATCTTCGAAGTGATGCGAGGCACCCGCGGCCTCAACGCCGTGAAGGTGCGTAAGGCCTGAGGCCAGGACCATCGCGTCATTCCAACTTGTCGTCGATGACCTTGGAGCCTACTTGCTCCTCGATCTCTTCGATCAACACCTGCTTCACCCATTTCGTTTCGCCCAAGGCAGGCACCAGCAGCGGAGCGAACGCGCGCAGCGGGGCGTAGAGCACGGATCCCTCGCGGGTCTTGCGATCGGGAGTCCAGGAGGCTGTCTCCTTCGCGAAGAGGATGTTGAGCAGCACGCTCAGCACGAAGGCCTTCCGCACCACGGCGAAGGCCACCCCCGCCACCTTGTTCGGCAGGCTCAGCTGCGCCAGGTCGATCGCCGTGGTGAGCGCGCGGCCCAGCAGGTTCACCGCCACCAGTACCAGCAGGAAGGTCACCAGGAAGCTCACGGCCTCCTGCCCGGGATCGAGGCCGAACCACCCGGCCGCTCGGTCGTTGAGGTGGATGCCCGCCCAGATGCCCGCCACCCAGGCCACCAACGAGGCCAGCTCGCGAATGAAGCCGTGCATGAAGCCCTGCACCGCAGCGAAGGCCAACAGCGCCAGCAGCACCCAGTCCAGCCAGTTCATGGCTGTGAATGTGGGGAATGTGCGCAAGGTGGCAATGCCGTCGGTCAAGTGGCATCTTTGCGCCCCGCTTCCTCCCGCTCTCCCATTTCCGCATTCCCACACCCCCTCCCGTGGACCTCGCATTCGAAAAACGGTGGCGTGACCTGATGAAGGACATGGAGCGGCGCTTCGACGCTCCGGTGGACCTCAACGGGCTCATCTTCCTGGTCGGCGTACAGGAACTGGGGCAGCACGCGCGCGAGTTCAAGAAGGACGAGAAGGTGGCCCTGATGCACATCGCCATCTGCGTGCTGCTGAAGCCCTACGGATACTACCTGGAGCTGGGGCGCGATGCCGATGGCTGGCCGCACTTCGAACGCGTGAAGGACCTGCCGCCGCTCAACGAGAAGGAGCAGGAACGCCTGATGAAGGAGGCCCTTCTGGATTACTTCGAACGATGATCACGGCTGCTGGGCGGGCTTTGCGCAAGCACGGTGCGCGGGGACCCGCGCGCTAGCGCTGTCCACTTACGGCGTCACCGGCACCAGCACCACCGTCTCCTCGTTGGTCTCCTCCTCGAGGATCTTGATGATGCCCTGACCCACCATGCTGTCGCGGAAGCTCACGATGTCGAGCACCGCGAAGCCGGCCTGGCCCTGCTTGTAGAAATCGGTGTAGTCGAAGGTGGCCTTGCCCGATGCGTCGGTCATCTTCTCCTGCGTCAGGCGGGTGGGGTCGCCCGTCGGGAAGGTCGGGTTCGCATACAGCTTCACGTAGGCGTTGGGCAGCAGCTGCCCGTCCTCATCCTGCACCGTGATGATGGCCGTTGTCGGCTTCTCCTTGTTGCAGGCCGCGAGCAGCGCGATGGAAGCCACCAGGGTAAGCAGGCGGGCGTGAAGGCGCATCGGTCGGGTCGGTTGGGTTACTTTTGGCAGCCTTGTTGCAAGGCGGCCAGGACCTCAAATGTAACAATGCCCCCGATGAGCGCGCAACGCACCCTCTCACTTCTCACCACCACCTTGGCATTCCTGAGCCTCCCCTTCCTGGCCTCCGCGCAGGGCAAGGGCTCGGACAAGCGGCAGCGGGTCGAGATCCGCACCGAGCTCGGCACCATGGTGGTGGAGCTTTACAACGAAACGCCCCAGCACCGCGACAATTTCCTGAAGCTGGTGAAGGAGCATTACTACGACAGCCTGCTCTGGCACCGGGTGATCCCGCAGTTCATGATCCAGGGCGGCGACCCGAACAGCAAACGCGCCAAGCCCGGTGAATCCTTGGGCATGGGCGGTCCCGGCTACACCGTGCCGGCCGAGTTCAACAGGACCTTCATCCACAAGAAGGGCGCGCTCTCCGCCGCGCGACAGGGCGACCAGGTGAACCCCACCAAGGCGAGCAGCGGCAGCCAGTTCTACATCGTGCAGGGCAAGACCTGGCAGCCCGCCGAGGTGGACATGCTGGCCAAGCGCAAGCAGGCCATGAACCCCACCGCCGACTACAGCTACACGCCCGAGCAGCTCGACGCCTATGCCAAGGTCGGTGGTACGCCGCACCTCGATGGGGACTACACGGTCTTCGGGGAGGTGGTGGACGGCCTGGACGTGCTGGATAGGATCGCGGCCGTGCCGTGCGGAGCGGGCGACCGCCCCGTGCAGGACGTGCACATGTGGATGCGCCTGGTGAAATGAGCCTCAGCGAACGCATCGCGGCCCTGGAGGAGGAGGTGCGCACCGCCGCGGCGCGCACCGCCGATGAGGTGGAACGCTTCCGTGTGGCCATGCTGGGCCGCAACGGCGCCGTCACCGCCCTGTTCGACGACTTCAAACAGGTGGCCGCCGAAGAGAAGCGCGCCCTGGGTCAGCGCCTCAACCAGCTGAAACAGAGCGCGCAGGCCCGCTGGGAGGAGCTGAAGCAGGCCGCCGACAGCGGCCCCTCCACCACCACCCAGGCCATTGACCCCACCCGGCCCGCCGCCATCGATGCCGCCGGCTCCCTTCACCCCATCACCCTGGTGCGCCAGCGGATCGTGGACACCTTCGCGCGCATCGGCTTCACCGTGAGCCAGGGCCCTGAAGTGGAGGACGACCACCACAACTTCAGCGCCCTCAACTTCCCGCCCGACCACCCGGCCCGCGACATGCAGGACACCTTCTTCGTGGAGGGCGCCGGACAGTTCGCGCTGCGCACGCACACCAGCAGCGTGCAGGTGCGCGTGATGGAGGGCTCCAAGCCGCCCATCCGCACCATCAGCCCCGGCCGCGTGTACCGCAACGAGGCCATCAGCGCCCGCGCCCACTGCATGTTCCACCAGGTCGAGGGCCTGTACGTGGACAAGGGCGTGAGCTTCGCCGAGCTCAAGGGCACGCTCGATCATTTCGTGAAGAGCATGTTCGGTCCGGAGATGCGCATCCGCATGCGGCCCAGCTACTTCCCCTTCACCGAGCCCAGCGCGGAGGTGGATATGAGCTGCACCGTGTGCGGCGGTACGGGCTGCAGCCTTTGCAAGCAGAGCGGTTGGGTGGAGATCATGGGTTGCGGCATGGTGGACCCCGCTGTGCTCGCCAACTGCGGCATCGACCCCGAAGCTTACAGCGGCTACGCCTTCGGCATGGGCGTGGAGCGCATCGCCCAGCTCATCTACCGCGTGCCCGACCTGCGGCAATACTGGGAGAACGATGTGCGCTTCCTGGAGCAGTTCCGGGCGGACGCGTTCCGCTGTTGAGCGCATGGGCCGCTGAGGCGCAAAGACGCAGCGCGGATGAGCAACGACCGGCATTCCTCCGCAGAGCCGGAGGTGGACCCCGCCCCCTTGAGGACCGATGTGTTGATCGTGGGCGGCGGGCCCGGTGGAAGCACTGCCGCGCTTCAGCTGGCCAGGCTCGGCGTACGGGCGGTGGTGGTGGAGAAGGCGGTCTTCCCGCGCGACAAGGTCTGTGGTGATGCGCTGAGCGGCAAGGTGATGCGCGTGCTGGAGCGCATCGATCCCCAGCTGGTGCAGCTGGTCAACGCCGATGCGCGCCGGATGCCGAGCTGGGGGGTGACCTTCGTGGCTCCGGGCGGCAAGGCGCTGCGCGTTCCCTTCTCGCGGGAGACGGGCGTGGGCGAGGCCCCCGGTGCGATCCTGCCCCGGCTGGCCTTTGACGCGCTGCTGTTCGAGGCGGTGAAGCGCAACGGCGTGGTACAGGTGTTCGAAGGGACCGTGGCGAAGCGGTACACGCGCACGGCCGAGGGCTGGCAGGTGGAGCTTGAGGGAGGTCCTTCGGTGCAGTGCAGGCTCATCCTTGCCGCCGATGGGGCCAACTCGCACTTCGCCCGACACATGGCCGGCCTGCCCATGGAGCCGCGGCACCACGCCGCCGGAGTACGCGCCTACTACCGCGGCATCACCGGGCTCGACCCCCAGGGCTTCATCGAACTGCACTTCCTGAAGGAGCTGCTGCCCGGCTACCTGTGGATCTTCCCCCTCCCCGAAGGGCGCGCCAACGTGGGCCTGGGGCTGCGCAGCGACCGCGTACGCGAACGCAAGCTCGACCTCAAGGCCGAGCTGCACCGGCTGGTGACCACGCATCCGTCGCTCAAGGACCGTTTCGCAGGGGCACAAGCCGAAGGGCCGGCGCAGGGCATGGGTCTTCCGCTGGGCAGCAAGCGCCTCCCCCTGAGCGGCGATGGCTACCTGCTGATCGGGGATGCGGGGCACCTCATCGATCCCTTCACCGGCGAAGGCATCAGCCATGCGATGATCAGCGGTTCGCATGCGGCCCAAGTGGCGCACGAAGCCCTGCACAAGGGGCGCACGGACGCGGCCTTCCTGAGGACCTACGACGCGCGTGTGTGGAAGCGGTTGGGACAGGAGCTGGCCATCAGCACGCGCCTGCAGGACCTCGCGCACCAAGCCTGGCTCTTCGATTTCGTGGTGGAACGGGCCACAAGGAACCCCGCGCTTGCCGACACCATCAGCAGCATGTTCACCGACCTGGACCTGCGCGCGCGGCTGAAGCGGCCGGGCTTCTACATGGACCTGCTGCTGGGCCGGGCGCGGTCCCCAGGCCGGTGAAGAGGGCGACCGATCACCGCATGCGACGGGCCGTCACGAACCAGTCCCACGGATACGGCTCACGCATCCACCGGGGCGGCGCCTCGAACTCCGTGCTCCACGGATACTCGAGCTTCAACATGCGCTCAATGCGAAAACCCTGTTCGGCCAGGAGCACCTCAAGCTCCTCCTTCAGGTAGTGCTTGGTGGGCACTGCGTCGATCTGCACGAGACCAAGCCCGAGCTTGTCCGAGCCCACGGCCACCTGACGTTCCACTTCGGTGGGCGGGGTGCCGCTGCGCAGCTCCCATTGCAGCTGGCGAAAAGCGGTGAGCAGCGCGGACCCCAACGCGGGCACCACAAGGACCAAGTGGCCGCCGCGCTTCACCGCCTTGCAGGTATGGTCGATGATCCCCAGCCGCGTGCGCAGATCGCCGTTGAGCCATGTGTTGATGCACAGCACCAGGTCGGCCTGGGGATAGCCCTTACGCGGCTGGCTCAGGTCCGCATGGACGTACTGCACATTGGGAAGGCCGGATGCCGTGCGGCGTGCCACCGCGAGGCACTCGCTGGAGATATCGACCGCGAAGACACGGCCGAACAGCTTCGACAACAGCGGTACGGTCCGACCCACGCCGCAGCCCAGATCGGCCGCTGTATGGTCCTTGGAGGCCAGTGCTTCAAGCGTCGCCCGGATGACCCCTTTGCGGTCGTTCGCGGGCACGTTGAAGATCTCCGTATCGAACACCTGGGCGACACGGTCCCATTCCCTTTCGTCCATGGCTCGCTGGTTCGGTTGGTTGAGGATCTTCAAGGTAGGGTCCGTGGATGGCCACCACAGCTCTCCCGGTGATCGATCGTTCACCACCGCCCGTTGAAAGCAGGCCCGATGACCTCGCTCCTGGACGACCGGGCGCCTGGTTTACGACGTTCGAACGTCCGGGGAGCTTCGTTCCGCAAGGGGCTCATCGCCTTCCCCCAAGCGACCGCCTGGGCCGGCCCGCTCGTTCGTGCATGGCGATGGCCCTGTGCACGGCCGGTCCCACCGGGATTCCACATGGAGCCGGTGATCGGTACACCCCGAAGGAACGGATCAGGCCGGGCTCAGCTTCAGCATGTTCGCCATGCCCTTTTCAGCGATGGGCATGCTGGCGATGTTGATCACCAGATCACCTTTCTGCACATGGTTGCGCTTGCGCAGCAGGTGCTTGATGTCGGCGATGGTGTGGTCGGTGCTCACCGTCTTGTCGTAGTAGTGCGCACGCACGCCCCACACCAGGTTCAGCATGCACAGGATGGCCGGGTTGCTGGTGAAGGCGTAGATGTTCGCCTTGGGCCGCATGCTGCTGATCTTGAAGGCGGTGTAGCCGCTGTGCGTCATCGTGACGATCGCCTTCACGGGCATGGCCTCGGTCATGCGCACGGCGGCGATGCTGATGGCGTCGCTCACGGTGCGCTCGTTGCTCTCCAGGGGCGGGTTGGGCACGTTGTACATGCCCTCGGCCGTCTCCATCTCCACGAGGATCCGGTTC
Organism: Flavobacteriales bacterium; assembly: GCA_044226515.1. Lineage (GTDB taxonomy): Bacteria > Bacteroidota > Bacteroidia > Flavobacteriales_F > PHOS-HE28 > PHOS-HE28. The sequence continues at coordinate 137,900 of JBGAGX010000005.1, read as the reverse complement.
ATGGCCTTCACCACCTCCACGGGATGCTTGCCCACACTGGTCTCGGCGCTCAGCATCACGGCATCCGCATGGTCGAGCACGGCGTTGGCCACGTCGTTCACCTCGGCGCGGGTGGGCGTGATGTTGGTGATCATGCTCTCCATCATCTGCGTGGCCACGATCACGGGGCGGTGCATGGCCAGGCAGCGGCGGATGAGGTCCTTCTGCACGAGCGGCACCTTCTCCATGGGGATCTCCACGCCCAGGTCGCCGCGGGCCACCATCAGGGCGTCGGCCTCGCGGATGATGTCGTCGATCTCCAGCAGCGCCTCGGGCTTCTCGATCTTCGCGATCACGCGGGCGTGCTTGTCCTGCGCGCGGATGATGTGCTTGAGCTCGATGATGTCCCGCGCGCTCCGCACGAAGCTCAGGCCCACCCAGTCCACGTTCTGCTCCAGCGCGAAATCCAGGTCCTTCAGGTCCTTCTCGGTGAGGCAGGGCAGGCTCACCTTGGTGTTGGGCAGGTTCAGGCCCTTGTTGGCACTGAGCGGCCCGCCGTTGATCACGCGGGTGACCACACGGGTGCGGCCGTCGGTGGCCACCACCTCCAGGCGGATCTTGCCGTCGTCGAGCAGGGCGATCTCCCCGGGTTTCACGTCCTGGGGGAACTGGGTGTAGGTGGTGCTCACCAGCCCGGGACGGCCCTTCACGGCTTCGGTGGTGATCACCAGTTCGCTGCCGTCCACCAGATCGATAGGGCCGCTCTCCATGGCCCCCACACGCAGCTTGGGGCCCTGCAGGTCGGCGAGGATGGCGGTGTTCAGGCCCAGCTCCTCGTTGAGCTGACGGATGTTGGCGATGAGCTCGCGGTAGAAGTCGTACGAGCCGTGGCTGAAGTTGAGGCGGGCCACGTCCATGCCGGCGCGCATCAGTTCGCGCAGCACGTCGATGGGCGAACTGGCCGGGCCGATGGTGGCCACGATCTTGGTCTTGGGGTCGTTCATGGGTTCACTGCAGCAGTTTATGGCCCGTGCGAAGGTCCTGGTAATTGAGCAGATAGGCCGTAAGAACGAACTCGCTCCGCCGCACCTGCTGCAGGAGGTCGGCTGGCGTGATGGCGGCGTTCTCGTCCACGATGAGGAAGAAATCGGCCTGGCGTTGCTCCTTCACCAGGATGGCGTCGTCGCCGTGATTGTTCACCAGGGTCCAGCGCACGTTCTGGTCGGTGTCGAGGTGGTCGAACGCGGCGAAATGGAGCTCCTTGCGCGGGCCCGGTTCCACGATGTCGCTCCGCCGCCGGACCAGGTTGATCCCCAGTGAGCGGTTCAAGGACCAGCACAGCCTGTAGTCGTTCACATGGCTGCTGATGCCCACGAGCAGCACCTCGGGGTCCACGGGTTCTTCCAAACGGTACTTCGCCACGGGTTCCGCCCAAAGGTAGCGCGGGGCGGGCGGTGGCAGGGTCCGCGCCTCAGGCCTCGGGCCGTTCTTCCGGTCCGGAAGGCCCGGGAACGGGCGGGGCGGGCGGTTCCGTGGTCGGGCGGGGCGGGCGGTCACGGCCATCACGGCGCGGTCTCCGTTCAGGCTCGGTCCCCGCGCGTTGTTCGCGCCGCTCGGTATTGCGGTCGTTGGGGCGTTTGCCCTCGCGCGGCTTCTCCCGGCGCGGCCGCTCGCCCCGGCCCTCCTCGCGGTGGCCATGGCCTTCCCGGTGGCGCACGGTGCGGAAGGCGGCCTGTGCGGCGTCCTGCTCCGCCTTCTTCTTGCTCTGTCCACGACCGGTGCCGCGCAGCTCCCCGTCCACCTTCACCTCGCACAGGTAGGTCTTGCCCCGCCCCCCGCGACCGTTCTCCTCGCTGATGTGGAACTCCACCTTCCGGCGCTTCTTCTGCCCCCATTCGAGCAGCCGGCTCTTGCTGTCGCGGTCCTCCTGCTCGATGGTCTTCAGGTCGAAGTGCTGGTCCAGCAGGCCCACCACGGCCTTGCGGGTCTTCTCGAACCCCTTGTCCAGGAACAGGGCCCCGATCACGGCCTCCAAGGCGTTGCCGGGCACGCTGGTCTCCTGATGGCGGCCCAGGTTGCTCTCCATCACGCGCTCGATCTCCACCTTGCGGGCCAGGATGTTGAGCTGATGACGGCTCACGAGCATGCTGCGCATGCGGGTGAGGAAGCCTTCACCCTGATCGGGATAGCGGGCGAAAAGGAGCTCGCCGATGATGGCGTCGAGCACCGCGTCGCCCAGGAACTCCAGCCGTTCGTTGTTGGGGAGCTCAGGGCCTTCCTCGGTGTTGGCGCTGCTGTGCCGCAGGGCCTGCCGCCAGAGCTTGAGGTTGCGCGGCGTGACACCGAAGGTCTTGCGGCTCCATGCGCGGATGCGCCGCTCCTCGGCGGTCGCGCGGCTGAACAGGCGGGCTAGCACGTGGCTTAGCGGTACTTGCGGAAGATCACCGCGGTGTTGTGGCCGCCGAACCCGAAGGTGTTGCTCATGGCGGCGTTCACCGTGCGCTGTTGCGCCTTGTTGAACGTGAAGTTCAGCTTGGGGTCGATCTCGGGATCGTCCGTGAAATGGTTGATGGTCGGGGGTACCAGGTCGGTGTGAACGGCCATGATGGCCGCCACGCCCTCCACCGCACCGGCACCGCCGAGCAGGTGACCCGTCATGCTCTTGGTGGCGCTGATGTTCAGCTTGTAGGCATGCTCGCCGAAGAGCCGCTGGATGGCCTTCACCTCCTGCGGGTCGCCGATGGGCGTGCTGGTACCGTGCGTGTTGATGTAGTCGATCTCGGCCGGGGTGACGTGGGCATCGGCCAGTGCGTACTTCATGCACAGCTCAGCGCCCAGGCCTTCGGGGTGGGGAGCGGTGATGTGATAGGCATCGCTGCTCATGCCTCCGCCGATCACTTCGGCGTAGATGCGCGCACCGCGGGCCAGTGCATGGTCCAGGTCCTCGAGGATGATGGCCGCGCCGCCCTCTCCGAGCACGAACCCGTCGCGGTCCTTGTCATACGGACGCGAAGCCGTGGCCGGGTCGTCGTTGCGGGTGCTCATGGCGTGCAGCGCGTTGAACCCGCCCACACCGGCCTCGTAGATCGCGGCCTCGGAGCCGCCCGTCACCACCGCCGGGCAGATGCCCAGCCGGATGTAGTTGAAGGCATCGATGAGCGCGTTGTTGCTGCTGGCACAGGCGCTGGCGGTGACGTAGCTGGGTCCCCGCAGGGTATGCTTCATGCTGATCAGCCCCGCCGCGCTGTCCGCGATCATCTTGGGGATGAAGAAGGGGTTGAAGCGCGGTGTGCCGTCGCCCCTGCCGAAATTGATGCACTCGTCCTGGAAGGTCTTGAGCCCGCCGATGCCGCTGCCCCAGATCACGCCCACGCGGTCGCGGTCCACGCTGCTCTCCAGCAACCCGCTATCCCTGATGGCTTCATCGCTGCACACCAGCGCGAACTGCGCGTAGGGGTCCGTCTTGCGGGCCTCCTTGCGGTCCATGAAGTCCTCGGGGTTGAATCCCTTGACCTCACAGGCGAACTGGGTCTTGAACTTCGAGGCGTCGAAGCGCGTGATGGGCGCAGCACCGCTACGGCCGCTCACCAGCCCCTCCCAGTACTCCTTGAGGGTGTTCCCGAGGGGAGTGAGCGCGCCCAGACCGGTGACGACCACGCGTCTGAGCTGCATGCCGGCGCGTCTTACTTCGCGTTCTTTTCCACGTAATCGATGGCCTGACCCACGGTCTGGATCTTCTCGGCCTGATCGTCGGGGATCGCGATGTTGAACTCCTTCTCGAACTCCATGATGAGCTCGACGGTATCGAGGCTGTCAGCGCCAAGGTCGTTGGTAAAGCTCGCTTCCGGCGTGACCTCGCCCTGATCGACTCCGAGCTTGTCCACGATGATCGCGATGACCCTTGACTTGATGTCCGACATGTCCGTGCGTTTTAGTTGAGGCTGCAAAGGAAGCACATTTTCGATTCGCCAAGCGGCAACGCACCGACCACCGCAATAACCAGGGCAGCCCCAAGGACTTACCCCGGCGAAAAGCGGCCTATCGGCAGGCCTGTAGGTAGGCGGCCATGGTCCCCTGCGCCATGCGGTCCCAGCCGAAGCGGTCCCGGTTACGGCGGCCAGCGGCCACAAGGATGTCGCGGGCGGCGGGGTTGGTGATGAGCCGGTGCAGCTCGGCGGCCACAGCGGCCGGGTCCTCCCGGTCCACATAGCTGGCGCCCTGCCCGCCCACCTCCCGCAGCACAGGAATGTCGGTGCACACCACCGGGATGTCCATGGCCTGGGCCTCCACCACGGGAAGGCCGAAGCCCTCATAGCGGGTGAGGAAGAGGAACAGGTCGGCCCCGCGGTAGATGTCCGCCACGGTCTTGGCCTGACCATAGGGGCGGATCTCCACCGCACCCCTCAGCACACCCTGTTGGATACGTTCCTGCAAGGCGTGGAAGAACGTGGGGTCATTGTTGAACCCATGCATCACCAGACGCACCTTGCCATGGAGCTCCGGTCGGTCGTTCAACAGCTGTTCGAAGGCATCCACGGCACGCTTCTGGCCTTTGTATGGCATGAACTTGGCCACGTACAGGATGGTGAACGGGCGGTCACCGGCCTGCGTCGGCTCCAGGGCCTTCGGCAGGTCCACCCCATTGTGGATGGCGATCACCTCGGCCCTGCTGGCCGGGAACCGCTGCTTCGCCTCGTCACGGATGGCGGCGCTCACGGTGATCACCATGCGGCTCTTGGCGAAGCACACCCGGCTGATCCAACTGAAGTAACGACCGGCCAGACCCAGCGGCAGGCCCTCCCGCTCGTGCATGAACTCGTTGTAGAAGTCGTGCACCGTGGTGATGCGGCGCACCGGGAGCAGGAAGGGCGTCTCGGTGGCCAGCTTGTGCAGGGCTCGGGCACGGTGCACCAGGCAGAGCACAGGCAACGCCACGTGGATCCACAACAACCGCAGCAGGGTGCTCCCGCCCAGGTCGGGAAAGCGATGCAGGGTGATGCGCCGCAGGTCCTTGAAGAAGGGCAGCTGGTCCGGGTTCACCAGGCAATGCACATCCACACCGGGCTCGTCCAGCCTGTCGAGCTCGCGCACCAGGTGCTGGGCGTGGGTCCAGATGCCGCTGCCGGAACCACCCTTCCCGGGGCGGATGGGCACCAGGTCGATCAGCACGCGGTGGCGCCTCATCTCTCGTCCGGCCATTTCGTGGAGACCTTGTCCACCTTGAAGCGGCGACGGGGACCCGACGCATCCCCCTCGTACAGGGCGTAATCCACCGGGCCGTGCCAATAGGCCCCGTGCACCAGCTTCTCGGTCACGCGCAGGGCGTTCAGCGGCACACGCAGGGCGCGCATCCACGCGGGGGCCTCGTTGCGGAGCTGCACCGCTTCACGCTGCGCACCCTCGCTCCAGCTGAGGTTGCCGCCGGTGAAGGCGAAGGCGCTGAGCGGCGCGGGCAGGGTGCGCATGCGAAGGCCCTTCCGCAGCATGCGCAGCACCAGGTCGTGGTCGCCGAGGTTGCGGAAGCGCGTGTCGAACCGCAGGTCACCCTGCCAGATGCGGCGGCGGAAGAACATGCCGCAGCTCAGGTTGTACAGGTGCGAGGTAGCGATGAAGGCGTGGCGCGCGGGGTAGGGCTTGCGCGCGGCGAGCAGGGTCCCGTCAGGCCGCACCAGCAGCGCGCCGCCGAACAATACGTCCAGCTTGGGGTCGGCCTCGAAGACCGCCTTCACCCGGGCAAGCGTACCCTCCAGGTATTGCTCGTCGCAGTTGAGCCAGGCCACCACCTCGCCGCTGGTGGTGTCGAAGCCCTTGTTGAGGGCGTCGTACATGCCGGCGTCCTTGCCGCTGAAGTAGCGGAACGAGGAGCCGGGCATGGGCTGCGGTCGCTGGGGCTCCACCTGCCGGGCCACCGTCGCCAACCATTCGGGCGTTCCATCGCTGCTGGCCCCGTCGGCCACGATGTGCTCCACCTCCACCCCCTGCTGGTCGGCCACGGAGGCGCGGCACCGCTTGAGGTAGGGGAGCATGTTGTAGCTGGCCGTGATGATGGAGATCTGCATGCGGGCGGCGAGGAGGAGCGGCGTTGTACGGAGCCACGAAGAAAACGGATGCGTCATGCCGCCATGCCGCCCCCGACGTCGCTCTTCCAACGGGGCATGGTGGGAAGCGGCGGCGCGTGCCGACCTTCGCGCTTCGCCTGCGCCCTTCGCTCCGGCGAACCATGCATGATCCGCATCGCCGTGCTCGCCTCGGGCTCGGGCTCCAACGCCCAGAAGCTGATCGAACATTTCGCACATCATCCGGATGCGCGCGTGGTGCTCGTGGGATGTGACCAGCCACAGGCCGGCGTGCTCGCACGAGCTTGGGACCTGGGCGTGCCCAGCTACCTGTTCAGCGGAGCCCAGCTCAAGGACGGCACCGTTCTGCACGAGCTTCTGGGGCAGCGCATCGACCTGGTGGTGCTTGCGGGTTTCCTGCGCTTGATCCCCGCGGACCTGGTGAAGGCCTTTCCCAAGCGCATCGTCAACATCCACCCCGCCCTGTTGCCCAAGTACGGCGGCAAGGGGATGTACGGCCACCATGTGCACGAGGCGGTGATCGCGGCGAAGGAGAAGGAGAGCGGCATCACCATCCACTACGTGAACGAGCGGTTCGACGAGGGCGAGCACCTCTTTCAGGCCACCTGTCCCGTGCTTCCCGGGGACACCCCCGATGCCCTGGCCGGGCGGATCCACGCCTTGGAGCACGCGCATTATCCGGAGGTGGTGGAGAAGCTTGTGAACACAATGATGAACCCATGAGCAACGAGTGGCGAGCGGCCCGATGGGCATCCGCTCGCCACTCGTTACTCACCACTCGCTACTCACACCCATGCACTTCGACCCCGCCCAGATCGGCAAGGCCTTCCTGATCCTCTTCGCCGTGATCGATGTGATCGGCGGCATACCGCTGGTCCTCGAGGTGCGCAAGAAGGCCGGCCGCATCTACCCCCTGCGGGCCACGCTGGTGAGCCTGGGCATCATGGTCACCTTCCTTTTTCTGGGCGAGAAAATCCTCAACGTGGTGGGCGTGGACGTGCGGTCGTTCGCCGTGGCCGGCTCGTTCGTGCTCTTCTTCATCGCCCTTGAGATGACCCTGGGCATCCGCCTGTTCAAGGAGGACACCTCGGCACCGGGGCTGCCCAGCGACGACCCCAAAGTTTACAGCATCGTGCCGTTGGCCTTCCCGGTGATCGCGGGCGCGGGCACCATCACCACCATCCTGTCGTTGCGCGCCGAGTTCGAGACCATCAACATCCTGGCGGCCATCGTGCTCAACATGGTGCCGGTGCTGCTGGTGCTCTTCCTCACCACCCGTATCGAGCGCGCGCTGGGCCGCGTGGGCCTCATCGTCATCCGCAAGGCCTTCGGCATCATCCTGCTCGCCATCAGCATCAAGCTGTTCGCGGGCAACATCACCTACCTGTTCCCGAAGGGCGTATGAGCGGGACGAACGGGAACCCGGTGGTGGTGCCGACATGGCTGCAGAACCTGCTGGCGGCCCTCGCGATGCTCTTCGTGGTGTCCATGACCGCGCTTCTCATCTACGAATACGTGATGCTCAGCTCGACCCCGGGTGATGCAGGCTACCCTTTCGGTTCCGAAGAGGCGGGACCGGACTATGCGAGCAAAGAGGTCTACCTCGCACGCAGCCGGTGGATGATCGCGTTGGGGAGCACGCTAGGGCTCTCGATGCTCTACGCGCTCTGGAGAAAAAGGATGGTACTGCTCTGGGGGCTCACCCTGCTCACGATCTTCGGCGCCTTCTTCCTTTTCCTTCAAGCGCGCTCATGAAGATCACTGCCTACACCGACGGCGCTGCCAGTGGCAACCCGGGTCCCGGAGGCTACGGCGTGGTGCTCGAGGCCGGCCCGCACCGCAAGGAATTGTGGGGGGGCTACCGCCGCACCACCAACAACCGCATGGAGCTGCTGGCGGCCATCGTGGCGCTCGAATCGCTCAAGGGCACCGGGCACGAGGTCACCATCGTGAGCGACAGCAAGTACGTGGTGGACAGCGTGGAGAAGGGCTGGGTGTTCAACTGGGAGAGGACCGGCTTCAAGAAGAAGAAGAACCCCGACCTGTGGCAGCGCTTCCTGCGCATCTACCGCCAGCACCGCGTGCGCTTCCACTGGATCCGCGGGCACAACGGACACCCGCAGAACGAGCTGTGCGACCGCCTGGCCGTGGCCGCACGAGAACAGAAGGACCTGGCCGTGGACGAGGTGTACGAGCAGGAGGGCGAGGGGGAGCTGTTCGAGTGAAGTCGATCACTGGCCCGGCCAGAACACCCTGATCCGCTCCTCGCGCATCGAGGTCCTGATACCTAGCACGTAGATCCCCGAGGACGCGCCGGAAAGACTGACCTTCCCGTTGGTGTAGCGCGCACCCACCGCACGCCCCGTCATTTCGAACAGGAACACTTCGATCAGTTGTTCTCCCACCGGCAGGTCGATGCGCCCTCCTTCATCGCTTGGGAACCACCATGTGTCAACCTCATTGGGCGCGCTCGGGGGATATCCATAGCGATAAAGCGTTCCATCACTGCCGTGTGCGTACACCGCACCATTGAAGACCTGCAGCAGCAGCACGGCAGGGGCTGGCGTTGGTCGCGATATCCAGGATACGCCCGCATCACCGGTCACCATCACCTCGCCATTGCTTCCGCCTATCCACACGCTGTCCGCAGAGTAACCGTCGACGGTGATCACATTGCCGATGCCGATGCCCGCGAGTTCCTCCCAGGTCGTCCCGCCATCGATGCTTCGCAACACCAAGCCTCCACTTCCAACGACCCATATCGTTGAATCACTGAACCACTTCGCCGCGTTCGGCGCGAAGAGCGAATCCACCCGGACCCTGGTCCATTGACCGGTTACGCTGTCCGTGACCCACGTCTCATAGGGTCCGTTGTTCTGGCCTGAGATCAATAGACCGCGTCGGTCCGAGTGAAAGGCCATGATCCGTGGGTAGGCCCATCCATTGGTGAGCGTGTCATGGAACACCGGCGCGGAATCACTTCGAGCGGTCAGGAACACGATGCCCCCGGTCGGCCACAGGGTCGCAGCCACGAGGCATGCGCTATCGCTAATGGGCAGGTACTTCATGGGGTAGGGACCACCGCCCCCGACCTGGTACGACCGCTGCACCCACTGTCCATTTGCATTCGTCGCTGAGCGCAGTAAGTGCCCCCAGCTGTCACTTACCTGGAAAAAGACCGAGAGCTCCGAATGTGGAACGAGGTCAAGGACACAACAGCAGCCCGGACCGCCCCCACCTCCGCCGATCTCCGCCTCGGTCGACCATTCATCGGTCGTTCGTGAAACAGCATACCAACTGCCGGAACTGGGGGAGTAATAGGTGCAGTCCTCCGAATAGCCGACCATCGGCCCGGCCATCAACATGCCGAAGGTCGGGCCATAGGCGCTTTCGGGGCGCACCTCGGCATTGGGCACTTCCGACCATTGGGCCATCACGAGTGCCGGCTGGAGAGCAAGCATGAACGAGAGCAAGCGCATCTCCACGTAAAGTTCGCGGATCCATCGAATGACGATGCTTGTCACAGGCCTAATTTCACGCCCCATGGCCAAGCTGTACACCACCGTCAACGCCGGCGCCGAGCCGCTGGTGTTGGAGCGCACCTCCCCTTCCGCCCCGTGGACCCTGCCCGGCGGCGGGAGGCCCGACCTGGTGCGCACGGGTCCCGGCCAGTACAGCCTGGTGCACAACGGCCGCAGCTTCCGCGTGCTGGTGCTGAAGGAGGACCGCGAGACCAACACCGTTCGCCTACGGATCGGCGCGCACACCTACACCGTGCAGCTCCAGGACGAGCAGAGCCGGTTGATGAACACCCTGGGCCTGGACAAAGCGCGCGGCGCAGCGGTGAAGGAGATCAAGGCGCCCATGCCCGGCTTGGTGCTGAAGCTGCTGGTGAAGGAGGGCGACACGGTGAAGAAGAACGACCCCGTGCTGATCCTCGAGGCCATGAAGATGGAGAACGTGATCAAGAGCCCCGGCGACGCCACGGTGAGCAAGATCCACGCGCAGGAGAAGACCGCCGTGGAGAAGGGGCAGTTGTTGGTGAGCTTCTGATCGCTCAGTCCTCCACCAGCTCGATATCGAAGTCCACCAGGTCGATGAACTGCTGCACGCGGTCGTCGATGTCCTCACGCGTGATCTCCAGCAGGCGCTGCACGCCGAACTTCTCGCAGCAGAAGCTGGCCAGCGCGGAACCCACGATGATGGCGCGCTTGAGGTTGTCGAAGCTGTGGTCCTGCGTGCGGGCCAGGTAGCCGATGAAGCCGCCGGCGAAGGTGTCACCGGCCCCGGTGGGGTCGATGATGTCCTCCAGCGGCAGGGCGGGTGCGAAGAACACGCGGTCCTCGCTGAAGAGCAATGCGCCGTGCTCACCCTTCTTCACCACCAGGTATTGCGGGCCCATCTCCAGGATCCGGTGCGCGGCCTTCACCAGGCTGTGCTCCCCGCTCAGCTGGCGCGCCTCCGCGTCGTTCACACAGAGGATATCCACCCGGGCGATCACCTTCTTCAGGTCCTCCAGCGCACTGTCCATCCAGAAGTTCATGGTGTCCATCACCACCAGCGCGGGGTCGGTCACCTGGTCCAGCACCTTGGCCTGCACCTTGGGGTCGAGGTTCCCCAACATCACATAGGGCGCGGCCTTGAAGTGCTCCGGCAGCTTGGGGTCCAGGTCCAGCAGCACGTTCAGGCGCGTCTCCAGCGTGTCGCGCGTGTTCATGTCGTAGTGGTAGCGACCGGCCCAGAAGAAGCTCTCCTTGCCCTGCAGCACCTCCAGACCCGCCAGATCAACGCCCCGCTGGCCGAGCAGGTCCATCATGTCCTTGGGGAAGTCGTCGCCCACCACGCTCACCAGCCCCAGCTTGTCCAGGAAGAAGGAGCTGGCCAGGGAGATGTAGGTGGCGGCACCGCCGACCACCTTGTCGGCCTTGCCGAACGGGGTCTCGATGCGGTCGAACGCGACGGTGCCAACGGTGACGAGCTGCATGGGGCGGGAAGATGGATGGCGGCAAAGATGCGCGATCGGCCGGGCCCGAACGACAGAGGCCCCAGCACGCTGCTGAGGCCTCTTCGCTCCCCGGACTGGACTTGAACCAGTGACCCCCTGATTAACAGTCAGGTGCTCTAACCAGCTGAGCTACCAGGGAAGGTTCCCCGTTAAGGGACCGCAAAAGTAGGGGGATCGGGAAAAACCGCAAAACATCCGTGCACCTTTGTCCCCTCCATGAAAGCTCCTCCCCGCTGGAAGACGGCCCTGCTCATCTGGGTGGCGATCTACCCCTCGATCACCCTGCTGATGCTCTTGTTCGGGCCTTACCTGGCCTTGTTGCCGATCCCCCTGCGCACCCTGGTGATGACCGCCATCCTGGTGCCGCTCATGGTGTTCGTACTGCTGCCCCGCCTGCAGAAGTGGTTCGGGCCCTGGCTGCGGCGCTAGGACACGAACGCACAGGGGGCCGATGGTCTCCCACCGGCCCCCCGACCCACTACGACAGGGCTGCGATCAGGCAGCGGCCTGCTGCACCTTCGGCGTGAGCAACTGGAAGTCGCTCAGCACGATCTCCGTCACGTACCGCTTCTGACCGTCGCGACCCTCGTAGCTGCGATGCACCAGCTTGCCCTCCAAGGCGATCTGGGTCCCCTTGCGGAGCAGGCGCTCCACCATCTCGGCGGTGCGGCCCCAGGCCACCACGGTGTGCCACTGGGTATCCGTAACGCGCTCACCCTCGGCGTTCTTGTACCGGTCGTTCGTGGCCACGCTGATCCGCGCCACCTTCCGCCCCTTGGCGATCTCCCGCACTTCCGGGTCGAAACCCAGGTTCCCGATCAACTGCACTTTGTTCTTCAGCGTGTTCATGACTACTTGGTTTTTGGTTTGACTCATGCCGAGGTTGCTGAGGCCATCGACGGTGCAAAGGAGGAGCGGTCCTTTTCCGGCATTCGGCCAGTAGTCATTTGTAATCGTTCACAGGCGTTTGTCCACCGTTTGTTTTGCGGCTGTGAAAAGGGAGGAAAGCGCCCGAAGGCCGCACCCACACTGGGAAACCACTATCTTTCAGCGTATGGCGGAGGCCAGGCAGCGGACAGTGCGGTCCGATGCGTCCTCCCCCTGAAACGGCCCATTTCAAGTTGCGCGAGCTCACCGAACGCGAACTGGTCGAAGGTTGCCAGCGCGAGGACCGGCGTTGCCAGGAGACCCTGTATTCCCGGTACGCCCGGCGCATGTATGCCGTGTGCCTGCGTTACGCGCGCCACCAGCTCGAGGCCCAGGACCTCATGCAGGAGGGCTTCATCCGCGTGTTCGATAAGCTGGGCTCTTTCCGTATGGACGGGAGCCTGGAGGGCTGGGTGCGCCGCATCATGGTCACCACCTGCATCAACCACTACCGCCGCAAGGCGTTCCAGAACGAGAAGTTCGGGCTGGAGAACGTACCGGAGGGACCTGTGGAGCCCATGGCCATCGACAACCTGGGACAGGCGGAACTATTGAGGCTGGTGGAAGGCCTGCCCGATGGGTACCGCCTCGTCTTCAACCTCTTCGCGATCGAAGGCTTCGACCACGCCGAGATCGCCACCATGCTCGGCTGTGGCGAAAGCACCTCGCGCAGCCAACTGGCCAAGGCCCGTCGCATGCTCCAACAACGCCTGGGCCCACACATCGTGAACGAACATGAGCGAAAAGCATCCCATTGACGAACTCTTCCACCACGTGCTGCACCACGCGGAGGTTCCCCCACCGCCCGAGGTGTGGGAGGGGATCGTCCGCACCCGTAGGTCGCGGCGCCGGACCTGGTGGCCGTGGGCCATCGCCGCCACCCTGCTGCTCAGCACGGGTGGGGCCTGGTGGATGATGGATGGTCGCGATGCGGCATCAGCCACTGTGGCGCAACCCGAAGAAGGGACCAGGAAAGCCCCCATGTCCTCACATCAGGCGATAGCAGAGGCACCCGCCCCCGAAGCCCCGGTGCGGTCCGCCAACGGACCGATGACCACCGACGCGAGCGAACGGAGCGAAGCCCTGCAGGAGGCCTCGGGCCTGAGCAATGCACATGATGGACCGGCGCCTCCGACCAGCCCAAGCACCAGACCGCTTACCGAACCGACACGAAGCAGGACCACCACCAACCCGGTGGAGCGATCCACTCCGCGCGAGGACCTCACTCCGCCAACCCCTGCCAAGGACATGCCCAAGGACCCGGGCAGCAGGCCCGCCCGGTTTGAGCTGCTGGCACCGGACCTTGCCCGCACCCAAGTACCTGGCCAGGAGCTGCGTCGCAACTTGCCACCGGCGTATGTACTGCCCAAGGTGGAACAATGGCTGGCCCTGGAGTTCGGCACCTACGATGTGGACCGTACCTGGTCAGGCGGCGACGAAGAACTGGTGGACGCCTTGAATGCGACCGATGTGCCCCACCCCACCTGGAGCGCGGGGGCCTTGTTCGGCTGGACATGGCGTAACGGCTTTGGGGTGTCGGCGGGTGCGGCCTACGAGGGATCGCGGTACGACTACCAGCACCTGGACCGCGCCCTGGCCGTGGACTCCATCGTGCAGACGCCCTATTTCGTGACCCTGGACACGCAGGTCTTCGTGAGCTCGACCATCACCACGGTGTATGGCACCAGCGAGGACATGGTCGTGAACGGCAGCAACAGCCTTGGCCTGGTGCATGTGCCTGTGGAGGCCTACTGGCACACCTCCCTGAGGCGTTGGTCCGTGGGCGCGCGCGCGGGCTTAGTCGGTGAGTTCACCGTCTCGCGCCGCGGCTACACCTTGGTGAACACCGACGACGACGGGATCCGCAGCGTGCCCAATGACAGCCCCTTGTTCAACTCCCGCTATGCACCGGTGATCTCCGGCACGCTCGGCGCCGATTTGGGCTACCTGTTGACCGAACGCTGGGGCCTGTGGGCTTCCCCGTCCTACATGCACGGGATCGCCGCCTTGGGAACCACGGACCAGCCTTGGGCCCTGCCGCAGCGCTTCAGCCTGCGCATGCGACTTTCGTACTCCCTCAGCCGAACGCACTGATGCGCCCGACCACCTTCCTCCTGCTCCTCGGCTTGTTCTCGGGCACCGCCCATGCGCAGCTCTTCGATCTGGGCCTGCGGGCATCGGGTCCACCCTGCGACAGCAGCCTTGTGGTCGACTTCATCGTGACCGACAACGGGCTGATGAGCTACACCTTCACCGCCGACATCGACACCGGGGACGTGACGATCACGGGGCTGACCTGGACCTACTTCAACCTCGCCCTCTCCAACAGCGTGACCTCGTCGTTCAGCGAGCAGTACTACGTACCGGGACAATACCCGGTATGCCTCACGGTGGACGCTCTGGATGCACAGTTCCTCCCCTGCGCCACCACCACCTGCAAGCTGGTGACGGTGTACGCCGACAGCACCTGTTCGGACCTGGTATCCGACTTCACCATCACAGGCATCGCAGGGAACACGGTCTCCTTCGGCCAGTTGGGCACCTTCACCGGACCCATTGCCGGATACAATTGGACCTTTGGGGATGGTTCGTCGGACCTTGCACAGGACCCCACGCACACCTTCGCCGGAACAGGTCCATACGAAGTGTGCCTGACGGTTACCGCCGCACCGCCGGATGACGAATGCCAGGCCACGGAATGCAAGTGGTTGTACCTGGGTCCGGGGAATGTGCCATGCAGCACCCTGCTGCATCAGGGCTACCTGCTGGTGGCCGTGGACAACACCGTGGGCGTGCTCGACACGTCCACCACAACGGGCATGAACTACACGGTGGATTGGGACTTCGGGGATGGTTATACCACCAGCGGCCAAGTGGCCTATCACACCTATGACTTCTCCGGGGTCTACGATGTCTGTGAGACCATCACGCTCTGGGGGCCGCTGAACCCGGACACCTGCGTGAACGTGCTGTGCCAGCAGGTCTTCGTGAACGCGGTGGGGCTCGAAGAGCCTGCGCGCGCTCCGGATTGGAGGTGCATGCCGAACCCGACCGATGGCGGGTTGCGGGTGGTGGATCTGATGCCCCGGCCTCTCCAATTGGACCTGCTGGACGCCCTGGGACGCCGGGTAGGGACCTGGAGCACCGGGGGGCGCACATCCATGGAATTGGACCTTGGCGGTCTACCGCCCGGTGCCTACACGCTAAGGGAACGCGCCGGTAACGGCCAGGCCCGCGTGGTGAAGTACTGACCGTTCCGCCAACAAGAAGGGGCGCCGGAATTCCGGCGCCCCCTCATCCCCGGGGTATGTCCCGCTGCTCAGTTCACCACCTCCTCGACCCCGGTGTTCACCAATTGGAAGTCGGTCATCACCACCTCCGTCACATACCGCTTCTGGCCATCCTTCGCTTCGTAGCTATGGTGCGCCAGGCGGCCCGAAACCGACACCTTGGTGCCTTTCCTGAGCTGCTCCACCACGCGATCGGCCAGCTTTCCCCAGGCCACAACGGGGTGCCACTGCACATCATCCTGCCAGGTCCCGGTGGCATCTTTCCAGCGGTCGTTCGTGGCCATGCTGAACTTGGCCACCCGGCGGCCACCCTTCACTTCCCTCACCTCCGGGTCACGCCCCAAGTTGCCCATCAACTGCACATTGTTCCGCTTCATCGTCTCCATGGTCGCTCTTTTTTTCGTTGTTCGTCGTTGACCGCTGCAAAGGACCGTCGGCGTCCGAGCGACATTCGGTCAGTTGTCATTTGCAGGCGATTACAGGCGTTTGCTGTCGTTTGCTGGGCGGCCCGTGGCGCGCGTTCAGAGCCGGTCTGATGTCACCATCGCCACGACCGGCTTCCTCTATCTTAGGCGGCCCAAGGAAGAACCTGCCATCCATGAGCGAAGCGAAGAAGAAGATCATCCTGGTGCCCACCGATTTCACCAAGGTGGCCGATTGTGCCATGAACCACGCCATGAAGATGGCCGAGCGCACGGACGCCGAAGTGGTGCTGTTCCACGTGGTGGACAAGGCCACCCACACGGAGGAGGCCATGACCAAGCTTGAGATGGAGGTGGGCCGCGCGAAGCGCGTGAGCGCCAACGTGACCGTTCGCCCCATGGTCCGGGTCGGGAGCGTTTACGAGGACATCGGCGATGCCGCGGCCGAGATCGGCGCAGGCCTCATCATCATGGGCACCCATGGCATGCGGGGCATGCAGTTCATCACCGGCAGCCGGGCCCTGCGCGTGATCACCAACAGTTCCGTGCCCTTCATCGTGGTGCAGGAGCGCAACATCAAGGAGGAAGGCTACCGCGACATCGTGGTGCCGATGGACCTGCACAAGGAGACCCGCCACAAGCTGACGCTGGTGGCCGACATGGCCCAGTATTTCAAGAGCCGCGTGCACCTGGTGGTGCCGAAGGAGAGCGATGAGTTCCTGCACAACCAGCTGGTGAACCACTTGAAATTCGCGAACACCTACCTCAACGAGCGCGGCATCGAGCATGAATCCGCGATCCTCGAAGCGGACAGCGATGATTTCGTGAAGGGCGTCATCCGCTATGCGGTGAAGGTGGACGCGGATCTCATCGCCATCGTGAACATGCTCCAGAACAGCATCTTCGGTGTGCTGGGCGTGCCCAACGAACAGGAGATCATCACCAACGAGCCGATGGTGCCGGTGTTGTGCATGAACCCGCTGAACAACACGGTGAGCAACATGCCGGTGTGGGCGCCCTGACGGACCCTGCCAACTGACCGGAGAGGCCCGTCGGTGACGGGCCTTCTTCATTCCGTGCGGCTCAGGCGCGCATGCCGATGACCAGGATGTCATCGACCTGTTCATGGGCGCCCTTCCATTGGTTGAGCGCCTCGAGCAGCAGGAGCTTCTGCCGCTCCATCGGCTGGTCGTGGATCTCGATCAGGAGCTCCCTGAAACGACGGTAGAGGAATTTCTTCCCCTTGGGACCGCCGAACTGGTCGGCATAGCCATCGGAGAAGATGTAGACCACATCCCCCTTGCGCAACTGGATGCGGTGATCGGTGAAGGACCTGCCGCGCAGTTCGAACCCTCCGATGGGCATCTTGTCGGGCACGTACTGCACGACCTCGCGATCGCGCACGAGATACAACGGGCAGTTGGCTCCCGAGTACTCGAGTTCGAGACGCTCCGTGTCGAGGGCGCAGAACGCCATGTCCATACCGTCGCGCACGAATTGGTCCCGGTCCTTGTGCAGCGCCTCGAAAGCGCGCCGGTTGAGCTCATGGAGCACCTCGCTGGGACGGACCACGCCGTTCTCCTTCACCGCCTGGTTGAGCCCGTTGTGGCCTACAAGGCTCATGAACGCACCGGGCACACCGTGGCCCGTGCAGTCCACGGCGGCGAAGACCACCTTGCCCTTCACCTTGTCGAACCAATAGAAATCACCGCTCACGATGTCCTTGGGCCGGTAGAACACGAAGCTCTCGGGCAGCAGCTCCTTGATGCGCGTCTCGGGAGGCAGGATCGACTCCTGCAAACGCTTGGCGTACCGGATGCTGTCGGTGACGTTCTTGTAGAGCTCCACCACCTTGCGGCTCTGGCGCTCCACCTCCTCCTTCTGCCGCACCACCTCCTCGGTGCGTTCGTTCACCTTCTGCTCCAGGATCCGTTCGCGTTCACCCAGCTCGGCGCGCATCTTCAACAGGGCATGCCCGAGCACGTCATCATCGCTCAAGGGCCGGTATTCGGTCTGGAAATCTCCGGCGGCCACGGCGTGGCTGAAATCCGTGGTCCGCTTGAGGCCGTCAATGAGCCCGGCCAAGGCCTTGCCCATCTCCCCGATCTCATCGTTGCGGTCGGGGATGCGGGTCCTGGGGAACACTCCCCGGCCAAGGCTCAGCAGCACGCTGCGCAGACGCTGCACCGGGCGAACGATCCCCCGGATGATGAAGAACGCGATCACGGTGCCGATCACCAGCAGCGCGGTGCCGAGGTAGAGCACGAAGAACTTCAAGGAGTCGAAGCTGCGGATCATGCTCCCGCTCAATTGCTGCCGTTTCGTCTCCTGGAGCTTCAGGAGCACGTCCAGGTCGTTGAGCACCTTCTCGGTCTGCTCATCAAGAGGTCCCCCCTCTTCGGCCAGGTCACTGCGCTCCATCCACACCAGCGGGTCGTAATAGCTCTCCAGGGAGGGCAGGATCTGCTTGATGTGATCGTGTGTGTTGAAGAGCTCCTGCATCTCGGCGGCCGTGCGGTTCAACAGCGCCACCTCATCCTTGCCCCAGTGCGCCGAGAGGGTATCGATCCGGTCCATGATGGCGGGGAGGTCCCGGGTGGTAAGCTCGATGAGGGCGGTCTTCTCCGGGGCATCGGGGATGCTCTCCACCTGGGCCCAGTGCTTGATGAGCATGTGCGCGTTCACCAGCACGTTGCGCAACTGCACCAGCGCATCAACGCTCGGCGAATAGACCTTGTTGATCTGGTCGTTGATGGACCGGCTCCGTTCCAAGGTGCGGTTGGTGAGGAACACCACCAGCATGGCGAAGAAGATGAACAGGCCGAAGCCCATCCCGATCTTCCTGCCGATGGTCATCCGGAACCGCATGCCTCACTTATCGGGCTGAGGGTCCTCCAACGCCTCGTACAGCTGCCGGAAATGCTCGCTCTTGGCCTCGTCCTGGAGGCTGTAGTAGATGCCTTCCAGGCCCAGCAGGGTCTCGCGGCGCTTCGGGTTCATCTCGAAGGCCTTGAGCATGTAGGGCAGCGCCGCCTGGAAGAACTCCCGGCTCACCTCCTGGATCCGCTGCAGGCTCGGGATATCGTTCTCCGCACTGATCCGCTGGATGTTGTACACCCCGCGGTTGTAATAGAGCGTGGCGAGGTTGTAGTTGGCCCCGTAGTTCTCCTTGTCGATGGTGAGCACGCGCATGTAGGTCTCAACCGCCTGATCGAACCAATGCTGTTGATCGCGCGCCTGATTGAACCGCTTGGTGTACACCGTGCCCAACGCGTTGTTGAACTCGATGTCGCGCTCGCGCATGTCGCGCCCGGGATCGAGGCGGAGCACCGCCTCCTTGTACCGGCTGTACAAGGCCAGCGCCTTCTCGTGCTCCAGTTCGTTCAAGGCGCGGGCCGCATCGTTGTACAGCGTTTTGGCCAGGAAGTCGTAGGCCTGCAGGCAGCTCTGGCTGAACTCGCGGGCGGTGTCGAGCTCGGTGCTCAGAAAGAGGCTGTTCATCGCCTCAGTGCGCAGGCCGTCCGCATCGGGTGCCTGGGGCGCCTGCTTGTACAGGTCCTTGTACACGAACCCGCGGAGCACCCAGGCCTCGGGGGCCTTGGAAAAAGCGGGGTCGTTCACGGCGCCGTCCAACAGGGACCGGGCCCCGGCCAGATCCCCCTCCTGGTACTTGCGGTTGGCCTGGACCAGGGCATCGGACTGCGCCATGGCCATCATCACCCCCAGCAGGGCCCACAGGGAAAGGAGGTGGCGGCGCAGCATGGTCATTTCACCACGTTTTGGGCCAGGTTCACAAGGGTGGTGCCCACCTCCAGCTTATGCTGGCCGGCATTCACCAGGCTGATCTCGTACTTCAACGTGTTCTGTACCCGCACGAAGTTGACAACGCTACCGTCCTCGAGCGCTCCCTGGTACTCGGTCACCAACAGGGTGGCTCTTCCTTTCAGGCGCTTGTACAACGCGGGCATCAGGTCCAGGTCGGCCTGCCCCACGAACAGGATATGACAGGCCTCCACGTCGGCCGACCGGGGCAGCTTGAGCACTTCAATGGGCTGTTTCCCGATGCTCTTGGTGGCGTACTTCTTCACAAGCTCCTGGTAGAGGTTGGTGCTGCCGATCACCCCGATCTTGAAGTTGCCGCTCTTCAGACCAGGGTCCTTCCAGTCCACCAGCTTCGCGATGTTGTAGATGTAGCCGGCCTGCACGATCGCGATCGTGTCCTTCTCCGCCTCACGCGGGTCCGAGGCCGCGACCAGCCAGGGCAGCACCGCCAGGAACAGCACGCGCCGCACCACACCGGAATGGCGGGCGGGGCACCTACTTTTGAATGATCCTGTCATGAACGGCGACCTTTCCTTCTCCGATCCCGTGCCGGAACCGGCGCACGCGAGGCAAAGTAGGCGCATGCCCATCCGGGCCTTGTTGCTGGCGGTTCTCATCTATCCACATGCACTTGTTCACGGCCAGGCCCCGCCGGCCGCACTGGCCCTGATCGACAGCCTTGCCCAGGTGGGGCCCAAGGGCTACGATTGGCTCGCTTGGAGCACGACGAAGCACGGCCATCGGCTCACCGGAACCCCTCACGGGGAACGCGGGGAGCGCACCGCCGACAGTCTGTTCCGCGAGGGGGGGCTTGAGAACGTCCGTTTCTTCCCCTTCGAAGCACGGGCTTGGCAACGCGCTTCGGTGGAGCTATCGGTCTCCTCGGCCGACAGCACCTGGAGACCGGCCTGTGTGGCGCTCGCGCACTCCCCTGTTTCAGCCAGCATCAGCGCCCCGGTGGTGGACCTTGGAAACGGCCTGGCCACCGACCTGGCGATCGCCGGGGACGGTGTAAGGGGACGTATCGCGCTCATCAACATCGGCCTGGTCGGAGCGCCCAAGGAAGCCGGCAATCTGCACCGTTCTGAGAAGACCGCCCTGGCCATCGCGGCGGGGGCGGCGGGGATCCTGTTCGTGAACAACGTCGCTGGTCATGTCCTGCTCACCGGCACCGCTTCGGTGAACGGCGAGCTCATTCCCATCCCGGCCGCTTGCATCAGCAGCGAGGACGGCGCCCTCATCCGGGGCCGGCTGGCCGAAGGTCTCGCGGTCGAAGCCTCACTGGGCATGACCAACCGCAGCGACAGGGTGATGGCGCGCGATGTGATCGCCGAGATCCCGGGCACCGACCTGGCCGACGAGGTGGTTCTCGTCGGTGGCCACCTTGATTGCTGGGACCTGGCCACCGGCGCGACCGACAATGGGCTGGGTTCGTTCAGCATCCTGGACATGGCGCGTTGCCTGAAGGCCACCGGGATCAGGCCACGTCGAACGATCCGCTTCGTCCTGTTCATGGGCGAGGAACAAGGCTTGCTGGGATCTCGTGCGTTGGTCGAACACTATGCGCGGACGGGAGAGCTCGCGCAGATCCGGTGCATGGTGAACATGGACATGACCGGGCATCCGCAGGGATTCGGCGTCACCGGGCCGGACGGGTGGAAGGAGCTTGTCGAACGCATCAATGCCGACATCCGGACCGTGGATAGCACCGCATTCGCCGGGCGCACCAGCACCGGGGCGTGGCTGCACAGCGACCACCAGCCCTTCATGCTCGCAGGCGTGCCGGTGATCAACCCGCACAGCGACCTGGGCGGCCACGTGTACGGATGCTACCACAGCAGCTGCGACGACATCCACCTGGTGGATCCACAGGCCATGGTGGACAACGTACGCTTCGTGGGAATGCTGCTCGTTTCCCTGGCCGATGCCGGCGTGCTGCCCCCGCACTTCACGGACGAGGCGCTCCGTACCAGACTGATGCAGGAGGGGCTTGAGGACAAGCTCCGGATAGGCGGCGACTGGAGGTGGTAAGCCCCTCAGGCCTCCTCCTTGCCGGCACCCGCATCGGCACCGATCATGCCCTGCAGGTCGCGGTCGAAGAGGTACAAGCCGCCCTTGTCACCCCCGATGAGCTTCAACTTATCGATGAGCGTACGGGCAAGGCCCTCCTCCTCGATCTGCTCGCTTACGTACCACTGCATGAAGTTGTGCGTGGTATAATCCTTTTCCTTCAGGCAGGTGTCAACCACCTGATTGATCGTTGAGGTGACGTGGGTCTCGTGCTCCAGAAGGCTCTGGAAGATGTCGGTGATCCCCTTGTAGTTCTTCTGCGGCTGTTTCAGGGCGGGAATGACCGCATGCCCCCCACGCTCATTCACGAACTTGATGAGCTTGAGGGCGTGCATGCGCTCCTCGTCGCTGTGGCGGTAGAGGAACGCCGCGGTCCCGCTAAGACCCTGCGTCTCGGCCCAGCTGGCCATGGCCAGGTAGGTCTGGCTGCTCATCGATTCGATCTCGATCTGTGCGTTCAGGGCGGCCTCGATCTTCTTGCTCAGCATGGTAGGGCTTGTATTAGGCGTCGAATTTAACGTCCGTGCAGGCGGCCATGTTCATTTCGTGTTGAAGGTGTTCATCGCATGGCCGATGCCCATCAGCGCAAGATCCAGCACGGCGTCGCGCGCCACGGTGATGCGCGCGGGCAGAACCGCCTGTTCCTCCTTCGTCCAGGGGCTCAGGACATGGTCGGCCTGCCTTCCCTTGGGGAAATCGCTGCCGATGCCGAAGCGCAACCGCGGGAACGCCTCCGTTCCGATCAGTTGGATGATGCTGGTGAGGCCGTTGTGCCCCCCGGCGCCCCCGGTGGCGCGTAGCCTGATCCTGCCGAACGGCAGCGCGAGATCGTCGGTTATAACCAGGACGCGCTCCGTGGGGATCCTCTCCGCATCCATCCAGTAGCGCACGGCCTTGCCGCTGAGGTTCATGAAGGTGCTCGGCTTGATCAACACGAGCACGCGGCCCTTGTGGCGCACCTCGGCGCGGTCGGCCAGGCGGTCGGGGGTGAATCTGGCGCCGGCCCCCGACGCAAGGGCGTCCACCACGGCGAACCCGATGTTGTGCCGCGTTCCTTCGTATTCAGGACCGGGATTCCCCAGGCCAACGATGAGGTGCTTCATGGCGGGTGCAAAGGAAACGGGCCCGGAGATCTCCGGGCCCGTTCATGTCTTCGGTCGCTGGATCGGACCGGTGGTGGATCACTTCTTCGCAGCAGGCTTCGCAGCGGGCTTCGCAGCACCGGCAGTGGGCGCGGCAGCAGGTGCAGCGGCGCCACCGGCGGCGGCGGGCGCGGCGGCGGCCTCCTCCACCTTCTTCGGCATCTTCACGGCCACCACCACATCGGAGGGGCGCTCCAGCACGGTAAGTCCGTCGAACCTCAGGTCGCGGACACGGATGCTGTCGCCCACCTCAACGTTGTTAATGTCGAGCTCGAGGTGCTCGGGAAGTGCCGTGGGAAGGCCCTTCACCCGCAGCTTGCGCAGCGGCTGGCTCAGCTTGCCGCCCTTGCGAACACCTGGGCTCTGGCCCTTGAGGCGCAGGCTCAGCACCACACGGGCCTCCTTGCTGTCGCTCATCTCGATGAAGTCCACATGCATCAGGCGGTCGCTCACCGGGTGGAACTGCTTCTCGGCCAGGCGCGCCAAGCGCTTCTCACCGTTGATGTCGAGCTCGATGCGGTACACTTCCGGGGAGTGCACGATCTTGTTGAGCGGACCCTCCTCCACACTGAAGTGCATGGTGGTGTCCCCACCGTAAAGCACACAGGGCACGCGCTTTTCGCGGCGGAGCTGGGCGGCACCTTTGGTGCCTTGCACCGTGCGGGGGGTGCCAATGAGTTCTACCTTCTTCATGGTTACGATCGCCTGGCCGGCGCGGCTTTGGTGGTTTTGACGGTCTATTCGTCTGGGTGACGCCTGGTCTTGGTCAGGCGATGATGAAATGACTGCTGATGCTCTCGTGGTTCCGCACCCGCTTGATCACATCGGCGAAGAGCTGGGCCACGGTGAGCTGCTTGATCTTGGTGGTGCGCGAGCGCTTGGCCTCGCTCATGGGGATGGTGTCCGTAACGATGAGCTCGGTAAGGCTGCTGCGCTCAATACGGTCGCAGGCCTCTCCGCTCAGCACGGCGTGGGTGCATACCGCCCTCACGCTCGATGCGCCCAGCTCCATCATCATGTCCGCCGCCTTGGTGAGCGTACCGGCGGTATCCACCATGTCATCCACGAGCACCACGTCCTTGCCCTTCACATCACCGATCACGGTCATGCTCTCCACCTGGTTGGCGACCTTGCGCTGCTTGTAGCAGATGGCCATGTCGCAGCCCAGGTGCTTGGCATAGGCGCTGGCCCGCTTGGTGCCTCCGGTGTCCGGAGCGGCCATGAGCAGGTTGGGCAGGGAAAGCTCCTGGATGTGGGGCAGGAAGATGCTGCTTGCGAACAGGTGGTCCACCGGCACTTCGAAGAAGCCTTGGATCTGGTCCGCGTGGAGGTCCATGGTCATCACGCGGTCCACACCGGCGGCGGTGAGCATGTTGGCCACCAGCTTGGCGCCGATGCTCACGCGCGGCTTATCCTTGCGGTCCTGACGGGCGAAGCCGAAGTAGGGCATCACGGCCACGATGCGCTTGGCGCTGGCGCGCTTGGCGGCATCCACCATCATCAACAGCTCGAAAAGGTTGTCGCTGGGCGGGAAGGTGCTCTGGACGATGAAGACCAGCTCTCCCCGCACGGTCTCCTCAAAGCTGGGTTGGAACTCCCCGTCGCTGAACCGGCTCACGGTGACCTCCCCCAACCGCTCGCCGCTGTATGCGGCGATCTTCTCGGCCAGGTACCGGGTGGCGGTGCCGCTGAAGATCTTGGCGCTCTCGTACATGACGGATGGCTGCTGGTCCTTGGGCCCACCGGCCGGAGAGGGGGCCGAAAGGGGGTGCAAATGTAGCGATCCCAAGCAGGTTATCAACGATCGTTGGTGAAGGCCTTTCGGGGTGGTGGCCGCTTATTGCGACCTTCGCCGGGAATGTCCAAGGAACGGGGCCGGGAACCATCACCGGCCGGTATCGAACAGGAGGTGCTCGCGGCCGTGCGCCGCGCAGGTCACGCGGGGATCACCAGCCAGCAACTGGCCCTGCAGCTGGGCTTCCGTGACAAGGGGCAGCGCTACCTCATCTTCGATGCCATCGATGCCCTGCTGGACAGCGGGCGCATCCGCAGCGGCAAGAAAGGCCGTTACGTGAGCGCCCAGAAACGCGACGAGGCCGAGGGCACGATCGACATCATCGGCAGTGGGGGTGGTTACGTGCGGCTCACTGGCGACGACAGTGGCGAGGATGTCTATGTGCATCCGCGGAACGTGGGCATGGCCCTTCACGGGGACACCGTTCGGGTCCGGGTCGGCCAGGGTCGCGGCACCCGGCCGGAAGGGGCGGTCGTGGACATTGTCCAACGCCGTCGCACGGAGTTCGTGGGTGTGGTGCACAAACACCAGGGACGGCTCGTCCTGGTGGCCGACGACCAACGTGTACAGCGCCCCTTCCTGATCCCGCCCGTTGATGCGAACGGGGCCACCGAGGGTGACAAGGCCATCATCGAGTTGGGCGAATGGCGGGACGCGCGGGACCTGCCGCGCGGCCGGGTAACGCGCGTGCTGGGCCGGGCGGGCGAGCACCAGGTGGAGATGCACGCCATCCTCGCCGAGTTCGGGCTGCCCCTGGAATTCCCCGAAAGCGTGGTGAAGGCGTCCGAGGGCATCCCCAACGGCTGCATACCCGAGGAGATCGCCCAGCGACGCGACATCCGCAACATCCCCACCCTGACGATCGACCCGGAGGACGCGAAGGACCTGGATGACGCGCTCAGCGTGCGCCCCCTGGAGAACGGGAACTGGGAGGTCGGCATCCACATCGCCGACGTGAGCCACTACGTGCGGCCGAACACCGTGGTGGACATGGAGGCCGCGGCCCGTGCCACCAGCGTCTATCTGGTGGACCGTGTGGTGCCGATGCTGCCCGAGCGCCTCAGCAACGGCCTCTGCTCGCTGCACCCCGGTGAGGACAAGCTCACCTTCAGCGCCATCTTCGAGCTCGACGACAAGGCGCGGATCCACAGCGAATGGTTCGGCCGCACCGTGATGCACAGCGACCGCCGTTTCGCCTACGCGGAAGCGCAGGCCATCATCGACGGCGCCCAGGGTGACATGCAGGAAGAAGTGCTCCTCCTGCACCGGCTCGCACAAGTGCTGCGCAAGGAGCGCATTGCCGCGGGGGCCTTGGAGATCGGCGGCAACGAGGTGAAGTTCAAGCTCGACGAGAAGGGCCGGCCCATCGGCCTGTTCGAGAAGGTGATGGGGCCTGCCAACTGGCTCATCGAGGAGTTCATGCTGCTGGCCAACAAGCGCGTGGCCGCATGGGTCGGCCGGCAGAAGAAGGGGGGCGTTCCGCCTTTCGTTTACCGCGTGCACGACCTGCCCGACCCCGAGAAAGTGGCCCAATTGCGCTCGCTCGCCAAGAGCTTCGGCCATGAGCTGGTGGTGCACCGCGACGATGACCTGCCCCATGCCATCAACCGGCTGCTGAAGGACATCCAGGGCACCGAGGAGGAGAAACTGATCAAGCAGTTCACCATCCGGAGCATGGCCAAGGCCATCTACAGCACCGAGAACATCGGGCACTACGGGCTGGCCTTCGAGCATTACACCCACTTCACCTCCCCCATCCGGCGCTATCCGGACCTGCTGGTGCACCGGGCCATGGCCCATTACCTCGCCGGCGGAAGGCACCTGGACAAGGAGAAGCTGGAGGTGAGCTGCAAGCACAGCAGCAGCATGGAGAAGCGGGCTTCCGATGCGGAGCGGGCGAGCATCCGTTACAAGCAGGCGGAATACCTGTTGGCCCGCATCGGGGAGACCTTTGAGGGCTCCGTGAGCGGATTAACGAGCTGGGGCGTTTACGTGGAGCTGGAAGGGAACCATTGCGAGGGCATGCTGGCGCTTCGCGACCTGCCTGGCGACCATTACAAGTTCGACCAGGACCGGTATGTGGTGGCCGGACAGCGCACCGGGCGGAAGATCCGGCTGGGCGACGAGCTGACGGTGAAGATCAGGGCCGTGGACATGGACAAACGCACAGTGGACCTGGCCTTGGTGGCCATCGGGGGCAAGCCGGCCACGGGAACGCCTATCGGGCAATGGAAAGAGCTCGATCGCAAGCGCAGCTCGGCCCGGTCACAAGAACGGGCGCGGCGATCGATGGGAAAGGGGAAACGGCGCTGAGCGCCCGTGGTCAGACGAGGTTCAGGCGCTTGGCCAGCTCGTCTTTGTAGCTACCCCCGATCGGAATGATCTTCTTGTCGTTCTCCAGGATCAGGTTGGGCTGCTCAATGGCCACGATCTTGTCGATGCGCACGATGAAGGAGCGGTGCACCCGGAGGAACTCGCTCTCGGGCAGCTTGGCCTCGATGTCCTTCATGGTGCTATGGATCGTGTACCGGGTGTTCAGGGTATTGATCACCACATAATCCTTCAGCGCCTCGATGTAATAGATGTCGCTCATCTTGAGCTTCACCAGGCGGCTGTTGCTCTTTACGAAAAGCAGGTCCTTCGTGGCCCCCTGGCTCTCCACCAGGTTGAAAAGCAGGTCCCGCTCCTTCAGCACCTCGGCCTCCTTCTTATGCTTGTAGAGGGCCATTTCGATCGACGTGTGAATGTCGATCTCCTTGAACGGCTTGATGATGTAACCGTAAGGCTGGGTGACCTTGGCCTTGTTGAGGGTGCTCTCGTCCGCGTAAGCGGTAAGGAAGATCACCGGGATGTTGGTCTCGGTGCGGATCTGTGTGGCGGCCTCGATGCCGTTCATCTCCCCCTTGAGCATGATGTCCATGAGGATGATGTCGGGCTGGGTCTCCACGGCCAGCTTCACGGCCTGTTCACCGGTGGCAGCGGCACCAACGACGTTATAACCCAGCTTTTTAAGGCTGTGCTGAATGTCCTTGCTCACGATGCTCTCGTCCTCGACCACCAGAACGTTCGTCTGCGCCATGACCGCGTCACTTGGGTAGTTCAAAAGTAATCAAATAGCCCACCCCGGGTCCCGGTGTACGCTGAATCCGGCCATCGAGTTGCGCGATGAGGGTATGCACGAGCTGAAGCCCGAGGTTGGCGTCGCGTTCCGGGTCGAAATCGTCGGGAAGGCCCTTGCCATCATCCCCGATGGTGATGTGAACGGTCCCTTGTCGGGTATGCAGCCCCAGGTTGATGAGCCCGGGCTTTCCGCCGGGGAACGCGTGCTTCAGCGCGTTGCTGATCAGCTCGTTGAGGATGAGGCCACAGGGAATGGCCTGATCGAGCCCCAGCTGCACCGGTTCCAGGTCCTTCTCAAGGGCCACGCGACCTGTGAGGCTGTAGCTCAGCATGAGGTTCCTGCTGAGCCCGTCGATGTAGCCGGCCAGATCGATGCTGCTGAAATTCTTGTTCTGGTACAGGCTCTCGTGGATGAAGGACATGCTCCGGATGCGCCCCTGGCTCTCGCGCAACAGCTCCAGCATGCGGGGGTCCTCCCCCACGTAGGCGGTCTGCAGGTTCAGGATGCTGCTGATGATCTGCAGGTTGTTCTTCACGCGGTGATGCACCTCCTTGAGCAGAACCTCCTTCTCGTGCAGGCTCTCCAGGAGCTTACGCTGCGCCTCCTTCTTGTCGGTGATGCCGTGGGCGAGGCAGCTGATCTCCACCACGCGCCCATCCACGCGGATCGGGTTCAGGAAGTTCTCCACCCACAACGCCCTTCCGCTGCGGTTGCGCAGTTCCACCTCGAACTGCTGAGGCTTCCCTTCGAGGGCGGCCCTGTACCGTTCCACGAAAGGCTTGTAACGCGCGTCGGCCACGCGGTCCATCATGCCGGCGATGAAGTCGTCCCCCAGGTCGAACTCCAGGTCCATGCCCCGCTTCGTGGAGTCGCGGAAGTGATCGTTGAACGCCGTGATCCGGAACTCGCGGTCCAGCGTCCAGATCATCATGTTGGCGCTGCTCTCGAAGATCGCCGCGAGGCGAGCGGCCTGTTCGCGCACGGTCTCCTCCGCCTCCTTCTGTTCGGTCACCTCGTGACCAACGCCGAAGACCTCCTGCACCCTGCCGTTCGAATCGAACACAGGGCTGAGGAAGATCTCGTTGCACACGCGGCGACCGTGCCGGTCCTGCAGGTCAGTCTCGAAGCGGAGCGGTCGCCCCGTGAACGCCTCCGCGTAACGCTCCTCCCAGAAGGCATGGTACTCCTTGCTCGCGAATAGCCTCCGGGCCCTTCCCGGGTCGGTGTTCAGTTCGGGCCGAGTTCCATGCAACCGCTCGATCATTTCGGCATATCCCCGGTTGAAGCTGGTGAGCGCGATGCGGCTGTCCACGGTCCAGAACATGTGGTCGCTGCTCTCGAACAAGGCCCGCAGCTTCGCCTCGTGCTGACGAACCACCGCCTGCGCCTCCACCATGCCAGTGACATCGCGGAAGATGCTCCGCGTGGCCACAGCACGACCGTCCACCCGCCGCACGGAACTGCTGCCCTCCACATGCACCACGCGACCGTCGGTGGCCACGAAGCGCGTGGTGATCGGTCCGACCTCGTCGCCGGCGACCAATGCCCGACGCCAGGCCATGTACCGATCCAGCTCCTCGGGGTGGAGCACGTCGCGCAGATGAAGGGTGGGGACGGTGTCGCGTGCATGCCCCAAGGTGCGGCACCAGGTATCGTTGGCGTACTGGAAGAAGCCCTGCTCGTCCACGCTCTGGATGAGGTCCGTGGCGTTCTCGAACAGGTCCCGGTACCGCTCCTCGCTCGCACGGAGCTGCTCCTCATCGCGCTTGGCCCGCGTGATGTCCCGGCTCACGCCCATGCTTCCCAGAAGCCTGCCTTCCTCATCGTACAGGCGCGAGGCGGCCAGGAAGGAGGTGAACACCACACCATTGCGGTCCACGTTGTGCACCTCGCCGGCGAACGCACCATGATCGTTCAGTTCGGTCTGGATGCGCTCATACTCGGGCCCATCGGTGTAGAGCATGCGGGCCTCTTTGCCGAGCACCTCGTCCGCTTCGTACCCGAAGCGCACGGTGGCGGCCGGGTTGAACTCGGTGATGCGGCCTTCCTGGTCGACGGCGATGATCATGTCCAGCGAACTGTCCACCAGGCTTCTGGCGAACCGCCGGCTGAGCTTCAACTGGTCCTGCGTGCGCCTGTGCTCGGTGATCTCCTGCCGCAATACCTGGTTCACCTCTTCGGCCATCCGCGACCGTGAGCGCTCCTCCAACAGGCTCCGCAGCGACGCATCCTCCTGCAGGGTGACCTGAACCAGTCGTAGATCGCCCAACACCAAGGGGGAGACCGTCACGTCGATGTACTGCACCACGCCATGCTCCGTCGGATCCAGCTGGAAACGGACCTCTGCGCCCTCTCTTCTGACGGTGTTCAGGGCTTCCTCCAACTGCACCCTGAAGGCTGCCGGGAACCGGGCACGCCGATCGACCGTCCCCGTTGAAAGACCCAATTGGCGCACCGCTGCCGGATTCACGCAACGGACCTGATCATCCTGGAGGATGAGCACACCATCACGCACGTTCCTGGTGAGGTGCTCAATGCCGGCGAGCATAGCATCCCCCCACCCCGGTCCATCGGTAGCGCGATTCGTGTCCTCGCTAGGGTTCCTCACGGTCACGGCCCGAACTTACATGGGGGTGATCACTGCGTCCTTATTCCAACGGACCGCCTGGTTCATAAGGGGGTGGCACCTTCTGGCCGTCGATGCGCACCTCATGCCCATCCTTGTAGCGGATGGTGATCAGCAGGTTGCCGTATTCATCGTAATAGCTGAAGTCCCCCTGCTGCAGGCCCATGCTGTACCGACCATCCTCCTGGATGTTGCCGTTGGGCCAGTACCAGCGATGCCGCCCATCCGGTTCTCCGTTCACGAACGAACCGATGAAGCTCTTGCGACCGTTCTCGTAGGTGTGCACCCACTGGCCGTCCTTCAAGCCGTCCTTGTAAGCGCCCTCCTCGCGATGGTCGCCCACATGATAGGTCCACTTGCCATCCCGCAGGCCATCGATGTACTCCCCTTGTGTGATCACTTCGCCTTGTTCATCATATTCGACCGAGGCCCCGTCCTCCTTGCCCTTGCGGTAGTTCTCCTCGCGGTGGCGGGCTCCGTTCTCATAATACCAGACCCATGAGCCCTGGGCGAGACCGTTCTGGTAGTGTCCCTTCTGCTCCACGGCACCGCTGCGGTGGAAGTAGGTCCAATCCCCTTCCCGTTTACCGGCCTTGTAGGTCCCTTCGGCACGTTTTTCCCCAGTGCTGTAGTACTCGGTCCATGGACCATCCATTGCGCCTTGCTCGTTCAGTCCACCTTGGGAAATGAGCTTGTCGCCTTGGTAGATGGCGGCAGATACCACCCTGCCCTGCTCGTCGTACTGGCGGAACAAGCCCTGCTTGCGTCCATCCTTGGAATAGCTGCCCACGCTGCTCACCTTACCGTTGGCGTGATAGGTGTTGCGGATCTGCAGCAACATGGTCTCCTGGGCCCCTTCCTGAACCTTGTCCAGGTCGTACTTCTCCATGCTCTTCAGGCTGCCGTTCGCATCGAACTCCTTGAAGATGCCCTGCCGCTTGTCATCCACGAAGGTCCCCTCCCACTTCACCCTCCCGTTCGGATGGTACTCGCGCCAAAGCCCTTGGCGCAGACCGACCTTGTCCGTTCGGTTGATCTCCTCGCGGCGCTGAAGCACCCCGGCCCGGTACACGGTCAGCGTGATGAGCCGCCCGTCCGGTGCGTACTCCTGGGCAGTACCCTCCTCTTTCCCGTCCTTGAAGGGCACCTTGCGTTCAAGGCTCCCGTCGTTCCGGAAGTACCGTGCCTCACCCTGCTTCACGTCGTTCACATAGGGCTCGTCGCTCAACAGCACCCCGCCCTCACCGAACTTGCGCAGGGACCCGTTCTTCTTGTCGGCCTTGTAATCGATGGTGGAGGCCAGCGATCCATCCGGTGCGTAGAAACGCCAGGTGCTGTCCAATTGAAGATCGGCGCGGTTCCCCTCGCTTTTCAGCACCCCGGTATCGTAGTACGCTTTCCAATAGCCTTCAGGCTTACCGTGGACCAGCATGCCCTCGCTGGCCACCTTGCCGTTGGGGTGAAAGTACTGCTTGTAGCCCTCCTCACCTTGCGCATGCACGCTTGCCGGGATCAGGCAGAGCACACAACAGATGCATTGAATGAATCTCTTTAAAAGAAGGTGTTGATATAGTATGGGCTGTTGATCGTGTGGACGATCCGAACGGCTTGGGCTTGACATTGTCGGTTATCAAAAGTACTCAACGGGTTGTGAACGATCCAGAAGCGTCCTCCCATGCCTGAAGGCCTGATAATGCCTTGACCATGTTGGGGATCCAACGATCGTTGATCACACGGCCCATGGAGGCTCGTTGAAACTGGATGCCATGAACGGGGGCCTTGGATCGTTCGTTCACCGGTTGGCAATTGCTCGTGATCGGTCCTTGCAGGGATCCATGGATCGATCAAGCGATCGGAGCGGTGACGGATGCAATTCCAGTTATCCATAGTTATCCACGGTACAACTCGTTCGTGCACGATCCAGTGGTTCGATCCGGTACCTTTGGTGGGCCGGATAACGAGCAAGCACCGGTGTTCCAAGCATATGCGCATCGCCATCGGAAGTGATCATGCAGGGTTCGACCTGAAGCACGCCTTGAAGGACCACCTCAGGTCCTTGGGGCACGAGGTAATGGACAAAGGCACACACGCCCGCGACAGTGTGGACTATCCCGATCATGCGCATGCCGTGGCCGCATCGGTCGCTGAGGGCGCATCGGAACTTGGCGTCGTGGTGTGCGGGAGCGGCAACGGGGTGAACATCACGGCGAACAAGCACGCGGGGATCCGCAGTGCGCTTGCCTGGAACGCAGAGGTGGCCGCGCTGGCAAGGGAGCACAACAATGCCAATGTCCTGGCGCTCCCGGCCCGGTTCATCAGCCCAGAGGAGGCCATGCGCATCGTTGACGCGTTCCTGGGAGCGCGATTCGAGGGCGGCAGGCATGCGCGTCGGGTGGAGAAGATCGAACCCGTGCAGCAGGCCTGAGATGGGCAGGAACGTATTGCTTCACATGGCCCTTGCAGGCCAGGTGCTCCTCTTCTGTGGGAACGCCAGATCGCAGGCCGACACCTTGCTGCCCCACTACCTGCGCACCATTACGGCCGATGAGCTTCGTGCACACCTGGAGGTGATCGCCAGCGATGCGTACGAAGGCCGCGAAACGGGGCGCCCCGGTCAGAAGATGGCGGCGACCTATCTCCGCAATGCCTTCATGCGCATGGGGATACCCCCTGTTCCGGATTGGCGGACGCATGGATTGCTGGAGCCCGGTTACGAGCAGCCGTTCGCCCTCGAGCTGGTGATGCCGGGCGTCTTGCGGTTGGTGGTGGACGGCAAGGAAGGTCGTTACCTCGGTGACCACTTCTATTTCCAGGACCGGATAGGGGCCGACCTTGCGCTGTCGGAGGTGGTCTTCATGGGGCTTGGCGAGCGCGACCAGCAGCGCAACGATTATGAGGGGATCGATGTGAAAGGAAAGGCCGTGCTTGTGCTGGAGGGCGAACAGCGGCGCATGGTGAAGGATGCGGTTCCGGAGAACGACTTCTTCACCGACCTTACGCGGAAGACCTCCGCTGCCAACGCCGCTGGCGCCCGGGTCATGCTGTATGTGAGCCCCAATGCCGACCTGATGATGAAGGAGTACGCCCATTACTTGGGCGGCCCCCGGATGAGGCTGAAGGACCGCAAGGCCGATGATGACGCTCCACGGACCGGCATGCAGGTGGTGGTGATCGACCAGGAGACCGCCGCGCGCATCCTGGCGAAGGGCGGCATCCGATGGAAGAAGGTGGCCAAGGCCGCACGCGAGCCGGGTCTGTTGGTCCCGTGCCCCATCGCGTTCAACTACCGGCCCGAGGTCCAGCAGCTGCAGGCGGAGAACGTGCTCGGCTTCGTGGAGGGCACCGATCTTCGGCAGGAGGTGGTGCTGGTGACCGCGCACTATGACCACATCGGTGCCGATGGTGCCGAGGTATACAACGGCGCGGATGACGATGGATCGGGAACGGTCGCGCTGCTGGAGATGGCACAGGCCTTTGCTCTGGCCAAGGCCCAAGGTCATGGTCCACGGCGCAGCCTGCTCTTCATGCCTGTGAGCGGCGAGGAGAAAGGCTTGCTGGGCTCCGAGTACTACAGTGACCACCCGGTGTTCCCGCTGGACAGTACTGTGGCGGACCTCAACATCGACATGATCGGGCGCACGGATACCGCCCACACGGACTCGCCTCCGTATGTCTACATCATCGGCAGCGACCGGCTGAGCAGCGAACTGCACCGGATCAACGAGGAGGCCAATACGCGTTACACCGGCCTCCAGTTGGATTACACGTTCAATGCCCCGAACGACCCCAACCGGTTCTACTACCGAAGCGACCACTACAATTTCGCCCGCTACGGTGTGCCTGTGATCTTCTATTTCAGCGGGGTGCACGAGGACTACCACCAGCCTGGTGACGAGGTGCAGAAGATCCGGTTCGACCTGTTGGAGGCGAGGGCAAGGCTCGTGTTCGCCACCGCGTGGGAGCTGGCCAATCGACCCGCGCGGATCGTGGTGGACAAGCCGGTGAAGGAGGAAGAGCGCCGGTGAGCACCTATAGGCCGCGGGCCATGGCGACCGGTTCGGTCAGCAAGGTCTGGATGAACTGTTCAAGCGCACTTCGATAGGCCACGTAGAGTTCACCGGTACCGGGCCCGTAGAAACCCGTATGGATCTTTCGGACACGACCGCCTCGGTCGATGAAGATGCAGGTCGGGTAGCTCATCATGCGCTCCAGGAATGGCAGTTGAGCGCTCGTGTTCTCCTTGGACGCCTCTCCGGCGTAGAGGATGGGGTATTCCACCCGCAAGGTGTTCCTGAACCGCTCCAGGGCGGCGATGGCGCGCTGCTTTTCCCTGTGCTTCTCGAAGGCGACAGCGACCACCTCCAGCCCCGCGGAATGATACCGGTCGTACAGCTGTTGCAGCAGCACGGTCTCGTCCACGCAATTGGGGCACCAGCTGCCCATCACCTGAACAACCATGGGATGCCCCTTGAACCGGTCGTCCTTCAGCGACAGCGGGTCTCCATTGAGCTGAGGGAGCTTCAGGTCCACCATTTCGTGGCCCTCCTTGAGCACCGTCAACGAGTCCGGATCGCGCAGGTGGAAAGAGGGGTTGCGCAAGGCGTACCACGGCTCGGACCAATGTGCTCCGCTCCAGAAACGACCCACGAGGCTGTCGTTCCGCAAGGCGGCCTCGAACAGATATGCCTGGGCGCCATTGAAGGCCGATAGTCGCATGGTGTCGCCGTCGAGCACACCTTCGAGGTAGCGATAGTCGCCGGTCTCGGTACCGAAGGTGCCCGTGACCTTTACACCCTGTTGGTGGAAGATCCCCAAGGCAGGATAGGCCTCTTCGGTGCCGGTGCTGAAATGGGCCTCCCATCGGCCGTTCACTGTACCGGTCGGGTTCCGTGCCTCGAACCGGGCTTGTTCGCCCGCCGTGGCCTTGAACGGGATCCGGTCCTCTCCGCTCCTGCGCAAGTGGTTCCAGCAGATCCCGGTAAGCGAACTGTCCCCCTCACGGGCCGCAAGCAGTTCCGCATCGAACAGGGGCATCCGCACATGCACGGAATCCGCCGTGACCGACAATTCATGCACCTTGATACGCTCCTCTCCGTTCAGGATCTCGAGGTGGTACCCCGTACTGTCCTGCGAGAATACCAGGTCCACGGGCAGCTCCTGCCCTTGCACGAACAACACCATTCGCCATGGTCCCGTACGCAAGGCCTGGGTTGGGGTTCGGGTACCGGCCTTTTCGGCACAGGACCATAGCCCCGCAACAAGAAGGACCACAAGGAAAGGCCTTGTCATGCTGCGAAAGATATCCGCCGGTCCATGATCCAGCGCAAGGCAAGGCAGCGGATCACACGGGCCGCGCGATCACAGGTCGAAGCGGATGCCTTGGGCGAGCGGCAGCTTGTTTCCGTAGTTGATGGTGTTGGTCTGACGGCGCATGTAGGCCTTCCAGGCGTCGCTGCCGCTCTCGCGGCCACCGCCGGTTTCCTTCTCGCCGCCGAAGGCGCCACCGATCTCGGCCCCGCTCGTACCGATGTTCACATTGGCAATGCCACAATCGCTTCCGGCGGCGCTGAGGAACAGTTCGGCCTCGCGCAGATCCAGGGTCATGATCGCGCTGCTGAGGCCTTGTTTCACATGGTTCTGGATCGCCACGGCCTGGTGGATGTCGCCGGAATACCGGAGCAGGTACAGGATCGGTGCGAATGTCTCCTCCTGAACAATGGCCATGTCCGGCGTGGCTTCCACGATGGCCGGCCGCACGTAGCAACCACTTTCGTAACCCTTGCCGTTCAGCACACCGCCTGCAACGGCAAGCGTTGCGCCCTGGGCCTTCGCGGCCTCCAACGCATTGCGGTACATCTGCACTGCGGCGGTGTCGATCAGTGGGCCCACGTGGTTCAGTTCGTTCAAGGGATCGCCGATCCGCAATTGCTGGTATGCGTTGACCAGCTTCTGCTTGAATGCTTCGTAGACCTTGTCGTGGATGATCAATCGGCGGGTGCTTGTGCACCGTTGGCCTGCCGTGCCCACAGCCCCGAACACGCAGCCGATGAGGGCCATGTCAAGGTCGGCCTTGTCGCTGATGATGATGGCGTTGTTGCCGCCGAGCTCCAGCAAAGAGCGGCCGAGGCGCTGCCCCACGGCCGCCCCCACGGCCTTTCCCATTCGGGTGCTACCGGTGGCACTGACCAGCGGGATGCGTGTATCATGGCTGAGCCACTCCCCCACCTCGCGCCCGCCGTTCACGATGCAGCTCACTCCTTCCGGCACACCGTTCCGCGCGAACACCGCGGCGGTGATGTGTTGGCAGGCGATGCTGCACAAGGGTGTCTTCTCGCTCGGCTTCCAGATGGTGACATCGCCGCATACCCAGGCCAGTGCTGTGTTCCAGCTCCACACGGCCACGGGGAAGTTGAAGGCGGTGATGATACCGACCGGACCGAACGGGTGCCATTGTTCATACATCCGGTGGTCCGGGCGTTCGCTGTGCATGGTGAGGCCATGCAGCTGGCGGCTCAGTCCAACGGCGAAATCGCAGATGTCGATCATCTCCTGCACCTCGCCTAGCCCCTCCTGGTAGCTCTTGCCCATCTCGTAGCTCACGAGCTTTCCAAGGTCGGCCTTGTGGCGGCGCAATTCCTCTCCGAGCTGGCGTACGATCTCGCCTCGCTTGGGCGCGGGCCATCTGCGCCATTCCTGGAACCCGCGCTCGGCAACGGCCACCACCTGTTCGTACTCGGCACGGTCGGCCATGCGCACCGACCCGATCAGCGCGCCGTCCACCGGGCTGTGGCTCTCCAACACACCACCTTCGCCCTTCAGCCATGTCATACCTGTGGATACCCCGCTGTTCTGTTCGTTCACGCCAAGGTTCTTCAGGATGTCGCTCAATCGGCCTGGGGCCGTGGTCAGGGTACTGCTCATGGTAGGTGGAATGGGCGGCAAAAGTACAAGCGCCTTCAAGCCAGAATGGCCACGTGTATCACCGCTGGTCGGCGACCCGACCGGACAATGCCAAAACGCACACCATAATAGTCTGATTATCAGCCTAATGCGCGAATTGTCGAAATCCGCGCGCTGTTGTGTTCTTTGTGCGCCGGAGGGGTTGGGTACTATAGGCTGCCCTGGATGCTGTCCTGGGCTGGAAAAACGCCCTTCTCAAGGCTCTGTCTTCTGTGCGATGTATAGCGTGCTGGAAGTGGGGCGGTCTGAGAGCATGGCTTTGAGGTTCGACCATGCTCCGAGCAACGCGGCCTTGGGATAGGCGACCACCTTTGGCGTTCCTTGGTATTGCTCGCTGAGCAGTGCGATGTACGGTGCGTCGAACCACATGGGCCGGACCTCTCTGAGCTCGAACCCGTGTTCCTGAAGAAGTCGAGTCAGGTCTTTGCGACGGAAGTGGTTCAGGTGTCGCGGAACGTCGTAAGCCGCCCATTCGGGTCCATAGTGAGCGGCGTCCCAGCTCTCCCGGTCGGGTACGGCGATGAAGAGGAAGCCCCGGTCGCTCATTACGCTGTAGAGCTTTTTCAGGGTGCGCCGTATGTGAGGCACGTGTTCCAGCACATGCCACATGGTGACCAGGTTGAATTGTTCGGATGAAGGTATGGCGTCCAGGTTGGGTAGCACCTCGACGGCTTGGTCCGCAATGGCTTGGCTCCTGGCTCCGGCGTCGGGTTCGACCCCGGTGGGCAAGTAGCCGTGGGTTTTCATGTGGCCCATGAACTGTCCAGTGCCGCATCCTACATCCAGCAGTCGACCGTTGCTTCGGTAGTGGGCTATGAGTTTCCGTTTGCTCTTCAGCGCAACTCTTCTCACGGCTTGATAAAGCCTGTCCTGCAGGGTGCTTGCCGCGTTGGTGTGTGAGATGTAGGCGGCGGATCGGTAGTAGGCCCCTATTGAGTTCTGGTCGGGGCGTGGGTTGGTGAACCACGCTCCGCAGTTCGGGCATTCCTGGATGACGAAATTCTCGTGGCTGACCGTATGGTCGCGCGCCACGAGGCCTTTTGAAAATGGGGCTGCGCCGCAAATGGGGCAGCTTCGCAGGGTTTCGAGTACGGTGTGTTCCACGTGGAACGATCGATTGGTTAGCGTCCGAGGTAGATCATCAAAACGCTCAGGTCTGCGGGGGATACGCCGCTGATGCGTGAGGCTTGGCCAAGTGTGGACGGCT
Source organism: Flavobacteriales bacterium (assembly GCA_044226515.1). Lineage (GTDB taxonomy): Bacteria > Bacteroidota > Bacteroidia > Flavobacteriales_F > PHOS-HE28 > PHOS-HE28. The sequence continues at coordinate 99,457 of JBGAGX010000005.1, read as the reverse complement.
TGATCTTGTCCAGCTTTTGTCTTGCTTCAATGCTCAAGGAGGTCAACTGGTAGTAGTTCATTTCTTGGTCAAGGGGTATGTCATCAAGGCGGGTGAGCTTCTCCGCAAGTTCCCGTTCCTTGGATAAGTAGCCTTCGTACTTGATGTTGATCTCGATCTGTTCGGTGACCTCAGTTCCGATCTCCCCCATGTTCTGAAGCAGTGAGTAAGAGGATGGGGCAATGGGGAGCAGGGTGGCCAGGTCGATCTGTGGGCGCGAGAGGAGTTCGAGCGCTCGGGTCTTCTGGCGCACGGGGGTTGTTCCACGTGGAACGATCACCCTATTGGCTGCTTCCGCTGCGATGTTCTCTGAGGCCAATGCCTGTTCGAGCGCCTTTACATGGGCTTCTTTCCGCTCCACGCGCTCCATTCGTTCCTTGGAGGCCAGTCCGATCTCGAAGGCTCTTGGTGTTAGTCGCATATCGGCATTGTCCTGGCGAAGCAAGATGCGGAACTCGGCTCGGCTCGTGAACATGCGGTAGGGCTCATCCGTGCCCTTGGTGATCAGGTCGTCGATGAGGACGCCGATATAGGCCTCGTCCCGGCCTAGGATGAAGGGGTCTCGCCCTTGTAAATTGAGGCTTGCATTGGTGCCGGCCATCAGTCCTTGGCAGGCTGCCTCTTCATAACCCGTCGTGCCGTTGATCTGGCCCGCGAAGTACAGGTTGGCCACCAGCTTGGTCTCGAGGGTGTGCTTTAGTTGAGTGGGGGGGAAGTAGTCGTATTCCACGGCGTACCCGGGCCTGAACATCCGGGCATGCTCGAATCCTGGGATCTTGAGCATGGCCGCCAATTGCACATCCTCCGGCAAGCTCGTGCTGAAGCCATTGATGTAGGTCTCTACAGTGTTCCATCCCTCTGGCTCCACGAAGATCTGGTGCCTGTCCTTGTCCGCGAACCGGTCGATCTTGTCCTCGATACTTGGGCAGTAGCGTGGGCCGAGTCCTCGGATGCGGCCGTTGAACATTGGGCTGCGGTCGAAGCCCGTTCGGAGAATGTCGTGGACCTCCGAACTGGTGTAGGTCATCCAGCAGCTCAGCTGGCGCTGCAGCGGGGCCGTGGTGGGCGAGAAGCTGAACTTGAATGGGGTCGGGTCACCGGCCTGTTCTTCCATTTTGCTGTAGTCAAGGCTGCGGCCGTCGACCCGGGGAGGGGTTCCGGTCTTCATCCTTCCAGCCTGGAACCCTAGCTCCACAAGTTGTTCGGTGATCCCGTGGCTGGCTTTTTCACCGGCTCGGCCACCGCCCATCTGCCGCTCCCCGATGTGGAGCACGCCGTTCATGAAAGTCCCGCTGGTAAGCACGACCGCCCGGCAGGGGATGAGCATGCCAAGGCTGGTGCGAATCCCCGTCACCTGGCCATTGCGCACTTCAATGCCCGTTACGTTGTCCTGCCAGAAGTGGACGTTCGGGGTCTGCTCCAGCATCCGTCTCCACTCTTGGGCGAAGAGGTTTCGGTCGTTCTGGGTGCGTGGGCTCCACATCGCCGGGCCCTTGCTCCTGTTCAACATCCTGAACTGCACCGCGCTCTTGTCGCTTACGATCCCCGAGTAGCCCCCCAGCGCGTCGATCTCGCGGACGATCTGTCCTTTCGCGACACCTCCCATGGCCGGGTTGCAGCTCATCTGGCCAATGACACCCATGTTCATGGTGACCATTAGGACCTTGCTGCCCAGGTTGGCCGCCGCAGCAGCTGCTTCGCAGCCAGCGTGTCCTCCGCCCACGACGACCACGTCATAGGCTTCCATTGTGTTCATGACCTCTTTCGTTTTCCGTGTTCCACGTGGAACACCCTTGTGGATCCTTGATCTTCAGCGACTTGCCATGGTTCTTATAGGTACAGGTTCCATGGACGCAGCAAAGGTACTTCGGTCTTAGAGCTTGTTGATCAACAGGTCAGCGGGGCTCTGCCCTCATCAACACGTTATCAAGAGCGGATCCACCAAGCATCAATACACCTTCACATCGTCGTGGGCAAGGTTGGCAGCATGTAACGCGCCGGGGCGGGAGCGGTGTGATAGTTTTCCACCATGTTGAAGAAGTTCGGATCGTTGATCGGTAGTGGACCTCTATATGGCCTCCTGGTGGTCGGTTCGTTGATCGGTTGGAGTTGTGGCGGGAGAGGGGGAGGGGGGACCGGACAAGGGGCCTCCAAAGAGCCGCGCGGTGCGGCCAATATGGCCTACCGATGGGCCACGGTGGTGTTGGAGGGGACGGCTAACGACACCGAGCGGAACAAGCCTCGCCCCCCCGTGAACAGCCGCATGGTGGCCCTGCCGATGATCGCCATGTTCGATGCGTGGAGCCGGTACGACAGCCTTGCTGTGCCCGTGTACCTTCACGAGGTGGCTCGCCGTCCTTCCAGTGAACAGGACCTTGCCCATAAGGAGGCTGCCATCAGTTACGCAGCTTGTCGCGTGCTGCAGGAGGTGTATCCGGCCGATTCGGCCTTGTTCGCGCAACGTCTGAGGGAGTTCGGTCATGATCCGGCCAATCGATCGGTGGATCCGAGCACACCCGCGGGCATCGGGAACCTTGCTGCAAGGGCGGTGCTCGACGCCCGCCACACCGATGGCAGCAACATGTATGGCGATGAGCCAGGCGCAGACACGTTGTACGGGGATTACACCCACTACAGTCCGGTGAACCCGCCCGATCGGATCCAGAACATTGACCGCTGGCAGCCCAAGTTCTTCGTGAGCGAGAAGGATGGGCATCGGTTCGCGCCTGGATGTCTCGCGCCTCATTGGGGGCATGTGAAACCGTTCGCCTTGGACAGCGCTTCCCAATTCCGGCCGCCCGCTCCCCCCCGCATGGGTGATCCCGAACTGGAGAAGGAAGTTCGCCAGGTGGTCGCCCTTCAGGCAGCCCTCACCAACGAACAGAAGGCCCTGGTGGAATTCATGCGGGATGGCCCCCGCAGTGTGCAGCAAGCGGGGCATTGGTTGATCTTCAGCCGTGATGTGAGCGTGCGCGATAAGCACACGCTGGATGAGGATGTGAAGATGTACTTCGTGGTCTCCACCACGGCCATGGATTGCTTCATCGCGTGCTGGGACGCCAAGATGTTCTACGACAACAGCCGGCCTTACCAGCAGGTGCATGCCCTTCTCGGCGATGAGGAGATCGTGGGCTGGGCCGGTCCCCACAAGGGCATGGTGAAGATGAAGGGGCGTGATTGGCGGCCCTATTCGCCGGACAGCTTCCTATGCCCCCCCTTCCCGGCATACCCCAGTGGGCATAGTACGGTGAGCGGAGGTTGCAGCAAGGCCTTGGAGCTCTATACCGGAAGCGATGCATACGGTGTTCAAGTGCGGCTGCTGCCGGGCTGGCTCACCGAGCCGGGCATCACCCAGGATAGTGTAACGCTCCGCTTCCCTACGTTCTCCTCCACCGCCGAACAGGCCGGCTTCAGCCGGGTACTGGGCGGGTACCACATCCAGACCGACAACGTGGAGGGCCTGGCCCTGGGCCGAAAGGTGGCCGAAGTGGTCTTCGCGAAGTGCAAGGCGCATATCGACGGGACGGCCGTGGGCCCCGGTAAGTGACCGCTCGCAAAGGTCCGCTCCCCGTATCTTTCCTGCATCAACCCCGTACCACGGTCACAGATCACTGGTAACATGGAGGTCAAGAAGGTCGAGGCATCGGAGATCACGCCGGAGCAGTTCTACGAGGAACACTGGAAGCCCGGCATCCCGCTCGTGTTCAAGAACGCCACCAAGGTGTGGGGGGCCTACAACACCTTCACACCCGACTTCTTCCGTTCGCGTTTCGGCGACCGGCGGACGGTGGTGGATGGGAAGGAATACACCATGACCGAGCTCTTCGACCTGGTCGAAGGCCGGGACACCAGTCGACCGGTCCCATACCCGTGCAAGTATCACATCCCCACCCAGCTGCCCGAGCTGGTCGGCATGGTGAAGCCTGTGAACCTTGGGTTCGCGCAGCCGAACTGGCTGGAGAGCGGATGGTTCAAGCGTGGGTATTGGGGCAGCGCCCTGGAGCTGTTCATCGGGGGGCCGGGAGGGAAGTTCCCATACGTGCACATCGACTACTACCACCTGAGCGCATGGGTGAACCAGCTCTACGGGCACAAGCAGTTCACGGTTTGGCCCCGCGGCCAGGACGAGTTCCTGTACCCCGAGCCCGGTGACCGTTGGAAGAGCTCGATCCCCGATATCGAGAACGTGGATCTTGCGAAGTATCCCAAATACCGCAACGCCACCCCGATCACGTTCGTTGTGGGCCCGGGCGAATCGCTCTACATACCGGTGGGGATCTGGCACACGGCCAAGAGCCTGGAGCCCACCATCTCCGTCGCCTTCGACCTGCTGAACGCCGAGAACTTCCCCTCCTTCCTGAAGGACGTGTGGGGCTTCAAGCGGCGTGAGGGCCTTGCCAAGGCGATCGCGGCCACGGGCTACGCGGCCGTTGGCGGCGCCATGTGCCGGATGGGTGATGCGCTCGGCGTGAAGCGCGACCCCGTGCACAACTGATCGGTTCAGAACCGCACCAGATACTTGTCCTCAAGCATCTGCATGGCGGTCCGCTTGGCCTTGGTCTTGTCCGTATGTCCCAGCAGGTGCAGCAGGCCGTGCACCATCACCCGGCGCACTTCGTGCTGGACCGATGCCCCGTACGTGCCCGCGTTCTCCCGGATGCGGTCGTAGCTCATGAGCACATCCCCGCTCACCCCGTTGTTGCTCTCCACCGGGAACGTGATCACGTCCGTGTAATCATCGTGCTGGAGGAAGTCGCGGTTGTAGCGCAACAGGGCCTTGTCCGACATGAGCACGAAGGAGACGGTATCGATGCGTGTACCGTGGTCTTGTGCCACGCGGTACAGCCACTTGCGAAGACGCGTACGGTCGCGAAAGGCGTTCGGCCCCTCCTGCACGATGAACGCGATGGTGCCGGAGGTGGGCATGGGACTACTCCGTGACCGGCTGCAGGCTGAACACCATCGCCACGGTGGCGCCGCTATCGCTGAACTCGACACTATCGGCAAGAGCGCGCATGAGGAACACCCCGCGGCCATGCGGCTTCTCGATGTTCTCTGGGTCGGTGGGGTCCGGAAGGTTCTCGAAATCGAACCCCGGCCCCTGGTCGCTCACCACGAACACGATCTTGTCCCCCTTCACCTCATAGCCCAAGGTGACCTGCTTGGAGGGGTCCAGGCGGTTGCCATGGTGGATGGCGTTGTTCACCGCCTCGGTGAGGGCGATGAGGATGTTGCCATAGTGCGACTCGTGCACATTGTGCTTCTGGCAGGCTTCATCGATCAGCTTCTCCGCGAGGGCGATGTTCTCGGCCTTGGCGGGGAACTCGATGCGCTGCGTGAACTGGACGTCCTCGATCAAGGCTCCCATCGGCGGGTTCAGGGTCGGTCAAAAGTATCGAAATACTCGTTGACCCGGTCCTTGTAGTAGGGTTTCAGGCCGGGCGGCACGGTGCGCAGGAGCTCCGATTCGCGCTGCTTCGACCGTTGATACTCGAAGTAGCGGGCCGGGTCGGGATGGGGCACCTCGCGGCCTTCGTTGCTCTGCCGCTTCTCATCCAGCTCGCGTTCCCTTTCGGCCTTCTCGGCCTCGAGCAGCCGCACCATGATGTCCTGCTGGCGCCTGAGGGTCTCCTGGGAGATGTTCTTGTTCACGATGTCCTTCTCGGTCTTCTCCATCTCCTCCGCCAGCTTGTTCAGGCCGTTCCCGGCGCCGCTGCCATCCTTGTTCAGCTCCTGGGCCATGCGCTGCATCTCCTTGCGGATCGCCGCCTGCTGGGCGGCCAGCTGCGCGAGCTGCTGGCTCATGCCGGGCCCCAGGCCACCGGGGTTCTTCTCGCCGGGTTTGGGTCCCTGCTGCTTGCCTCCCTTCTCCATGGCCTTCTTCATCTCCTCCAGTTGCTTCTGCAAGGCCTGTTGCTGGGCTTTCATCTTGGCCATGCTCGCCTTGTTCCCCTTTCCCGCGCCGCTGCCGCCGGGCTTGTTGCACTTGCCACTGCCGGGCTGACCGCTCTGTTGTTGCTGTTGCTGCTGCATCTGGCGCAGGGCCTCGTCCAGGAGCAGTGCCAGGTTGTTCAGGCTGGTCATGGAGCGTTGCTGCTTGTCGGCCGCCATGGGTTTCTCGCGGTCGTTGGCGCGGCTGCTGTTGATGCGTTCCATGGCTTCGTCCATGTTGGCGTTCACCGCGTTCATTTCGCGGTTCACCACGGACTGCAGCTGGGGCACGCGCTTGCTCAGGGCGAAGAGCGAATCCTCGATCACGCGGGCATCGTCGCGGAGCTTCTTCTGTGTGCGGCCGATGTCGACCAGGTGGGGGTCGCGGGCGCTGGTGCGTTGCAGGTCCACCATCATGGCCTCCTGCTCGATGCTCAGGTGCACGATGTTCTCCAGCAGCTGGCGCAGGGCGTCCATGTCCTCCTCGGCCTGCTCCTGTTCGTTCTGCTGCATGCCGCTCTTCATCTGGAAGGCGAGCTGCTCCATCTGTTCGCCGGCCTTCTTCTGGCTGTCGCCGGCCTTCTGTTTCTGGTCCTTCTGCAGCTGCTCGCTGCTCTGCTGCTGTTGTTGTTGGATCTCCTGCTCCTGCTGGTCGGTCTTCGGCAGGTCCATGGGGTTCTGCAGCTCCTGGTTCTTCTTTTCCAGCTCGTCCAGCTCCTTTCGCACATCGTCGAAGGCCTTGTTCAGCTCATCCTGCTTGCGCTGCAGGTCCTCCTTCGGGGTGTCGCCGGCCTTGGTATCCTCGGCCAGCTGCTTCTGTTCCTCGGCGAGCTTCTCCAGCTGGTCGGCGATGTCCTCGGCTTTCTGCTCCACCTCCAACTGCTTGAACTGTTCGAGGGCCCGGTCCAGCTCCTTCTCGATGTCCTCCTGGTCGAGCTTCATGTCCTTCATCTGCTCCTGGAGCTTCTCCTTGTCGAGCTTCTCGAGCATCTCCTGCACCTGCTTGTACAGCTCCTTCATCTCCTCGTTCAGCACGTTCTCGAAGAGCTCCTGCACCTGCTTCTGCTTCTCCAGCAGGCGTTCGTCCATCTGGCGGTACTCCTGCTGTTCGGTGCGCTGCTGCTCGAGCGTCTGTGTCGTGTTCTCGATCCGCTGTTGCAGTTGCTTCTGGCGGTCGAGCACGTTCTGCAGTTTCTGCTGGTCCTGCCAGTTGAGCTCCTTCTTGTCGAGCATCTCACGCCGCAGCTTGTCCAGTTCGCGTTGCAGGTCCTGTGCCTCGCGAATGCCCTGCTGGAGCTCCTTCTTGATCTGCTCGCCCTGGAGGTCCTGCTTGTCGGAGAGCTCCTTCAGCGTAGGGGCCTCGAACACCTGGGTACTGCTGCGCGCGCTCTTGCTGCCGTTCACCCCGTCGTTGTCCCACACCTCGAACCAATGCTCAAGTCGGTCGCCCGGCGCGATCACCAGGTCGTTCATGTCCCAGAAATGGAAGAAGCCCTGGCGCGTGGTGCGCGCGTCGATGCCGAGCTCAACGGTGCGCTCACGCTGGTCGGCCGCGACACTGTCGCCGCCCTCGACGAAGCGGTAGTGGAAGAGCAGGCGCTTGAACCCATGGTCATCACCGATGTCGCCCTTGAAGTACAGGCGCTTGGGTGCGGTGCTGTCCGCTTTCTGCTCCACCGCGATGGTGGGGTAGAGGTCGGGCACCACGTCGATGTGGTATTGGAGCGGGGAAGTGGCCCGGCGGTCGCCCTTGGCCGGAACCATTCGGTAGGAGCGGCTCTGGAGCACTCGACGGCTGGCGGTGAAGCGGTCCTCGCCCTGCGGAAGGAGCGTGTAGGTGGTGTCGTCGAAGGCAAGCTCGAGGACATCGGCGCTGCGCGTGGTGGCCGTCCAGGTGATGCGCGTGCCGGCGGGCACCTGGGCATCGCCGGTGTTGCCCCGTTGTTCGGTGGGCATGCCCAGGTAGGCCGGGTATTCCAGCTTCATGGCCAGCTCGAGCACCAGCGGGTCGGGCACGGTGATGAGCGTGTGCTCGGTGGAGCTGAAGCCCTCGGCCTCCAGGTGGAAGGTGATGGGCGCCTGGACGTTGCGGAAGCGGTGGGTGAAGCGCACGGCATCCTGCTTCACCAGGGGCACGCGTTGACCATCGAAGACGACCTCGGCCTGCTGCGGTACCACGCCGCCTTGCAGTTCGACCTGGAGCTCGAAGTCCTGGTCCTCGGGAACGGCCAGCGTGTCGTTGAGCACCACGAAGCGGAACGGGGCTTCCGGCGTGAACTCCCGTCCGTGGGCGAGCAGGCGTTCGGTGGGTCCGGTGATGAGGCTCGGAGCGGCGAAGAGCAGCACCACCAGCACGGCCAACGGGGGCAGGGCGAAACGGAGGTACCGGGTGTTGCGCCGCAGGTCGATGGCGTTGGCGAAGGGCACCGGCTTGAGCTCGCGGCTGCGCTGGGCGATGGAGGCCTCGATGAGCTCGCGCCGGGCGGGGTCCTGCAAGGCTAGGTCGCGGAGCTGCAGGGTGTTGAGGAGCTTGTCCTTCACCTCGGCGAAGTGTGTTCCGATGATGCGGGCCGCCTCGGCGTGGCCGATCACCGGGCCCAGGCGGAAGAGCTTCACCAGGGGCACCACGATGAAGCGCCCCAGCACGAATGCGGCGGCGGCGATGTAGGTCCAGAAGAGCACCGTGCGCGCGGTGGTGCCGAAGCGCCCCGCGGCCTCACCCAGCGACACCAGCAGGAAGAAGGCCACCAGCAGGCCCACGCTGTACAGCACACCGCGGATCAGCCGGTCCTTGTAATACCGGCGGATGAACGCGTCGAGCTTGGCGATCAACAGGGCGTAGTCGGAGGCCATCACGGGAGCAACGCGGTGTGGGCGCTGCCATTGCGGGTTAAAGGTAGGGCGGTGCGGTGGCGGGCTGCCCGCCCATCGGTACACGCGGACGTGTTAAAAGGATCGAAGAGGGGCCCGGCCGTTCATGCCGGGGTGCGCCGCATGGCACGCAACGCGCCCCAGGCGGCCGCGGCGCCCACACCCAGCATCGCGGCCCACACCCAGGCGCGCGCCACATCGAACGGCTTTCCGGCCGCTGTTCGTGGAGCCGCCGTGAGGCTGCCGACCATGAGCGTGTCCTCGGGTGCGGGAAGACTGTCCTGGAAGTGGGCCAGGTCGAACCGCGGGGGCATGGCCGCTGGATCGCCTGTGGTGAGCACGTAGGGGATACCGGCCTCCAGGTTGGTGAGCAGCACGCGTTCGAGCTGCAGGGCCTCGATCACCGTGATCCGCAATGGTCGGTCATCGCCGTTCTCGATGGTCAGGAACAAGGTGTCCACGGCCTTGCCCGGCCCGGGGATCACAGGGCGCCCATAGGACGCGATGGTGCCGTTGCCCAGTTCCTCGGTCCAGCGGTGAAGCTCCGTGCGTCTGCGCACCTTGCGTTGCTCCTGCCGCGTGGTGGAGAGCGTCCAGGAGCGGCGCCAGGGCGTGGTGTCGGCCACCTCGAAGTGCACCCGGTCCACCACAAGCGGATGATCGGCCGTGATGCGGATGAGGGTGCGTCCATCCTCGTCCACACGGTCCCAGCGGGCCGTGGTGATGGGTTCGTAGCGGCCTTCGCTGCGCGCCTGCAGGGTGTGCCCCACCGAGAGCACCTGCACGGGGGCGGTGAGGGAGTCGTTCAGTTCGATGCGGTAGTAGCGGTGGTCGCTCAGGGGGAGGTCCAACCAGCGCAGGCTTCGGGTGTCGCCCCCTCCGGAGAGGCCCAGGTGCTCGTCCTTCACCATGTACCAACGCCGGCGGTCGTCGCTGCCGGTGATGCGTGCGCTTTTGGCCACCTCCGCGTTGCGGATGTTCAGCGAGAGACCGTCCACCAGCGTGCCGGCCGGAACCTCGAGCTCCACCACGGTGGAGCGGCCCACGCGTTCGTTGCGCAGCATGGCGAACGGCACGGTGACCGCCCGGCTCAGCTGTGCATGTGCGATGCGGGCCACGTAAGGCACGAGCGCGGTGTCGGGCGCAACGATGCGCACGTCATCAAGGGTCGGCTTGGACCGGCCCACCACTTCGGGGGTGAGCCGCACCACGTAGAGCCCGCTCCGTTCCACGGGTCCCAGGGATGCACGCCAGGCGGGCTGCTGCGCATGCAGCGCGGCGCCCAGAAGGAGCGCGGCAAGGAGGCTAGCGCGTGGAAGCATCGGTATCGTCCTGCAACAACAATTTCAGCTTCTGGTACAGGAAGCTCATCACCAGCAGCAGTACGCCCAGGCAGATGAATGCGGCCACCTGTGCGCCCCGGGAGGCGTTCCAGATATCCACGGCGAAGAGCTTCACGAGGGTGAGGCCGAAGAGCGATAGCGCGATGATGCGCACCGTGCGGATGCGGGCCCGCATGCCGTAGGCCATGAAGAGGAAGCTGCCCACGCCCCAGAGGATCGGGTAGCCGGCGGTGCGGGCCAACCGCATGGCATGGTCCGTCACCGCTCCATCAGAGGAGGGCGGCTGCACGGCGAGCAGGACATGGTCCAGCTCCTGACTGGCGATGATCACCAGCAGTGTGCACAGCACCCAGGCGTAGCGGTTCCATTCGGATGAACGCAACGTGAGCAGGTCACGCGACCAGCGCATCACGCGGAGGATCATCACCACCATCAGCCCCAAGGCGAGGTAGTGCGTCACCAGGTGACCCTGCCACGAGCCCCCTGCGACATGCTCACGCAGCCGGCGCATGCCCATGCCGTAGTGCCAGGTGGTGTACAGCAGGAAGGCGAGGGCGAAGAGCCCGCCGAAGGCCCAGCGGACCGCGCGTGCGGCCTTGGTGGTGAGCAGGTCCGCGGCGATGAGGTAGAGCAGGCTCCAGGCCATCGCCGCCATGGCCACCGACCCTTCCGGCAGGATACGGCCCAGTTGATGGTTCAGTTCCAGCAGGCCGGTGAAGTAGCCGAGCACGGCCGCCGCCGTGGCGAGCACACCCCGCAGGAAGGTGGGCCGCAGCCCGGCGATGATCCCGTATTGCGTATCCCACTTCGCCCACAGGCGGAACTGCAACGCGAGCGAGAGCACCACCGCGGCCCCGGTGATGAACACGCGGTTCAACAGGGGCATCATCGCCACATGCTGCGGCGCGGAATACAGACCCATGTCCATGATGAGGCTGATGACCATGAGCGCGTTCACGGCAAGGCTGGCGCGTTCCACGAGCCGGATACCGGAGCGATGCGCGAACCACACCAGCAACACGCCCTCGGCCGCCCAGAAGAGCGTGATGTGATCGCCCTCCAACTGCACCGGTGCCGCCAGGCTGATGAAGGTGAGCACGATGCCAATGAGCAGGAACACAAGGTTGCGGGGCACACGCTCATCGCGGAAGAAGCGCAGCGCGAACACCACGTTCACCGCGGCCAGCAGCACGCACAGCAGGCCGCCCACGCGCACGTCGAGGTCCGTGAGGAAGTGCATGCCCGTGCCGAAGAACACCGCCGTGTTCAGCAGGAAGAGCGCATAGTCCAGCGGGGTGAAGGCGGTGCGGTGGCGCAGGTCGTACAGCAGCACCATGGCGAAGAACACGGCGTAGAAGGCGGTGCCGAAGGCGAAGGCCGGCCACACCGGGCGCGGGTCGAGCTCGGTGTAGCTCGAAATGGACCAGCCGGCGAAGAGCAGCCAGGTGAGCGCGAAGGAAAGGATGTTAAGGATGCTCCACTTCTTGTAGTTGGCCAGCACGAGCATGCCGGCGTCGAGGATGAGCACGTAGGTGAAGAGCACCTTGTAGTTGCCTTCGCCGGTGGCCACCATGAAGGGCGAAGCGAAGCCGCCGAGCAGGGCGATCACCGCAAGCTCGCGCCGGTCGTACAGCAGCGTGAACAGCACGCCCAGGCCGGTGATGCCCACCATGATGGCGAACGCCGCCGCCTGCCCGAAGAGGTGATACTGCTGGAAGGCGATGGCGATGCTGAAGTAGAGCACGCTGAGGCCACCGCCCACGAGCACGGAGCTGAAGGCGCGGAAGCTCTCGCGGAGCCTGTGGGCGAAGAAGAGGAGCAGCCCGCCGCTGCCGATGCCGATGAGCGTGCGCGCCGATTCGCCGATGTGGCCCGCATCGATCTCGTACTTGAGAAGGAGCCCCAGGCCGATCACCAGGATGGCGATGCCGATCTTGTTGATGAGGTTCTCGCCGATGAACTTCTCCAGGTCGGGGTTGCGCTCCAGGAAGGACGGCTTGCGCGGTGGGGGAGGAGGGGGTGGCACGGCGGGCATGACCGGTCGCGCCACAGGCGGTTCAACCACCTCCAACGGATGCGCGGACGAAGGCTCCGGTGCACGTGGCGGCGGTTCGACGATGGGCGGCCGCACAGGTTCCGGAGGCGCAACCACCGGCGGTGCGGGGGCCATGGGCTCCGGGCGGGCCTGTGCGGCGCGGGACTCGGAAGGAGGGGGCTCGCCACCGACACGCCGGGCGAGCGCCTTCATGAGCTCCTGCATCTGCAGGCGGTTCACCTGCAGCTCGCGTTCCACGGCGGCCATGCGGTTCTTCACACCGATCACCAGGATGAGGATGGGGATCAGCAGCAGGAGCAGGAGTGCGTCCATGGGTCGGGCTTCGTCGCCAAGCTAGGCGATCGTTCGGTAGAGGGTCCTCAGCGACGGGAGCGCGAGCCCGTGCTCTTCAACGCCGGCCCGGCGGCTCTCTTCCTTGGGGCCGCCTTCTTCGCCGCGCTCTTGGCGGGCAGCGTGGCCATATAGGCGAGCGAGAGCTTCACCCACTTGTCCAGCTGCGCCTTGCCGCTCACCGCTTCGGCCTCCACGAACACGAAGCCCTTCATGTTCGTGTGCCCGTAGGTCATCGGCTTGGCGCCCGGCCATTCCAGGACCTCCTCGTGGCGTTCGCCATCGAAGCGCACCATCATCTCGTTCTTGTTGGTGATCCCCAGGCTCATGTTGCCTTTAACCATGAACGCCACACCGCCGAACATCTTCTTGGGTTCGGCCTTGGCGCCCTGTGCGGCGAGCGCGTTGGCGATGCGTAATTCGAAGAGGGGGTCGTGGGGCATGGGAGAGCGTGCAAACGAGGGGAATGTGCGAATGTGAAAATGCGCAATTCCCGGTCACCGCTTCGGCTCGTACCGCGTGGTGTTGGGGTGGAAGGTGCGCCAGCTGTGCCAGAACTCCTGGTAAGCGGGGATGGTGTCCGTCCTGCTGTGTACCACATAGCGCGCGGTGATCTCGCCGTTGGGTTCATACTGTGATGTGGCGGCCGTGTCGTGGTGCATGACAATGGCTACGAAGGACCGCTGGTCGTTCGCCAGCTCGATCACGATGCTATCCCCGCCCAGCTGTTCCCTGATCGTGCGCTGACGCTGCAGTTCATTCCAATCATAGGCCCGCGCCACGCCGTTGTGCACCACGCCCACCACACAGCTCTTCGGCTGCCAGCTAGCCGTGTCTCGACCTTCGAGCGAGGAAGCCATGGTGCCTTCGTCGTAGTCCTTCAGCCCCGCGTACGCCTTGATGAACGCGGGGTCGGGCTGCATCACGAGGCCCGCCGGATACGATCTGGCGAACGCGCCGCGTGTGAGCTGCGTGCAAGGGACCTCGGTCAGCATGGTGCCTTTCAGCGGTCCGGCCACGCATTCGCCGTTCACCTGCCGCCACCAGCTGCCCGTGCGGCCGTCCTCGAATAGCGCGTTGAAGTGGTCCATGCCCACCAGGCGGAAGGTCTCCGGCCGGCCGTTCACCACAGGATCGAACGCGCGGCCGGTGCGGCACACGGTGCAGTAGGTGATCATCACGGCCTCGCCGCCGATGGTGTCGAGCACTTGGTGGTGGTAGCCGATGAGCTCGATGGGGTAGGCGCGGGCCTCGCCGTTGCGTTCCACCGCGATCACCAGGTCGTTCGCGCCACCGGTGTCCTGCGCCACGGCCGCCATCACCTTGTGTTCCACCGGTAGGAACATCTTATCGGCCATGAACTTGAAGTTGAACAGGTAGAACACAGTGGCGGCCAGGGCCAGCGGCAGCAGCACCGCGGTGCGCCTGCCCCAGCCCCCGTTCCGCAGGTAGTGGAGCGTGGGCCCCACCACCAGTGCCAGCCCCACCAGTCGCAGCCACCACACGTTGTGGTGCAGCCAGTAGGCGATGTTCACCTGCCGCAGGTCGGTGGCCACATCCTCCTGGCTGCCTGGAAAGGGCATGATGTAGTACACCCGCAGGACCTCGGGCACGATGAGCAGGAGCAAACCGGTGAACAGGAGCAAGGCACGCATGGTTGGTAATGTAGAAGGGAACAGATGGCCTGCACCGTGCTCCATGCGGATCGGGCCGGTCGCCATGTGCAGCAGGAAGGATGGTGGGTGTGCGCCGGAGATCAAACCATTCACCCCGATCCTGGTCGTAGGGGAGTATGACGTATCACACGCACCCCTGAAACCATCGCACCATGGGATCGATCACAAGTCCACGACGGATCTGGAAAGGACTTCTGCGGGGGGTGTTGTTCGCCCTGTTCCTCCTGGCCGGGTGCAGCCTCTCGGCCCATTCCTTGAACGGGTCCGACCTGCCCTTGCGCCGTTGGTCGGTGAAAGAGAACGGTGCTCCGGTGCAGGGCTCCTTGCTGTTCCTGCAGGCCGGTGTGGTGCGCATTGAGAAGGCCGATCATACGGTGCTGAGCGTTCCGTTGGCCGAGCTTGCTCCGGAGGACCAACGCTTCGTGCGTGATCGCGATGCGCGCATTGCCCGCCTGAACCGTCCCTTGTCGGGCACCACCGCCGGATGGGATAAAGAGCGCTCCTGGGCTGGTCCGGCGCTGGCCTTGGCCCTGCTTTCAGCCCTCGGTCTTTGGGCGGTGCGCACCGCTGGTCGGCCGGCCTTGCGGGCCGTGGTCCCGGTGCTTCTGGTCGGTGTGATCACCTTGTTCTACGGCTTTCGCACCAGGAACCTGCGGGCCGCCCAGAGCCTCACGGATCCCTTGACCGTCGACTCGGCGTTCACGCCGTTCAAGCCGGGGATCAACACGTTCTGGGACAACGACTATTTCCACGTGGAATCGAACGGGATCCCGGACCATACGATGATGGTGGGCATCACGAACTGGCAGCAGCAGGTGCCGATCCCACAGTGCTACATCGGCGCCAATTCGTGGAGCATCCCGCTGAACCCGGTGATCGCCACCACACCGGTGCCCGTGAGCCCTCAGCATTTCATCCGCGGGGCCATCGCGGTCGCGGTGAACGGCGTACCGATCTTCAATCCCTATACCAACACCGGCGTGGACGCTTTCCTGGACGGGCAGCTGGATGACTTCGGCGGGCATTGTGGCCGTGCCGATGATTACCACTACCACATCGCGCCGCTGAGCCTCTATGGACAGACCTCGGCCACCTTGCCCATCGCGTATGCGCTCGATGGATTCGCGGTCTTTGGCAGCGTGGAACCCGATGGCTCGCCGATGGCCGCGCTCGATGCCAACCACGGGCATTACGGGACCAATGGCGTGTACCACTATCACGGGACGGCCACCGCGCCCTACATGATCGGCAACATGGTCGGGGAAGTGACCGAGGATGCCACGCTTCAGATCGTTCCCCAGGCAGCGGCGAGCCCCGTAAGACCCTTCCAGAGCCCCCTGCCGGGCGCGGAGATCATCGGGTGCACGGAGAACGGCAATGGCAATGGATACACGGTCGTGTACAGCTTGAACGGCCAGACGGACTCCGTGGTCTACGATTGGACCTCTGGTGGGCTCTTCACCTTCACTCACTTTGCTCAGGGCGTGGGCACCACGAACACCTATAACGGGTTCGTTCCCTGTACGGTCATCAACTCGATCACCGATCCGGCGTCGGATGCAAGTTCCTGGTCGATCTACCCTGTACCGACGGACGAGACGTTCTCGATCAGCCCCGGTGCCGGCGTTGTTCCGGGCGACATCAAGGGGATCGAGGTCTACGACATGCATGGGCAGCGGGTGTACGCCACCGACCGGTACGTGCCCCTTGTGGATGTGCGCTCCTTCCGCAGTGGAGCCTACTTGGTGCGCGTTCTGCTGCGGAGCGGCGTGGTGACCAGGAAGCTGGTGGTGCGTTGACCCGCTGCATGAAGATGAACCTTCGAACCGTGGCCGGTGTGCTATGCCTGCCGTTGCTGCAAGGTGCCCAGGGTCAATACACAGGCACCGGATCGGTGACGCAAGGGCCTGGTTCCATCACGATCCCGAGCCTGTACGCTTGTCCTTCGGGCAGGGTGCCTGCGCTCGGGGCCATCACGGCCACGGATGCCACGACCTGGACCGTTCCCGCGGAGGTCCACTTCACGGATGCGGCCTTCCCGTTCGCTTCGGACCTGTATAACCCATGTACCGGCGCCACCTACCCCAACGCGGCCGCGGCATTGGCCGATCTGGATGGGTCCGACATCGTACAGATCGATCCCGGAGGTGAGTTGATCACGGCCTTCATCTTCGCCGACAACTACTTCGAACTGTACATCAACGGGGTGCCTGTCGGGAAGGACAACGTGCCCTATACGCAGTTCAATTCGAGCATCGGCCGGTTCCGGGTGAACCGGCCGTTCACCATCGCCATGTTGTTGGTGGATTGGGAGGAGCACCTGGGCCTGGGTTCCGAGAACAGCAACGGGTTCCTTTACCACCCCGGTGATGGTGGAATGGTCGTCGTGTTCAAGGACTCGACCGATGCGATCATAGCGGTATCCGATGCCACCTGGAAGGCGCAGACGTTCTACACCGCTCCCATCATCGACCTGTCATGCCCGCAGGAGAACGGATCCTTGCGGCTGTCCGGCACCTGCAGCACCGCGGACTCGAACGATGGCACCGCGTACCACGGGCTGCATTGGCAGAGGCCTTCGGGGTGGATGGACGCCTCGTTCAATGATGCGCCCTGGCCGGCCGCCTCGACGTATTCGAACGCCACGGTCGGCGTGAACAACAAGCCGGCCTACACCAACTTCACCGACATCTTCGATGACCCCTCCCACGACGCGGCGTTCATCTGGAGCACGAACCTCATCCTCGACAACGAGGTGGTCGTACGCCACACGGTCGATGCGGCCTCTTCCATTCGCGGCGAACGCTCCTTGGAGATCCCGTTCCGGATACTCCCCAACCCTGCACGGGATGAGTTCAGGATCGAGCTGGGCACCGATGTGTCAGCAGCAGCAATTCGTTCCGTCGCAATACGCGATGTGTTCGGACATTTGGTGGGTGGTGCCAACACCTTCACACGCACCATTTCCGTGATGGGTCTGCCGGCCGGGGTGTACATGGTGACCCTTGATATTCCTGGCGGGAGCCTCACCAGGGCACTTGTGGTGGACTGAGCCGGAACGCGCAGGGGCATGTCCACGATCGCGCAGTACATCAAGCTCGGCTTCATGCATGTGGTGCCGTTCGGGTACGACCACCTGCTGTTCATCCTGAGCCTTTACCTGCTGAACAACGGATGGCGGCCGGTGCTGATCCAGTGCTCGGTGTTCACCCTGGCGCACAGCCTGAGCCTCGGCGTGGCGGCGATCGGCGGCCTGGATCCCGCACCAACCGTGGTCGAACCCCTGATCGCCTTCTCCATCGTGGTCACTGCGATGGAGAACATCCTCCGCCCTACGCTGAACCGGTGGCGGGTCGTGGTGATCTTCGTGTTCGGGCTGGTCCATGGCCTGGGATTCGCGAGCGCCATACGCGAGATCGGGTTGCCCGGGGCGCAGTTCCTCGTGGCCCTGGCCTCCTTCAACATCGGGGTCGAGCTGGGTCAGCTCGGAGTGGTGCTCGCTGCTTATCTGCTGCTGACATACTGGTTCGGTGGCCGGCCTTGGTATCGGCAACGCGTGGTGCTGCCGATCTCCATCCTCGTCTCCTGCATCGCCATGTATTGGACGGTCGACCGGTTGGTCGCAGGTTGGTAGAGGTGTGCAACGGGCGGCCGATGTCCGCCGGCGCAAGGCTTTCCCTTGACCCGGCTACCTTCGCGCCTCGTTTCCGGGCCAGCCGACGTGCTGCCGGGACCACCCGAACCACCATGTCCGTCCGCGTCCGTTTCGCCCCCAGCCCCACCGGCCCCCTGCACATGGGCGGTGTGCGCACAGCCCTGTACAACTACCTCTTCGCGAAGAAGCACGGCGGCACCTTCCTGCTGCGCATCGAGGACACCGACCAGGCGCGCTTCGTGCCCGGCGCCGAGGAATACATCAAGCGTTCGCTGGAGTGGTGCGGCATGGTGCCCGAGGAGAGCCCCTGGGTGGGCGGCCCCGACGGGCCGTACCGCCAGAGCGAGCGCAAGGCCATGTACCGCCAGTACGCCGAAGAGCTGATCGCCAAGGACAAGGCGTACTACGCCTTCGACACGCCCGAGGAGCTCGAGGCCATGCGCGCGCGCCTGCAGGCCGCGGGCGTGGCGGCGCCGGCCTACAACGCCGTGACGCGCGAGCACATGAAGAACTCGCTCACCCTGAGCGCCGACGAGGTGAAGGCCCGCCTGGCGAACGGCGACCCCTACGTGGTGCGCCTGAAGGTGCCGCGGCACGTGGAGGTGCGCTTCGAGGACCTGATCCGCGGCTGGGTGGTGGTGCACAGCGCCAACATCGACGACAAGGTGTTGTTCAAGAGCGATGGCATGCCCACCTACCACCTGGCCAACATCGTGGACGACCACCTCATGCGCATCACCCATGTGATCCGCGGGGAGGAGTGGTTGCCCAGCGCGCCGCTGCATGTGCTCATTTACGAGGCCTTCGGCTGGGAGCGTCCGGCCTTCGCACACCTGCCGCTGATCCTGAAGCCCGACGGCAACGGCAAACTCAGCAAGCGCGACGGCGACCGGCTGGGCTTCCCGGTGTTCCCGCTCGACTGGCAGGACCCCGCCAGCGGCGAGAAGAGCAGCGGCTACCGCGAGCGCGGCTACTACCCCGATGCCTTCATCAACATGCTGGCCCTGCTGGGCTGGAACCCCGGCGGCGACCAGGAACTGATGAGCCTGGAGGAGATGACACGCCTGTTCGACCTGGACCGTGTGCACAAGGGCGGCGCCCGCTTCGATCCGGAGAAGACCAAGTGGTTCAACCAGCAGTACCTGCGCAAGCAGCCTGATGCGGTGCTGGGCGAACAGCTCCGCGAGCGCCTGAGGACCGTGAAGGGCATCGACACCACGGCCGAGCGCGCCACCCACGCCGCCGCCCTGCTGAAGGAGCGCGCCACCTTCGTGGACGACATGCTCGAGGGCCTGTACCTCTTCACGCAGGGCTCCCCGCTGAAGGGCAACATGGAGGCCGAGGTGGAGCTGAAGAAGCGTTGGAAGAACGAGGCCGCCCCGGCGCTGGAGGCTTACATCGCCAAGTTGGCGGGCATGGTGGAGCTGACCCCTGCTGCATTGGAGGCCGCCTTCAACGAGGTGCTCCAGAGCACCGGCCTGAAGGTGGGCCAGGTGATGCCGCTGTACCGCCTCTTCGTGGCGGGCCGCATGCAGGGTCCCGGCATGTTCGATGTGAGCGCCCTGCTGGGCCGCGACGAGGTGGTGGCCCGCCTGAAGGCCGGACTGGAGCACTGCCGCGCATGGGCCTGATCGAGGTGAACGGGATCCGGGTGTTCGCCTACCACGGCTGCCTGCCGGAGGAGGCGCGCATCGGCGGGCATTACCGGGTGGACGTGGCGGTGGAGGGCGACTTCGCCCGGGCCGAGGCCAGCGACGACCTGCACGATACGGTGGACTATGGCCGGGTGACCACCCTGGTGAAGGAGCAGATGGCGGTGCGCAGCAAGCTCATCGAGCACGTGGGCCGGCGGATCCTGGGCGCCCTGAAGGCCGAGTGGCCCGGCGCCTTGCGTTGGCAGGTGCGCGTGGTGAAGGAGCATCCGCCCGTTCCAGGCGCCGTGGACCACGTGGCCTACGTGCTGGAGGGGTGACACCGGCGAGCCGCTCGTGGCAAGGACCGATCCCCCTATCTTCGCGCCGCCCTTCCTCGGAAGTATCGCATTGGTCACGTGGCCGAGGGGCTAGGCAGAGGTCTGCAAAACCTCGTACAGCGGTTCGACTCCGCTCGTGACCTCCACAGGATCCCCCGCCTTCCGGGGGATCCTGCATTTCCGGCGCTACCTTGCGCATGACAACGATCCGGCCTTTCGCGCGTTAGGGGAGGGCCGAAGACGACGCTTCATGTCCATCCGTCAACTGCTCCCTCTACTTGCGACCCTGGTCTTGACCGCCGGTGCGGAGGCCCAAGTGGCCATTGGCCAGTGGCGCGACCATTTCCCGTACAACAAGGCGATCACCGTGGCCACCGACGACCAGTCGCGGGCGTATTGCGCCACGCGCGCCGCCATCTTCCGGTTCGACCCGGCCAGCAACGAGATCGAGCGGTACACCAAGGTGAACGCGTTGAGCGATGTGAACATCAGCACCATCGCCTGGTGCCAGGCCGAGCAGGCGCTGGTGGTCGGCTATTCGAACGGCAACCTGGACGTGGTGCGCGACGGCCGCCGGCGCAACCTCAGCGATATCAAGCGCAGCGGTCTGCTGGGTGACAAGGGCATCTACGAGGCCTACTTCGATGGCTCCACGGCCTACCTCAGCTGTGGTTTCGGCATCGTGGTGGTGGACCTTGCGGCGATGGAGGTGCGTGACACCTGGCTGATCGGCCCGGCGGGCTCGCAGCTTCAGGTCAACGGCCTCACCTTCCACAACGACAGCATCTTCGCGGCCACCGATGCGGGCCTTTACAGCGCCTCGCGTTCCGCCCCCAACCTGGCCGCCTTCACCAGCTGGAGCAAGCGCACCGACCTGCCCTGGCCCAATGCCATCTACAGCGCGGTGATGAGCTTCGGCGGCAAGCTGATCACCAACCTGCGCACGTCGGTCGACGAGGGGGATTCGCTGTACGTGTACGACGGCAGCTGGCAGCGCTACACCGGCATCACGAGCCAGCGGAACCTGGCGGTGAACCGGAGCGCCGATGGGCAATACCTGGTGATCCCGCACAAGTACAACGTGCAGGTGTTCAATACCGACCTGGTGGAAGTGAACAACTACGGCGGGTACGGAGGCTCCCTGGGCGCCTTCCCGGCCGATGCGGTGCGGACACCTGCGGGTTACACCTGGATCGCCGACACACAACTGGGGCTGGTGCGCAGTGAGAGCTATCAGGTGATCACCCCCGACGGTCCCACCAACGTGAGCGCCTACCGCATCGATGCCTCGGGCGGAGCGGTGTACGTGGCCACCGGTGCGGTGGCCGGCAATTGGAGCAACCAGTTCCTCAAGGACGGCGTGCACAGCCGGGTCAACGGCGATTGGTACACCACCGACAAGTTCAACGACCCCCTCTTCAACACCGGCGTGAACGCATACGCGGGCACGGTGAACGACATCATGGCGGTGGCGATCGACCCCGAGGACCCGGACCATGTGTTCGTGGGGAGCTGGGACGACGGCCTGTTGGAGATGCGGGGCCGGCATGTGCAGCAGATCTACTACGCGAACAACAGTACGCTGGGCTACGAGACCAGCACCGGCACGACGAAGGTGAACGTGGCCGGCCTCGATCTCGACAAGGACGGCAACCTGTGGATCAGCAACGGGAACGCGGCCTCTCCGATCAGCGTGCGCACCAAGAGCGGTAGCTGGCGCGCTTACTCCCCCGGTTCGATCCTCGCCAACAACACCCTGCTGAGCGACATCCTCGCAGCGAAGAACGGCCTGAAGTGGGTGATCAGACCACGGAGCAATGGCCTGCTCGTGTTCAACGACAACGGCACCATCTCCGACCCCGGCGACGACCAGTACAAGGTGCTCACCACCTTCGAAGGCCAGGGCAAGCTGCCCTCGCTCGATGTGTTCTCCATCGCCGAGGACCAGGACGAGGAGATCTGGATCGGCACCGGCAAGGGCGTTGCCGTCTTCTACAACACCACCGCTGTGTTCAGCGGGGAGAATTTCGATTGTGAGCAGATCCTCATCGAGCAGGACGGCAACGTGCAGATCCTGCTGGAGACGGAATCGGTGAGCGCGATCGCCGTGGACGGGGCCAACCGGAAGTGGCTGGGCACCCAGAGCAGCGGCGCCTACCTCGTGTCGCCCGACGGCACCTCGCAGGTGCTCCATTTCACCATGGAGAACAGTCCGCTGCCCAGCAACAACATCCTGTGCATCGCCATCGACGGCACCACGGGCGAGGTGTATTTCGGCACCGACCAGGGCATCATGAGCTACCGCGGCGATGCCACCGACGGGGCGGTCGATAGTGGGTGCGCCACCGTCTTCCCCAATCCGGTCCAACCCTCCTACACGGGTCCTGTGGCCATCACCGGCCTGGTGGCCGACAGCGATGTGCGGATCACCGATGTGGCCGGCAACATCGTGTACCGCGTGCGGTCGAACGGTGGCACGGCGATCTGGCCCGCCACCGACATGAGCGGCAAGCGGGTGAGCACCGGGGTCTACCTGGTGCTTTCCAGCGACGACACCGGCGAGTTCAAGTGCAACACCAAGGTGCTGGTGGTGCGTTGACGGTCCATGGGCGGGGTGCACACCACGCGGGCCATCGTGCTGCGCACGATCCGCCACAGCGACAAGGGGGTGGTGCTGAAGGCGTTCACCGAGGCGTTCGGCCTCCGTGGCTACCTGGTTCGCACAGGGGCCAAGGGTCCGGTGCGCATGGCCCTGCTGCAACCGCTGGCACGCGTGGAGCTGGTGGTGACCGAACGCGAGGACCGCGACCTGCAGCAGGTGCGTGAGGCGCGCATGGAAAGGCCCTACCTCAACCTGGCCACCGACCCCGTGCGCGGCGCCGTCGCTCTGTTCATGCAGGAGCTCCTGGTGCGCGTGCTTCGCGAGGAATCGGCGGACGCGGCCCTCTTCGGCGAGCTGTCGCTGCTGCTCGAAACCCTCGACACCGCGCCCGACCTGTCCCATTTCCCGTTGCACGTGCTGGTGGCCTTGATGGTCCCGCTCGGCATATCCCCGGAGCCGCCCGATGACGGTGCGGACCACTTCGACCTGCGGGAAGGTCGCTTCGTGCATGCACGCGAAGCGCACGGGCATGTGGTGGGCCCCGAACACGCCCTGCCGCTCGCCGACCTGTTGCGCGAAGGGCGGGGCGGGCCACTGGGAAGGACCCGGTTGACCGCACCCCAGCGCCGCGCCCTCTTCGACCAGCTGGTGCTGTATTACCGGATGCACCTTGAGGGTGTGGGCGAGCTCCGTTCGCCCGCGGTGCTGCATCAGGTGCTGGGCCATGTCGGGTAACTTCGGCCCACCGCCCAGCGGCGCCCTTCCACCTCCGATGAGCCTACCCCTTCCGCCCGCGGCCCCCAAGGAGGAGCACGCGATCACCGCGCACGGCCATACGCGCATCGACCCATACGCCTGGATGCGGCTCACCGAGGCCCAACGCGAGGCGGAGCACCCCGACGCCCATACGAAGCGCGTGATCGACCACCTGAAGGCCGAGAACGCCTATGCCGACGCCCTGCTTGCCCCGGTGAAGGAGCTCCGCGAACGGCTTTTCCAGGAGATGAAGGGGCGCATCAAGGAAACCGACATGAGCGTGCCATACCGCGAGAACGGATACTGGTACAGCTTCCGGTACGAGGCCGGCCACGAGTACCCGGTGCACATGCGCACCCCGGCCCTTCCCGGGGAGAGCGACATCCCCCCGCAGGAGCGCTTCACCGATATCCTGGACGAGAACAAGCTCGCCGAAGGGCACGACTACTTCGATCTCGGCGACTTCGAGATCTCGCCGGGCAACGACCTGGTGGCCTACAGCGTGGACACGGTGAGCCGCCGGCAGTATGAGATCCGCTTCCGCGACCTGCGCACCGGCACCGACCTGCCCGATGTGATCACGCGCACGAGCGGTGGCGGCGCCTGGGCCGATGATCGCACCTTCTTCTACACCCGCAAGGACCGCACCCTCCGCAGCCACAAGATCTTCAGGCATGTGCTGGGCACCGACCCTGCCGATGATGTGGAGGTTTTCCACGAGCGCGACACGGCCTTCAGCTGTGATGTGTACCGCAGCCGCAGCGATGCCTTCGTCATCATCACCACGGACAGCACGCTCAGCAGCGAGCATTGGCTGCTGCCGGTGGGCGATCCGCGCGGCGCCTTCCGCGTCTTCCTGCCCCGTGAGGCCCGTCATGAGCACAGCATCCTGCACGTGCCGGCCTCCTCGAACGGCCCGGCCGGCTTCTTCATCCACACGAACTGGGACGCGCAGAACTTCCGACTGATGTTCTGTGCGGAGGCGGACCATGGCGATCGGTCGAAATGGCGCGAGGTGGTCCCGCACCGGCCGGACGTGCTGCTGGAGGACATCGACCTGTTCAGCGATCACCTGGTGATCGGCGAACGGAAGGAGGGGCTGGTTCATCTGCGCATCCGCAAGCTCAGTACCGGTCAGGAGCACGAGATCCATTTCCACGACCCGGTCTATGTCGCCTATTCGGGCACCAATCCGGAGTGGGACACCGACCGGTTCCGGTATGGCTACGCCTCGCTCACCACGCCGAACACCGTGTACGAGCACGATCTCAACAGCGGCGCCGACCGAGTGCTCAAGCAGCAGGAGGTGATCGGTGATTTCGACCCGTCGCGGTACGTGAGCGAGCGCGTGTGGGTGACGGCGCGCGATGGCGCCCGCGTGCCAGTGAGCGTGGTGCACCACAAGGACACCCGGCTCGACGGTCGCGCACCGTTGCTCCTCTATGGCTACGGCAGTTACGGCATCAACGTGGAGCCCACCTTCAGCATCGCGCGCCTGAGCCTGCTCGACCGCGGCTTCGTCTTCGCCATCGCGCACATCCGCGGCGGCGAGGACCTGGGCCGTGCGTGGTACGAGCAGGGCCGCATGGAGCACAAGCTCAACACCTTCACCGACTTCATCGATTGCGCCGAGCATCTGGTGAAGCGCGGCTTCTGCGACCCGCGTCGTCTGTTCTGCATGGGCGGCAGCGCGGGGGGCCTGCTCGTGGGCGCAGTGGCCAACATGCGGCCCGAGCTGTGGAAGGGCATCGTGGCCGAAGTGCCCTTCGTGGACGTGGTGACCACCATGCTCGACGACAGCATCCCGCTCACCACCGGCGAGTTCGACGAGTGGGGCGATCCCAAGGAGAAGGCGGCCTATGAGCGCATGCTGTCCTACTCACCGTACGACAACGTGCATGATGCGAAGTACCCCGCCATGCTGGTGCTCACGGGTTTCCATGACAGCCAGGTGCAGTACTGGGAGCCGGCGAAGTGGGTGCAGCGCCTGCGCGAACACCAGCAGGGCGATGCGCCCATCGTGCTGGTCACCAACCTCGAAGCGGGACATGGTGGTGCGAGCGGCCGCTTCGAGCGCTTGAAGGAAGTGGCCTTGATCTACGCGTTCCTGTTGGAGCAGGCGGGACTGAACGGGTAACGCCCTCAGCTCGCGATGCTCTCCACGTGCACGATCTCCTCGGGCTGCACGGGCCACACCTGGATGGGCTCCTGGGCCGCACGCTGCAGGCGCTCGTAGTCACGGATGCTCGCGAAGAAGAGGCGGCGTCCTTCTGTGGTCTGCCCGTTCTTGTCGGTGGTCTCCACCTCCCAGATCACACCGAACACTTCCTTGCCCGAGCGGAGCTTGAAGCGGCAGTGCTTGTGGGTGTATGGGCGGATGCGGGAGAGTTCCATGGCGCGACGCGATCGACGGGAAAACAGGCAGCGTGCAACCGCAATGTAGAGGACCGGTGAGGTGCTGCGCGCGTTGAATTATCAACAAGCATCGACGACCGCACAGGTCCAACGCATCAGGGCCGATCGATAGTACTTGAAGCTGAGGCGGATGCCCGCGCGCGGTCCCTTGTGAAGAACCGGATCAGCCCTGCACGCGCACCTTCAACTTGCGGCCCACGGGCAGCTTGCGCAGGTTCATGTCGCTGTTGAGGCGCTTGATGTCGTCGACGGTGACACCCGGGTAGCGCTGCGCGATGCCCCAGAGGGTATCGCCGGGTTGCACCACATGGTACACGTACTCCACCTTCTTGTCCGCAGTGGCGTTCCCGCTGGATGCCGGCGCCGGATCCGCTGTGGAAGCGATGGCCTTCTCCGGGGCGGAGCGCTCGCTGGTGGCTGTCGCGGTCGATCCCGGGCGGACCACCAGCCGTTGACCCGCATGGATGCGGTCGCTCGACAGGTGGTTCCACTTGCGCAGCTGCGCCACGGAGGCGCCATGCTTGCGCGCGATGGTGCCCAGGGATTCACCAGAGCGAACGGTGTGGTACTTGCCACCCGAGGCCGAGGCCACCGATCCGCGCGGAGCGGTATAAGGAGCCGGCGTGCTCATGTCGGGCACGTAGCTGTACATGATGGCGTCCTCGAAGTCCACGAACTCGTCCACCATGTGCTGCGGCAGGTAGATGTTCACCGGTTGCTGCACATCGGGCACCACGCCCAGCTTGAAGGTGGGGTTGAGCTCCTTCAGCTCATCGGCGTTGCCCCCCGTGAGCTTGGCGAGCTGCGCCAGGTCCAGCGGGTAGCACACCTGCACGGTATCCACCTCGTACGCGCAATAGTTGGGGATCACCGGGTACAGGTTGTGGTCGGCGGCGTGGTTGAAGATGTAGTTCACCGCGATGAAGGCGGGCACATACCCGCGTGTTTCGCGCGGCAGGTAATTGTACACGCTCCAATAATCACCAGAGCCACCAGCGCGACGGATCGCCTTGTTCACGTTGCCCGGACCGCAGTTGTACGCGGCGAGCGCGAGCTCCCAGTTGCCGAAGATCCGGTACAGGTCCTTGAGGTAGCGGCAGGCGGCGTCGGTGCTTTGGTACACATCGCAACGCTCGTCCACATAGCTGTCCACCTCCAGCCCATAGAGCTTGCCGGTGCCGATCATGAACTGCCAGAGGCCCACGGCGGCCGCGCGGCTCCGGGCGCCGGGGTACAAGGCGCTCTCCACCACGGCCAGGTACTTCAGTTCCATGGGCAGGCCATGGCGGTCAAGGGCCTCCTCGAATACAGGGAAGTACAGCTGTGAAAGGCCGAGCATGCGCGCGGTCTGCTCGCGTTTCCGCTTGGCGTACAGGTCGATGTACGACTGGACGGGTTCGTTGTAGGTGAGCTTGAAGGGGGTGCGCTCATCCAGGAGCGCGAGCCGCTGGCGGTACACCTCCGGCGCGTAGCTCGGGGTGTCGGTGGGGGCGAAGCCGTGCACGTTGAGCCTGCCCGCGTCGGTGATGAACGGGTCGTTCTTGAGCCAGGGCAGCAGGCTCAGCTCATCGAGCTGCTCAAGCACCGGATCGTTCGGGGGCACGGTGGGCGTCGGGCCATCCTGCGCGAGCAAGCCCAGGGAAAGGGCCGCCGCGCCGAAGCAGAGGAGGGTACGGGCCATGGTGGGCGCAAGTTACCCTTGATACGCAGGAGCTTCGGGGATGTTGTGGGGAGCGGTCGTCCACACCGCCGTGTGGACAGGGGTCAGGCTTGGAAAAGGCCCGTGCAGGCTTCCAGCAGCCATTCGTCCGCAAGGGGACGGGCCATGGCCTGCACCCCATACGGAAGGCCGTTGGAGTGCGTTCCTGTGGGCAGGCTGATGGCCGGCACGCCGGCCAGGTTGGCCTGCACCGTGAAGATGTCCTGCAGGTACATGGCCACGGGGTCCTTGATCTCGCCGTGCCTAAAGGCCGTGGACGGGCAGGTGGGCGTTAGCACGAGGTCGAATTCGTTGAAGGCCTTGAGCGTGTTGTCGCGGATCAGGCGGCGCACGCGCTGGCCCTGGGCGTAGTAGGCATCGTAGTAGCCGGCGCTCAGCACGAAGGTGCCCAGCAGGATCCGGCGCTTCACCTCGGGTCCGAACCCTTCGGTGCGGCTCAGCCGGTAGGTGTCGTCCACGCCGGTGGCGGCCTTGCTGCGGTGCCCGTAGCGGATGCCGTCGAACCGGGCCAGGTTGCTGCTGGCCTCGGCGGTGGCGAGGATGTAGTAGGTGGGCACCAGGTGGTCGAGCATGGGCAGCTCGATGGGCTCCACGGTATGGCCGTCGCGCTTCAGCCGGTCGAGGTGGCCGAGCAGGTGCGCCCTGATCTCGGGGTCAAGGCCGGGGCGCTCCACGCATTCACGGTAGTAGGCGATGCGGAGCTTCGAGCCGGGGCCGGGGCCATGCACGGCGCCGAGCGGGGCCTGGCTGCTGGTGTTGTCGCGCTCGTCGTGGCCGGCGATCACGCGGTGCACGGCTTCGGCGTCGGCCACGGTATGGGCCAGGGGGCCGACCTGGTCGAAACTGCTGGCGAAGGCGATGAGTCCGTAGCGGCTCACGCGTCCGTAGGTGGGCTTGAACCCCACGATGCCGCAGAAGGAGGCGGGCTGGCGGATGGACCCCCCGGTATCGCTGCCCAGGGCCACATGGCAGGTGCCTGCGGCCACGCTGGCCGCGGCCCCTCCGCTGCTGCCGCCGGGCACCTTGGCGGGGTCGAGCGGGTTGCGCACCGAACCGTAGGCGCTGTTCTCGTTGCTGCTGCCCATGGCGAACTCGTCGCAGTTCGTGCGGCCGATGATCACCGCGTCGGCGGCGAGCAGGCGCTCCACCACGGTGGCGCTGTAGATGCTGGTGTAGCCTTCCAGGATCCGCGAGCCGGCGCTCACGCGATGGTCCTTGTAGCAGAGGTTGTCCTTGATGCTGACGATGCAGCCCGCTAGGGGGCCTGCGGTACCGGCCTTCACGCGGGCATCAACGGCCTCCGCTTGGGCGCGTGCACTGGAATCGAAGAGCTCCAGGTAGATGTTGAGCCCTTGGGCGGCCCTGGCCTTGGCCAGCGCGGCCTCGGTGAGCGCGACCACCGTGGTCGCGCCGTTGCGCAACAGCTCGGCAGCCTCGCGGAAAGTGCGGGGGAGTTCCATGCGTGGGCTCGGAACGTCGGGTCGGCGCTACTTGCTGTCCGAAGGCTCGTTGCCGTCCTTGGCGTCCTTGAACTCCTTCATGCCCTTGCCCAGGCCGCGCATGAGCTCAGGGATCTTCTTGCCGCCGAAGAGCAGCAGGAGCACGAGCAGGATCAGGACGATCTCCATTACACCGAGTTTACCCATGGCGGATGTCCCGGGCGGCCCTAAGGTGAGTGGACCGCGTAGGCCGCGCAAAGGTAGCTGATCGGCCGTGCCCTAGTCGCGGTAGATCCACTGGGCGGGGTCCACGGTAACGATGTCCCCTTCGGCCGTGATGCGCCACACCTCGATGTGGGCGGTGGATCCATCCTCGTCGGTGAGCACCACGCCCACCGCCTGCTTGGTGTCCACCTTCTGGCCCTTGTTCACCAGGTTGTCGCGCAGGTTGCTGTACACCGTGCGGTAGGCGCCGTGGTTCACCACCACGGCCTTGCCGGCCCCGGGGATCACGATCACGCTGCTCACCTCCCCGCGGAACACGGCACGCACGGTGGCGCCCTTGTCACAGGCGAAGTCGATGCCGTTGTTGTTGATCTCGATGCCCTTGAGCACGGGGTGCGGTTGCCGGCCGTAGCGGCTGGTGATGGCCCCTTTCTCGACGGGCCAGGGCAGCCGGCCCTTGTTCTTCTCGAAATCGGCGCCCAGTTCCCGGGCCTCGGGCGTGAGGGTGAGCGCGGGCTTGGACGGGGCCGCGGTGCCTTTGCCGCCCGAGCTGCCGCCTGCAGGCTTGGTGGGGTTGCTCTTGCGGATCTCGTCGGTGATGGCCTTGCGGATGGCGGCCTCCAGGTCGCTCTTCTTCTTGTTCTGCTTCTTCAACGTTTCGCGCAGGCGTCCCTCCTCCTTCTTGAGCCCGGCGAGCGCCTGCTGGTGACCGTCCTTGTCCTCGGTGAGGCGCTGGCGCTCGCCCACCTGGGCGGTGAGCAGCTCTTCCTTCTCCGCCCGGTGCCCGCGCAGCTCGTCGATGCGGGCGGCCAGGCTGCGCTG
Organism: Flavobacteriales bacterium; assembly: GCA_044226515.1. Taxonomy (GTDB): domain Bacteria; phylum Bacteroidota; class Bacteroidia; order Flavobacteriales_F; family PHOS-HE28; genus PHOS-HE28. Next base: position 69,605 of record JBGAGX010000005.1, on the reverse strand, counting down.
GGTGTCGAGGATCAGCTCGGCCTGGTGCTGGCGGTGTTCGGCGAGCTGACCCAGGTAACGGGAGCGGCGGTAGGCCTGGGCGAAGGATCCGGCGGCGAAGAGGTAGCTGAGCCGGTCGCTGGCGTTGCGGTGCAGGTAGGCGAAGCGCACCATGTCCGCATACTCGGCCCGCAGCCGGTCGAGGTCGGCGCGCAGGCTGCCGATCACGGCCTCGGTCTCCTCGATCTGGCGGTCCACCTGGAAGAGCTCACCGTTCATGGTTCGGATCAGCTCCTCGCGCTGGCGGATCTGCGCGTTGAGCAGGTGCAGCTGGTGCTCGGTGTTCCGTCTTTCCTTGCGGGCCTGATCGATCAGGGCGGTGGTGGCCTTGATCTGCTTGTCGAGCGCGTCGCGCTTCTTCTCCAGGTCGCGGGTCTTCTGCGCCTGCAGGCCCAGCGGCAGCACCAGCAGCAGCAGGCCGCACAACGCGGCGCGCAGCACGGCCCTAGGGCATGGGCGTGAACTTCTCGGGGATGCGGAAGTTGAGCTGGAGGGGACCATCGGTGCCGATGCGGTCCAGTTGGAGGGTCCCGCTGAACTGCTTCGTACTGTCCGACAAAGAAATGCTGATGTGGTCCGGCAGGGCATGGCCGTTCACGTGCGTATGGTGGAGATAACGCACATCGGCCTGTTGATCGTGCGCCAGGTCGGTGATCAATACCCGGGTCACCAGGAAGCTGTCCGGTTCGATCCAGTAGCGGTAGACCACGGCGTCCTTCTTCCCGGCCTTGCGCAGGGTGCGCTCCAGTCGCTGCTCCTTCATGTCGCGGTCGTTGGGCAGCGTGTCCTCGGGGGCCAGGTCCTCCGCCGCACGCCGGAAGCGCTTCTTCTCCTTGCTGGTGAGCGTGTACTGGCCTTCCTCCCGGTCGGCCTTGTATTTCTCCTCGGCGTCGAGCCCGATGGGAAGCCCGAAGAGGGCCTTCTGGAACAGGTCGAGGCTGGGCTCGAGGCCGAAGCGCACATGGGCCGCGCCGGTATCGCCCACCCAGTAGTGGTCGTTGATCTTGTCGAGCATCTTCAGGCTGTCGCGCGTGAGCAGCACGCGGGCCACCTCGATCCCCAGGGCGGGGGTGATGCTGATCCAGGTGGCGCTATCGAGCACCGATCGGATGTTGGCCTTGAAGCCCTTGTGACCATCGGGTCCGTTGAGGTCGACCTCGGCCTTGGCGCTGTAGTACCGGATGCCGGTGAGCGACCGGGCCGTGAGGCGCTCCAACAGCTTCTCCGCCGAACGTGGTTGCAGTTCGCGCTGCACCCGGACCTCTTCGCGGCGGGGCTTGCAGGCCATCACCGCGAGCACCAGCAGGAGCACAAGAGCGCGTTCGGCCATGCTCATTCCACCAGGCGCCCTTCGGTGATCTTCCGGTCGATCAGGTCGCCGGCCCCGCCGGCGGCTTTGGCCTTTTTCCACTGGTCCAAGGCCCCGGTGGTGTCACCCAGCTTGAAGAGGATGTCACCGTAATGCTCGAGGAGCACCCCTTCCTGCACGCCGGTGGCCAGGGCCTTCTCCATCCATGTGCGGGCCTCGGGGTATCGGCCCAGCTTGAAGAGCACCCAGGCGTAGGTGTCCTGATAGGTGGGTTGCCCCGGCTGGAGCTCGTTGCAGCGGCGGCTCATCTCCTCGGCCCGGTTGAGCTTCTCGCCGCGTTCGCTGAGGTAGTAGGCGAAGTTGTTGAGCACGGTGGCGTTGTCGCGGTCCAGGGCGAGGGCCTTCTCGTAGGCATCGTCGCTCTTGCCATGCTGGCCGGCCTCGTGGTAGGTGTCGCCCAAGGCGCTCCAGAACTGGGCCTCCAGCTGGGGGTCATCCACCACCAGGTCGCGGCCGGCGAGCAGCGTCTCCACCGCTTCGTCGTAGCGCTTCAACTGGCCCAAGGCGATGCCATCGTACCAGTGGAACTCGGGCTGGGTGGGGAAGAGCTCGATGGCCTTGGTGGCATCCTCGTGGGTGGCGGCATGGTCCTGCAGTTGCAGGTCGAGCTGCAGCACCTGTTGCCAGATGGGGTACTTGTCCTGTTCGGTGCGGAGCGCCTCGCGGAACTCATCGCGCGCCTCGCGGAACTTCCCTTCGCGCATCAGGAAATCGCCGGCGATGGTGTGCGGCTTGCCGCTCTCGGGGTGGGCCTTCTTCAGGGTGGCGATAAGGTCGTAGGAGCGCTTCACGAGCAGGTCGCGGTCCGTTTCCGAACCGGTCTGGCTCATCTCGAAGAAGCCGAGCAGCACCTGCATCTTGGAGTCGATGTCCAGGTCGGGATCGGCGAAGGCGATGTTGAGCTCGTCGAAGGCCTTGTCGCGCTCCCCGTTGCTGAAGTAGTGCTCGGCCAGGGCCACGCGGGCCATGTTGTCCCCGGGGTCCATGGCCAGCACGGTGCGGTACTCCTCCACGGCCTTGTCGGGCAGCCCCATCTCGGCGTATAGGTCGGCGAGCATGCCGTGGTACTGGCTGTTGGAGGGGTCGTTGGCGATGGCGCGCTCGAGCAGCTGGCGGGCCTCGTCGTACTGCCCGCTGCTGGCGAGCATGTCGTACTCGTTCGCCACCAGCTCCTCGTTGGTGCCGATGCGTTTCTCCAGGTCGCGGTACACCTGCGCCGCCTCCGTGGTCTTGCCGGCGATGGCCAGGGTGCGGGCCAGGCTGAAGTACACCTCGTAGCGGTCGGGCCATTGCTTCACGATGCCGCGGTACACGTCGGCGGCCTCGGCATAGTGCTGGTCGTCGTTGTAGAGGTCGGCGAGCAGGAAGCGGTACCAGATGTTGTCCGGGCCGTTGGTCACCGATCGCTTGGCCATGTCGACGGCGCGCGGCCAGTCCTGCGCGAGGTGGTAGAGCTTGGCGAGCTCGAACTGGGCGGCGTCGTTCTTCGGGTCGAGCTTGAGGCATTGCTCATACAGGCCGATCGCCTTCGCTCCTTCCCCTGCCAGGCGGGCCCGTGTGGCGTCCATGAACACGCTCATCACCTGGGCCTGCCGCTCCTTCGACGGGTTGCCGTCGCGGCCGGCAGGCGCCGGATCACCCGCATCGGCAAGACCCTTGCCGCCACCGCAGGCAGTGAGCGCGAAAGCGAGGAACAGGGGCAGGAAGGGCGGGCGGAAATGGTTCACGCGAGGTTCGCTTCGTTGATAAGACCCTGCTCGCGCAGGAAGGTCAAGATATGTCGCGCTTCAGGCTCGTCGATGCCGGCGGCAAAGGTCACACTTCGCATGCCATGATCGAACCGGAGGGTCCCGGGTCGTGTACCGAAGCCCTGCCGGCTCACCATGCCGAACGGCGCCGACTGGTCGGTGGCTTGTGCCCGCAAGCGGCGCACCTCGTTCATCCGGTAGGAGCGGAGGGTATTGCGGAAGCGTCCCGGACCCGTGATGCTCAAGGTGTCGCGGGTCACGGAGATCACCTCCTTCCCGGCGAACATCAGGTAGAGCGTGCGCCCCACGAACCAGAGGCCCAACGCCCAGCCGCAGAGCCAGAAGAACAGGAAGCCCCGGGCGAACGGAGGCATGCCGGGCCGGAAGAGGTTCAGCACAGCCATGCCGCCACCGAAGGCCCAACCACAGAGCCAGGCCCCGAGGAACAGGACCAGGAACCAATGGCGGCGGGGTGGTATGGTGATCAGTGCGCCGTTCAACGTGGGCTGGATGATCGCCCTGCCGCCGGCGGGCTGCACAACGGCCATGGCAGGTTCAGCCGATCGTGCTGTCGTCGCTGAGGCTGAGGTCCAGGGCATGGCCGGTGACCACCGCACGCTCACCGAGCATGCTGTTGTCGATCACGGCATCCTGTACACGCACCCCGCCCCGCAGGATCGAGCTGCGCACCACACTGTTGGTCACGGTGCTGCCTTTCTCGATGGAGACGTACGGGCCCACCACGCTGTTCACCAGCGTCACATCCTCGCCGATGAAGCAGGGGGGGATCACCACGCTGTGGGTGCTCTTGAGCCTGGCGCTCACCAGGTCCTTCGCGTCCTTCAGGAAGCCGAGCACCTTGGTGTTGGTGTCGACCATGGCGTTCTTGTTGCCGCAGTCCATCCACACGTCCACCGCACCGGCCTTGAAGCGCGCGCCCTTGCGCTTCATGTTCTCCATGGCGTTGGTGAGCTGGTACTCGCCCTTCTCCTTGATGTCGTTGTCGATGAGGTCCTGCATCTCCATGCGGAGGCGCTCCCCGTCGGCGAAGTAGTAGATGCCGATGATGGCCAGGTCGCTCACGAACTCCTGGGGCTTCTCCACGAACTCGGTGATGATGCCGTCGCCGTCGAGCTTCACCACGCCGAAGGGGCGCGGGTCGTCCACCTTGTTCACCCAGATCACGCCGTCGCAATCCTTGTCGAGCTTCAGCTGGGCGCGGAACAGGGTGTCGGCGAAGGCCACGATCACGCGGCCGCTCAGGGCCTTCTCGGCGCACAGGATGGCATGGGCGGTGCCCAGGGCCACCTCCTGGTAGTGGATGCTGCCCTTGGCGCCCACCTGCTCGGCGATGGCCACCAGGTCCTTCTCCACGGCGCTGCCGAAGCTGGGGTGGATCACGTAGGCGACCTCCTCCACGGGCTCGCCGGCCACGGCGGCCAGGTCCTCCACCAGGCGTTGTACGATGGGCTTGCCGGCGATGGGCAGCAGGGGCTTGGCGGTGGTGTGGGTGTGCGGACGCATCCGCTTGCCCATGCCCGCCATGGGGACGATGATCTTCATTCCGTCGTGTTCAGTTCCTAGCGGGTGCCGGTGTGGCCGAAGCCGCCCGTTCCGCGTTCCGAGGCGCGAAGGTCCGCACTTTCCTCGAAAGCGACCCTGACATAGGTCGCCACCACCAGCTGGGCCACCCGTTCGCCGTCGTTCACGGTGAAGGGCTCGTGCCCGTGGTTGATGAGCAGCACGCCCACCTCGCCGCGGTAATCGGCGTCGATGGTGCCGGGGCTGTTGAGCACGGTGACCCCGTGCTTGAAGGCCAGTCCGCTGCGGGGGCGCACCTGCGCTTCAGTGCCTTCCGGCAATTCCAGAAAGAGGCCCGTGGGGATCAGGGCACGTTGGCCGGGGGCGAGCACGATGGGGGCATCGAGGTTGGCGCGCAGGTCGAGGCCGGCGCTGTGCGGCGTGGCGTACTGGGGCAGGGGGTGCCTGCCCTTGTTCACGATGCGGACGGAGGGGGAAAGGACCGTGTTCATGTTCGTTGGGTAAAGGTCGGTCGATCGGTGGTGATCCCGAACGAACACTCCCGTAGCTTCGGTATGGAACGCATACCCGATGAGCGCACGCGCACGTACCCTGGTCCTTGCCCTGGCCACCTCGACCGCGCTGCAGGCGCAATGGGTCGATTGGTCGAACCAGTATCCCTGCCCCGGCCACCGGGTGTATTCCCATGTGATGCACCGCACCAGCGACGGCAACCTGCTCCTGTGCGGCAGCATCCACGGTCAATGGATACTGGGTAGCGGCATCCCCTTCGAGGACTGGGCCATTGCCACCTATTTGGTGAAGGTGCTGCCCACGGGCGACACCCTCTGGACCCACCGGATCGACTCCATCAAGCCATACAACATCACGCATGTGGTGGACTTGACCGATGGGAACACGCTGATCGCCGGCACCGCCCAGAGTAATTACACGTACTGCGGGCTCGCTGTTGCGAACGGGCCCATGTCGCAGGTGTTCGCGCTGAAGATCGACCAGATGGGTAATGTGCTGTGGTGGCATCAGTACGACCAGTCCTGTGAACGTGTGTTGGCGGATGCGTGGGAATCACCGTCACAGGAGATCCACCTGCTTGCTCTTGACACACAGGAGCCGAACATCCAGATCGGCTACGTGCCGCCCAATTGGTTCGAGCACCACACCCTTGATGCATCGGGGAGCACGTTGAGCGTGACCACGTTCCAGCAGGCCTATCACTATTACACCCCCGACATCGGCACGGCTTCCTTCGATGGTGGGAGGTACATCGCGGCCTCGGTATTGGACACTGTGGGACAGAACAGCCTCTTCGTTCAATTGGAGAAGCTGGACGGAAGCGGAGCGCCTCTGGCGGTCCACTTCGTGACGGACACCTCGTATTGCACGCCTGCGGACCTCATCACCACCTTGGACAGCGGCCTGCTGATGCTCATGCCCCACGAATACGCCAACAGCAGGCTTCTTCACCTGGACACGCTGGGCAACATCATTTGGGACCGCACGTACGCCATTCGCTTCGAGCAGATCGTTGCACTGCCGGATACGACCTACCTGGCCGTGGGAAGAGCAGGAGGGGCCGCTCCACCATGGCTGCAGCTTACCGTCACGGCCATCTCCTCGATCGGGGACAGTCTTTGGACGCGTTCCTATGGGGATTCCCTCAGGGATGATGGATCTTCGATCGAGCTCACGCCGACCGGATTCGTGGCGTATGGCACCAAGGACCAGTACTCAGGATGGGCGCCACCGCGGTTGTTCCTGACCTGGGACACGCTGGGTCTGTATACCGGCATCGCATCCCAGCTGGCGTCGCCGACCATGCAGGTCTTCCCGGTGCCGGCGGACGATCGGTTGTGCGTGCGTTGGGCCGGTACCCCGAAGAACACGGACCGCCTGCTTATCCTGGACGCGATGGGCAGGACCCTTCGGGAAATGCGGGTGAGCGCGGGGAACGAGCAGTGGATCGACGTGCGCGACCTCGCGAACGGCTGTTACCTCATACGGGCAGGCGGAGCGGACGGCGCTCACACGGCCCGGTTCCTCATTGAACGATAGGGCTACGAAGGTCGCAGCGCGCCGCGCTCCTTCCGCCCCACCACCAGCAGGAAGCCCAGCAGCAGCGCCGCACGCACCGCGTACTTCAACACCCCATCCAGCGGCAGCTGTTCCGCGCCCCACCACAGGAACACGGCGGCGGCCATGTAGCCCAATACGCGGCCCACATCATAGGGGATGGGGTAGTGGCGCTGGCCCCAGAAGTAGCTGATGGCGGCCATGCTGGCGTAGCAGGCCAGGGTGGTCCACGCCGCGCCCATGTAGCCCAGCGAGGGGATCAGCGCGAAGAGCAGCACGATGGTGATGGTGGCGCCGATCAGGCTGATGGTGCTGCCCACGCGCGGCCGGTCGGTGAGCTTGTACCACACGCTCTGGTTGTAGTAGATGCCCAGGAACACGTTCGCCAGCATGAGGATGGGCACCACGCGCAGACCGACGTGGTAGGCCGGGTTGGGGATGAACCACTTGAACAGGTCGAGGAAGAGCATCACCATCAGGAACGCGGCCATGCACACGGCCACGAAGAGGTTCATGATCCGGGCGAACGTTTCACGGCTGTTCTTCTCCTTGGCGTGGCTGAAGAAGAAGGGCTCGGCGCCCATGCGGAAGGCCTGGATGAAGAGGGTGATGAGCACCGCCAGCTTGTAGCACGCACCGTAGATGCCCAGTTCGCTGTCGGCGATGTCGGCCGGAAGGAGGTACTTCAGGATCACGCGGTCCGCGGTCTCGTTCACCATGCCGGCGAGGCCCGCGATCATCAGGGGTGCGCCGAAGGCCAGCATGGCGCGCAGCAGCTGCCGGTCGAGGCCGCGGAAGGCGGGCCAGGTGGGCAGCAGCACCAGCAGCTTCACGGCGGTGCTGGCGAGGTTGATGGCGAACACGTAGCCCACGCCGAGGGAAGGGTCGTACACGGCCTCGATGAGCGCGGTGCTCTGCCCCATGTTGTACCGCTTCATGCAGTACAGCAGGAAGAACATGCTGAGCCCGATGTTGACGGCCACGCTCAACAGGTTGATGAAGGCGTAGCGCCACGGACGACCTTCCTGCCGCAGCCGCGCCATGGGGATGGCGGTGATGGCGTCGATGCCGATGATGAGCACGAGCATGAGCACCGAGCTCGCGTACGCACCGAAGTGCAGGCCATCGGCGATGGTGCCGGCGAAGAGGCCGCCCAGCACCATGAAGGCCAGCGCCGGGACGAAGAGGCCCCAGGTGGCGGTGGCGTACAGCACCTGCCCGTGATCGGCGTTGCGCGCCACATGGTCCTTGGAGGCGAAGCGGAAGAAGGTGGTCTCCATGCCGAAGGTGAGGACCACATTGAGCAGGGCCGTCCACGAGTAGAGGGCGGTGACCACCCCGTACTCCGCCGGTTCGAACACGTACTGGCTGGTGTACAGCGGCACCAGCAGGAAGTTCAGGAAGCGCGCAACGATGCTGCTGAGCCCGTAGATGGCCGTCTGCCCGACGAGTTTGCGGAGGACGCTCAAAGCACAGGAGGTTCAACCACAGATGAACACGGATGGACACAGATGAGGACCGCTTGACCCGTTGGGGTGCATGGTGGCTCAACTAGAAGAACGAAGGTCGCGCCCCGCCGTTCATGAACGCCAAGCGTGAGAACAAGTTGTGAAAGTGGGGCTGGGGATAGGCTTCGTATGCTGGCCCAGTTCAGCGCCCTTTGCATCAGCAGGACGGCTTGCGTTCAGCTTCATTCCTTGTCGGCGTGCCTCCTGTGAAGGTCCTTCAGGAGCGCGTCCCCATCGAAGGCCGCCATGAACCCGGAGCGCTCCCCTTTCTTCAGTTCCTTGATCAGGCTTTTCTTCTTCGTTTCCTCCACCTCGAATTGACGCAGCGTCGAAGGGCCAACCTCCCTCACCAACGAAAAGGTGCGGGACCTCACCAGCCCGAAGAGTTTGCGGAGGACGCTCAAAGAACCGAAGAGATAGCTGGATCAGTCGATGACGAAGCGTGCGGAGCCTTGATCATGAACGTGTGCGATGTAAACACCTGAAGGCAGGGGCGGTAAGAACAGACGGCAAGTCGAGGCGGAGTGGGTAACGCGGAAGTCACCTAGTGTTCTCCCGAGACCATCGAATACTGTGATGTGTTGATCGCCAACAGCAACCCCCGAGAGATTCAGCTGGCCTTGTTCATCGAACCAAGCGGTCAACTTGGGTTGCCCTGGGTCGGTTTCCACAATTCCCACTGGCACGCTGCACGTATCCGCATAATCGCTCCGCATGTACTTCACCACGGTGTTGAAGATCGTATCCTGCCATATGGTGGCATTGGCATACAGGGTGTCGTTCAGGAAGTCGAAGCTGTTGCAGGCATAGAGCGACTGGCCAAGGCCGCACCAATGAACCCCATCCCAAACAGCGATGCCGCCAGCAGCCACATTGCCCGCATATTGGAAGGTGCCGCTTGCGAAGAGCTTTCCGTCGTACACCTTCATCCAAGTGGCACCGCAAAGTACGCCGTAGTAGTTGGGTAAGTAGGTTAGCCCGCCTCCCACATCGTGCCACTGGCTACCATCCCAGCGCATGATCCCGTGACCCGCGTTACCAGCAAGAAGGGGGATGGATCCGCTCACGTAAAGATCACCGTTGTACACCTCGCAGGCGCGGCCGGCGGAGAAAGCATCATGGCGTTGCGGTAGGGATTGCCCGCAAAATGGATGGCACCCACAGCTACCAAATGGCCATTGTATATCGTGGCGTCCTGGACCCCACAAGCCACCAGGTTCTGCATCAGTGGGAAGGGTTGCCAATGACCACCAACGCGTTTGGCTATGCCGTTTGCGGGCTGACCGTCGGCTTGCGTGAATCCACCAATGGCGTAGAGCTCACCGTTGATTATCTTCAAGCGCCAGGCTATGAGGTCGGCATCAGCATAGCGGCTCCAGTGATCAACATCCCAGAACAACACACCACGCAGACTGTCGCCGTTGACCGAAAAAAAGCCTCCTGTAACAATGAGCGTGTCATGCCAAATGATAACGCTAGTGACCTGGTTATCGAAAAGACCCAAGGTATCCCAATCTCCATTCTCCAGACGGTAAAAGGCCGTGCCTGTGTCGGGCAAGTAGTTCGTACTTCCGCAAACGTAGAGCGCCGCGTGGGCCGTATCGGCGTACACTTGTTTGATCTCGGTGAAGTACTCCCGCAACCCGATCAACTCCCAGTCTTGAGCGCGAGTTTCTGCAGGGAGCATTCCACCGAGAATGATCGTGAAGGCAAGAACATGAGCACGCATGGCGAGTGCTATGCTCAGCCCGTAGATGGCCGTCTGCCCGGCGAGTTTGCGGAGGACGCTCAAAGCACAGGAGGTTCAACCACAGATGGACGCAGATGGACACAGATGGGCCAGCCTGAGCGCATCACCGACCAACGTAGATCGGATCCGTGTTCATCTGTGTCCATCTGTGGTTCAAACACCCGTGAAATTCGCCTTCCGCTTCTCCATGAACGCGCTGGACCCCTCCTTGAAATCCGCGGTGCCGAAGCACTTGCCGAACTCCTCGATCTCGCGTTGCAGACCGTTCACCCCGGGCTCGTAGCCGGCGTTCACCGCGCGGATGGCGGCGGCCAGGGCGGTGGGGCTGTTCTTCATGATCGCGGTGGCCAGTTCGATGCACTTGGCCAGCAGCTGTTCCGGTGGCACAACGTGGTTCACGAGGCCCCATTGCAGCGCCTCATCGGCCTTGATCATGCCGGCGGTGAAGATCATCTCCATGGCCTTGCCCTTGCCCACCAGGCGGGCCAGGCGCTGCGTGCCGCCGTAGCCGGGGATCACGCCCAGTCCCACCTCGGGCAGGCCGAGCTTCGCGTTGTCGCTCGCCACACGGAAGTGGCAGCTCATGGCCAGCTCCAATCCGCCGCCGAGTGCGAAGCCGTTCACCGCGGCGATCACCGGCTTGTTGAGGCGCTCCACATGGTCGAAGAGCTTGCGGTGGCCATCGGCGCTCAGCGCCTGCCCCTCGGCCACGCTGAAGTGCGCGAACTCCTTGATGTCGGCGCCGGCCACGAAGGCCTTCGGTCCGCTGCCCGTGATGATGAGCACGCGTACGCTCTTGTCCGCCTCGGCCTCGTTGAGCGCGCGGTCCAGCTCGTCGATGGTGGCGCGGTTCAGCGCGTTGAGCTGGTCGGGGCGGTTGATGGTGATGGTGCGGAGACCATCGGTATCGGTGATCAGGAGGTTGGTGTAGGCCATGAGGAGCTGCTGTTGTGCGACCCCGGAGAAGCCCGGAGCGACACGCGCAAATGTACCCGCTACGCGCGCAGCGGCAGTGCCACGTGGAAGGTGGTGCCCACGTCCTGCGAGGTGAACCACACGCGTCCACCGGCCTGCTCCACCATGCGCTTCACCAGGGCGAGGCCCAGGCCCATGCCGCTGCTCTTGGTGGTGAAACTGGGCGTGAAGATGCGGTCGCGCACTTCGGTGGGGATGCCGCTGCCGTTGTCGTGCACCTCCGCCACCGCCTCGTTCCCGTCCGCGCGCAGCCGTACATCGATGTGACCTTCGCGTCCTTCGGGGATCGCCTGCACGGCGTTCTTCAGCAGGTTGTTGAACACGCGCAGCAGGTGTTCGCGGTCGGCGTGGACAGGCAGGGCAGGGCCTTCATGCAGCACGATGGAGATGCCGGGCGTGGCGTGGAACACGTCCACCGCGGCGCGTGCCACCTCGTGCAGGTCGAGCGGTTCGGGGTGCGCGCCGGGCATCTGCGCGAACTGGCTGAAGGCCGTGGCCACACCGCTGAGCGCATCGATCTGCTGCACGAGCCCGGCGCTGAGCTTGTCCAGCTTCTCCTTGGCATCGGGGACCGCAGGGTCCCAGGAGCGCTGGAAGAGCTGGATGCTCAGCTTCATGGGCGTGAGCGGGTTCTTGATCTCGTGCGCCACCTGCCGCGCCATCTCCTTCCAGGCGCTCTCGCGTTCGCTCTGGGCCAGGCGTTCGGCGCTGGCGCGCAGCTCCTCCACCTTGCGGTTGTACACCTCCACCAGGGCGCCCACCTCATCGCGTCCCGGGTAGCGGATGGGCTCGTTGCGCGCCCCGAGGGCGATGCGTTCGAGGCCGCGCTGAAGCAGCATCAACGGCCGGGTGGTCCAGTTGGTGATGAGGGCGGCCGCCATGAGGCTGAGCACGAAGAGGAGCACGAAGAGGTTGACGATGGCCACCACGCCGGCGGCGCGCTCCTGTTCCAGTTCGCCCTGGCGCGCGAAGTAGGGGAGGGCCATGTAGGCGAGCACCTCACCGCGGTCGTTGCGGAAGGGTGTGTAGGCGGTGCGGAACCGGGCGTCGCCGATGCGCTCCTCGTGCGTGAAGCTGCTGGCGCCCTCGATGGCCAGGCGGCGGTAGGCCTCGGGGTCCATGCGCGGCGCCAGCAGGCCGGTGTTGAACACCTGCGGCCGCGAGGTGGCGAGCAGCATGCCCTGGGGCGAGTAGAGCGTGATGTCGGTGAAGACCACGTTGCTCAGCTTGCTCAGCACGTGGTCGAGGTAGGGTCCCATGCGCGGGGCGAGGGTGCCTTCGGCGCGCAGCTTGTCGTGCAGCTCCACGCCGGCGCTGCGCGTGCGTTCCTCGAGCAGCTCGTTGGTGTGCTGGTCGTAGTGCGCGTTGAGCAGGCGTTGCGTACCGATGGCGAAGAGCACCAGGCCGAGCGCGGCGAAGAAGAGCACGCCGGCGCGCAGCTTGCCACTGAGCCCCAGGGCGGGGAGGCCGCGGTTGAGCACCAGGGTGCGCAGGAGCAGCACCAAGGCCATCAGCAGCACGAAGAAGGTGAAGAGGTAGCTGAAGGTGGTGGCCTGGTCGAGCCAGGTGGGCTGCTTCAGGCCCAGCACGATGATCACGCCGTTGGGGTTGCCCATGGCGATGTGGTCGTAGCCGCCCTCCTCGTAGCGCACGCCCTCCTTGGGCACGGCTCTGTCCCAGTGCACCGGGTACACGTAGGGGCCGTCGCGTTCGGCGAGCGCGCCATGCTCGTAGCGGGCACGGCTGTAGCGCCCCAGGCGCCGCTGCTGGGTGCTGCCGCCGGCCAGGAGCAGTTCGGGGAAGCCGAGACCTTCGGACCTCAGGCGGGGCTGAAGCTCCACGAAGAGCGCCCCACGGATGGTGTCCGAGGCGGGTGTGATCAGCGCCAGGTACAGCGCCGTCTCACCCGGTCGCCGCACGCTGCGCAGGCGGGGTTGGCCCGTGGCAGGCACGCCCTGCTCATAGCGTTCGGTGAGCTGTGCGTAGGAGGGCGATGCGTCGGGCGAGGTGGTGCAACGCAGCTGTCCCTTCGAGCCGTAGAGGTAGAGCCGCACGTCGTAGCGGTCCCAGTACCCGGTGAACTGTTCCTGGCGCACCACGCGGTCCAGGTCCGCGGCGGTGCACGCGAGCGTGTCGTTGTGCCACCAGGCCAGCACCTGGGGGTCGTTACGGGCGCCCACGGCCGCATCGCGGAAGAGCAGCTCGATGACCGGGTCCTCGTGCACGCTGGCGGGTTCGGCGAGCACGTAGCGGTCGCGCTCCTCGCGCTTGAGCGTATGGCGGTTGAAGAGGTGCGCCGCGTACACGGCGAGCATGGCGATGAGCAGCAGCGCATGCCCCATCCGGAGCCGGGTGCGGCGCCCGGCGGTGAGCACGGCGATCACGGGCAGCGGCCACAGCATCAGCACCGTGTCGTATGCACCGTTCAGGTGGTGCAGCACGATGGACGCCGAGAAGGCCGAGAGGAGCAGGATGAGCGGTGACCGCAGGGGGCCTCGCGCCACAAGCCAGCGCACCAGGCCGTCACAGAGCAGCACCCAGGCGGAGAGCAGCAGGGAAACGGCGAGCAGGGCCGCCACGCTGTACCGGTCGAAGCTCTGGAGGTGGTAGAGGTCGAGGTCGACGCTGCTGTCGTACACCAGGCCGATGAGCGTGTTGTTGATCCAGGCGGCGGTGGCGATGAGCACGGTGAGCCCCGCGGCCACGGCGGGCAGGGTTCGGGACGGGGCCGCGGCGCGTTGCAGCATGCGGTGGGCGAAGGCGGCGGTGAAGAGGGCGAGCACCGCGTCAGTGAGCAGGTCGCCGAGGGAGGGCAGCGCGAAGGAGGCGGCGTACAGCGCGGGGTTGAAGAGCGGAAGGTCGCCGAGCAGGTCGGTGAGGCCGCTGATCAAGCTGATCCAGCGCAGGGCGAAGAGCACGGTGGCCAACGCACCAAGGGCGGTCAGGGGCCCGGTCCGGTCCGCCAGGCGGTCCGCCGCATTCCACAGCAGCACGAGCAGGCTGCACAAGGCGCACACCAGCAGCACGATGCGCGCCCACGGCGGCCCCGAAGACCCGGCCTCGCCCCATTGCAGGCGGAAGAGCACATGCCCCGTGGCATCACGCACCACGGGCCCCACGCCGGCCCCGGTCGCGGCCTCAAGCCCGGCCGGCATGGCGTAGGCCGTGGCGAAGCCCTTGTGCAGGTACCGGTTCTCGAACGGCGGGTCGTACCACACGCGCTGGGCGGCCATGGCCGTGCGCGTTCCGGAGCGCTCCACGTGCACGAGGTAGCTGCCATCCGCTGCGGTCACATGGCCGGCCCCGATGAAGCCCGGCCGCTGCAACGGTGCCGTGCCGGACCAATAGGCCAGCCGGCCGTTCTCCCAGGCGAGCAGTTCGATGCCCCGCTCCCGCAGGGCCGCCGTGGCCGTGCCCGACCACAGGTCGCCCGAGTCGGACGCAAGCACGGTGGCCGCGCGTTGGAGCACGGCGGCATTGCCGTCGATGCGTTGTTGCAGGTGTTCGACCGCGCGTTCGAGACGGCCATCGTCGTGCGAGCCGGGTACGATGAAGGCGATGCCCCCGAGCACCAGGGCGACGGCGAAGGGGACCAGAAGTCGGGACATGCGCTGCGGGCCGCAAGGGCCGCGCCAAGGTACCCCTTACTTGGCCGGGGCGGGCGCGCTCACGATCAGGCCGTCGCGCTTCATGCGGTCGTACACCACCTGCATCACCTCGTCCACGCCCCGCTCCAGGGAAGTGGGGTCCACGGTGCTCGTGGTGCCGGTCCAGATCAGGGCGTTCCTGCGTGTGCTGTACAGGGCGGTCTCCACGGTGTAGGTGGTGGTGGTGGTGACGTACCCGGGCGTGCTGTAGTAGCCGTAGCTGTAGCCGTAGTATCCATAAGGGCTGCCGTAGTACGCCGGGTAGGTGCTGCCCGGCACATAGGTCTGCTCCTTGTTCATGTCCACCAAGCGCATGATCATCACCGCGTCCACGCCGCTGGCGATCATCTTCTCGTTCATGCCTTGCTCGTTGATCTTCTCCAGCTGGTCGCCGAACACGGTGTAGCTGGCCACACCGTGCCCGTTCATGAAGGCCACCATGCGGTCCTCGCCCACCCGGCGGGTGCTCTCGTTCTTCAGCAGGCAGATCACCAGCACCTTGTTGTAGTTGCCGTCCACCACGGTGACGTTGGGGTCGCGCCAGCTGGTGACGATGCGCGTGCTGGGGCCGCAGCCGGTAAGGCCCATGGAGCAGACGAGCAGGAGCGGGGCGGCGAGTCGGGTGAACGGATGCATGGGTGCGGTTGTGAAGGCCAAAGTAGCGCTCCAGGCCTTGACTCGGACCTTGAGCACGGTCATGTGGACGGGAGGTCGAAAACCTATCTTCACCGCCGCGTTACCGCCATCGAACCATGAAGAAGAAACTGCTCTACGGCCTGCTGGTGCTGGCCCCTGCCCTGTTCAGCGGGTGTTATCCGGAGCAACCGGAGTACATCGATGAATATGACCTGGTCTATACCAACCACTCGCCCGATTTCGACTTCCAGGCGCAGAACACGTATTCGCTGCCGGACAGCGTGGTGATCCTGGGCAGTGCGGATATCGAGGAAGGCCAGTCGCCGGATATGGTGGATCCCGCGTTCGGGAACAAGATCATCGCGCAGATCAGGTCCAACATGAACGGGTTGGGCTGGGTGGAGGTGGACGACCCGGACAGTGCCGATGTGGTGATCCTGCCTTCGGCGATCAAGACGCTGAACGTGGATGCCTACTACTACTACGGCGGGTATTGGGGCTGGTATTACCCCTACTGGGGCTACGGCTGGTATTACCCCGGCTACTACCCCACCTACACGTCGTACACGACCGGCTCACTGGTCGTTCAGATGACCGTTCCCAGGGACCTGAGCCCCGCGGAGAACGTGCCGGTCCCGTGGATCGGCCTCATGAACGGCCTGTTGGAGGGGTCCGATGCCAGCATCCTGGAACGTGTGACCACGGGCATCGACCAGATGTTCAAGCAATCCGAATACCTGAAACAATAAGCGGCCATGCTTCGCCACATCCTTCCCTTCGCGTTCGTACTGGGCGTTGCCACGGCCGGCCAGGCCCAGCAGAACATCTACATGCTGGAGTACCCGATCGGCATTGCCACGGGCGATCTCAATGACTTCATCAACAACCCATCCTTCCGCGGGTTCAACTTCGGTTACCGCAACATGGTGGACGTGAACCGTGCCGTGGGCATCGACATCGGCTGGCAGACCTTCTTCGAGAAGAAGGGCCTGGCCACCTATTACGACGGCACGGCCGCGCTCACCGGCGTGCAATACCGGTACACGAACGCGTTCACGGCAAGCCTGCAGGTGGATCAGGTGTTCGCCGACGGCAAGGACATCCGCCCCTTCATCGGCATCGGCGCGGGCACCTCGTACGTGCGTCGCACACTGGACATGGGCCTCTACCGCCTGGAGAAGGACCCCTGGCAGTTCATGGTGCAGCCGGAGGCCGGTGTGTCGTTCTACCTCGCCAACGGGAATGCGCTGATGCTTTCCGCGAACTATTACTGGGGCGCCAAGACGAAGGAGCTGGAGGGTCAGAGCTGGGTGTCCATGAACATCGGCTTCGCCTTCGGGGACTAACACTTACCGGATCGTCGACCAAGGCCGCCTCCACCGGGGCGGCCTTGCTGTTCCCGGAGCTCAAGCGGTCAGGGCGATCAGATGCCGTAGGCCGTGTGGTGGTCCTGGAACAGGGCGAAGCCGACCGACAGGTACACCACGTTGCACTGGAGCCCGGCGTATGGGGTGTTCACCTGTCCGGCCACCATTTCGGAGAAGCCCATGTTGTGGAAGTTGGTGAGGTAGTACTTCACCTTCAGGCAAATGCCTTGGCCGGTCTGCAGCCCGAGCATGACAGCCTGCTGCGGATCGGTGGCGCGATCACTGAACCAACTGGTGAACCGCGAGACCTGATCGTCGTACACGATCTTCTTCTCCCGGTAATTCATCGGCCACTCGATGGAGTAACCGGCGAAAAGCAGGCCAGCGTTCATGCGCCCCAGCTTGATGCCCACAGGAAGACCCAGGTTGTACGTTCTGAACTTGTACCGGGTAACGCCGTCGGGATCCTGGTAGATGAACCCCACGTTGTTCACGGACACCCCGGCGAATACCCCGACCCGTTCGCCCAGGTCGAAGTTCAGGCTATGCTGGGCTTGCACCACCGGTGCGAAGCGCACCACGTCACCATCGCTCGTTCCCTTGTAGTCCAGTTGCGGATAGCTGAAGGCCATTTCGAATCCGCTGCTCTGGTAGATGGCCCGGCTCCGTTCCTGGGCCGAGGCTTGGAACATGATCGCGAAGGCACAGGCCAGATGGACGGATCTCATGGCAGGGAGGTGGAAAGGGATCCTAAAGGAAAGGGAAGGTGTCGAACGGGGGGGTGACCATCATCAAGTCAGTTCGTAACGGCATGAAAAGCGGAACGTCCGTGCCCCTTACTGCGGGCACGGACGTTCCGATGGGAACGAACGTTGGATCAGCGTTGCGGTGGCGGCGGCGGGGGGGGCGGAGGCATACCGCCGGCCGGCGCAGGACGGGGGCCACCGGTCGCAGCACCTCCGCGGGGGAAGGAGAACACCAGGCCACCGGTGAAGGCGAATTGGTAGACCGAACTGTACGTGCTCACCCCGGCGCTGGCGCCGCCGGTGCCGAAGTAGAAACCACCACCAGCGCCCTGCACCGGGCTCAGCAATTGGGCACCCAGCTTCAGGCCCACGGTGGGCGACATCTCGATCATCAGGCCCAGCTTGCCTCCCCAGGCGAACTTGGTGGCTTCCGCATCACCGGTCATGAACGCGCAACCCAGGTTCAGGCCGCCATAGCCCTTCACTTTATCGCTGAAGGGCGCGTAGTTGAGCCCTCCGAGCATGATGTAGTTGATGGACACATCATAGGGTCCGAAGTCGTTGTAATTCCCCCCGCGCAGGTAGCCTTGGGTGGGCTGGTTCTGGTAGAGCAGTTCGATCGACTTGTTGCGGCGCACCTCGAACTCGATGCTGCCGCCGAAGTGCGCGCCCTCATCGACCACGCCCTCGCTGTAGGTGTAGGTGTAGCCGCCATAGTAGTAGCTGCCACCGAGGGGGAACTTGTCCTGGAAGGTGTAGCCGCTGAACAGGTTGAGACGGACGGTCTGCGCGCCGGCACCCAGGGCGATCATCGTGGCGGTGCCGAGCAACGCATGGCGAAGGAGTTGGCGCATGGCTCTTGGTTTCGGGTGGAAAGCTAGCCACCGCGGACCAAAGTCGGATGATGGTGATCGATCCGTGCGGACGGACGCGCTCAGGCTGCCAGCAACCGCGCCATGCGGGCGATCAGCTCCTCCTGGTCGAAGGGCTTCTGCACGAGGTCGTTGGCGCCGGCGCCGCGCGCGGTCGTATGCAGGTGCGGCAGCTCGTAGGCCGTGATCACCAGCACGGGCGTGGTGATGCCGCGGGCGCGAAGCCCCTCCACCACCGAAAGGCCGTCCATGTGCGGCAGGCCCACGTCCATCACAAGCAGGTCCACGTGCTCGCCGCCGAGCAGGTCCTCCAGCCCGCGGGCGTCCTTCATGGGGATCACGCTCCAGCCGGCCTGGGTCATGCGGCGCATGAGCAGGGTGCGGACCAGGGCATCGTCTTCGATCAGGATCACACGGGCCATGGCGGGGGTCTCGTTTCCCCCGTGTACGCAGCCTGCCCGAACGAGGTTCCCGCGCGCTACTTCCCGGTGATCGCCTTGAAGAGGTCGTTCCCGTTGGCGAACAGGATCAGCGCCAGGAGGAAGGCCATGCCCACCATCTGGGCCACCTCCATCACCTTCTGGCTCGGCGCCTTGCGGGTGATCATCTCCCAGAGGATGAAGATCATGTGCCCGCCATCGAGCATGGGGATGGGCAGGATGTTCATGAAGGCGAGGATGATGCTCAGCAGCGCCGTCACGCCCCAGAAAGTGTGCCAGTCGCCCCACTCGCCGAAGAGGCCGCCGATGCTGCCGAAGCCGCCCATCTGCTTCACGCCGCTGGAGCTGAACACGAGCTTCAGGCTGTTGACGTAGTTGCCGAGCGTGTTGAGGCCGAAGGAGATGCCGGCGGGGATGGCTTGAAAGAAGCCGTAGCGTTCGGTGGCCAGGGTGAACTGCTCGTCGAGGTCGCGGTTGGCCAGCCCGATCTTTCCGCTGCCGCTCACCTTCACCGGTACATAGGCGGGCTTCGAGGGGTCGGCATCGCGCCACAGGGTCACCACGGCCCACTTGTCCTTCCGCGCACCGATGGAATCGATGAAGGCATCGGCGTACAGCGTGGGCACACCGTCCACCGCCACCACGCGATCACCCTTGTGGAACGCCCCGGTGGCCAGCGCGGTACCTCCCTTCATCACCGAGTCCACCACGAAGGGCACCCGGGGAATGAACAGGGTCTTCTCGCCCTTGTCCATGATGATGTCCTGTACTTCAGGGTCGAGGGTGATGGTGCGGCGTTCGCCGTTGCGCTGCACCACCAGTTCACGCGCGTCGTGGATGAGGATGGCCTTGCCCACCTCGTCGAGCGAGCGCACCTCATGACCGGGCACGGCCACGATCAGGTCGCCTGGTTCCACGCCCTGGGCCTGCATGGTCGCGCTCGGGGTCACACCATAGGTGGTGTTCTCCAGCGGCAGGTACTCGCGGCCCCACACGAACAGGATCATGATGTACAGCAGCAGGCCCAGGAGCAGGTTCACGGTGACCCCGCCCACGATGATGATGAGGCGCTGCCAGGCCGGCTTGCTGCGGAACTCCCACGGCTCGGCGGGCTTGGCGAGCTGGTCCTTGTCCATGCTCTCGTCCACCATGCCCGCGATCTTCACGTAACCGCCGAAGGGGAACCAGCCCAGGCCCCATTCGGTGTCGCCCACCTTCTTCTTGAAGAGGGAGAAGTTGAGCACGTTGGGCAGCGGGAAGAGGAAATCGAAGAAGAGGTAGAACTTCTCGATGCGCGTCTTGAACCAGCGCGCCGGCAGGTAGTGGCCCAGCTCGTGCAGCACCACGAGGATGGAGAGGCTGAGGATCAGCTGGACGGTGGTGCTGAGAAGGCTCATGCGGGTTGTTTCCAGGAACGGGCCAGGGCGCGGGTCTCCGCATCACTGGCCTCGAGGTCCTCGAGCGTGGGGCGGGGCACAAAGGTCGCCTTTGCGAGGCGTTCGGCGATCAGGTCGCTCATCTCCAGGAAGCCGATGCGGTCCTGCAGGAAGAGCTCCACCGCCACCTCATTGGCCGCGTTGAGCACGCAGGGCGCGTTGCCGCCACGTTCCATCGCCTCCAGCGCGAGGGCCAGGTTGCGGAAGGTGGCCAGGTCGGGCTGCTCGAAGGTGAGCGACGGGTACTTCGCGAAGTCGAAGCGCGGCCAGGTGGTGCTCAGGCGGTCGGGGTAGGCCAATGCGTATTGGATGGGCAGCTTCATGTCCGGCAGGCCCAGCTGCGCCTTCATGCTGCCGTCGCGGAACTGCACCAGGCTGTGGATGATGCTCTGCGGATGCACCACGATCTCCACCTGCTCGGGCTTCAGGTTGAAGAGCCACTTCGCTTCGATCGCTTCCAAGCCCTTGTTCATCAGGCTCGCGCTGTCGATGGTGATCTTGGCGCCCATGTCCCAGTTGGGGTGCTTCAGCGCCTGCGCCTTGGTGACGGTGGCGAGCTGCTCGCGTGCGCGACCGCGGAACGGACCGCCGCTGGCCGTGAGCACCACCTTCTCGATCGGGTTCTGCCACTCGCCCACCAGGCATTGGAAGATGGCGCTGTGCTCGCTGTCCACCGGGTAGATGTTCACGGCCTTGGCGCGCGCGAGGTTGGTGACCAGCTCCCCGGCCACCACCAGCGTTTCCTTGTTGGCCAGGGCGATGGGCTTGCCCGCCTCGATGGCCGCCAGCGTGGGGCGCAGGCCCGCGTAGCCCACCATGGCCGTGAGCACCACGTCGATGCTCTCCATCGTCACGGCCTGTTCGATGGCCTTGGCGCCGGCGAAGACCTTGATGCCGAGCGGGAAGAGCGCCTCACGTACCGCCTCGAACTGCGTCTCGTCCCCGATCACCACGGCGTTCGGGTTGAAGGCCTTCGCCTGGGCGATCAGCAGTTCCGCGTTGCGGCCGGCCGTGAGCAGCTCCACCTCGAAGTGGTCGGGCTGCTCGCGCACCACATCAAGGGCCTGCGTGCCGATGCTGCCGGTGCTGCCGAGGATGGCGATGCGCTTCTTCATGGATTCCCGAACGCCCGAGGGTCCCCGGTGTACCGATCATGCAATTCCGCCCGTTCCTGCATCACCTTCGAAAACACCGCCCATGCGCATCACGCTCACCGTGCCCAAGCCATGCCATGAGGACTGGAACGCCATGACCCCGGGCTCGGACGCCGGGGTGACGGGTCGGTTCTGCGACAGCTGCCAGCACAGCGTGGCCGACCTCACGCGCGCCACCGATGCCGAGCTGGTGGCCCTGTTCACCAGCGACACCAGGCCCAAGTGCGCGCGTTTCGACCCGCGGCAGCTGGACCGGCTGCTGGGGGACCCCGGACCCTCGCGCAGCGCGCTCCCGGTGGCGGCCTTCACCTCGTTGCTGGCGGTGGCGGCCGGGCAGGAGGCCATGGCGCAGGGCGACGTGCAGGTGAAAGGAAAGCCGGCCATCGAGCGGCCCGCGCCCGGGCTTACGATCCTCATGGGCAGGCCGGGCATCGATGCAGCGCCTACCATTGACACAGCGGCCGCACCGATCAAGATGAGCGAATTGGCCCCTGTGCCGCATTCGATCCCGACGGTGATCGACCGGCCGATCACCGGCGACACCGTGGTGGTGCCGCAGGGGTTGGTCACCGGACAGATGCAGATACGGTCCAACTGCTTCGGGAGCAACGGCGCCTACTACTACATCGACGGGGTGAAGGTGGAGGCCGGAGCAGGTCCGGGCATTCCCCGCAGTGCGATCGAGGAGGTGCAGGTGATCACCGGCGGTGTGCCCGGGACCTACGGCGATGTGCGGGGCAGTGGCCTTTTCCTCGTCGAGAAGGACCGTGGCAGCATCCGTGGTCGGGCGGTGGACAAGGAGACCGGTGAGGCGTTGCCGTTCGCATTGGTCCGCATCGTGGGCACGGAGCACGGGACCACCACCGAGCTGGACGGTCGCTTCGAGCTTTCCGTTCCTGCGTCGCTCGGGATGGACACCCTTGCGATCGAGGTCCGTGTCGTGGGCTACGCCGCGCATCGCATCACGGACATCCCGCTGATGAAACACCTCGCTCCGCCCGTATGCACCGACACGGTGGATGTGGCGCACCTCCCGTTGAGCGGCCGCGTGGTGGACGCCACCACCGGTGCTGTTCTGCGCGGTGCAACGGTGGAATGGCTGGAGACCGGTCTGCATTGCTGCACCGATGCCAGCGGCGGCTTCGGCTTCCCTGTGGGAACGGGAGCGAAGGGCACCATCACATTGCGCATCACCGCGAACGGGCATGCCCCGCAGGAACGCACGCTGGGCGCGGACAGGCTGCCCTTCTGCGTGCCCATTGCCATGGCCCGGAGCACGGGATCGACCGTTGATCGTTCCATCATCGACCTCGGCGACCTGAAGCTGGAGCAGCAGGACACCATGATCCTGGGCATGGCGGTGGTGTACAAGCCCACCTTGTGGCAACGGGTCACGCGGCCGTTCAGGCGGTGGTGATCACCGTTTCGCCGCCGCCCGCTTCAACCGGTCGTTGATCGCGCGGCCCAGACCTTCGTTCGGGAAGACCTCCGCCAGGATCACGTCCGCTTCGCTCGCATCCAACGCTCGCAGCGCCGCGAACAGGTGACGCGCGGCCTCGTTCAGGTCGCCTCTTGCTGAAAGCACTTCATTCCGCCAGACATCGAACTGCCGCGTGAAGCTGATCACCGCCGCACGGCTGTGGTGCTCTTTCAGCAGCGTGGCGATGTCGCCGATGAACACAGGCTTGCGCGGCGCGTAATGGCTCTCGAGCATGCCGGGCGCCACCGGCAACACCTGCTTGACCTGCGGCCGCACTGCGCCGATCACCTCCTCGATGGCCTCCACCGGCACTCCACCAGGACGATATAGGACCCATTGCCCCTCCTCCATCCCGATGATCGTGCTTTCCACGCCGACCGAGCACGGACCGCCATCGAGGATGTACGGGATGCGCGCACCGAGCTGATCCATCACATGCTGCGCCGTGGTGGGGCTCACGTAGCCGAAGGGGTTCGCACTGGGGGCCGCGAGCGGGAAGGGCAGCGTGCGCAGCAGCTCAAGCGTAAGCGGATGCGCGGGCATGCGTACGCCCACGGTGTCGAGCCCGCTGGTCACCAGGTCGGGGATGCGCGGCTGCTTGGGCAGCACCAGGGTGAGCGGACCGGGCCAAAACCGCTGCATCAGCGCCTCGACCTCGGGCGGCACCTCGCGCACCACATCATGCACCTGCTTCCGGCTGTGCACATGAACGATCAGCGGGTCGAAGGCGGGGCGCTGTTTCGCCTCGAAGACCTTGAGCACCGCGCCCTCATCGAAGGCGTTGGCGGCCAGGCCGTAAACCGTTTCGGTGGGGATGGCGACCAGCTCGCCGGCCATGAGCAGCCGTGCGGCCTCGTGCAGGTCGGTACCGATCACCGCGGACATGGCCGCAAAGGTGGGCGATCGGGACACGTGCGGTCACTGCACGGCGTACCCCTTGGTCTCGAAGACCAGGGGGGCGTTCATCTTCACCTCCAGCGCCTCGAAGTGCGCGTAAGGTTCGGAGCCGTCCTTCTTCTTCAGGCTGGCGGCCAGCACAAGGCCGTTCTCGTAATCGCCGCCGCCCACGGCAGGCTGGCCGTTCAGCTTGGCCCAGGCCCGCCAAAGGGGCCGCAGGTCGTTCTGCATCGGCGCCACCCACACCTCCACCATGTCCTTGTCGGTCTCGGAGGTCCATTGGTGGGCCTCCATGCCGGCGATGGTGCGCTTGGCGCCGGTGCGCTTGAACACCACCACGGGCCGCGGGGACGATGACCAGGGGTCGGGCACGCGCATCCGCATGCACACATCCTCATCCGAATCCATGAACGTGAGCGAGGTGAGGTGCGGATGGTCGAAGACCAGGAACATGTTGGCGCTCTGGCCGTGCTCCTCCACGTGGGAGCCCACCCCGATCAACCCGGAGCCGTCGCTGAAATGTACCTCCACCACCTCGTCCTTCGGTCCCTTCCAGCTTGTCTTGTGGCTCTGGTAGCGCACCAGGTGCTGGAAGCTGTACGAGGGCTCCACGGTGATGTCCTTGGTATCGAACATCGCCTTGATGGACTCGTTCATGAGGCGGAGGCTGTCCTCCTTGGTGGCGGGTTGGGCCGCGACCAGGCCGGGCAGCAGCACGGCGGGGAGCAACAGGTGGCGAAGGATGGTGTTCACGGTGGGCCGAAGGTATCCTCTTCGGGGGGCCGCTCCACCCATGTTGTGCCGGACGGATCAGGCGTCCAGTCCGTCCACGTACCGCCGGTCGTTCGCCAGGCGCGGCACCTTGCTCTGTGCGTCGTTCAAGCCGCGGGCCTTCATCCACCCGGCGAAGGCTCCACGCGGCAGTTCGCGCACCACCAACGGCCGCAGCACCTTGCCGGTGATCAGGTCCTTGTAATAGGGATTGCGCCGTTGCAAGGCCTCGTCCATCACTGCGGCGAACCGGGCCATGTCGCCGGGTGCCGCCGCGAACTCGATGTGCCACTCGTGGTAGGGAAGACCTTCCACCGGCGCCAACTGCGGCGCCACGGTGAACTCGGCCACCTCGCAGGGCACCACTGCGATCGCATCCTGCAGCGCGCCTTCCACCTCCTCGGCGATCACGTGTTCGCCAAAGGCACTGGTGAAGTGCTTCGTGCGGCCGGTGACCTTGATGCGCGGCGGGGTGAGCGAGGTGAATTTCACCGTGTCGCCGATCTCGTAGCCCCAGAGGCCCGCGTTGGTGTAGAGCACCAGCGCGTACTGCGTGTTCAGCTCCACCTCGGCGATGGAACGCGGTCGGCGGTCATTGCCCTGCATGGGCACGAAGCCGAAGTAGATGCCGTTGTCGAGCACCAGCAGCAGCCCGTCCTCGTTGTCCCTGTCCTGGTAGGCGATGAAGCCCTCGCTCGCGGGGAAGAGCTCCACGCTGGGCACCGTGCCACCGATCAGCGCTTCCATGCGGCTGCGGTAGGGCGCGTAGTTCACGCCGCCGTACACGAAGAGCGAGAAGTGCGGGAACACCTCCTTCACGGTGGCCTTGCCGGTGCGGGCCAGCAGGCGCTCGAAGTACATCTGCACCCAGGCGGGGATGCCGCTGATGAGGCGCATGTCCTCACGCATCGTCTCGCCCACGATGGCCTCCACCTTCGTTTCCCAGTCGGGGATGCAGTTGGTGGCGAACGAGGGCATGCGGTTCTTCAGCAGGTACTTCGGGACGTGGTTCGCCACGATGCCGCTGAGCCTGCCCATGGGGATCGCGCCCTTGCGGTCGAGCACGGGGCTGCCCTGCAGGAAGATCATCCTCCCGTCCACGAAGCCGGCGCGGCCGCTGTGCGCGATGTAGGCGAGCAGGGCACGGCGCGCGCTGCCGATGTGGTTGGGCAGCGAGTGCTGGGTGATGGGGATGTACTTGGCCCCGCTGGTGGTGCCGCTGGTCTTGCACAGGTAGAGCGGAAGGCCGGGCCACAGCACGTCCTTCTCCCCGGCGACGATGCGATCGATGTAGGGCCGGAAACCTTCGTAGTCCCGAAGGGGCACGGCCTGCACCAGCCCGGCATGGTCGTGCACCTGGTGCAGCTTGTGGTCACGGCCGAAGGCGGTGCCGCCGCCGAACTGGATGAGCTGCCGGAGCACGCCCAGCTGCGTGGCCACAGGGTCCATGGCGCGGCGCATCACCGCGTTGGTCACCAGGCGGGCGTAGGGGTTGGCGATGGCGGACTTGAGGCTCATGTCCAGGGGCAGGGGCAAGGGCAAGGGATGCAACCAGGTTGCGCCTGCGCCTGGTCCTGCTCCTTGGTTCTCACTTGAACACCATGTAGGCCTGTGGATCCATGGGCTCGCCATTGAGCCAGAGCTCGAAGTGCAGGTGTGGCCCGGTGGTGAGCTCGCCGCTGTCGCCCACGATCGCCACGGCCTCGCCGGCCTTCACCTTGTCGCCCACCTTCTTCAGCAGCACGCTGTTGTGCTTGTACACGCTCACCAGGTCGTTGCGGTGCTGCACCTGGAGCACGTGCCCGCCATCGCTGGTCCAGGTGGCCATCACCACGGTGCCATCGAGGGTGGCCTTCACCGCCTCGTCCTTGCGCGTCACCACATCGATGCCGAAGTGGCCCGCGGCACGGTCGAAGGAGCTGGTGACCACCCCGCGCACGGGGGGGAAGAAGTACACGCCGGTAAGCCCGCGTTCCTTGGCCGTGGCTCCGCCTCCGCCCAGGGCGTACCGTTCCTCCTGGCGGATCCGCTCGCGCAGCAGGCTGTCCTCCAGCCCCGGGCGCAGGTCGTTGGCGCTGGGCGGGGACTGGGTGGGGCGGAACAGGTTGGCGCTGTCGGCCGCCACTTCGCCGCTGAGCACACGCCGCAGGTTGGCGATGTAGAGGTCGCGCTCCTCCAGCGAACGCTCCAGCGAATCGGCCATGAGGGCGCTGCGGTAGGCGTTGTACTTCATCGTCTGGTCGGTGTACCCGGGGATGTACCGCTTCAGGGGGGTCATGACGATGAGCGCGGCCACGAACAGGCCGTGCAGGGTGAACAGGCCCAGGGAGAGCAGGAGGACGTTGAGCCGCGACAGCCGGATGCTGAACCGCTCCTCGAAGGTGCGGTCGTTGATGAGCAGCAGCCGGTACTTGCTGCGGAGCTTCTTCAGCACCTGCCTTTTCCTGCGCACCTCCGGTTCCGCCATGCAGCAAATATCGCCGTTCGGGCGGCCCGCGGGGCGGCATCGCGGGCGTGGTCCGGGCCGATGAAATAACTTCGCCCGTTCGGAGTTATCCACACGCTGTTCATCGCCGTGCGTCCCGCCTTTCCGTTCCGCCTGCTGGCAGCCCTGCTGGTGCTGTTGGTGGCGGCGTGCTCCACGGAGAAGGACGCCTGGCTCAACCGCACCTTCCACCGGCTGAACGCGCGCGACAACGGCTGGTTCAACGCCAACGTCCGCCTCAACGAGAAGGTGGCCGAGATGGAGAAGGCCCACGTGGACGATTTCGATGAGGTGCTGCCCATCTTCATCTACGGCACGCCCGAACAGGGCAAGGCCCTGGCGGAGGACATGGACGTGTGCATCGAGAAGTGCGCCACCGTGATCGACCGCCACAGCATGGACATCGGCGGCAAGGAGGTGAACACCTGGATCGACGACGCCTACTTCGTGATCGGGAAGGCCAACTTCTACAAGCGCAGCTACTTCGATGCGGAGCGCACCTTCGAGTACGTGGGCCGGCGCTACAAGGGTGAGAACAAGCAGATGCAGGCCAAGATGTGGATGGCCCGCACGGCCATGCAGCTGGAGCAGTACGCCAAGGCCCAGAGCATGCTCGACGAGGTGAAGAACGCCAAGGAGCTCGACAAGAAGTTCCCGCATGACGAGCTCGCGGCGCTGCAGGCCGACCTGGACCTGCGCCGGGGCAAGGTGGACGATGCGATCGTGAGCCTGGAACGCGCCGTGAGCATCGCCCAGGACCGCAAGCAGCGGGCGCGCTGGTCCTTCATCCTCGCCCAATTGTACCAGGCGAAGGGCATGGACGACAAGGCCATCTCCCAGTACCAGAAGGTGGCACGGATGAACGCCCCCTACGAGATGGCCTTCCACGCCCAGATCTTCGAAGCCCTGAGCTTCGACCGCGGCAACAGCGAGACCATCCGCAAGCGGCTCAAGCGCATGCTGCGGGACGAGAAGCACGTGGACCATTTCGACATGATCCACTTTGCGCTGGCCGACCTCGACCTGAAGGAGGGGAAGGACAGCCTGGCGGTCGCGGAGCTGAAGACCAGCTGCCTGGTGAGCACCACCGATACCCGCCAGAAGGCCAAGAGCTTCCTGAAGCTGGCCGACCTGTACTTCGACGACCGCCGCTACCCCGCCGCGCAGCTGTATTACGACAGCACCGCCGCCCTCATCAGCGAGGAGCACAAGCGGTACGAGGAGGTGACCACCCGGGCGGAAGTGCTCGGCGAGCTCGTGGAGCAGCTCAACATCATCGCGTTCGAGGACAGCGTGCAGGCCGTTGCGGGAATGAGCGAGGAGGACCGCGAGAAGCTCATCCGCAGGAAGATCAAGGAGCGCGAGCGGGCCGAGGAGGAGAAGGCCGCCCAGGAGGCGGAGGCCCGTGACCTGGGGGCTCCGGCACCGGGCACCTCGCCCAAGCCCGGCGGCGGTGGCACCACCGATGGCAAAGGCAGCTGGTACTTCTACAACCCCCAGCAGATCAGCCGGGGCACCGCCGAGTTCAAGAAGAAGTGGGGCAACCGCAAGCTGGAGGACAACTGGCGGCGCAAGGACAAGGGTGGCAGTGCGGTGATGGGGGAGGAGGCGACCGCCGAGGAGGACGGTGGCGAGGAGAAAGGCAAGGAGGGCAAGGAAGGCGAGCCAGCGTGGAAGGACCCCGCGAACTACCTCAAGGATGTTCCGCTCGACAGCGGTGCCATGGACGCCTCGAACGCCAGGGTCTGTGCGGCCCTCTATATCAGCGGTACCATTTACAAGGAGAAGCTGCACGATGTGGACAATGCCATCGAGAGCTTCGAGGTGCTCAACAACCGCTTCGAGGAGTGCCGCTACACCCCCGAATCGCACTACCAGCTCTACCGGATCTATCTGCAGAAGGAGAAGACCGGCAACTTCTTCGACCTGGAGGGGAAGGGCTCGGCCTATTACGCCGCCATCATCATGGAGCGCTGGCCCGATAGCGAGTTCGCGCGTCTGGTGCAGAACCCCGACCAGTTGATGGCCGACGAGAAGCACCGGCAGGTGGAACAGGCCGAGTATGAGCAGCTGTACCGCGAGTACCGCAACGGGAACACCATGCAGGTGATAGCCGGCTGCAACGCGGTCATCGCCAATGAGCCCAGGAACACCCTGCTGCCGAAGTACCACCTGCTGAAGGCCATGGCGGTGGGCACCCTGCAGCAGGAGACCGCGTTCCGCAATGCGCTGGCCGAGGTGGTGAACCTCTACCCCGGCACCGAGGAGGCCGCCGCCGCCACGGCGATCCTGGCGGTGCTGGACAAGAAGAAGGCCGGAGCGGTGTCCGAGGCCACGGCCGAGGAAGAGCCGCAGGGCTTCCTGGTGGAGGACGGGCCGCATCAGTTCGTCCTGGTGCTCCCCCGTTCGGTCGGCAACGTGGAGCAGGTGCGCGCCAAGCTCAGCGACTTCAGCCAGAGCGTGATGCGGAGCGAGAAGCTCACGGTCACCGCGAGCCTGCTCGACGATGAGGACCGGTTGGTGCTGGTGGCCATGTTCCCCAGCAGGGCCAAGGCCTTGGAGTACTACGCCCTCTATGTGTCGGACAGGGGCAAGCTCAAGGGGGTGAACGACCAGGACCATCCCGCCTTCGTGATCAGCACGGCCAACTACGCCACGCTTTTCAAGAGCAAGGACGTGCAGGGGTACCTCACCTTCTTCGCCGACAACTACCTGCAGGCCCGTTGACCTGTAGGATAAGTCCCTGAGGCCGTTATCTTTGCATGACCCGGACCCCAACCGGCCCCAACGTACGTGTCGCTGTTCCGCAACGAAACCAAGACCGAGCCCATGACCAAGGCCCCCGAGCCGGTGAACACCGGCAAGATCAACAGCATCATGGAAGGGACGACCATCGAGGGCGAGATCCGTTCCGATAGCAACGTCCGCATCGATGGGCGGGTGAAGGGCACCATCGCGGTGCGCGGCCGCCTGATCGTGGGCGCCAGCGGGGTCATCGAAGGGGATGTCACCTGCCAGAGCAGCGACATCGAAGGCACGGTGAACGGCAAGATCAACTGCCAGGACCTGCTCAGCCTCAAGGCCACGGCCAAGCTCAACGGGGACATCAACACCAAGAAGCTCGCGATCGAGCCGGGTGCGGTGTTCACCGGCAATTGCAGCATGGCCGGTGGCGTGGTGAAGGAGATGGACCCCATGCGCCTGAGCACGGCGAACCAGCCGGCCCGGACCGAACCGGCGCAGGCCGTCCGCTAAGCCGCCCGCCGAGGCCATGTTCCAAGGCCGGCGCTCGCCCCTGCTTCCCGTCCTGCTCTTCGCGCTGGTATGTGCGGGCCTCACCTATGGTGCCTTGCACCTGTTGGACCAACCGCTTCATTGGGCCTATGCGGCCGTGATCGGCTACCTCACGTTGACCACCTACCTGCTGCACCATTGGCAGGAAGGGGCCATGCACACCGACCCCAAGGGCTTCGTGCGCAGGTTCATGACCGGCTTGGTGGTGAAGATGCTGGTGTCGCTGTTCCTGCTCCTGGCCATCGTGTTCCTGGTACCGCGTGAACTGGCCCTGCCGCTCGCCCTCACCTTCGCCCTGCTCTACCTCGCCTTCCTGGGCTTCAGCACGGCCCGCCTGGTGAACCTGTCGCGATCCATGCCCCGGACGTGATGGGGACCGGCCCTGACGACGACCTTCGGAAAGCCAAGCGCGGCTACGACAACTACCTGCGCTACAGCGGGCTGGGCCTGCAGATGGCCGGGGTGATCCTGGCGTGCGTGCTCGGGGGTCGCTGGCTCGATGGGCGGCTGGCCTGGAAGTTCCCGCTCTTCACCCTGGTGGGCTCCCTGGTGGGCATCACGGGGGCCATGGTCTTCCTGTTCAAGGAGACCGGCCGGAAAGGGTGAACCAAGGTCGTACGGAGCCCCATTTTTCTTTTCCGCCGTTGTGCCTACCTTCGCGGCCGCAAACGAGGGGGTACCTCCCCGCTTGGAAATGCTGAAACCCTTGCTGCGCGCCGCTTTCATGATCTTCGGGGCCCTCTCCCTGGGCACCGCCAACGCGCAGCACGAGGCCCACGCGGCCGATACCATGGCCCATGCCACCGAGGCGCACGCCGCCGGGGCCGGGCACGAAGAACACGCCACCACCGGGCACGAGGAGGTGAAGAAGGGCTTCGATGCGGGCACGCTCATCATGGACCACATCGGCGATGAGCACGGCTGGCACCTGTGGGGCCACACCAGCATCCCCCTGCCGGTGATCCTGTACAATGGCGAACGCGGCCTGAGCGTGTTCAGCAGCGCCCGCTTCGAGCACGGCCACAAGACCTACGGCGGCTACATGCTGCACGAGGGGCGGGTGGTGGCCACCGACGCTCCGGACGGTACCGACGCGCACCACGCCGCGGTGAACGAGGCCCTCACGGCCGCCACCTGGGACATCAGCATCACCAAGAACGTGATGAGCCTGCTGGTGAGCGCGGCCCTGTTGCTGTGGATCTTCCTGAGCGTGGCGGGCGCCTACACCCGCCGCGCCGGCCAGGCGCCCAAGGGGCTGCAGAGCATGGTGGAGCCGATCATCCTGTTCGTGCGCGACGACGTGGCCAAGAGCGCCATCGGCCCCAAGTACATGAAGTACATGCCGTACCTGCTCACGGCCTTCTTCTTCATCTTCCTGAACAACCTGCTGGGCCTGGTGCCCATCTTCCCCGGCGGTGCGAACCTCACGGGCAACATCGCCGTGACCCTGGTGCTCGCGCTGATCACCTTCGTGATCGTGAGCTTCAGCGGGAACAAGCACTACTGGCACCACATCTTCGCCATGCCGGGCGTGCCGGGCTGGGTGCTGGCCATCCTCACCCCGGTGGAGGTGCTGGGCATGTTCCTGAAGCCCTTCGTGCTGATGATCCGACTGTTCGCCAACATCACGGCGGGCCACATCATCGCGTTGAGCTTCTTCAGCCTGATCTTCGTGTTCGGTGAGACGAGCGCCGGCGCCGGCTACGGCGTGGCCATCGGCTCCTGGGCCTTCACCGTCTTCATGGCCATGTTGGAGCTCCTCGTGGCCTTCATCCAAGCGTACGTGTTCACCTTCCTGTCGGCCATGTACATCGGCGCGGCGGTGGAGGAACCGCACCACCACTAGTCAACCAGAACCTTTCCCAAAACCCGCATACACATGTTGCTCTCTGCCCTCCTCGACCTCGGCACCGGTTACGGTATCGCCGCCCTCGGCGCTGGTCTCGCCGCCCTCGGCGCCGGCGTTGGCATCGGCCGCATCGGTGGCGACGCCGTTCAGGCCATGGCCCGCCAGCCGGAGTCCATCAACGACCTGCGCGCCAACATGATCCTGACCGCCGCGCTCGTGGAAGGTGCCGCCTTCTTCGCCATGGTGGTGGGCCTGCTGGTGGTGCTGAAGGCCGCCTGATCCAGGCGTCCGAACCGCCCGGTCCCTTCGTTCCCGCACTCCAACCAGACCGCCCATGTTCCTCGTCACGCTCTCACTCGTCGAGCCCGCGTTCGGCCTTGTGTTCTGGATGACCCTGACCTTTCTGACGGTCCTGTTCATCCTGGCCAAGTTCGCGTGGAAGCCCATCCTCAACTCGCTGCACGAGCGCGAGAAGACCATTGAGGACGCCCTGAGCGAGGCGAAGAAGGCCCGGGAGGAGATCGCCAGCATGAAGGCGAGCAACGAGGAGCTCATGCGCCAGGCCCGTGCCGAGCGCGAGGAGCTGCTGAAGGAGGCGCGCGACGTGCGCGACCGCGAGATCGCCGAGGCGAAGAACAAGGCGAAGGCCGAGTCCGACGCCATGCTGGCCCGCGCCCGCGCCGACATCCAGAACGAGAAGAAGGCCGCGATGGCCGAGATCAAGATCCTGGTGGGTGAGCTCAGCGTGCAGATCGCCGAACAGATCCTGAAGGAGAAACTGGGCAATGAGCCTGCGCAGCGTGCGCTGGTGGACCGCCTGCTCAAGGACGCCGAGTCCCGCATGCAATGAGGATTCAGCCTGTCGCATACCGCTACGCGCAGTCGCTGCTCGACCTGTCCCTGGAACGGGGGCAGCTGGGCGAGGTGCATGCGGACATGGTGCTGCTCGGCAAGGTGTGCGCGGGCAGCCAGGAGCTCCGGGTGATGCTGAAGAGCCCGGTGATCCGCCCCGACGCCAAGCGCAAGGTGCTGGACAAGGTGCTCGACCCCCACATCGGCAAGCTGAGCAACACCTTCATCGATGTGCTGGTGCGCAAGGGCCGTGAGGCGCTGCTGCCCGATGTGGCGGCCGCCTTCCAGGAGATCTACCGGCAGCACCAGGGGATCGTGGTATGCACGGTCACCACGGCCGTTCCGCTCACCGCGGAGGAGCACGGGCAGGTGGCGCGCATCGCCGGAGCGCGGTATCCCGGCAAGACCATCCAGGTGGAGGAGCGGGTGGACCCGACGATCCTGGGCGGTGGCATCATCCAAGTTGGCGACCTGCAGTGGGACGCCAGCGTGAAGAACAAGTTGGGCCGCATCCGCCGCACCCTGGCGGAGAACCCGTACATGGCCAAGATCTAAGACCGAACAAGCAAGATGGCTGAAGTGAAACCCGCCGAAGTATCGGCGATCATCAAACAGGAACTCGCCGGTGTGCGCACCGAGGCCGACCTCGAGGAGGTCGGTACCGTGCTGCAGGTGGGTGACGGCATCGCCCGCATCTATGGCCTCAGCGGCGTGCAGAGCGGTGAGCTCATCGAGTTCGGCAATGGCCTGCGCGCCATCGTACTGAACCTCGAGGAGGACAATGTGGGCGCGGTGCTCCTGGGCCCCAGCGTGGGCGTGAAGGAGGGCGACACCGTGAAGCGCACCCGGCAGATCGCCAGCGTGAAGGTGGGAGAGCAGATGGTGGGCCGCGTGGTGAACACCCTGGGCGAACCCATCGACGGCAAGGGTCCCATCGGCGGCGAGCTGTTCGAGATGCCCCTGGAGCGCAAGGCGCCGGGCGTGATCTTCCGCGAGCCCGTGAAGGAGCCCCTGCAGACGGGCATCAAGGCGGTGGACGCCATGATCCCCATCGGCCGCGGCCAGCGCGAGCTCATCATCGGTGACCGCCAGACCGGCAAGAGCACGGTGGCCATCGACACCATCATCAACCAGAAGGAGTTCTACGAGGCCGGCCAGCCCGTGTACTGCATCTACGTGGCCATCGGCCAGAAGGGCAGCACCGTGGCGGCCACGGTGAAGACCCTGGAGGAGAACGGCGCCATGCCCTACACCGTGGTGGTGGCGGCCAACGCCAGCGACCCGGCCCCGATGCAGTTCTATGCGCCCTTCACCGGCGCCGCCATCGGCGAGTACTTCCGCGATACCGGCCGCCCCGCGCTGATCGTGTACGACGACCTGTCCAAGCAGGCCGTGGCGTACCGCGAGGTGTCCCTGCTGCTTCGTCGTCCGCCCGGTCGTGAGGCCTACCCGGGCGACGTGTTCTACCTGCACAGCCGCCTGCTGGAGCGCGCCGCCAAGGTGACCGCCGACCAGCGCGTGGCCGAGCAGATGAACGACCTGCCGGACTCCCTGAAGGGCAAGGTGAAGGGTGGTGGTTCGCTCACCGCGCTGCCGATCATCGAGACGCAGGCCGGCGACGTGTCCGCCTACATCCCCACCAACGTGATCTCCATCACCGACGGGCAGATCTTCCTGGAGAGCAACCTGTTCCTCAGCGGTGTGCGCCCCGCCATCAACGTGGGCATCAGCGTGAGCCGCGTGGGCGGTAACGCGCAGATCAAGTCAATGAAGAAGGTGGCCGGCACCCTGAAGCTGGACCAGGCCGCCTACCGCGAGCTGGAGGCCTTCGCCAAGTTCGGTTCCGACCTTGACGCCGCCACCAAGGCCGTGCTCGACAAGGGCGCCCGCAACGTGGAGATCCTCAAGCAGGGCCAGAACAGCCCCATGCGCGTGGAGGAGCAGATCGCCATCATCTACCTCGGCACCAAGGGCCTGCTGAGCAAGGTGCCCCTGGCCAAGGTGAAGCAGTTCGAGGGCGAGTACCTCACGCTGCTCCGGAACAAGCACGCCGACACGCTCGCCGCGCTGAAGAAGGGCGAGTTCAACGACACCATCACCGGCACGCTGGAGAAGGTGGCCGCCGACCTCGTGAAGAGCTTCGCCTAACCCGAACGCCCGCCCGCAGCGATGCCCAGCCTGAAGGAAGTCCGCAACCGGATCGTCTCGGTCAACAGCACCAAGCAGATCACCGCCGCCATGAAGATGGTGAGCGCTGCCAAGCTGCGCCGTGCGCAGGACGCCATCATCCGGATGCGCCCCTACGCCGAGAAGCTGCGGACCATCCTGGGCAACGTGAGCGCGAGCCTCGACAGCGGGGAAGGCGTGTACAGCGCCCAGCGCGAGGTGAACAAGGTGCTGCTGGTGGCCATCGTGAGCAACCGCGGCCTGGCCGGGGCCTTCAACACGCAGGTGTACCGCAGCATCCGCCGCCTTACCGCCGAGCACGAGGCCGCGGGTCGTGCCGTGCATGTGCTGCCCGTGGGCAAGAAGGCGCTCGACACCTACCGCCGCACCAAGTACTTCAACGCCGACCTGCCCGCCGACCTGGCGCGGCTGTTCGACGGCCTCAACTTCGACAAGGCCGCCCCGGTGGCCGAGCAGATCATGGGCCTGTTCGCGAACGGTTCGTACGACCAGGTGACCCTGGTGTACAACAAGTTCAAGAACGCGGCCGTGCAGGTGATCACCGAGGAGCAGTTCCTGCCGGTGCTGCCCACGGAGCCCGGCGAGGGCCACGAGGCCGCCAAGGTGGACCACATCATGGAGCCCGACCGGGCCACCATCGTGGAGGAGATCATCCCCAAGAGCCTGAAGATCCAATTCTACAAGGCGCTGCTGGACAGCTTCGCCGCCGAGCACGGCGCGCGGATGACGGCCATGCACAAGGCCACGGACAACGCGGATTCGTTGTTGAAGGGCCTGAAGCTGACCTACAACAAGGCGCGTCAGGCGGCCATCACCAACGAGATCCTCGAGATCGTGGGCGGGGCTGAAGCGCTCAAGGGCTAAGGCCTCTTCGCTCCGTCGCCTTTGCTCCTGCGCGGCAGCAGGAACTCCACCACCGCCCAGAGCGCGCAGCACGCGAGCCCGACGACGAGCAGCACCGTCGCAAAGGGCCAATGCTGGATGCGGAAGAGCGTACCGGAGATCACCAGCAACAGACCCAGGCTGAAGAGGGTGATGGATACCGCACCGGGCGTGCGGCGTTCCGGATCGCTCCAGAACTCGGCCACGCCGGCCTGCGTGATCCACACAAGGCCGAACACGGAGGCTGCGAGCGACACCGGTTCCGCGCACGGCCAATGCTGGGCTTGCAACAGCGTGCCGAGCGGCCAGGTCACCGCGAGGCTGAGCTTCACATGATCGAGGAACAGCTTCGGATGCTTCGCAGCATACCGGATCGGATAGATCAGCACGATGCCGGCGACACCGGTGACCAGCAATGCGCCAGCTCCCGGCCAGTGCTGCACCCTGAAGACCAGACCCGCCAGCACCACGCCTAGCGCGATGCGCAGGGGCAGGGTGAAGCGCTTGGGCGGGAACTGCTCGGGCATGTCCCGCCAAGGTAGCCGTCGGCTCAGAGCCTGCCGCTCGAGCGCATGGGGCGCACCTCGCCGGAGCCGGCCACCTGCTTGTCCACGGTCTGTGGGTCGCCGGTGTAGACCACGTCGCCGCTGCCGGCCACCGCCGCGTTCAGGCGCTTGGTGGCGCACACGGTGATGTCGCCGCTGCCAGTGGAGGAGGCCCGCGCGCTTTCGGCCTTCAGGTCCCGGGCATTGATGTCGCCGCTCCCCTGCACGGCCGCGTTCAGGTCGGAGCAGGTGCCGGCCAGCTTCACATCCCCCGAGCCTTGCACGGCCACATCCACGGCGGTGGCGGTGAAGGCCATGTCGAGGTCGCCGCTGCCCTGGATGCCAAGATGCACCTTGCCCGCGGCGAAGGGCCCCTGTCCCTTCACGTCGCCGGAGCCGTCGATGGACACCGCATCGATCACGGGCGCGCTGATGTGCACCACGAAGGGCTTGTCGGTGCTGTAGCCTTCGCGCGTGCGGATGGTCCAGATGCCGTTGCGGACCTCGGTGGTCACGAGGTCCACGAGGTTCTCCTGGGCCTCCACCTCCACCTGTTGTGCGGGGGCCGGGGTGAGGACCACATCGAGGGCGCCCTCCACCCGGATGCCGTGGAAGGGCGGTACGGAAAGGGACCTGCGCACCACGTTGCCGGCGCCTTCCACATGGGATGCGGCCTTGGCGGTGAGCGTGATGGTGAGCAGGGAGAGGGCGGGCAGCAGCAGGATGTGGCGCATGGCGATGGCGTTCGGTGCGTGGAACACCGCCGAAGTTCGCGCGTGCGCGTGCCCCGAGCTGTCAACGAATGTTAAATGCGATGGCGCTCAGGCCATGGGGCCGGGGGGCTCCGTGCGCAGGGGCAGTCGCAGGGTCACCGTGGTGCCGCCTCCGGGCCGCAGGTCCACGTCCACGCTGCCGCCCAACAGCGCCCCCAGCTCACCGATGATCACGTAGCCGAGGCCCTGCATCTCGGGGTCGCCGTGCTCGGTGCCGCGGCGGCCGTGCCGTCCGCTGAGGATGTCGCGCACATGCGCCAGGGCCTTGGGCGACATGCCGGGCCCTGTGTCGCACACGCTCAGCGCGTAGTGGTCGTCGCGTTGTTCGCCGAGTACGCGCACCTCGCCCTCGCGGGTGTAGTTGACCGCGTTGGAGATGAGGTTCTGCAGGATGATGAGCACCACGTCGCGGTCGGTCCGCAGCACGTCATCGAGGGGCACGTCGTTCACCAGCCTGGCGCCCTGGCTTGATGCGAGGGCGCGCACCACGTCGAGCGCCTCCTCCACCAGGGGGTTGAGGGCCACGTGCATGGGCCGCAGCTCGATGCGTCCTTCCTGGTGCTTGATCCAGCTGAGCAGGTTGCGGGCGTTGGCGTAGAGCTTGTCGCTGCTGAGGGCGATGTCGCGCAGGTCGCCGTGCAGGTCGGGACCCGCGTGTCCGGCATTGGTGCGGCGGGCCACACGGGCGATGAAGCGCAGCGGGGTGACGATGTCGTGCGAGATGATGGACACCAGGCGTTCCTTCACCTCCACCGATCGGCGCAGCTGTTCATTGGCCAGCTCCATCGCGCGGGTGCGCTCACGAACGGCGAGCTCGAGCTCCTGGTTGCGGCGGCGCAGGCGGGCCTCGTTCACGCGGATGCCGAGGAAGAGCAGGACCGCGGAGGCGATGCCGCACAGGGCGAGGAACCAGCGCTGGCGGTAGTACGGAGTGAGCACCTCGAAGCGGATCGATGCAGGGGCCTCCGTTGCCGGAGCGCCGAGCTTGCGGATGGCCAGCGTGTAGGTGCCCGCCGGCAGTCGGGTGAAGTGGAGCTCGCGCTCGTACGTGCCGATGGGCACCCACCGGTCGTTGAGGTCGCCGAGCCGGTATTCGAGCTGGAGGTTCACGGGGGATCCCCAGTAGGGAAGGGAGAACCGGATGCGCAGGTCATCGTGCGTGGGCGGTATGCGCACCGGCCGTGCAAGGTCCTGTTCAACTCCGTCCTGGACGAATTGGGTGATGAACACGCGGCCTTTCGGCACCGGGTCCGGCACGTGATCGGGATCGAACTCCACCAGCCCCTCGAGGGTGGGGAAGAGGGCACGACCATCGCGGAGGCGCACGTGGGCCGGGTCGCAGCCGCCATTGAACTCGGGGTTCACGATGCCGTCACCGGTGCCGTAGTAGGCGTAGTACAGCTGGCCGGTACGGCCCTTCAGGTAGGCGTCGATGGCGCTGAGCGCCACCCTGAACAGACCACGGTTGGAGCTGATCCAAAGGTGGCCGGTGCCATCGGCCATGAAGCTATGCACGTGGGTGAGGTAGCCCTGCCGGTCCATGGGCAGCTTCACGGTGCGGCCCTGGTGATGCACAAAGGCGCCCGCGCCATAGGTGCCCATGAACACCCGGTCACCCACGAGCTCGATGGAACGCACGCAGCTGTTGCGCACCTCGGGGATGGTATCGATGGCACCCGTACCGGTGTCGTAGCGCAGCACCCCTACGCATGTGCCGGCCCAAACGGAGCGCCCCACCTGTCGCATCACCGTCACGCCGCGGCTGCGCATCACCGGCGTCACCTGGCCGTCCTTGACGCGGTCGATGCCATGGGCATGCCCCACCCAGAGACCTTCCGGCCGTTCCAGGAAGCAGAAGATGCGGGTGGCGTCGGGCAGGGAGGTGCGCTCGGAGGGTCGGCTCCCCGAAGGGTCCCAGAGCTCCAGTTCGCTGGCATGGGCGAGTGCGAGCCGGCCATCGTCCAGGGTCCGCAGGCATTCGTAGTTGAACGAGTAGGGCAGCTCCCACACCTGCCTGCAGCCGTCGCGATCGAACAGCGTGCGGTGATCGGTCGCGAGCGCCAGCACGCGATGATCGTCCAGCGGGGCCATGGCGTAGTACGCATCGTTCCAGCCGGGCTGGTCCGACGGGCAAAGGCGTGTGCGCAAGGCGCGTTCGCGGTACACGAAGAGCCCCTTGGTATCGGTGCCCACCAGGAGCACGTGGTGCTCGTCGCTCCACAGCACATCGTTGACGGCACAACCGGTGGGCAGTTCCACGGGGAGCTTGTCGGCGCGGAGGGTATCGGGGTCGGTGGTGGGCCGCATGAGGTAGAGGGTGGCTCCATCGCGCAGGTAGGCGTGCACCTCTCCGTACCGTTGGTCGATGAGCCACAGGCGGGGCCGCTTGACGATGCGGGCGAGGTCGGCGCCGATCAGCCTTGCCGGGGTCAGCCGGTCGCTGCCCGGAACCCAGCGGTGCAGCTCGCGCCTGGCATCCACGACATAGACCGAGCCACCCACGGTGAAGAGGTCCGTCCATCCTCCGGGCACGGGAATGGTGTCGCGCAGCCGGTCACCTTCATAGTGCAGCAGGCATTCGCGACCACCGATCAGCCATTCCGTCGCATTGACGGGCAATACGGTGAGGTGGATCCCTTCCCAGCGGTCATGCCCCGGAAGGGGCTCCAGCTGCTCGATGAGGCGGCGCATGTGGTCCACGGAAAGCACCCCACCATGAACGGCCCGAGGGCTCCGCGTGGCTGGTGGTATGGGCCATGACCGGGCGATGCCACGGTCGTTGAGGTCGAAAAGGTCGCCCTTGGCGTTCATGAGCAGGAGGTGCCCATCGGCCGTTGGGGTGATCTCGCGCATGCGTTCGCTCGCCGCCCCGGCCCCCCGTGGTTGTTCCGGCAGGTGGAAGGTGAGCCCGTCGAACCATACCAGGCCGCTTTCGGTGGTGAACCACAGGTAGCCCTGGCGGTCCATGGCCATGCTCACCACGCTGTTCTGCGGAAGTCCGTTCTGCGAGGTGTATTGCTGTGCGCTCCACAGCATGGTCTCCTGCGCCCGGGCATGCGCGGCGGTCATCACGGCCAGCACGGCGAGCGCCGTGCGCACGGAAGCGACCGCCCGCCCGCAGGGATCAGGAGGTGTGGTAGCCATGCAGTTGGGCCAGGCGCTGCAGGTCCAAGAGGTTGGACACGCCGAGCTTGTCGAAGAGGCGGGCCTTGTAGGTGGCCACGGTGGTGGGCCGCAGCTCAAGCCGCTCGGCGATGTCCTTCACCGCGTACCCACGGAGCAGGTCGTTCATCACCAGCAGCTCACGGTCGCTCAGCCCGTTGAAGGGATCCGTGGCGGCCGCCTTGCGCATCCCCGATTGTTCCTGTTGCCGCAGCTCCTGTTCATGGCTGCGGTACTCACGGCCCTGCATCACGCGGCGGATGGCGCGCACCACCTCCTCCTCGTCGGCCTGCTTGCTCACGAAGCCCGCGCCCCCCATGGCCATCACACGCGGCGCGTAGATGTGCTCGGGGCTCATGGTGTACACCAGCACGCGCATGTCAGGGTGCTTCGCGCGCACGTCCTCGAGCACATCGAGCGCATGTCCATCGCCCAGCTGCAGGTCGAGCACCAGCAGGTCCGGCGAAGGCCCGCGCAGGGCGGTGAGCAGTTCGGCCAGGCTGGCCGCTTCGCGGATGTGCCGTACCCCGAGCTGGTCCTGCAGCAGGTTCCGCAGGCCGCGACGGATGATCACATGGTCATCCGCGATCAGCACCTTCCATGGTTCCATGGCCCTTGATAGAAGCGGGTTTCGGACGCGGAAGTTAGGCCTCCGGCACGTGTAGTCCGGATACTACATCCGAGGAGCGGGCACCCCTTTACGTTTGCGGTGTGTTGGTGTTTGGACGAACGAACAAGCCTTTCCTCCGGTCCAAGAGGGGCCAATAGCGGGGCGACCCGCAGGCGGCCAGGAGAGCCTGGCGGGTCGGAGGTAGGCTTGTCGTCCGAAAACTGGAAGTGGCCCCGGAAGCGGGCACGTATCTTTTAGGTGGTGCGCAGGAGGGCCTTACCGGATCACAACGTGCCCGTAGCGCGCGCCCACTTCTCTTTTCGGTGGTCCGCAGGAGGGCCTTCCCGGATCACACGGTGCCCTTCGCGCGCTCCCAGTACACGTCCATCTCCGCGAGCGTCATCTCGCCCAGCGTGTGCCCGTCCTTCGCGCACTCGCGCTCGAGGTACTGGAAGCGCCGGATGAACTTGCGGTTGGTGCGTTCGAGCGCCTCATCGGGGTCGATCCCCAGGAAGCGTGCGTAGTTCACCAGGCTGAAGAGCACATCGCCCAGCTCGTCCGCCTGCTTGGTGGAGCCCGCATCCACTTCGTGCTTCAGTTCCCCCAACTCCTCGTTCACCTTCGCCCACACCTGGTCGCGGTGCTCCCAGTCGAAGCCCACGCCGCGGGCCTTGTCCTGCACGCGGATGGCCTTCACCAAGCTGGGTAAGCCGCGCGGGACGCCTTCCAGCACGCTCTTCTCCGTGGCCCCCGCCTTGGCCTTCTCCGCCAGCTTGATCTTCTCCCAGTTGGCCTTCACCTCCTCATCGTCCTTCACCTGCACCTCGCCGTAGATGTGCGGATGCCGGTGGATGAGCTTCTCGCAGATGCCGTTGAGCACGTCGGTGATGTCGAAGGCGCCCTTCTCCTGGCCGATCTTGGCGTAGAACACCATGTGGAGGAGAAGATCACCGAGCTCCTTCCGCACGCCGTCGAGGTCGCCCTCCAGGATCGCGTCGCCGAGCTCGTAGGTCTCCTCGATGGTGAGCGGGCGCAGGGTCTCCAGGGTCTGCTTCCGATCCCACGGGCACTTGGCGCGCAGGTCGTCCATGATGTTGAGGAGGCGTTCGAAGGCGGCGAGGCGGGGATCCATCGGCGGGGTGTGCTGGTGCAAAGGTGATGGAAGTGCGCGGTCATCGGCGCGCGGTACCTTGGCGCCATGAACAGGAAGGACGGCACCCTGCGCACCGCGGCCCGTCTGGCCTGCAGCGCGCTGCTGGTGATCGCCATGAGCAGGGCCCAGGGGCAGGTGTTGATCTCGCTGCTTTTCGGCGACAAGTTGAACACCGGCAACATCGAATTCGGGCTGGAGGGCGGTGGCACCTGGAGCAGCCTCAGTGGCGTGGACGGTGCGACGGTGCGCCCGGGCTGGAACCTGGGCTTCTATTTCGACTTCAAGACGCGCTCGAAGTGGCGCATCGCCACCGGCGTGATGGTGAAGTCGCCCTGGGGCGCCGAGGGCCTGCCCGTCTACTCGCTGGGTGACGCCGCGCTCGACTCGGTGTTCGTGGGCGGCAGCGTGACGCGCAAGCTGAACTACTTCAACGTGCCCATCATGGCCAAGTACCCGATCGGCCGCTTCTTCGTGATGGCGGGTCCGCAACTGAGCCTGGGCTACAAGGCGTACGACGTGTTCACGAAGGAGGTGCAGGACCCGGACGACCTCACCTACGAATTGGACACGCGCGACAGCTACCGGGCGATCGATGCCGGGGTGGTGGGCGCCTTCGGCTACCGCCTGATGAAGGGCTATGGCATGAACCTGTTGGTGCGGTACTACCAGGGCCTCACCGACATCCGCAAGGACCCCGTGGGCGCGGCGCAGACCAACCGCGGCTGGCATGTGCTGGTGGGCATCCCCATCGGTGTGGGCAAGGCGCAGCAGCGCCAGTGGGAGAACGAGCTGAAGAAGGTGGGCGCCGCGGAATGACGCGGTACACGCCGCGGATCGACCTGCGCGGTGTGGCGGAGCGCGGGCTGCTTAAAGCCCGAAGCGGTATTGCAGGCCAGCGATCAGCTGGGTGCGTGAGCTCAGGAA
This sequence comes from Flavobacteriales bacterium, assembly GCA_044226515.1. Lineage (GTDB taxonomy): Bacteria > Bacteroidota > Bacteroidia > Flavobacteriales_F > PHOS-HE28 > PHOS-HE28. The sequence goes on along the minus strand of JBGAGX010000005.1, from coordinate 26,442 downwards.
GCCGAACTCGGCGCGCACCATCCAATGCTTGTTGTGCTGGTATTGGCCGCCCACGATGAAGTTCCACATGTCGGCCGGGCGCTTGTCGATGGAATATTCCACGGTGGAGGTGCTCGCATTGGCCACGGCGCTCCCGGCATCGACCAGGAACGCACCCGCACGGTCCAGTGCGGCATTGGCCGAATTGTGTTTCGCCTGGTTGATGGGGTTGGCCTGCTCAAGGGGCGTAAGGCTGTTCCACCACGCATCCACCTGCTGGTCCAGCTCCTCCACACGCGCCTGGCCCTGGTCCACACTGCTTTGCCATTGGTCCACCGGCAGCGCATCGGCCAGGGGGATGGAGCCGGTGGTACCGGTGTTGATCTTGAAGCGGAAGCCTCCCACCCAGACGGTGGCCGCGCGGCCCGGTGTCCCGAGCTTGAAGTTCTTGCCCAGCCGCGGGCCGAAGACGAAGGCGAAGGCCGGCTTGTCCAGTTGCGGCACGTCGGTCCAGGTCATGTTCATGTCCAGCGCAAGGAAACCGCCGCCCACGCCTACCGTTGGTGTAAGGCCGAAGCCGAAGGTGTTCGCGACGAACTCGACCTTCGTGGTCTGGCTGAAGACCTCCTGGTCCACCCCGTTGGTATCGGGAAGCCACAGGCCATAGCCCACCTCGGTGCTGGCACTGCTGCGACCCAGGATGGCGTACACGTTCAGGAAGGGGAACACCCATACATCAGGACGCACCGAGAGCCCATCGCTGCTGGCCTTGGCCTCGTTGAAGCGGATGAGGCCGTCGAGGTCGTGCATCTCCTTGCCGTTGAAGCCCACCATCAGGTTCTCGATGATGAGGTCGCTGCGCTGGCCGAAGTACTGGGTGCTGATCCCTGCGGAGTACGGCAGGTCGAAGCCGGCTTTCGTGGCCTGCTCGCCCCAGATCGGCAAGGCGTAGGGGTATTCGCTCCGCTTCAGGCTGTCGGCCAGGGCCTTGTTCTTCTTCCCCACTTCCTTGTTGGAGAAGACCTGTGCGTTCAGCGAGGCCGAGAATGAGAGCAGGACCGCAGTGGTCGTCAGGATGCGCTTCATGTGACGAAGGTCTTGAGTTGATCGCAATGCAGGATGATCATGTTCAGCGGATCCAGGCGTTCCCCAGGGTGATGTACCAGCCGAAGCTGTCCGGTCCCCAGGCCACGTCCACGCCGGCCTGCAGCCCGAAGGCGCGGGCCAGCAGGTAGCGCGGCCCGAAGCCGACGTTCATGGGCGTCTCCGCCGCGGGCACCTCGTCCCAGGCGGCGGCGGCGCGCCCCGCCCCCACGAAGGCCACGGTGCTCCAGCGGCGCCACAGGTGGATGCGCTGCTCGGTCTCGGCGAGCACGGTCACCCGGCCCTGGTAGCGCATCAGGGGGATGCCGCGCAGCTGCAGGAAGGGGAGCTGGTAGAAGGCCGGCTCGCCCCACACCTGGTCGGCCTGCAGCCGGATGCCGCTCACCCAGCCCTTGCCGAAGGGCCACCAGCCGTGCACGAAGAGCTCACCGCTCTGGTAGTCGTAGTCGGAGCCGAGGGCGGTGGCGCTCACGCTGGCGTCCAGGTGCGCACGCCAGCCGCGGTCGGTGGTGAGGGCGTTGTTGCGCGTGTCGAACTCCAGCACCGCGCCCAGCAGGCTGGTGGTACGGTCCAGCTCCTGCGCGGGGAAGACGTCCTCGAACACGGGATCGCGCGACGTGGAGCGCACCCTGCTCCACACGTAGCGCAGGCCGCCGTAGAAGGGCGTGCGGCCCACCTGCTTGATGGCCTGCAGCAGCACGGGCACGGCCTTCATGTTCATGCCGATGCGCTGCTCGCCCACCACGGGCAGCTCGCGGTAGAAGTCCATGTTCACATCGGCGTAGGCCGCGAAGGCGCGGTAACGCAGGCCCCAGGGCACGATGGTGCCCGCGCGCCCACCGCCGAAGCCCCAGCTCTGGTTGGCCGTGTGCATGGCGAAGGCGGCGGTGAGGTCGGGTGCGATGTAGCCGCCGTCGGGCCGCCGCTTCTGGGTGAGGAAAATGGGTGCCAGGGCCAGGCCGAAGCCGCCGAGCGCGGGCTCGGTGATCACCGAGAGCACCGGCACGAAGCCGTTGTACTCCACCAGCACCCGGCTCAGGTCCAGCGCGCCGTCCAGGGTGTCACGGAAAGGGGCTTGCCGCGTGGTGTCCGGCTGCGCGAGCAGCGGAGCGGCGGCCAGCGCGAAGATCGACGCGGATGCGAGCGTCCGCCTCATGGTTCACGTGGCGCTGTCGCCCCCGGCCCCCAGTTCCTGCTGCACCCCGGCCATCCAGCCCAGCATCAGGCGGTAGCCGATGCTGAGCACCACGGCACCGGTGAAGAGGCCGATGAAGCCCGAGAGGATGAAACCGCCGATGGCGCCCAGGAAGATCACGGCCGTGGGCACGGCGGCGCCGCGTCCCAGCAGCAGCGGTTTCAGGATGTTGTCGGACACCATGGTGATCACCAACCAGATGGTGAGCAGGATCGCGGGAGTGGTGTCCATGGCGGCCCAGGCGTAGACGATCACGCCGATGGCCACGGGGCCCACGCCCACCTGGACGATGCACAGCAGCAAGGCGAGGATGCTCAGCAGGCCCGCGGCGGGCACACCGGCGACGAACACGCCCACGCCGAACATCACGGTCTGGATGAGCGCCACGCCCAGGATGCCCTTGGCGACGTTGCGGATGGTGCTGGCGGCGAGGTCCACCATGGCGGGCCCGCGCGGGCCCATCACCCGGTCCAGGAAGCGCTCGGCCACCTTGCCGCCCTGCCGCGCATGGGCGAGCAGCACGCCGGCCACGATCACCGAGAGGATGAACTTCACCATGTCGGCGGTGAAGCCGCCGAGCGTCCTCACCAGGAAGGTGACGCCGTCGCGCACCTTGTCGGCGTTGTCGCTCACGAGCTCGGCCACCGCACCATCGGAGGCGGGCCAACGCTTGGCGATGGTGCCCTTGAAGCCCTTGTCCTGGTACCACTCGGCCGGCAGCTGGGGCACGTGGATGGCATCGGCCTGCACGTGCGCGCGCAGCACCTGGATGCTCTCCACCAGGCTCTTTCCCGTGAAGTAGGTGGGCACCAGGATGATGGCGAGGCCCACGAGCACGAGCGCCGTGGCGGCCCAGCCGTGCCGGCCACCGAACCAGCGGGTCACCACGGCGAAGAAGGGGTGCATGGCCACCGCCAGGATCACCGCCCACAGCAGGATGGAGGTGAACGGAGCAAGGATGAGCACGCACCACAGGAGCAGTCCGCCGAGGAGCACCAGGCGGATGAAGGTGTCCACGGCCACGGCCGGTGGCCAGGCGGGTACGGCGTTCTTCTCGGGGTTGTCCATGGCATCGCTGATCGATGGTCATTGGTGAAGATCGGTTTTTCCATCACATTCGTACCTGTCCCCCGTCAGGCATGGAATCACCGATCCCCTTGGGGCCCCTTCCGCTGAGCCCGGTCCTGCGGCTCCTGTACATCGGTGGATTGGCCGGCCTGTGCGTGGCGGTCCACGCAACGGGGCTGATGATCATGAGCCGGTGGTTCCGGCATGGCCTGCAGCGTGCGCATCACCACTTCTGGACCGAGGTATGGCTGCTGGTCCGTGTGTCCTGGGGCTTGATCTTCCTGCACATCCTCGAGATCATGATCTGGGGCGGCTTCTATGCCTGGAAGGGGATCCTGCCCGACCTGAACACGGCATTCTATTTCTCATCGATCACCTATACGACCGTGGGCTATGGTGACGTGGTGCTGTCGCCCGCGTGGCGGAATTTCTCCTCCGCCGAGGCCTTGGTCGGCATCCTCATGGCCGGCCTTTCGACCAGCTTCTTCTTCATGTTCCTCAGCCGTCTGTTCGCCCATCGGTTCAACCCGGATCACAAACCCTTCCCATGAGCCTTGACCTGCATTCCCTCTTGAAGCCATCGGCGAACTGGCTCTTCGCCTTCATCCCCGTCACCGTGTGGCTGGAGCACGCGGAAGCCTCGGTGCCGCTGGTGTTCTTCGCTGCGGCGCTGGCCATCATCCCCATCGCCCAGCTCATCGTGCATTCCACGGAGAAGGTGGCGGTGCACACCGGCGATGCCGTGGGCGGATTGCTCAACGCCACCTTCGGGAACGCCCCGGAGCTGATCATCTCCGTGGTCGCCCTTCGGGCCGGCCTGCATGAGCTGGTGCTGGGCAGTCTGGCCGGTGCGGTGCTGGCCAATGCGCTCTTCGCCACCGGGCTGTCCTTCCTCCTGGGAGGCCTGCGCAAGAAGGAACAGCAGTTCAACCCCGCCAACGCCCGGTTGCTCACCTCCATGATGCTCATCGTGGTGGTGAGCCTGATGGTGCCCAGCGCCTTCTACCGCACCTTCGAGGGCCGGGTGGACGAAAGCGTGATCGCCTCGTTGAACGTGTGGGTGGCCGTGCTGCTCCTGGTGGGCTATGCGCTCTACCTCGTCTTCACCCTGGGCACGCACAAGCACCTGTTCCAGGCCGTCGGCGGCGGTGAGGAGCACCAGGGGCCGAAGCCATCCCTTCCGAAGGCGCTCGTGCTGCTGGTGCTGGCCTCCGTACTGGCCGCGTGGATGAGCGAGATCCTCGTGGGCGCGGCCGAAGGCACCGGCGAAGTGCTCGGCCTCTCCCAGGCCTTCATCGGCATGGTGCTGCTGGCCCTGGTGGGCGGCGCTGCGGAGAGCTTCTCGGCCATCGCGGTGGCCCGCAAGGACAAGCTGGACATGAGCCTGGGCATCACCATGGGCAGCTGCGTGCAGATCGTGCTCTTCGTAACGCCCGTGCTCGTGATCAGCAGCCTGTTCATGGGTGGTGCGCCCTTGCTGATCCGCTTCGGCTCCGGCACCATCGTGGCCGTGCTCCTCACCGCCCTGCTTGCCGGTTCCATCACCTCCGACGGCCGGTCGCAGTGGTTCAAGGGCGTACAGCTGCTGATGGTGTACGCGGTCATCGCCATGCTCCTGCTCTTCATGCCCGACCTGCAATGAGCACCGAAGAGGAAAGCAAGCGCGTGCTGGATCCGGTGGAGCGTTCCATGGAGGCCCTCTTCGGCCTGATCATGGTGCTCACCTTCACGGGTTCGTTGAGCGTGATGAGCGCCGGCCGCACCGAGGTACGCGAGATGTTGATCGGCGCGTTGGGCTGCAACCTCGCCTGGGGCGTGATCGACGCGTGCTTCTACCTCATGGGCATCCTGGCGGAACGCGGACGCGGCCTCAAGCGCCTGCGGACCCTGCGCTCCGCCACCACGCCGGAACAGGTGCAGGCGGTGCTGCGCGAGGCCATGCCGGAACTGGTGGTGGACGTGCTCTCGCGCGGCGAGCAGGAGGCCTTGCGCGCGCGGTTGGCCACCATCCCCGAGCCACGACGGGCCGCGCGCCTGCACGGGGCCGACCTCAAGGGTGCGTTCGGCGTGTTCCTGTGGGTGTTCCTGGTCACCTTCCCCGTGGCGCTGCCCTTCGTGTTCATCCACGACCCGTACATCGCCCTGCGCGTGAGCAACGGCATCGCCATCCTGATGCTGGGCCTGATCGGCCGGCAACTGGCCAGCTACGCCGACTTCAAGCGGTGGCGCACCGTCTTGTTCATGGTGGTCTTCGGCGTCGCCATGGTCGGCATCACCATCGCCCTGGGCGGATGAACGCCACGCTCACACCACGCAGCGCCGTGCGCGCCACCCCCTGACCCCATGGACATCGAGCGGTACGAAGGGAAACGCTGGTTGAACCCGCTGGACCGGAGCACCGAGGCCCTGTTCGGCCTCATCGTCACCCTCACCTTCACCAGTTCGCTGAGCGTGCTGAACGCCGGTGCGGAGGCGGTGCGCGACATGTGGCGGGCCGCCTTGTACTGCAACCTGGCCTGGGGCGTGGTGGACGCGTGCTTCTACCTCATGGGCGCGATCACCGAACGCGGGCGGCGGTTCAAGCTCGCACGCAGCCTGCGCACCGCGACGGACGATACCACGGTGTTGAGCGCCTTCAGCGAGGTGATGCCCGAACGCCTCGCACGCCTGATGACCCCGGCCGAACGCGCCGCGTTGCGCGAACGGGTCGCCGCACAGCCGGACAGCAGCCGCGAGCCGTGGCTGACCCTGGCCGACCTCAAGGGCGCGCTCGCCGTGTTGCTGTGGGTGTTCCTCATCACCTTCCCCGTGGTGATCCCCTTCTTCCTCATCCAGGATGCGCCCATCGCCCTGCGCGTGAGCAACGCCATCGCCATCGTGATGCTCGGGATGATCGGCTGGCGCCTGGCCATGTACACCGGCTTCCATGTGATGCGCACCATCCTCTACCTTGTTCTCTTCGGCGTCCTGATGGTCGCCATCACCATCGCCTTGGGCGGATGAAGCTGCACACCCTACCGCCCTCGCTGCTGCTCGCCGCCCTGCTGGTGACCGGCACCGCCGCACAGGCCCAGGACCGGCCGGATGCCGCCGCGCCCGCGGTCGACTCCAACGCCGGAGGCTGGACGCTGACGCCCTCGCTGCTCACCATCCTCTACCGCGACACGATCGCGCTGTGGAACCCGGCCTTCAACGCCGACCACGGCAACCTGCACCTGGAGGCGCGCTACCAGTGGGAGGACTGGAACACGGCAAGTGTGTGGGCCGGACGCTGGTTCGGTTTCGGCAACGCCTTCCACGTGGATGCGGCGCCCATGATCGGTGGCGTGTTCGGCAACACCATGGGCGTGGCGCCGGGCCTGCTGGTGGAGGCGGAGTGGAAGCGCCTCTCGTTCTACTCCTCCAGCGAGTACGTCATCGATGCGGAGGATGACGCGTACAATTTCGCCTACACCTGGAGCGAGATCGCCGTGGACCTGGACCAACTGCTCATCGGCATCGTGGCGCAGCGCACCCGCACGTGGGACTCACCGCTCGACCTGCAGCGCGGCCTGCTGCTGATGCGTGAGCAGGGCGACCTCTCCTTCGGCATGTACCTGTTCAACATCGGCTGGACCGAGCCCACCGTGGCCTTCACCGTCTCCTACGGCTTCCATACCAAGCCGCGCGCAACACCCTGATCCCATGCACAAGCCCAAGCATTCGCATCGCCGTAGCCTTGCCGCGCTTCGCCAGAGCCGGGTACGGCGGCGGCACGGCGTAGGCGTGCCCCTGCCTCGCACGCCGAAGCTCCAAGCGCAGGCGTTGCCCCTGCCTCGCGCGCGCGCCGTCGCCGGAGCGCTTTGGCGCAGGCGCCCGAAGCTCCAAGCGAAGGCGCTGCCCCTCGTCCTGCTCCTGCCCCTGTTGCTGGTGACCGGTTGCGCCGACTCCGGCCTGGGCCGCACGTGGGCCGCGCCGGATGCGCAGCGGTTCAACTTCCGCAAGCTGGCCGTGATCGCCCTCACCAAGCAGGAGGTGTACCGCATGCAGGCCGAGGATGCGTTGGTGCAGGAGATGAGCGGTCGCGGGGTGGCGAGCCACGACCTGTTGCCCGGGTTGAACGCCCTGCGCGATACCGCTGCGGTGCTGAAGGCGGTGCGTGCGGCGGGCTGCGACGGCATCGTGACCCTGCAACTGAAGAGCGGTGCCATCAAGCCCGACCCCAACGCCAAGCCCGTGGCCACCACCACCACCGCAGCCCAGGAGCTCGACGACTACTGGGTGGACCCCTCCGCGCAGGAGACGCAGAACTTCGCCCCCGGCCAGTACTTCGCCGTGGAGGTGCACGTGTTCGACCTGGTGAAGGGGATGAAGGTGTGGGACGGACTGGCCGTGGAGCAGGACGCGCGCGATGCCGCCGACCTCATCCGCCTGGTGCGGCAGGACGTGGTGCGGGACCTGCGCAAGCGCGGCCTCATCGCCGAGTGAGCCCAGGGGCTCAGCGCTTGGTCCTGCGGGACTTCGCCGAGCGCCGGGCGCCTGCCTTCTTGCCGACGGTCCGCTTCACGACGGGCTTGCGTGCTGAGGCGCGCTTGACCACAGGCTTGGCTCCATCGTTCGCGGGGGGCGGCCTCCGCATGAGCGTCCGCTTCGTCGTGCTCTTCACCGCGCGTCGCGGAGCACCCTTCATGCCGCGCTTGAACGCGGCGTGGTCCTTCTCCGTCTGGTCCGCGTACAGCATGGCGAATTTCGCGAGCGCCTCGGGACCCGCGTCGCTGGCACCGAGGTAGCCGCTGAGCACGGCCCCGTTGCTGGTGCGCACGTGCGCCCGCGCCAGCACGCGGCCGCAAAGCCGCGCGTAGGCGGTGAGCAGCTCCTCGTCGAAGCTGTCCACATCCAGCGCCATCTTCATGTCGCGCAGCTGCCGCAGGTAGAAGTGCCGACCCAGTTGCCCGGTGCTCCAGCCCAGGAACATGTCGCTGGCGGCCTGCACCAGGCGCTGGCCCTCCACGATGCGGCGGCCCTGGTGCGCGTAGGTCTCGGCCGTGGTGAACGGCGCCAGCACGCTGTTGCGCGCCTCCTTCACCTGGATGAAGAGCGGCTCGTCGCGGTCGTTCATCATCAGCACCACGAAGCAACGCGTGCCCACACTGCCCACGCCCACCACCTTCAGGGCCACATCCACCACGCGGTACTGGTCGAACAGGTGGCGGCGGTCGGCCTGCAGCGTGCGCTTGTACTCGTCCAGGAAGCGCAGGATCATGCCCATTTCCTGCTTCACGTCGTAGGGGTGGTACACCAGCGGTTTCTCCTCGCGGATCTCGAAGCGGCCAAGGTTGCTCTGGGTGAGCTTGTAGAAGGTCTTGACGTGCGTGTTCTTCTCGGCCGCATCGATCGCATCGGCCAGCACCTTGCGCGCCCTTGTGTTCTTGGCGGTCTTGGACAGCACGCGCAGGTCGAACTTCATGTACCACAGGTCGAGCATGGGCAGTTGCGCGTATTCGCGCACGCCGTCGCGGTACGAAGCGCCCAGCTCGAAGGCCACGCCCGCGGCCTCCTTGTCGCTCAAGCCACCGGCGCGTGCGGCGAGCGCGAAGCTGGCCCCCAGCCGCTTCACGTCCCACTCGAACGGTGCCGCGTGCGTCTCGTCGAAGTCGTTCGCGTCGAACACCAACGCGCGTTCGGGGGTGGCGAAGCCGCCGAAGTTCATCAGGTGGCAGTCGCCGATGGCCTGCACGAGCAGCCCGCTGTTGGCGCCGGCGAGGTCGGCGGCCATGATGCCCGCCGTGGCGCGGTAGAACACGAAGGGGTTCTCCTTCATGCGCTCATGCCGCACGGGGATCAGCTCCGGCAGCCGGTCGCGGTCGCTGGCCTTGATCTGTTGCACGATCGGCACACGGCCTTCCGGAGCCTTCCAGATGCCCATCGATTCCCGGGGCAGTTTCAGGCGCAGGGCCTTGCCGCGTGCGTAGTCCTTGTCGAACGTGTTGGCCATGGTTGTGCGCTTCGCGCGGTTGAGCCCCAAAGTACCGTGGACCGCACGCACCGGCCCCTGATGATCGTCACCCCTGCGCATCCGTGTCGTATCGTCGCCGGGGTCGGTCCTGTGGGGCTACGCGTCATCCGCTTCTGCCTATGTTTGCTCATCGCCCGCCTGCGGCGTGCGCCCAACCCCCGTGGCCCTTCCCATGAACCGCATGCCCCCTCCGCGCCTCCTTCCCGTCCACGGCCTGCTCGCGGCCCTGGTCACCGTCCTCGGATGCGGGGAGAAGACCGGTCCCGTGGAGATCCGCCCCGAGGTGGGCGTGGTGACGGTGGCACAGCGCTCGGTGCCGGTCTATTCGGAGTTCGTGGGGCAGACCTACGGCCAGGAGGACATCCAGATCATCCCGCGCGTGGAGGGCTGGGTCACGGGCATCCACTTCAAGGAGGGCGAAGCGGTGAAGAAGGGCCAGTTGCTCTACACCATCGACGACCTGCCCACGCGCAGCAAGGTGGACGGGGCGGCCGGTGAGGTGGCGCGTGCCGAGACCATGGTGGCCAACAAGAAGGCCGACCTGGACCGCGTGAAGCCGCTGGCCGCGATGAACGCCCTGAGCAAGCGCGACCTCGACGCCGCACAGGCCGCCTACGATGCCGCGCTCGCCGAGCTCCGCGTTGCCGAGTCCAAGCTGGGTACGGCCAACATCGAGCTGGGCTACACACGGATCACCTCACCCATCGACGGGGTCATCGGCATCAGCAAGGTGCTGGTGGGCGACTACGTGGGCAAGGGCACCCTGGGCGGCGCCATCAACACGGTGAGCAGCCTGGGCGACATGCGCGTGCGCTTCCCGGTGAGCGAGACGGACATCCTGCGTTTCCGCCGCAGCGCGCAGAACGACACCGCCCTGAAGGCCGCCCGGCAGGAGGTGCAGCTGCTGCTGGCCGATGGGAGCGTGCACCCCCAGGCCGGCCACCTTGACCTGGCCGACCGCAGCGTGGACCCCTCCACCGGGTCCATCCTCATCCAGGCCGTTTTCCCGAACGAACAGCGCGTGCTGCGCCCCGGCCAGAGCGTGAAGGTGCGCATCAGGACCGATGTGGTGAACAACGCCGTGCTCGTGCCCCAGCGCGCGGTGAACCAGCTGCAGAACCTCTACAGCGTGTACCTGCTGAACGACAGCAACAAGGTGGTGATGACCCCGGTGAAGGTGGGCCAGCGCGTGGGCGGGAACTGGGTGATCACCGAAGGGGTGAAGCCCGGCCAGCGGGTGGCCCTGGTGGGCAACGCCCTCATCAACCCCAAGGTGCCCGTGGTGCCCAAGCCCGTGGAATGGGACGTTGACAGCTCCTCGCAGGACTGAACCCGTAGCATCGCGCACCTCCCATGAGCGAGTTCTTCATCCGCAGGCCCATCGTGGCGATGGTCATCAGCATCTTCATGGTGCTGCTGGGCCTGCTCACCCTGCGCGGGATCCCGGTGAGCCAGTACCCGGAGATCACCCCGCCGATGATCAAGATCACCGGCAACTACACCGGCGCCAACGCGGTGAACGTGGAGCAGACCGTGGCCACGCCCATCGAGCAGCAGGTGAACGGGGTGGAGAACATGCTCTACATGCAGAGCATCAACGCCGGCGACGGGTCGTTGACGCTCAACGTGAGCTTCGAAGTGGGCGTGGACCTGGACAATGCCAACATGCTCACGCAGAACCGCGTGAGCCAGGCCAACCCCAGCCTGCCCGCCGAGGTGAAGGCGCTGGGCATCAACACCAAGAAGTCGCTGGTGTTCCCGCTCATGCTGGTGAGCCTCACCAGCCCCAACGGCACCTACGACGCGCCCTTCCTCAACAACTACGGCTACATCAACGTGGTCGACGCGCTCAAGCGGATCAACGGGGTGGGCGACGTGTACGTGTTCGGCGGCAGCGAGTACGCCATGCGCATGTGGCTGAAGCCCGACCGCATGAACGCCCTGGGCGTGACGGTGACCGACGTGAAGCAGGCCGTGAGCGCCTACAACGCCATCGTGCCCGGCGGCCAGTTCGGCGGGGAGCCCAGCGTGCCCGGCACCCAGAACACCTACACCGCCCAGCTGCAGAGCCGCCTGGTGAGCCCCGAGCAGTTCGGTGCCATCGTGGTGAAACGCAGCGATGCCGGCGCCCAGGTGCTGTTGAAGGACGTGGCCCGCGTGGAGCTCGGCACCGAGTACTACAGCATGAGCAGCCGCCTCAACGGCAGCCCGGCCAGCACCATCGCCATTTTTCAAACGCCCGGCAGCAACGGCCTGGACGTGGTGGCCGCCGTGCGCAAGGTGATGGAGGAGCAGGCCCTGCGCTTCCCGCCCGACCTGGGGTACAACGTGAGCCTTGACACCACCGCCGCCATCAGCGAGGGCATCAACGAGATCATCCACACGCTCTTCGAGGCCATCCTGCTGGTGATCCTGGTGGTCTTCCTCTTCCTGCAGGACTGGCGCGCCACGCTCATCCCGCTGCTCACCGTGCCCGTGTCGCTCATCGGCACCTTCATCCTCTTCCCCCTGCTGGGCTTCAGCGTGAACGTGCTGAGCCTGCTCGGTCTGGTGCTCGCCATCGGCCTGGTGGTGGACGATGCCATCGTGGTGGTGGAGGCCGTGATGCACCACATCGAGCACGGGCTGTCGCCCAAGGAGGCCACGCAGAAGGCCATGAAGGAGGTGGCCGGTCCGGTGGTGGCCATCGCCATCATCCTCGCTGCGGTGTTCATCCCCGTGGCGCTGGCCGGCGGCATCACCGGCCGCCTCTACCAGCAGTTCGCCATCACCATCGCCGTGAGCGTGCTCATCAGCGCCTTCAACGCGCTCACGCTCAGTCCGGCCCTCGCCGCGCTGCTGCTGAAGCCGAAGAAGGTGAGCGCGAAGAAGGGCCTGCTGCAGCGCTTCTTCGATGCCTTCAACCGCTTCTTCGACCGCTTCACCAACGGCTACATGGGCGTGGCCGGCTTCTTCGCCCGCAAGGTGGTCCGTGGCGTCGCCTTCCTCGGCATCATCGTGGTGGTGATGGTACTGCTCGGGAAGAACGTGCCCGGCGGTTTCGTGCCGGAGGAGGATGAAGGCTACTTCATGTGCAGCGTGACGCTGCCCGACGCCGCCAGCCTGCAGCGCACCGGCGAGGTCACGCGCAAGCTCGAGGCCCTGATCGCCGCAGTGCCCGGTGTGGAGAGCGTGACCATCGTGGACGGCAACAGCATCATCAACAGCACCATCGCCCCCAACAGCGCCACGGCCTTCGTGCAGCTGAAGGAATGGAGCCACCGCGAGCACACCAGCAAGCAGCTGATGGCGCAGGTGAACGCGCTCATCCAAAGCCAGCTCAGCGAGGCCACCGCCTTCGCCTTCGGACCGCCACCGATCCCCGGCCTCGGCTCCAGCGCCGGCTTCAGCCTGCAGCTCCAGGACCGCCAGGGCAACACCCCGCAATACCTGGAGCAGCAGGCGCGCGCCTTCATCAAGGCCGCGCAGGAGCGCCCCGAGATCGGCCGCGCGCTCACGCTCTACCGCAGCGCCATCCCCCAGAAGAGCATCCAGGTGGACAAGGACCGTGTGGAGAAGCTGGGGCTCAAGCTCGACGATGTGAACCAGACGCTCGCGGCCTACCTCGGCGGCAGCTTCGTGAACAACTTCAACCAGTTCGGCCGCCAGTACCGCACCTACCTCCAGGCCGATGCGCAATACCGCATGAGCCCTTCGGCGCTCAACGACTTCTTCGTGCGGGGCCGCGACGGCAGCATGGTGCCGCTGGGCGCCGTGGCGAGCGTCACGGACACCGTGGGCCCGCAGTACACCAACCGCTTCAACCTGTACCGCAGCGCCGAGATCATGGGCGGACCGGCACCGGGCTACACCAGTGCGCAGGCGCTCGATGCCTTGGAGGAGGTGGCGAGGACCACCCTGCCGGCCGACATGGGGTATGCGTGGAGCAACATGAGCTACCAGGAGAAGGCGGCGGCCGGTTCGAGCGGCACCGTGTTCGCCATGGCGCTGCTCTTCGTGTTCCTCATCCTCGCCGCGCAATACGAGAGCTGGAAGCTCCCCTTCAGCGTGCTGCTGGGAACGCCCTGGGCGGTGATGGGCGCCATGCTCGGACTGTGGATCATGCGCCAGTTCAGCGAGAGCTACGTGAACAACGTGTTCGCGCAGATCGGCCTGGTGATGCTCATCGGCCTTAACGCCAAGAACGCCATCCTGATCGTGGAGTTCGCCAAGATGAAGATGGAGGAGGGCGAGGAGGTGCTGAAGGCCGCGCTCGATGGTGCCAAGCTGCGCTTCCGACCGATCCTCATGACCAGCTTCGCCTTCATCCTGGGCGTGGTGCCGCTGATCACCGCCAGCGGTGCCGGCGCCGAGGCCCGCAAGGTGATGGGCATGGCCGTGTTCGCCGGCATGATCGTGGCCACCACCATCGGCTGCATCGTCATCCCCAGCCTCTTCGTGCTCATCGAGCGCAAGAAGAAGAACGATGCGAAGGGCAGTGCGCAAACACCGACCCACGCATGAGCCTGCAACATCACCCCCTGCTTCGCCTGCCGAAGCCTGTGGCGAAGGCATGGCCCCTGCATGTGCATCGCCGTAGCCTCGGCGTAGGCGTGGTCCTGGTCCTGCTGCTGGTCCCCGGCTGCATGGTGGGCCCCAAGTACAGCGCCACGCCGCCGGCCACGGACAGCACCTTCGCCACCACGCCCCTGAACAACGACACGAGCGCGTTGATCCAGTGGGCGCAGCTGTACGACGACACGGCGCTGGTGCAGTTGATCCGCATCACGCTCGACAGCAACCGCGGACTGTGGCAGGCCGCCGCACGCGTGGAGGAGGCCCGCCTGCTGGCCGGCGCGGTGAAGACCAACCTCTACCCCGGCATCAACTACGGGCTCACCGCCGGTGGCGGCAGCGCAGGCACCGACGCGCAGCGCAACGGCAGCGGCGTGGACGGCGGCTTCTTCGAGGCCCTCGGGCAGATCAACTGGGAGATCGACATCTGGGGCAAGCTCCGCCACGCCAACCGGCAGGCCATGGCCGTGTACCTGGAGCAGGAGCACATCCGCAACGCGCTGCAGGTGAGCCTGGTGGCCGAGGTGGCCGGCAACTACTTCCTGCTGCGCGACCTCGACAACCGCCTGCTGATCGCGCAACGCACCCTCGCCAGCCGCCAGGAGAACACGCGCATCATCACCGCGCGCTTCAACGAGGGGTGGACCAACGAGGTGGACAAGCTGCAGGCCATCCAGCAGGAGCAGGTGGCCGCCGCCGCCATCCCCAACATCGAGCGGCAGGTCCGCCAGGTGGAGAACGCGCTGCGTGTGCTGCAGGGCGCCGGTCCGGGCACCGTGCTGCGCGGCCGGCCGAACGTGGAACAGACCCTCACGCCGGAAGTGATCCCCATGGGCCTGCCCAGCCAGCTGCTCACGCGCCGCCCGGACATCATGGCCGCCGAGGAGCGCCTGCACGCGGTGACCGAGCGCGCCGGCGTGGCCGTGGCCAACCGCTTCCCCTCGCTCAACCTCACCGGCCTGCTGGGTTTCGCGAGCCCCGAGCTCGGCACCCTGCTCACCGGCGACGGTGCCGTGGCCAACGGCTTCGGCTCGCTCGCGGGTCCGCTCTTCAACTGGGGTCGTTACAAGAAGCTCGCCGACGCCAGCAAGCAGCGCATCACACAGGCCGCCGCCGAGCGCGACCAGGTCGTGTTCCAGGCCTTCGCCGATGTGGACAACGCCCTCACCTACTACCGCACCTACACCGAGGAGCACGCTGCACGCGTGGCGCAGATGGAGGCCGCGCGCAAGGCGCTGGAGCTTTCGATGGCGCGGTACAACTACGGCTACACCAGCTACCTGGAGGTGATCCTGATGGAGAACAGCCTCTTCGAGGCCGAACTGCAGGAGAGCGCCACACGCGCGCTGCAGCTCAACAGCACCGTGAGCCTGTTCCGGGCGTTGGGGGGCGGGTGGTAGGCTCGAGTGGTCCACCTAAGGGACCCGTTGCGGCCCACTTTGCATCCAGGAATCGCAAAACAACCCTGCCACTCGGCCGCATGGGGTCGGTGAAGGAGGTTGCAGGATGCGTTCCAGAACAACTAGGGGGCTCATCGTGTTCTCTACAGTGCACTGCACGACCGGGATATGTTCCTTCGCACGTTCAGGCCCACCGGTACTGGTCGTGCATCTCAGTTGGTCATAGCTTGCGGTCCAGTGCATCGCGCTGAACGGATCCCTCTCCTCCGATGAGAAGCTCACCTGAAGGTCGTGAGAAGGACCCCGCAAATGAGTCAGCAGCCCGCGGCCCCTACGCGAAAGGACTCGCCAGCAGGGAACACCTTTTGAACACGGCCCGGAACGTCTTCAACGAGCGGGGCCTGGCCACCACGTTCGATGACCTGGCCCGGGAGCTGGGTTGGACCAAGGGGCGTATCACCCATCATTTCGGGACCAAGGAGGAACTCATCCTGGAGCTGATGGAGCGCTGCTCCGCTGCCCTGGATGCCAACGCCCGGAACCACGGGGCCATCAGCTCGATCGAGCGGCTCGCATCACTGTACCAGCATGCCCTGGACGTGATCGACGCCTACCGGGCGATCTACACCATGAGCCTGATGTCCAACGTGACGACGGCCGAGATGCACGCGATCACCCAGCGGAGGCAGGCCCATCGGTTCAACCAGATGCGCGTGTTCTGCGAGCACCTGGTGGAGCAGGGCCTTCTGCTGCCGGAGGTACTGGATCAACGCGTCTTCGATGCGGTCGCGGCGTCCACCGTGATGCTCTTCATGGGCTGGCCGTCCTATCGCGTGACCATGGGTCGGGAACTGAGCTACCTCCAGGCCCGGTCCATCGTGCTCCGCAGCAGCATCTACGTGCTGGTGCCGCACATGACCGCCCAGGGACGGAGCGCTCTTGAAAGAGCGTTGCCATCGCTCTAGGCTGGCCCGCTGCACCTGTTGCATAGGATCTCGATGACCCCTGGCGGGCCCTCCGGCCGCTTCCCATGGACGGGATGCGCGAATACGTACACGGATTTTTTTTTCGACGCGGTGCGCGCCTGTTGGGGTCGAGACATTTGGGCATGTTCCGCGTGAATGACCCAAGGCCACTTGGGACAAGCCCGTATATGTGAAGTAACATGAACCCGCATCACTCCACAAAGGTCCTGCTCGTGGGCGCTTCGATCGGCGGCCTGATCAACGCCACCATCAACGGTGTCAAGGCGTGGTACAAGCTCAAGGACCACGCTCCCATGCCGCTTACACAGAACCAGATCGCCGGGGGCGAGCCCTCCATCCTTGCGGATGCCATTCCCACGGCGCTGGGGCTCGCGATCTTCTTGACGGCGATCAGCTTTTTCACCCTGAAGATGCCAGGCAAGCCCCCCTATTTCCCCAAGGTACTCCTGCTCTCGATCAAGCACGTGTTCCTGGTGCTCGGCGTGCTGGTGACCGGCGGAGTACTTCTCCAGCGGTACACCGAACCCATCATCCTTGCGCCGGCCGCTGCGGCCATTGTCGTGGCGCTGACCACCGGGGCCACTGCCGCGACCATCGACTACCTCACGAAGAGCACGCTCCTTCAACAGGCATCGAACAATACGGACACCAAGGGCTGAGAAGGCCCATTACCAAACACCCAACACGTACATGGAATTCAAGGATGCGTTCAACCTCCAAGGCAAGGTCGCCATCGTGACCGGAGGTGGGGCGGGGATCGGAAGAGGTTCCTGCCTGATGCTCGCCAAGGCGGGCTGCGATGTCGCCGTATCGGACCTGAAGCTCGAGGACGCGGAAAGCGTGGCCGCGGAAGTGCGGGCCCTGGGCCGCAAGGCGATCGCGGTGGAATGCAATGTGACCAATGATGCCCACTTGAGCGCCCTGGTGGACCGCACCGTGAAGGAGCTCGGTGGCGTGCATGTGCTGGTGAACAATGCCGGCGGCGGCGGCGGCGGTCGCGAGAACCCGTTCAAGATCTCCGTGGAGGATTTCGCCTGGCGCTTCCAGCTCAACGTGTACAGCGCATGGCGCCTTGCGCAGCTCTGTGTGCCGCACATGAAAAAGGACGGTTACGGCTCGATCATCAACATCACGTCGATGAGCAGCATCAACAAGAGCCCGAACATGAGCGCCTATGCCGCGAGCAAGGCCGCCATGAACCACATGACCGCCAACCTGGCCATGGACTTCGGGCCCGAGGTGCGCATCAATGCCGTGGGGCCCGGCGCCATCAAGACCAAGGCACTGGCCAGTGTGCTCACGCCCGAGATCGAAGAGAAGATGTTGTCACACACCCCGATCAAGCGCCTGGGCGAAGTGGAGGACATCGCTGGTGCGGTCCTGTATTTCGCCGCCCCCATCAGCCAGTGGGTGAGCGGGCAGACCCTCTTTGTGAACGGCGGAGGCGTGCAGACCCTGGATTGAACGGAGCCTTTTCCCAGATCAGCGATAACAACGAACCTGACCATGAAGAACATCCTGAAAGACCCCCTCTCCATGGAGGGCAAGGTGATCATCATCACGGGCGGTGCCGGTGCCATCGGCAGTGCGATCGGCCAGCTGGCCGCGCACCATGGTGCCAACGTGGTGCTGGCCGACCTGAACACCGAAGGGGCCACGGCCGTGGCCGAGGCCGTGCAAAAGGCCAGCGGCAAGGAGGCCCTGGGCATCGGCGTGGATTGCACCAACGAGGCCGACCTGCAGCGCCTGGTGGACGCCACCATCAAGAAATTCGGCAAGATATCCGCCCTGGTGAACAACGTGGGCTGGGGGGCTGCCACGGACATGTGGGGCTCGGATGCCGAGAAGATGGTTAAGTCGTATATGCTCAATACGATCAGCAACTACAACCTCAGCAAGCTCTGCATGCCCTACCTGAGGAAGGAGCGCAACGCCTCGGTCACCTTCTCCGGCTCCCTGGTGGGGGTCACTCCCTCCCCGGAGTTCATCGAGTACAGCACGGCCAAGGCCGGCCTGCAGAACATGGTGAAGAGCCTCGCCGCCATGAGCGGTCCGGAGGTGCGCTTCAACACCGTGCTGATCGGTTCGGTGGACAATGGGGAATCGACCCTGAAGGCCGGCTACGATCCCGAGATGCTCAAGCGGCTGTCCGAGTCCTTTGTGCTGAAGCGCCGCGGCGATCCCCTGGACATCGCCTATGGCTTCCTCTACCTGATGTCCGACGCCGCCGAATGGATCACCGGCATCGACCTGCGCATCGATGGAGGAGGTACCTACAAGAGCAAGATGCCTAAAAAGGACTGATGGACCTTTGCGGGAAGGGGGCTTCGTTCACGTGGCCCCCTTTCTCTTTGGTGACCCGAGCTCCCGTCCACACCCGAACAGCCGATGCGTAGTTCCCTTGCCCTCCCGGTCCTGCTTCTGTTGCTGGCCGGTATGCCCGCCCTGACCAGCGCCCAGGAGCACCAGGTGCCCGGGGTCCAAGTGCCGGCCGTGAACAGCGAAGGCCTGCCGATCGGCTCCGTGGTGATCGTGATCGAGGAGGATGGTGTGGAGCGCTTGGCCGACAGCACGGAGACCGCAGCCTTCTACAAGGCCTTCGACCTGCGCCCGGGTGCGCTGTTCCGCCAATCCGTGGCGGATGGCGCATTGGACCGCGTGCGGGCCGTGCCTGAGGTGATGGCCGCCGAATACGTGCTGCTGAACACCGAGCCTAGCGGACCGCTCACCGTACTGGTGAAGGTCCGGCTTTCGGCAAAGGCGAAGCCTGCCCCGCAAGGCGCCGTGTTCCCGGACCTGATCAAGACCAAGCGCTCGCGCCTGCTCGTCATGCTGAATGGCGGGGTCGGCCTGTTCAATGAGGTGAACGCCTTCTTCGGCCAGGGTGAAGCCTTTACGCAGGGCAACCCAGTGGCCACCGACCCGGCCGGCCAGGGCATCCGGTTCTGGGGAGAGACCTATGTGGAGCCCGGTGTGGCGGCCATCTTCCAACTGGCCCAGGGCAAGGTGCAGCCATACGGGGCCCTCTCGTACATGGCCACGGCGCGCAACACCTCGGACATCTATTCCGCGGATGAGACCTTGTTCGGCGCTGTGGAGCGCGCCTACCTCGGCATCTACATGCCCAAGCTGGGCCGGAAGGAGGACCTGTCCATCGACCTTTCGGCAGGGCGGCAGTTCTTCCAGCTCCGCGATGGCTTCCTGTTCTCCAAGTACAGCGGGAGCTCCAATGCCGGCGAGCGGGGCAGCGTATTCCTGAACGCACGCACCACCTATGAGCACAGTGCCATCGGAAAGGTCCAATACCGCCGCTTCACCGCCACGGGCTTCTTCCTGGAGCCACAGGAGCTCTTTCCCGACAAGGGGTCCGACCGGCAATACCTCGGGGCCGACCTGAACTTCAACGACCGGAAGCACTTCGATGCCGGCCTGGCCTACATCACGGTGCCCAGCTCCAAGGGGAGTTATTCCACGCCCACCGAGCGCATCACCCAGGAGGGCATGTACATCATCAACCCCAAGCTGTGGGTCTCCGACATCGGGGGAACAGGCCTGTTCGTGAAGAGCGAGTATGCCTATCAGTCACATGCCACGGCCGACATGCTGAGCCATGCCTGGTACGCTGCCGTGGGCATGCGCAAGCAGGCTTGGAAGGGATCGCCCTCGCTGATGTACCGCTATGGCTTCATGCAGGGCGATGACCCGAACACGGCCACCTACGAGCGGTTCGACGCCATCCAGACCGGCGGCCTGGGCAACTGGGTGCAGGGGATCGACTTCCGCAAGGTGGTGGGCAACGGGAACTTCATCGCTCACCGCATCGAACTGAAGGGCTATGCAAGCCGCAGCACCGAGCTCTCCCTGGACCTGTTTCTCCTGGGGGCACACCAGTTGGAGAACCGCGGTGCACTGGCCCCGATCTCCCAGCTGAAGGCGCTCGACTATGGGACGGAGGTCACGCTCACGGCCCGATGGTTCGTGACCAAGCACTTGCTGCTGCTGGGTGTGCTCAGCCATGCTGAACCGGGCAGTGCGATACGCAGCGCCTTCGAGACCGAAGTGCGTTCCTGGACATCGTACCAATGCGCGCTCTTCCTGTTCATCTGAAGCTGATAGCGGCCATGACCTCCGTGCTATTGGTACCATCGCGCCAATTCCGCTTGCAGTGCTGCCGTCAAGGAGACGGCCATCACTTGGGTGCATCGCGCTACACGGACACACTACCTATCAAGACCGAACAACGACCATGAACCGCACCGTGATCCTGATCGCCGCGCTGTTGACCTCAGCCTTCGCGCAGGCCCAGACCATCCGCTTGAACGCCTTCAGTGGTTACACCTTCCAGGACCGCTTCCCCTTGTATGGCAGCTACTCGGGTTATGCCTTCCAAGAGGGACGTGTCGCCGCCAGCGCCCACTACGGTGGCGGGCTCGAATTCGAGCTGCGGCCCCGCACGGCCTTGGAGCTCTTCTACCAGGCCCAGCCCACGGAAGGCTATGTGCGCACCTCTTTCCAGGAGTACGGCCCCACCGAGGTGACCGTGAGCTATGTGATGCTCGGCGGCCTCCAATACATGCCCTTCAGTGAACTGGTGCATGGCTACTGCGGCCTGAACATCGGTGCGGCGTTCAGCAACGCAGGCAGTGACACCAAGTTCGCCTGGGGCGCCAAGCTCGGGCTGCGGATCGATGCTTCTCCCACGGTGGGCCTCAAGTTGGGCGCCCAACTACTGAGCCCCGTGGACCAGGTTGGTGGTGGGCTCTACTTCGGCACCGGAGGCGCCAGCGCCGGTGTAAGCACCTACAGCACCGTGTACCAGTTCGGGCTCACTGGAGGACTGGTGTTCACGCTGAAATGACACCCGCTGCCTGGAATTGATCCCACCCCTTGCACCGACAGTCCCAACCCTCCCATGCGTCCACTTCCCACCATCTGCCTCTTCGCCTTCTCAGGTCTACTTTATGCACAGGCACCCAACGGCAAGCCCTTGCGCGACCATATCGTACGATCCGTTGATGCGACCGGGCTCGATGAATACCGCGATGATCGCATCTCCACCATACCGGACACCAGCATCTGCTTCATCTATGTGGCGCAGAAACAGAACGGTCCGCTGTGGCTTCGCCTGCAGGTGCGCCATGCCGGCTACAACGCCCTGAACCTGCAGAAGATCCGTTTCACCAAGGACGGGCGCTACTTGGAGATCACACCGGCCAAGGACCTGCTCCACTATGGCACCAACGGCATGATGCAGTGGGAGTGGTACGACACACCACCGAGCGAGTATGAGATGAAGGCCATCCGCGGCATGATCAGCGATCCCGGCGTCGTGCTTGTGCTCGTCGGGCGCGAGCGCACCGTGGAGCGGCCGTTGAGCGACATCGAACGGCAGGCCATGGAGAACGTGTTCGAGCAGGCCTTGGTGCTGGGCCGGACCGAGCCTTAGCCCGCTGCCTCCCGGATCCGCGCCCTGTTCCCATAGCTTGCCTTTGCATCGCCCCGGAACGTACTGCGGTCCTGCCAGGAGCGGGCGTCCCTGGATCGATCAGAAGTAATAGGCCACGCCCAGGCTCAGGAGCAGCAGGTTCAGGCGTAGGTCAACAGAGGTCTCCACCACGCGTTGCTTCTCGTCCTCCTTGTCATTCACCTCCTTCTCCTCTTTACGTGCCCTGAACCCGGCGATGCCCACCGTGGTCTCAAAGGCCCAGTGCCGATCGAAGAAGAGGATCATGCCTGGGCTCACTCCCAGTCCAAGCTCCACAAAGTCGCCCTCCACCTTGTCGATATCGTCCTCGCGATAGATGCGCTCCAAGCTCTCGCCCACGGTGATGCCCAGTTCAGTTTGCACGAGGATCTGCAGCCTGCCCGTACTGATCGGGATATAGCTGCGGATGTTGGGTGCGAAGGACAGGCCCTGTTCCAGGCTCTTGGTGGTCACGTTCTGGCCGTTCTCATCCACCACGGTGATCTCCTCTTCCGCACGGCCATAGCCCAGGGAGAAGCCCACCGTAAGATGATCCTTGATGGCATAGCCGCCGTTGCCGATGAACCGGTATTGATAACGGCTCTGCGACACCACCTGCCTGAGCAATTGGTCCTCGTTCTCGGCATCGCGTGTGCTCAGGGAGAAGGTCAAGGAGGAATAGGCCCTGCCCGGGGTGATGGTGTAGCCGGTGCTCGCAGGGGCATCGCTCTGGGCCAGTCCCGGGAAAGCGTGACCAAATGCGATGAGCGCGGTCAGGAGGAGGGTTCCGGTTCTCATGCGTTGAAGAAAGGGTGTCGATGCCGGTGCGGATGGTGAATGACAGAGAGCGAACGCGAGATGCTCCATGACCGGCTCAATAGACCAGCAGGAAGTTGTTCACCCACAGTTCGCTCCCGATGGCGCCGGTGAAGCTGTCACCCAACGCACTGGAGGCGAAGACCACGGTGATGTGGGTGGGTGTGGCCTGTGGGTCACCCCAGGCCTCGCCGGGGCGTATGTTGGCGTAGGGGAACTCCGGTGCCGATGCGCTGATCGGTCCGTACGTGAGGGGCACCTCGAGGTTGGTGAAGGTGGACTGCACCGCCGTACTGCGGAACCAGCCCGTGGCGATGCGCTCAACCGCGCCGCCACCCCTGCGCTCCAGCAGTAGGTAGATGTCGCAGGCATCACCCCCAGGGAGCACATTGCCATCCGCATCCTCATAAGAGGCACCGGGCAGGTACTTGTAGTCCACCCGGAAAGCCGTAGGACGCCCGTTGAACGGTGTGCCGAAGTTGATGTTGGACGCCGGATCCGTTACGCTGGGGAAGCCCTCGGTGAACGTGCCGGTGAAAAGGGTGGCGGCCGCCATGCGCACCAACAAGGGTGCCTGCACGCTGGTAAGGCGTGCGGCGAGGTCGCCACCACCGAGGTCCTCGGGGTTGGCATTGGCATCCCCGGCAATGGCCAAGGCACGGTTCGCGGTGCCCCAAACCGTGTTCGCCGCACTCTCACCGGGCTGCTGGTAGTCCGCCACCGGGTACCAGAGGTCGAAGTTGCTGTTGGGCAATTGCGGGTTCGGCGAGGCGGGCACAACGGTCACGGTCCAGGTGGCCGTGCTGCCATCCTCCGCAGTGACGAGGTAGGTCACCGGTACCGAAAAGTCCTGAGGGGCGTCCTTGCCGGGTGCGATCGTGGCGAAGTTGGACAGCTCCAGTACGGCTGGTACCACGGCTTCCAACGCAGCACCAACGCCCATGGGTACGGTGATGGTCCGGGCGTCGGGGTCAATGCTGGTAAGGCCCGCCTGTCCCGCCAGTTGGAACGCGGTGATCTCCTTGAAGCCGGAGAGCCCGAACTTGTCCTCCTTGATGCAGGAGCTCAGCAGCAGCAGGGCGAGCAGCACCCAGAGGTTGCCCCTACAAAGCGAACAGGTGCGTTGATGGTTGGACGATGTGCGCATGCCCATGTGTTCGGTCCGATGTGTGTTCAGCTGCACCCCATCGACCTTCGCGAGGGCACCCTCTCCAGCGTCCGTTCAACACGGTTTCCACAGGAGGTGGGCGATGGCGTAAGCGTATGGAAAAGTAGATGCCATCACTGGATCCAATAGCGCTCGAAAACAGTTTCATGGTCCGTTTCTGTTGGGCCGATGGAACACCAAGGACCCAACGCATCAACCGGAGTTCGGTCCGCAGTCACAGCGCCTCAACAGCACCGTGAGCCTGTTCCGCTCCCTGGGCGGGGGGTGGTGATGCTGGAAAGGCCGCTCAGGCGCTCGTGGTGCCCGGCGTCCGATCGGCCTCGGCAAGGAGCGCCAGCCGGCGTTGCCAATCCGCGGCGAGGTGCACGCTTCCGCCACGGCCACGTCCCACCGTGATCAATCGTTTCGCCACCAGTGAATCCTTCACCATGGCATAGGTGCCCTCATCCCAGCCCAACAACAGCTTGGCCGTGGCATTGCCCAGGCCACCGTGGTGGTCCAGAAGCTTGAGAAAGCGCTGCTCGAGACCCGCAAGGTCCTTCATGTCGTGGTCGTGTGTTCGTTCGGCCCATGTTCCGCCCTCCGGTAAGGGGCTGCATGGCACAGGATGAGACGTTGACCCCGGGGTGGGCGGTTGCTTTGCGGAGTTGAGCGCGGTCGGCATCGCACGGCATGCACCGGTCCGTGTTCCCGGATGTTGGGAGGTGCGGTCCCATCCATCAGGTCGTCCATGGCCGGGTCCATGATCGGAAGGGCTCCAGTGATGCGGTTGCGCGGATCCCGGCCCATCACGGACCGGTACATTCAGGGCCGCAGCGCCGATCCGCATGCACACCCTCACGCTCACCGAACTACAGACCCTTGCGGCCGGGCTGCTCGCCGGCGCCCTGGGCACCTTCGTTTGCGCCCGCTTGAAGTTCCTGGCCCGGATGGACATCCCCTCGCCCGTGGTGGGCGGTGTGCTCGTGGCCCTGGTGGTGGCCGCCTTGCGCGCGTTCGCCGGCCTTGAACTGCTGTTCGCCACGGCCCTCTCCGACTTCTTCCTGCTGATGTTCTTCACCACGGTGGGCCTTTCCGCGAAGCTCTCCGCACTGAAGGCCGGGGGCAGGCCGTTGCTGATCCTGTGCGCGGTGACGGTGCTGATGATCGTGGTGCAGAACGTGGTCGGCATCCTGGTGGCGCTCGGCTTCGGTGCGCACCCGTACTACGGCATGCTCGTGGGCAGCATCAGCCTGGTGGGCGGTCCGGGTACGGCCGCAGCGTGGGCCAAGGAGGCGCAGGCGGTGGGCCTGCAGCACGCCCCCGAGGTGGCCGTGGCCGGCGCCACGCTGGCGGTGGTCGCCGGCGCCCTGGTGGCCGGTCCCATCACCGGGTGGATCGTGCGGCGCGAGAAGCTCCACGGTCCGGCCGCCACCGGTCCGGCCCCCTGGCATGACGCGAAGGCCGCCGGTGACGCGCGCACGGAGCCGATGATCCCCATCGAACAGGTCATGCGCACCACGCTCCTGATCATCGTGGCGGTGCTCATCGGCGAGAGCCTGAACGCCTGGGCCCGGAAGGCCGGTCTGGTGCTGCCCGGCTTCCTCACCGCCATGCTCGGCGGTGTGCTCATCACCAACCTGTCCGATGCGTTCCGCGTGCAACTGGCCTTCGCGCCCATCGAACGCAACGGCACCATCGCGCTGCAGGCGTTCCTGGCCATGTACCTCATGAGCCTGAAGCTGTGGGCCATCGGTGCCGCCATCACGCCCCTGGCGGTGAACGTGGTGCTGCAGATCGCCATCACCGCGGCCGTGGCCTACCTCGTGCTCTTCCGCCTGCTGGGCCGCGATTACGACGCAGCGCTCACCGCCGGCGGCTTCATCGGCTTCGGTCTCAGCTCCATGGCCGTGGGCATGGCCACCATGGACAAGCTCGCGCAGCGCCTGGGCCCCGCGCCCAAGGCCTTCCTCCTGATCACGCTCGCGGGTTCCTTCTTCGTGGACCTCGCCAACGCCGTGATCGTGCAGCTCTTCCTGGCGCTGCCCCTGTTCCGGTGAAACGGACCGGGCGGCCTCCAACGAACAAGGCCCGCCAGCGGCGGGCCTTGTTGCATACGCACGTGCGCGATCAGGCGGCCTTGCTGCCGGTGGCGGGCAGGGCCTTCAGTACCGGGTTGTTGCTGGCGCGCGCACCGCGGTCCACGATGATGCGGGCATCCATGTAGGCGCGGTGGAAGGCCGGGGCCTCCAGCCGGTACACCTCCATGAGCGCATCCAACCGGCGCGTCACCAACTTGGTGGTGTCCTTCATCAGCAGCGCCAGCTCGGCCGTGGCGCCCTTGCGGGCGGTGATCGCCAGGCGCGGCGCGCTCAGGGCCTCGTCATAGCGCTGGATGGCCGCCTTCAGGGTGTTCAGCCGGTCGGCGTCCACCCCGTACGGCTCCAGGGCACTGCCCACCGCGTTGGCCGCATCGAGCATCGCCCGGCAGTGGCGGGCCACCACCCCGTCCGCATGGCGGCGCAGGCGGGCCAGGCCCACGTTCACCTTGGCGGCGAGCACTTCATCCTGCTGCACCGTGGCGTAGGCGAGCGCGGCCTTCGCCACCACCTGCGTCAGGCCCAGCATCGCCTCCTCGGCCACCGCCTTGTCGCGGGCGAAACCGGTGATGTCGATCACCTGCTTCTCCACGCACTGGGCGATGGCGTCGAGGTTGGCGTTGAACTCCGTGATG
>JBGAGX010000004.1:0-194301 GCA_044226515.1 Flavobacteriales bacterium | reverse complement strand
GCATCATTGCAATCGGCCGTGAGGTCACCGTCGGTGTCCGCATCGCTCACGCCGCAGCCGCAGCTGCCGGGCACGGTCTTGTTCGGATCGTTCGGGCAGCCGTCGTTGCAGTCTGCGGTCAGGTCACCGTCGGAGTCCACGTCGCTCACGCCACAGCCGCAGCTGCCGGGCGCGGTCTTGTTCGGATCGCTGGGGCAGCCATCGTTGCAGTCGGCGGCGAGGTCACCATCGGAATCCACATCGCTCACGCCGCAGCCGCAGACACCGGGCGCGGTCTTGCTCGGATCGTTCGGGCAGCCGTCGTTGCAGTCGGCGGTGAGGTCACCGTCGGAGTCCACATCGCTCACGCCGCAGCCGCAGACGCCGGGCGCGGTCTTGTTCGGATCGTTGGGGCAGCCGTCATTGCAGTCGGCGGTGAAGTCACCGTCGGAATCCACATCGCTCACACCACATCCACAGATACCGGGCGCGATCTTGCTCGGATCGGTCGGACACAGGTCGTTGCAGTCGGCGGTCCCGTCGCTGTCGGTGTCCGTATCGGCCACGCCGCAGCCGCATTGGCCGGGTGCGATCTTGTTCGGATCGTTGGGGCAGCCGTCATTGGCATCGCAGGTCAGGTCGCCGTCGGCATCCTGGAAGGTGTTGGTCACGATGCCGTTCGAACATGCATCCAGCGTGCACACGTCGCCATCATCCACCGTTACTTGCGAGCAGGAGCAGCCGTTGCTGTTCACACCCTCTCCTGCAGGCGTGTTGGCGCAGAGGTCGCTTCCATTGCACACACCATCGCTATCGTCATCGTAGCAGAGCAGCTTGTAGCTCACGCCACAGGTCACATCGCTCAATCGCAGGCGATAGATGGTCCCTGCGGGAAGTGACGGGATCGTGAAGGTGTTGGTGAGCGGTGTGGAGGAGTCACCGGCAGGGACCGAGAAGGTGCCGAACACGGTGCCTGGGTTGTTGATCACCGTCAGGTTGAAACTGCCTTGCCCGGTGCCGGCATGCTCGGCGCTCACCGTGAGGCTCCACGGCCCTCCCGGGTGTGTGAAGGCGAAGTAGTCGTCATCCGTCTGGTTGTCGAAGCCGAGCTGTCCCTCCTGCGATGCATTGGCCAGGACGATGGGTGTTCCCGGCGTGCTGTTGTTCGGTTCCGGATCGTTCGCGAACACCGGTGGGGTCATCACGTAGCGCCAGCGGTAGGAGGTGCCGCAGGAAACGTCCCGGAAGCGCAGGTCATAGTCCGTAGTGCTGCTTCGACAGATGCGTGTGAGGGTCGTGCTCACAGGCGAACCTGCTGCGCCGACCGGGACGGCCCATTGCTCGATCACCGATCCGGCAGTGGTGAGCAAGGTCACTTCAAGGGTACCAGCAGTGGCATCCGCGTGCTCCGCTTCCACCTCGATGTTCATGATGCCGTTGTAGGGTGGTACCAGATTGTAGATGTCGTCATCGGTCTGGTTGTCGAAACCGATCTGGCCCTCGTACCAGGTGTTGTGTGCTTCGGTGCTGCCGCCAGCGCTATTGTTCGGCTCGGCGTCGTTGGCGAATGCAGGCGGCGACATCCAGTACTTCCAGCGATAGGATACGCCGCAGGTGACACCATTGATGCCGATGTCGTAATCCGTGGTGAAGCTGCGGCAAGGGATGCTGAAGGTGGTCGTCTCCGGGACGCCGTTCGCACCGGCGGGCACCGTCACCAGCTGGATGGTGCTGCCTGCGGAAGTGTATACGCGGAACTCCATGGTGCCCGGAGCAGCGCCCGCATGCTCGGCCTGCACCTCGAAGTTCATGACACCGTTGAACGGTGCAACGATGTTGAACAGGTCATTGCCGCCCTGGAAGTCGAAGTTGATCTGGCCGTCCTGATAGGTGTCATGCGCGACCGGTGAACCGCCCGAACCCGGCGTTCCATTGTTCGGCTCGGCATCCGTGGGGAAAGCCGTGGGCAGCACCACGTAGCGGAACCGGTAGCTGATGTCGCAGCCTGAGCTTGCCACCAAGCTGAGGTTGTAAACACCCTCGCTACCCATGCAAGGAATATCAACATTGGTGGACAAGGGGTTGCGGTCGGCGCCTAGCGGAACAGTTGTGGTGTAACGAAGAGCGCTGCTGGTGAAGCGCAGCTGCAGTTGAACGCTCTCCAGCGTGGAGGAAGATGGCTGCTCGCCATCGAACTCGATCCGCAGGACCCCATTGGCCGGCAGGTCGATCCGGTACCAGTCCGCATCGGTGGCCCCATTGTAGCGCAGATGACCTTCGTAGTAGGTGTTCGGGGCGGCCGTGATGAACTGGGAACTGGAGTTGTTCGGTTCGGCGTCATTGCCGAACGCACCGGGGGAATCCTCCACGGTGATGGAGAAGGCCGTGCACGAACCAGCCGGGCCTGACACCCTGACGGAGTGTGTGCGTCCCTGCTCAAAGCTGTTGTACGCGCAAGGCCAGTAGCTCTCACCGGTGGAGGTGCTATTGGGCGCGGCCGTGATGTTGAACGAGTGCACGACGACCTCGGGGAACAGCGTGGTCCCTACGAGATAGGCATCGCGGTACACGCTCACCTGAAGCGGAACGGGGTCGTTCGTGGTATTCGTTGCGGACCAGGCGAAGCGCACGCTGCTGGCCGGGTCGGCGGTACCGGGCCAGGCCTGGATGAAGGGGTCCTGCGCTGGAGCGCAGGCATCACCGGCGTTGCCGGAGAAGGAAAGGGGCAGCTGGGCCCAGACAGACGATGCCAGCAGGGCACCCAGGGCAAGTAGTGGAACTCTCATGGCGTTGGGGGTCAGGGGTTCGGTGAAAAACAGGGTTCTTGGTCCACATCGAGGGATGAGGGCGGTTGTGAACGATCGGCCTCAGGGCTTCACGAAGCGGGTGCTCCAGGTGCCTTCCATACCGGTGATGCGCAACAGGTAGCTGCCGGCGGCCAGCACGCCGATGTCCCATTGCCGGGTGGCGTTCCCGCACACGGCCCAGGAGCTGAGGTCGAGCACCACGGCGCCGGTGAGGTCGAGCACCTGCAGGGAGAGCGAACGGGCCTCATGCGCAACAGGTAGCTGCCGGCGGCCAGCACGCCGATGTCCCATTGCCGGGTGGCGTTCCCGCACACGGCCCAGGAGCTGAGGTCGAGCACCACGGCGCCGGTGAGGTCGAGCACCTGCAGGGAGAGCGAACGGGCCTCATCGGCTTTGATCCGAAGGCCGAGCTGGTCGGTGACCGGGTTCGGGAAGAGCAGAAGCTCCGATACCCCTGGCAGTTCCGCGATGCCCACGAAGCAGTCGAAGGCACTGCTCAAGGGAACGCTCCAGGTGCCGCTGGCCCCGCTGAAGCGGATGGTGAAGGTGTAGTTGCCCGCAGGCAGGCCGGTGGGCAGGTCGGCGATGAGGTCCACCACGGTGTTCGGGCCGAGGCTGCCGGCCGTGCGGTCCGCGATCGCATCATCGATCCACCACTCATAGCCGGTCACCGGTCCGGTGCTGCGCGTGAACCAGGTGGTGTAGGGCACGGAATGGTAGCCCTGATCGTCCAGCGCCTGCAGCGTGATGCGGTGGAGGTCGGCGTTCAACAGGGGCATGGCGAGCGCGCTGGCGACCACCAGTTCCGGCGTTGGAGCGCTCGTGGCGGTGGCGAGGGTGGCGGGGTCGTCGTTGATCCACCAGCGATACCCCACGATGCTCTGGGCGCTCACGGTCATGCCGGTGAGCAGCCCGAGGGAAAGGAATGTTGAGCGCATGGTTCAGTTGGATTGGGCGGCCACACGGATGTTCACGGGCAGGTCGCCATCGACATCGGTGGCGGGAGCGATACTCGCGGCGCGGAAGTGCGGGTTGATGGGCATCGCGCCGGCCTTGTAGGGTGAGGAGCTGCCGTAGATGCCGATGTCGGTGCCGTCGGCCGCGCCCCCCACCCCACCGGAGCCCGGGGCCAGGTGCAGGTCATCGGTGAACTGGTAGTCACCGTCGGATTCATTGAGGAAGATGCTCGCCGGAGGAACGCCGAGCTGGCAGTTGGTCACGACCTCGCCCGAGGAGTTGCTCGTGTAGCTGCTGCCGCTGAACAGGCAGTTGGTGAACGTGACGTTGTTGCTCTGATAGACGGGATGGTCCGGATCGGTGCAGATACTGTTGCTGATCGTGGCGTTGGACGAGTTGCGGAAGGCCTGCACGTTCAGGAACACGCAATGGTCGATCGCCAGAACGCCGAAGTTGTTGATGGCGCTGCTCGTGCCGGATTGGTAGTCGAGGATGCACCGGGTGAACGTGGCGGCGCCTCCGGTCGTGCCGTAGATGTGGTGGTTGAAGATGCACTCGTCGAACACCGTGCTCGAGCCATTGAGGGCCGCTTCGCGGTACGTGTACATGCGGGAGAGGAAGCGGCACCGCTGGAACACCAGGCCCGTGGGATCGTCGTCCGCATCAACGGTGCCGTAGTAGATGTAGTAGTACGGATCGAAGGTGATGCCGGTGAAGGTGCTGCCGCTGGCGGCCGTGGTGATCACGATGTCGCCGGTGGTGCCTGCCGGGTCCACGCTCAAGGTGGTGGTGCTCGTCACGGCCGAGCTGTCGGGATGGACCCCCGCGCCGATGAAGTGCAAGGGCTTGTCGATGGTGATGAGCGCGCTCGCTGTGTGCAGGCCACCGCTCAGGTACAGGCGGTCGTTGGGCTGCGCCGCGGCGATGGCGGCATTGATGTCGGTGAAGACCTGCGGTGTGCCGCTGCCTTGCACGACAATGCGCTGCAGTTGGGCGTGGGAGGTCGAGCAGAGCAGCAGGGCCCCGGTGGCCAGGGTAAGTGCGGGGTTCTTCATGGGTGCGGATGTTCGGGTTACGGTCCTTCATCGGCGATGGTTGACGGATGTGAACGATCACCGTTCCGGCCAGCCGGACGTTCACATTTCCAGGCATCACCGATGTAGCGTTCGAAGGCCCGGCCGATGAGCCTGCATCCCGCTCAGCACATGCACCCACTGGCGCATTCGCCGTATTATCGTGGACCACATCCATCACCCGATGGAAGCCCAGGCCGCGGATATCGATGCACGACCGCTATGGTGGACCGGTCTGCGCCGGAACGACCCGGGCACAGTGCGCGCGCTCTACAAGGCCCATTTCCCGGCCGTGCGGCAGTATGTGGTGCAGAACAGCGGCACGGGCAGCGATGCACAGGACGTCTTCCAGGAGGCCATGGCGGTGCTCTGGCTCAAGGTGAAGGAAGGGCTGATCCAGCCCGACGGCGACCCAGGGGGATTCCTGTTCCGCGTGGCGAAGAACAAGTGGCTGGACCAGCTCCGGTCAGCAGCGCGCAAGCATATGCGGGTGGTGCATGATGACAGGGTCCTCGGTCAGGTCGAAGAGGCCGATGACGGCGTCGAGGAACGCCTCGCACGCCTGCGCTCCGTGTACGGCGCCCTGGATGAGAAGTGCCGCACCGTCCTGGACCGGTTCTACTTTGAACGGAAGGACCTCGCAGCCATCGCTTCAGAGCTCGGGGTCAATGAAGAGAGCATCCGTACCATCAAGTACCGCTGCATGATGAAGCTGCGCGCCTTCCGAAAGGCCATCAGTGGCGACGATCAACAGCAGATGTGAAAATGCGTTCACCACAGAGGGACAGAGGATACAGAGGAGTGCGGCTGAAATTGCCGCTCGTGGATCCTTGTTCTTCTCCGTGGCCTCCGTTCCTCTGTGGTGAATCCTATCCTCCTGCCGCATGAGCCAGGGCACCTTGGACAGACCCACCTTCGAGGCCATCGAGGCCTACGTGCTCGATCGCATGAGCCCTGCGGAGCGTGGAGCGTTCGAGCAGCGCATCGCTGCGGACCCCGCGCTGCGCGCCGAGGTGGAGCTGGAGCGGGAGAACATCCACGCGGTGGAGCTGGGCGGACTTCAACGCATGCTCCACGGCCTCAGGGCGGAGGAGCAGCGGGCGGGGAAGGGCGGTTCCGGCGCCTGGTGGCGGTACGCGGCCGCTGTCGTCATCCTCCTCATCGGGTCGGTCCTCTGGTTCGGCCGGCCATCGGCCAACGAGCGCCTCTTCACGGAGCACTTCACACCCGACCCGGGGCTGCCGGTGGCCATGGGCGCCACCGATGCCCCGGTCTTCGCTGATGCCATGGTCTCCTACAAGGAGGGCAAGTACGCGCAGGCGCGTGTGAAATGGGAGGTCCTGCTCACCGCCGAGCCTGACAACGACACGCTCCGCTATTTCATCGCGTGCACCGATCTGGCCACTGACCGGCCGGGCCACGCGATACCTGAGCTGGAGCGCCTCGCCCGGGAGGACGGGTCGCCCTTCTCCGCGAAGGCCCGATGGTACCTGTTCCTGGCCTACGTCAGGACCGGCGATCATGAGCGGGCGCGGGCCGTGCCGATCGATGCCGATCCCGTGTTCGGTGAGCGTGCGCGGGCGCTGAAGGCCCAACTTCCGTGACCGATGCATAAGGCCGCCGCGATCATCGTCTGCCTGTTGACCGGCCTGCCGATGCTGGCCCAACAGGATGCGATGGTCGTTCGGCACGCGCGCATCGACAAGTTGTACGAGGACGAGAAGTACCCCGAGCTGATCCGCGAGATCGATGCGCAGATCGCGGCCGCCGACGGCACCACCTGGGCCGACTCCCTGCACCGATACTTGTACAAGTACGGCCGCGCGCACCGCAAGCTGAAGGATGCTGCTGCCGGCACCGCGGCGGCCGAACGCATCTATCTGCTGGTGAAGGCGCGCGGCAAGTCAGCCAACGAGCTCGAGGCGCTCTTCGACCTGAGCTGGACCTACTACGATGCGGGCGAGATGCGGCAATGCGCCCGCGTGGATTCCATCGCCGTGACCGTGGCCGACCGCGATCCGGCCATACCCCTGTCGCAGCGCGGCCGTGCCCGCCAATACCTCGCCTTCGACCACAGCGTGCTCGGCGATCACCGCAGTGCGGCCAGGTGGGCGCTCGCCGCCATCGCGCTTTACGAGCAGGCCGATTCCATCCCTCCGGCGCAATGGGCCGAAGCCTACACGGCCGTCGGTGTGGCCAACTGGCACCTGGGCCGGATCGGGGATGCGGAGGTCCAGTACAACAAGGCGCTTGAGAAGCTCGGCGATGGCGAGGATGAAGCGGTCCTGATGCGCAAGGTGAGCGCCTATGGCAACCTGGGCGTGCTTTGGCAGAACGCCGGTGACCTCACACGGGCCAAACTGAATTACCAGGCGAGCCTCGGCTACAGCGACCGCGTCATCGCGGCCACGCAGGACCAGTTCACGCGCGACGAGGCCATCGTGAACCGGTCACGCACCTACCTGAACCTGGCCACGGTCTATTTCCAGACCGGGGATGATGGCAGGGCGCGTGAGCTCCTTGACCAGGCCTGGAGGGACCGCAGCAGCGTGCTCGAGCCCGACGACCCCCAGCTGATCGCCGTGAAGGAGCGCTATGCCGACCTGGAGCTCAATGCGGGGAACCTCGCGAAGGCCCAGGGGCTGCAGGAAGCCTACCTGAACGCATGTGAGCGGAAGTTCGGCACGCGCAGCGAGGAATACGTGCGCGCTTCATCGAAGCTCGGGGAGATCATGGCCCGGCGTGAGCGTTATGCGCAGGCCGATTCCCTGTTCGCCCTGAGCCTGGACGCGGGCAGGGAGGCCATGGTCCGGGAGACCGATGCCATCCGTGCGCGCACGCTCATGAGCAGGGCCCGCATGCGCATGAAGGGCGGCCGATGGGGGGAAGCCCTGTCGGACCTGGAACAGGCGCGCAGGGTGTTCATCGCCATGTACGACACGGCGCATCACAAGGTGGCCGAGGTGGATGTCCTCCGGGCGGAGGCGGCGTTCGGGGCCGGTGATGCCATCAACGCACGGGATCATGCCACCAACGCGATGCGCATCGTGGATGATCGCGCAAGAGCCTTGCGTGCGAGCGGCCTGCCACGCGCGTTCCCGGAGCCGCACATCCTGCCGGATGCCATCTACTGGAAGGTGCGTGCCGATCGGGCGCTCGCCGGTCCGACCCCGCAGGCCGGTCAGTACCAGGCCTGGAACGCCGATATCGACCTGGCCATCCTCTCGCTCACCCGCAACAAGGCCGCCGTGGAGGATGAAGCGTCCAAGCTGATGCTCGTCGCCGCACAGCAGCGCCTGTTCGAGCTCGCGATCGATCTGGCCTTCGCTTCCCGGAACGCCTTCGGCATGCCGGCCGCGGCCGAGCGGTTCCTCGCCGTGTCCGAGGCCGGCCGGTCCACCTTGCTGAAGGCCCGCCTCAACGCGTTCAAGGGTCTGCGCTTCGCGGGCCTGCCCGATTCGCTCGCAGCCGAGGAACAGGAACTGGTCGCCGGCCTGGAGCTCGGGGACGGAAGCGGTGACAACGCCGCCACGCTGCTCACGAACGGGGCCGCCTTCAGCACGTTCCTGGAGCGCCTGGAGAGGGACCATCCGGACTATTTCGCCCTGCGGTATGGCGAGGGCACGGTGACCGTTCCGGAGGTGCGTCGTCGGTTGCTGAGGCCAGGCCGCACGCTGGTCGCCTTCGCCCGTTCGGCCTCGGACCTTTACGCACTTGTGCTCTCGCCGGATGACGCCGTGCTCGTGAAGCTCGATGCGGCCTCATTGGATGACCGCGTGCATGCGCTGAACGCGGCCATCGCATCGCGCGACGGGGAGGGCTATGTGCGGATGGCGCATGCACTTCACGAACAGCTCATCGCACCACTGGGCGACCGCCTCGAAGGCGGGGAGCTGCTCATCATCCCCGATGGTCCGCTCCACCTGCTCAACTTCGAGTGCCTGCTCACCGCGCCGTCCACGTCGTCCGGTTTCAAGGACCACCTGCTTCTGCACCGGTACGCCATCGCCTACCTGCTCAGTGCCACCACCGCGGTCCAGTTCGCCCAGCTTGCCCGGGACCGTGCCCAGGGTGCGCTTGCCCTTGCTCCGGGATTCACGGATGAGGTGAAGCGGGACTACCTCGCACGCATCACGGACAGCACGCAGGTGGACCGGGATTACCTGCGCCAGGTGCGACAGCCTTTCGCCTTGCGGACCGCCGAGGGATTGGGCGGCACCTTGCGCGCACAACTCCTGCTGGGGGCGGCCGCCACCGAGCGCCGGTTCCGGGAGATGGCCGCCGAGCACGGTGTGCTCCACCTGGGCACACACGCCGAGATGAACGCCACCGACCCGATGTACTCCAGGTTGGTGCTCAGCAAGGATGGGGCCGGCGTGGACCCCGATGCCGATGGCTACCTCCATGCCTACGAGATCTACGAGCTCGATCTCCGGGCTCAGCTTGCCGTGCTCACCGCGTGCGAGACCGGCGCGGGAAGGCAGGATGCCGGCGAGGGGGTGAGGTCATTGGGCTACAGCTTCGCCTACGCGGGATGCCCCAGCCTGGTGATGTCGCTCTGGCGCATCGATGAGCAGAGCTCCTCGTCGATCATCGCGCGTTTCTACGAGCTGCTTTCCGAAGGCATGCCGAAGCACGAAGCGTTGCGTCAGGCCAAGCTCGATCACTTGGCGCATGCGGAAGGCGAGCTCGCCATGCCGTATTACTGGGCTGGCCTCGTGCTGGTGGGCGACATGGAGCCGGTCGCCATGAACGGCACCGGCGAGGCTGTGTGGATCGCGGTGCTGATGACCGTCCTCCTCCTGGTCGGCATCGTGCTCTGGTGGCGCCGTCGGGGTCGTTGAGCGTTCCCGCGCCCGGTACCACGACAGGTGCACGGAAGCAACAAGCCCCGGCCATTGCTGACCGGGGCTTGCTCCAGGAACAACGCGGGGCTTGCGGCCTCCCGCTGCTTACATCATGTCCATGCCACCGCCCATGCCGGGGTGGGCATGGCCTGCGGCCTTCTCCTCCTTCTCCTCGCTGATCACGCACTCGGTGGTGAGCAGCATGCTGGCGATGGAGGCGGCGTTCTCGAGGGCCACGCGGGTCACCTTGGTGGGGTCGATCACACCGGCGGCGAGCAGGTTCTCGTAGGTCTCGGTGCGGGCGTTGAAGCCGTAGTCGGCCTTGCCCTCGCGCACCTTCTGCACCACGATGCTGCCCTCCATGCCGGCGTTGGCCACGATCTGGCGCAGGGGCTCCTCGATGGCGCGGCGCACGATGCCGATGCCGGTGGTCTCGTCGGTGTTCACGCCCTCCAGCTTCTCCAGCACCTTCTGGGCGCGGATGTAGGCCACACCGCCGCCGGGCACGATGCCCTCCTCAACGGCCGCACGGGTGGCGTGCAGCGCGTCGTCCACGCGGTCCTTCTTCTCCTTCATCTCCACCTCGGTGGCGGCGCCCACGTAGAGCACGGCCACGCCGCCGGCGAGCTTCGCCAGGCGCTCCTGCAGCTTCTCCCTGTCGTAGTCGCTGGTGGTGGTCTCGATCTGGGCCTTGATCTGGTTCACCCGGGCGGTGATGTCGGCCTTCTTGCCGGCACCGTTCACGATGGTGGTGTTGTCCTTGTCGATGGTGAGCTTCTCGGCCTTTCCCAGGAAGCTCAGGTCGGCGTTCTCCAGCTTGAAGCCGCGCTCCTCGCTGATCACGGTGCCGCCGGTGAGCACGGCGATGTCCTCCAGCATGGCCTTGCGGCGGTCGCCGAAGCCAGGGGCCTTCACCGCGCACACCTTGAGGGCGCCGCGGATCTTGTTCACCACCAGGGTGGCCAGCGCCTCACCGTCCACATCCTCGCTGATGATCAGCAGGGGCTTGCCGGTCTGCGCGGCCTTCTCCAGCACGGGCAGCAGCTCCTTCATGCTGCTGATCTTCTTGTCGTAGATCAGGATGTAGGCGTTGTCGAGCTCGGCCTCCATCTTGTCGGCGTTGGTCACGAAGTAGGGGCTGAGGTAGCCGCGGTCGAACTGCATGCCCTCCACCACCTCCACGGTGGTCTCGGTGCCCTTCGCCTCCTCCACGGTGATCACGCCCTCCTTCTTCACCTTCTCCATGGCCTGCGCGATCAGCGCGCCGATGGTCTCGTCGTTGTTGGCGCTGATGGTGGCCACCTGCTTGATCTTGGCGTTGTCGTCGCCCACGGCCTTGCTCATCTTCCTGAGCTCGTCCACCACGGCGATCACGGCCTT
The DNA here is from genome assembly GCA_044226515.1 of Flavobacteriales bacterium. Lineage (GTDB taxonomy): Bacteria > Bacteroidota > Bacteroidia > Flavobacteriales_F > PHOS-HE28 > PHOS-HE28. Next base: position 183,258 of record JBGAGX010000004.1, on the reverse strand, counting down.
GTCGATGCCGCGCTTCAGGTCCATGGGGTTGGCACCGGCGGCCACGTTCTTCAGGCCGGCGGTGACGATGGCCTGGGCCAGCACGGTGGCGGTGGTGGTGCCGTCGCCCGCCGCGTCGGCGGTCTTGCTGGCCACCTCCTTCAGCATCTGGGCGCCCATGTTCTCCACGGCGTCCTTCAGCTCGATCTCCTTGGCCACGGTCACGCCGTCCTTGGTCACGGACGGGGCGCCGAACTTCTTGTCGATGATCACATTGCGGCCCTTGGGACCGAGGGTCACCTTCACGGCGTTCGCGAGGTGGTCCACGCCGCGCTTCAGGCGGTCGCGGGCGTCAACGTCGAATTGGATGTTCTTGGCTGCCATTGCAGTAGTGGGATTGTTGGGATGGAACGGAAAGGGCGCCGCAAGGCGCCCGGGGGGATCTTAGTTCAGGACGGCGTAGATGTCGCTCTCGCGCATGATGAGGTAGTCCTTGCCTTCGAGGCTGAGCTCGGTGCCGCTGTATTTGCCGTACAGCACCTCGTCGCCCACCTTCACGCTCAACGGCGTCACCTTGCCATCGTCGGCCACGCGGCCGCCGCCAACGGCGATCACCTTGCCGCGCTGGGGCTTCTCCTTGGCGGTGTCGGGGATGATGATGCCACCCTTGGTGGTCTCTTCGGCGGGCGCGGCTTCCACCAGCACACGGTCCGCCAGGGGCTTCACTTTAGCTGCCATGGTCGTTCTTGAAGGTTGAACTTGTTGGTTCGTTGGGTTTCGCGGCGCGCTCGTCAAGGTCCATGCCGTGCCACCGGCGCTGACAGGATTGCCTTGAAAGCGAAACAGCCTGTCAGGGATGGCTGACAGGCTGTCGTCGAAGGATCGTGGGAGGTCAGGGGTTCGCCGCGGGCGGCATGGTCGTGGTGCTGTCCGCGCCGAGCACCGGGGCCTGCGACTGGTCCGCGGGCACCGGGGCCTCCTCGATGGGCTTGTCCAGGTCGCTGGCGGAAACGGCGCCACCCTGCATGCTCGCGCTCACCAGGCACAGCACCATAAGCAGGCTGGCCAGGGTCCAGGTGCCTTTCTCCAGGAAGTCGGCCGTTTTCTGCACGCCACCGATCTGCTGCGCACCGGAGAAACCGGCCGCAAGGCCGCCGCCCTTGGGGTTCTGGGCCAGCACGAAGAGGGCCAGCAAGGCGGCCACGATGATGATGAAGATGGAGATGAACATGGCGTACGGTGCTTTCCTTGGACCCGCTTTTCCAGCGGGGCCGCAAAGTAAAGGCTTTTCGCCGATCCCGCGGGCGCGATCAGGCCTTGGGCCGCTCGTCCAGCGCTTTCAGCTCGGCCAGGAAATGGTCCCTGCGCTCGGGATGCTTCTCGGCCAGCCTGCGGTAGGCGGCCTTGGCCTTGGCCAGGTTGCCCTGCTTCGCGTAGATCCGGGCCAGGGTCTCCGTCACCAGCTCGGCATGCTCCTCCAGGCTGCGCTTGGCCGCCGTTTGCGGGTTGAAGAAGGCGGCGCGCTTGGGGTGGTCCGGGGTTTCCTGCCGGATGAAGCGGTCGATCAACGATGCGGCCTCGCTCACCGACATGCCGGCCTTGGGCTTCGCTGGTGCAGCGGGCTGTTCCGGGACGGCCGGCTCAGCGGGGAGCGTCGGTGCGGTGGCCGCAACGGCGGCGGGGGGCGGTGCGGGCTCGTCCTTTCGTGGACCTTCGACCGCGGTCGTTCCGGGCACCAGCGCGAAGGCCTCGCTCCCTTCCAGCCAATCGGTGAAGCGCCGTTTGCCGGGGCGCTGCGGAACAGGGACAGGTTCGGGCGGCGCGGGGGGCGGCAGGGCCTCGTGCTCCAGCAGCAGCTCGTACGACGTGGCGTAGGCCGTTTCGCGGAACAGCTGGTCCAAGGGGTCGGCCTCCGGGGCCTCGGGCGCGGCCGGTGGCCCTTCGGCGACAGGCACCGGCGCCTCCTCCATCGCTGGAGCGGTTTCCGGCCCAGGCATCTCCACGGGAAGCTCCACAACGGGCACGACCTCCGCCGGCACCACGGGCGTAACGGCCGCAACGGGGGGAGGCGCCACAACGATGGGCTCGACCGGTGCGGCGGGTGCGAGCGGCGGCTCCGTTGCCACGGGTGGCGTCACCGCGGGTGCTTCCGGAACGATCAGGGTCATCTCCGCCACGGGCGGCACCCATACCACGGGTGGAGGGGGAGGTGGCACATCGGCGGGTGCGGCGTGCACCAGGTCGTGCAGCACCGAGCGGTCGGGAAGGTGGGCGGCCGAGGTATGGGCGCGTTCGTCGTAGAGCACGTCGCCCACGGCATGCTCACCCACCGCCAGCAGCAGGTGCGCCGCGCTGAACCACGGGTAGCGCGCGGTGAGCTCCTGCAGCCCGGCGAGGTCCTCCTTCGCCACGTGGGCGGGGTCCTGCATCAGGTGGTTGAGCCGTTCGCGTTCCATGGGGCGTGCGTGCTGCGGTCGTTCCATCGGTGCCTGGTGGTCCTCACCAGTTGCCGAAGGTGCGGTCGAAGATATCCTGCGCAAGCTGCCTGCTGATGTTCCGCACCAGGTCCTCCTCCACGTTGGCCAGGTCGTTGGTGCTCTGGTAGTCCACGAAACGCGAGAGGGTGAGCTCGGTGTTCTGCTTCTCGTCAAGCCCGCAGCGGAAGCGCACCTGCACGGTGATGGTGAGGCGGTTCTGCGCAGCGGTCTCGTTGCCCTGGATGGCGATGGGCTGCACGTCGTACCCGGTGATGGAGCCTTCGATGTCGTAGTCGCCTTCCTGCTTCACCAGCGCCAGTGGTGTCTGGGCCTGCATCAGGTCGCGCACGGTCTCGGTGAGCACCTGCGCGGTGCGGGGTGAGGAGAGCGGCGCCCGCGGATCGAACAGCTGCACGCTGATGGTCTTCGCATCGGGATGGAAGGTGCCGCCACCGAAGGAGTAGTTCACGCGGCAGGAACCCAGGAGCAGGGGCAGGAGCAGGACCACGACCACGAAGAAGGGCAGGGGCCGGGGCTGCCGCACCATTCCACCTCTCCCCCGTTGCACCATCGCACCCTCCATCACTGCAGGTCGTATTCCTTGATCTTGCGGTACAGCGTGCGCTCGCTGATGCCCAGTTCCTGCGCGGCGGCCTTGCGGCGGTTGCGGTGGCGGGCCAGGGCCTTCTTGATCAGCTCCTTCTCCTTCTCCTGCAGGCTGAGCGATTCGTGCACCTCCGTGTGCTCCACGTCGTGCGGCTCCTCGCTGCGCGGCATCTGGATGCTCATGGTGCCCGTGGGGGCGCTCTGCATGGGCAGCATGATCTCGGGGACCACCGGGGCCACGGGGGGCGGCATCGGCTGCCCCGACATCAGCACGCGCACCTGCTCCTTCAGCGCGTTCAGGTCGTTCTTCATGTCCAGCAGGAACTTGAACATGATCTCCCGGTCGCTCATGGTCTCGATGCCGGCCTTGGCCGCCCCTGCGGGCACCAGCGCGGTGATCTCCTCGGGCAGGTAGGTTCGCAGGGTCTCCGCGGTGATGCGCCGGTCCTGCTCGATCACGCTCATCTGCTCGGTGATGTTCTTCAACTGCCGCACGTTGCCCGGCCACCGGAAGGCGGTGAGCAGCTGTTGCGCGTCGGGCGCCAGCGTGATCGGGTCCTTGATCCGGTACCGGTCGGCCGCGTCCTGGGCGAACTTCCGGAAGAGGAGCAGGATGTCGTCCTTGCGCTCGCGCAGCGGCGGCACATGGATGGGCACCGTGTTCAGGCGGTAGTACAGGTCCTCGCGGAAGGTGCCCCGCGCCACCGCTTGCATCATCTGAACGTTGGTGGCCGCCACCACGCGCACGTTCGTTTTCTGCGGCTTGCTGCTGCCCACGCGGATGTACTCGCCGGTCTCGAGCACGCGCAACAGGCGCACCTGCGTGCTCAGGGGGAGCTCACCCACCTCATCGAGGAAGATGGTGCCCTTGTCCGCCACCTCGAAGTAGCCCTTGCGCGCCTCGTGCGCCCCGGTGAAGCTGCCTTTCTCGTGGCCGAAGAGCTCACTGTCGATGGTGCCCTCGGGGATGGCCCCGCAGTTCACGGCCACATACGGACCGTGCTTGCGGGCGCTCAACTGGTGGATGATCTGCGGCATCACCTCCTTGCCCGAGCCGCTTTCACCGGTGATGAGCACCGTGAGGTCCGTGGGGGCCACCTGCACGGCGCGCTCGATCGCGCGGTCCAGCGCTGGCGAACCGCCGATGATCCCGAACCGCTGCTTGATGGGTTGTACGTTCATTCCGTTGCCGTTCTAGGGGCGTTCACGCCCGTTCACCTGCGTCCCGCCGAAGCCTTGGTGCAGGCCGGACCTCGACCCGCCGAAGTTTCAACGAAGGCGGTCACTCCCGCACCCTCACCCCGCTCCACCTTTTCACATTCCCACATGCTCACATTCCCACATGCTCGGGCTTCAACTCCCGCCGAGCCACCACCTCCACCACCTCGCCCTGCAGCGAGCCGCTCGTGCCGCTCAAGATCCGCGCCAGCACCAGGTCGCCGGGGTTGAGCTCCATGCCGTCATGCTCCCGCGCCACGATCACCACCGCGTTCTGGCTGTTGCGCCCGAAAAGGTGCCTTTCACTGCGCTTGCTCACGCCCTCCAGCAACACCTCCTGCGATCGGCCGATGTGCTGCTGGTTCCGCTCGCCGGCATGCCTCATCTGCAGGTCGATCACCTCCTGGAGCCGGCGCCCCTTCACGTCGTCGGGCACATCGTCGGGGTACTTGCGCGCGGCCAGGGTCTTGGGCCGTTCGCTGTACTTGAACATGAAGGCCATGTCGTAGCGCACGGCCTCCATCAGGCTCAACGTGTCCTGGTGCTCCTCTTCCGTCTCGCCGCAGAAGCCGCTGATCAGGTCGGTGCTGATGGCGCAGTCGGGCATGTGACGGCGGATGGCCGCGATGCGCTCCAGGTACCAGGCCCTGTCGTAGCCGCGGTTCATGCGCTGAAGCACCGCGCTGCTGCCGCTCTGCACCGGCAGATGGATGTACTTGCAGATGTTGGGGTACCGCGCCATCACGGCGAGCACCTTGTCGGTCATGTCCTTCGGGTGGCTCGTGCTGTAACGCACGCGCAGCAGCGGGCTCACCTCCGCCACCATGGCCAGCAGGTCGGCGAAGTCGGTCACGGGCAGTACCGGGTCCTTCACGGCGCCGCGGCTGTCCACGTTCCAGCGGTAGCTGTCCACGTTCTGGCCCAGCAGCGTCACCTCGCGGTAGCCCTGCGCCACCAGCTGGCGGCACTCGTCCACGATGGTGTACGGGTCGCGGCTGCGCTCACGCCCCCGGGTGAAGGGCACCACGCAGAAGGCGCACATGTTGTCGCAGCCGCGCATGATGGTGACGAAGGCGGTGACGCCGTTGCCGCCCAGGCGTACGGGCTCGATCTCGGCGTAGGTCTCCTCCCGGCTCAGCAGCACGTTCACGGCCTTCTGGCCGCCCTCCACCTCATCGAGAAGCGCGGGCAGGGTGCGGTAGGCGTCGGGGCCCACCACCAGGTCCACCAGCTTCTTCTTCTCCAGCAGGTCCTCGCGCATGCGTTCGGCCATGCAGCCCAGCACGCCCACCCGCAGGCCGGGGTTCCTCCCCTTCAGGTGGTTCAGCCCGTCGATCCGGTGCAGCACGGTCTGCTCGGCCTTGTCGCGGATGCTGCAGGTGTTCAGCAGCACCAGGTCGGCGTCCTCGGCCTTGTCCACCACGGTGTAGCCTTCCTTCGCCAGGATGCTCGCGACGATCTCGCTGTCGCTGAAGTTCATCTGGCAGCCGTAGCTCTCGATGTAGGCGCGCTTGCTCACGGAACCTTGGAAAGGGCCCGCAAAGGTAGGGGTTTTCAGGCGGAAGCTGACAAGGTGGCAGGGTTCGATGAGGAAGCGTTTCGTCACTTTACCTTGTCCTTAGGTCACACCCTTCTACTTCGCACATGAAACGGCTGATCCTTATCCTGGTACTTGGCCAGGTCCTCGCTCTTTCAGCGCGCGCTCAATTGCAGGTGGTACCTGCGCTCAACCTGCCTCAGTTCCTGCAGCAGGTGCCGAACATCCTGTTCGACAGCACGGTCACGGTCACCAACGTGACCTTCGCCGGTGACTCCACGCAGATCGGGACCTTCAACGGCACAGCGACCGTGCTTGGGGTCGACACCGGCGTGATCCTCTGCACAGGCAGTGTGTTCGGGGCGGTGGGGCCCAATTCAAGTGGCTCTTCGAGCCTTGGTGGAGGTGCGTTCGGCGCTTCGGACCCGGACCTGGCCGCCTTGTCAATGCCTTATCCCGTGAATGACGCTGCGGTGCTGGAGTTCGATGCCACAAGTACCACGGACACGCTCCGTTTCGCCTTCGTCTTCGCTTCGGACGAGTATGTCGAGTACGTGAACAGCGTGAACGATGTGATGGGCATTTTCGTCAGCGGCCCTGGCATCTCCGGGCCCTATGTCAACGGTGCGGCCAACATCGCCCTGGTGCCGGGTGCGACGGATGAGGTGTCCGTCAACACGGTCAACAACGTCGTCAACCCGGCGTTCTATGTGGACAATGGGACCGGAAATACCTATCCGTACAACACCTTCGGGATCTACCCGCAGTATGATGGATTCACCACGCCGATCGCGGCTTCGGTACCGGTGGTACCCGGTGCGGCCTACCATGTGAAGGTCGCCATCGGTGATGCATCCGATACCGTCTGGGATTCGGGGATCTTCTTGGCATCAAGGGCCCTGGTGGCAGGTGTGGACAGCACGGTGATCGACTCCGTCCTGTCCATGGCGGTACGTCCTGTTCCCAACCCCGACATGGACCTCTTCTGGGCGAACGGCCAGCTTCATCTTCGGGGTATGGACCTCACCGGCGGTCCGGCCTTGGTTCGTGTCATCGACCTGCAGGGTCGACGTGTCGCCGAGCATCAGTTGGGCACCGGCGGGTCGATGTCGATGCCCTTGCTGCTTCCTGCCGCTTGCTATGTCATTACCGTGTCGCAAGCGCAACGATCGACCTCGAAGCGCATTGTCGTGGCGGAGTGATCGATCCTGCCGGTCGCATCGCCTCGCGCACGCGACCACGCACATTCCCTCGCGCGACCCTCGGACCCACTGTGGAAAAAAACCTTCCCCTACGGGGAAGTATATATAGGTATAGGAGGTCGGTGAACGATCTGCCCGGATCCGCCCTTTCATTTGCGGCCTTCATACCGGCAACCCATGGCGAAGAAGAAGGGATCCGAAAGCGGCGATCTGGTGATCGTGGAGTCGCCCGCCAAGGCGAAGACCATCGAGAAGTACCTCGGCGAGGGCTACACCGTGCTCAGCAGCTACGGCCATGTGCGCGACCTGCCCGAGCGTGACCTCAGCGTGGATGTGGAGAAGGGTTTCGAGCCCACCTACATCATCCCGGACGACAAGGCGGAGCGCGTGAGGGCCCTGAAGAAGGAATCCGACAAGGCGGCCATCGTGTGGCTCGCGACCGATGAGGATCGTGAAGGGGAGGCCATCAGCTGGCACCTGAAAGAGGCGCTGAAACTGCCTGACGACAAGGTGCGCCGCATCACCTTCAACGAGATCACCAAGCCGGCCATCCTCAAAGCCATCGAGAACCCGCGCCAGATCGATGTGCACCTGGTGGACGCCCAGCAGGCCCGCCGCGTGCTCGACCGCCTGGTGGGCTACGAGCTCAGCCCCATCCTGTGGCGCAAGGTGAAGCCCAGCCTCAGCGCGGGCCGTGTGCAGAGCGTGGCCGTGCGCCTGATCGTGGAGCGCGAGCGCGAGATCCTCGGGTTCGCCGAGAAGAGCGCCTTCCGCATCACGGCCCTGCTGGTCACCGGAGGCAAGGCCACGGTGAAGGCCGAGCTGCCCAAGCGCTTCGCGACCGAGGCCGAGGCCATGGCCTTTCTGCAGGGCTGCGTGGGCGCCACCTTCACCGTGAACGCGGTGGAGAAGAAGCCCGGCAAGCGCACCCCCGCCGCGCCCTTCACCACCAGCACCCTCCAGCAGGAGGCCAGCCGCAAGCTCGGCTTCGGCGTGGACCGCACCATGCGCATCGCCCAGGGGCTCTACGAGCAGGGGCACATCACCTACATGCGTACCGATTCGGTGAACCTGAGCGAGCAGGCCATCGCCGCCGCCGAGGCCGCCATCACGTCGCAGTATGGTGCGCGCTACTGCAAGACCCGCCGCTACCAGAGCAAGAGCAAGGGCGCCCAGGAGGCCCACGAGGCCATCCGCCCCACCGATTTCAACGTAGGCTCCGCCGGCGCCGACCGCGATGCTGAGCGCCTCTACGACCTCATCCGCAAGCGCACCTTCGCCAGCCAGATGGCCGATGCCGAGCTGGAGAAGACCGTGGTTAACATCGCCATCACACCTTCCGTCACGCCGAGCGCGGTCGAGGCGGAGAACCTGGTGGCCCAGGGCGAGGTGATCCTCTTCGACGGCTTCCTCAAGGTGTACATGGAGGGCCGCGACGACGAGGGCGACAGCGAGGAACAGGAGGGCCTGCTGCCCGACATGAAGCAGGGCGAGCAGCTCGGCCTGCAGGAGATGACCGCCACCCAGCGCTTCGAGCGGCCCGCGCCGCGCTACACCGAGGCCAGCCTGGTGAAGAAGCTCGAGGAGCTCGGCATCGGCCGCCCCAGCACCTACGCGCCCACCATCAGCACCGTGCAGAAGCGCGGCTACGTGGTCAAGGAGAACCGCGACGGCACCCCGCGCCCGTACCGCATCCTTACGCTGGCGGGCGATGCCATCAGCGATCGCACCGCCGTGGAGAACGTGGGCGCCGAGAAGCAGAAGCTCTTCCCCACCGACATCGGCATGGTGGTGAACGACTTCCTGGTGGAGCACTTCCCCACGATCGTGGACCTCAACTTCACGGCGTACGTGGAGGGCGAGTTCGACCAGATCGCCGAGGGCACCATGAACTGGCGCGCCATGCTCAAGGAGTTCTACGCGCCCTTCCACAAGACCATCGGCACGGTGAGCGAGACCGCCGAGCGCGCCACGGGATCCCGCGTGCTGGGCCAGGACCCCGCAACCGGCAAGGACGTGGTGGCCCGCATCGGCCGCTTCGGTCCCATGATCCAGATCGGCGACGTGGGCGACGAGGAGAAGCCGAAGTTCGCCAGCCTGCGCAAGGACCAGAGCATCGGCACCATCACGCTCCAGGAGGCGCTGGACCTCTTCAAGCTGCCGCGCACGCTGGGTGAGCGCGACGGCGAGGTGTGCTCCGTGGGCATCGGCCGCTTCGGTCCGTACGTGCGCCTGGGCAGCACCTACGCCAGCCTCACCGCCGAGGACGACCCGTTGGAGATCACGCTGGAGCGCGCCGTCGAGCTCATCGACCTGAAGAAGGCCGCCAGCGCCACGCGCGACCTGGGGGAATACAAGGGGGAGATGATCGTGGCCGGTCGCGGCCGCTTCGGTCCGTACGTGAAGTTCGGCAAGACCTACGCCAACATCCCGAAAGGGGAGGACCCCGCCGCGGTGACGCTGGAGCGCGCCATCGAACTGGTGGAGGCCAAGCTGGCCGGCGCGCGCCAGAACATTCTGAAGGAGTTCGAGGGCTCCGTCATCCAGGTGCTCGACGGCCGCTACGGCCCCTACATCACCGACGGGAGCAAGAACGCCAACGTGCCCAAGGGCACCAAGCCCGAGGACGTGACGCTGGAGCAGGCCACCGAACTGCTCGCCGCCGCGCCCGAAAAGAAGGGTGGGGGTCGCCGGGGTGGCGCCCGCGGTGCCGCTGCGAAGAAGGCTCCGGCCAAAAAGGCCCCGACCAAGAAGGCAACGCGCAAGCGCACCTGAAACGAGCCGGGCCTCCTGCCCGTCCGGGATCTTCTCGCGGCAGGCCGCCTGCCTGTTCCGCTGGTCCGTTGCCAACACGCCGCTGTGCGCACTTCGCGGCCGTGGTGCGGATCCGGGGGGTATGCCCGCCTCACCTTCGCAAGGACCGTCGCACCGGGTGAATTCCGCCCGGGCGTTCCTCCATGGACATCAGCATCTACTTCCAGCCTTCGCAGCGGTTCGGCCAGAGCCGCCCGGAATGGCTCGCCCACACGATCGGCGACAACACGCGCTTCCACACCAAGGGCGGCTTTCCCTCGTTGGAGGGCGCGCAGGTGGCCGTGCTGGGCGTGCTGGACGACCCCGGCCATGCCCGTCCCCGCTCATGCGTGAAGGCTCCCGACGCGGTGCGCGAGCAGCTCTACCAGCTCTACCAGCCCGCCGGTAACGTGCAGCTCATCGACCTCGGCGACATCCACCCCGGGGCCAGCGCGCAGGACACCCAGCATGCGTTGGCCGAATCGATGGCCGAGCTGATCCGCATGAACATCGTGCCCATCATCCTGGGCGGTGGGCAGGGGCACACCTTCACGCAGTACCTGGCCTATGAGAAGCTCGAGCGGACGGCGAACCTGGTGTGCGTGGACGGCCGGCTGGACCTCGGGGAGCCCGGGCAGGCGCTGGCCGACACCAGCTACCTGAGCCACATCGTGCTGCGCCAGCCGAACTACCTGTTCAACTACAGCAACCTGGGCTTCCAGACCTACCTGGTGGACCAGCCCGGCATCGAGCTCATGGACAAGCTCTTCTTCGATGCGCACCGCCTGGGCGAGCTGCGCGCGTCCATCAGCGATGCCGAGCCTGTGCTCCGGAACGGTGACACGGTGAGCGTGGACATGACCAGCGTGCGCCATGGCGACGCGCCCGGCACCACGCGTCCCGGCCCCAACGGCTTCCACGGCGAGGAGATCTGCCAGTTGATGCGCTACGCCGGGGTGAGCGAGAAGATCACGAGCCTCGGCCTGTACGAGCTCGACCCCGACCGCGACGTGCACGGTGTCACCGCCCAGCTCGCCGCCCAGATGGTGTGGTGCTTCCTCGACGGCTACCGCAGCCGCACCAACGACCTGCCCTGGCTGGACCGGAAGCGCTTCACCCGCTACCGCGTGCCCATCCGCGGCCACGATCAGGACCTGGTGTTCTACAAGAGCACGGTGAGCGACCGCTGGTGGATGGACGTGCCCTACCGGGCCGAGCAGGAGGCCCGCTTCGAACGGCACCACCTGGTGCCCTGCTCGTACGGTGACTACCAGAGCGCCTGCCGCGAGGAGGTGCCCGACCGCTGGTGGCGCACCTTTCAGAAGCTGGCCTGAGGGTTCGGGGAAGGGTCGCCTATTACCAAGTGCCTGTTAAAAAGATCGTGCGGATCGGCTTTTTGCTATTTTGGCGCCGGGATCAACCAAAGGTCCCGGGGGGAGCTTGTCTCCAAGCCGGGTCCGAACGAACGCGAAAACGTAATGAGGGGGATACTTACAGCAGCTGTCTGCGTGGGGTTGGTGAGCACTTCGTTCGCCCAGCAGGACCCGCAGTTCTCGCAGTACATGTTCGACCGCCTGTCGATCAACTCCGGGGTGGCCGGTACGTCGGGCAACATCTGCGCCACCGCGTTGCTGCGCCAGCAGTGGACCGGTTTCGACGGCGCCCCGAAAACGGGCCTGATCAACATCCAGGCCCCCATCAACAAGATCAACAGCGGCGTCGGCCTCTCGATCTACTTCGATGAGCTGGGTCAGATGAAGACCAACACGGTGCGCCTGCACTACGCCTACCACTTCAAGCCGGGTGGCGGTGTCGGAACCTTGGGGGTCGGCCTCTACGCCGGTCTGCTGAGCCGCTCCCTGGCCGGCAACTGGGTGGCCGTGGACGATGTGACCACCGACGACGCCATCCCCGATGGCGGCGCGAGCGACTCGGGCTTCGACATGGGCGGCGGCATCTACTACACGCACCCGAAGTTCTGGGTGGGCCTGAGCAGCACCCAGCTTCCCCAGACCCAGCTGCAGAACGTTTACATCCAGAACGCCCGGCACTATTATGTGCAGGCCGGGTACAACTGGGACATCAATGGTGATAACAAGTGGACGCTTCAGCCGAGCGTGCTGCTGAAGAGCGACGCGGCCTCCACCCAGCTCGACGTGAACGCCATGATGCTGTATAATAAGCAGATCTGGCTGGGCGTTACCTACCGCACGGAGGATGCCATCGCGCCGATGCTGGGCTACCAGCACGAGGCCGCGAACGGGAACAGCTCTTACAGGATCGGCTACAGCTACGACCTTACCACGTCGGAGTTGAAGAACTACAGCAGCGGCAGCCACGAAGTGATGCTGAACTACTGCTTCAAGATCGTCCCTGTTCCGAAGCGGACCATTTACCGGAACCCCCGCTTCCTCTAAGGCGAACCGTAACCAGAAACCCTCCATCGCCGTTCAAGGTCTTGTCTGAAGTGTCTGCTTACCCGGATCACGACGGACGCAATCCTGCAAGGACCCCTGAACGGCTAACAAGGAAGACCATGGAACTACGTCCCATTCTCTATCTCGGCGCCATCGGCTTGCTGGCGAGCTGTGGCGGTGGTGGTCAGGGGCAATTGATCGGAGCCCAGGGCCGCCCTGATTGGTTCCAGGTGGACCCCTACGGGATGAACTACATCCCCATGGGCGCCTTCACCATGGGCCCCAGCGATCAGGATGCGCCCTATGCGTTCACGGCCACCTCGAAGACCGTGAGCGTGCAGGCCTTCTACATCGACCAGACGGAGATCTCGAACAACGAGTACCGTCAGTTCGTGCAGTACGTGATCGACTCGACCGCCAAGCGGATCCTGGGCGACGAGGACATTGGTGAGCACGTGATCACCGAGGATGAGTTCGGCGAGGAGATCGATCCGCCCGTGATCAACTGGAAGGAGCGCATCGACTACTACGGGGAGGAGGAGCGCGAGGCCCTGGCGGACATGTACTACCCGGAGAGCGAACGTTTCTATCGCCGCAAGGAGATCGACACGCGCAAGCTGATGTTCGAGTACTACTGGATCGACCTGAAGGAGGCCGCGCGCAAGGCGGGTCGCGATCTGGACCTGAGCTATACGAACTCCAAGGGGCAGAACAATGCGATCCGCGGCCACAGCGACCGGGGTAAGTTCATCATCAAGGAGATCATCAACGTGTATCCGGACACCCTGGCCTGGACCCACGACTTCACTTACTCGTACAACGACCCGATGACCAAGAACTACTTCTGGCATCCGGCGTACGACAACTATCCGGTGGTGGGCGTCACCTGGGTGCAGTGCAACGCATTCAACGTGTGGCGCACGCAGAACCTGATGAACGCCTACCTCCAGCAGAACGGGGAGAGCTTCATCAACGACTACCGCCTGCCTACGGAGGCGGAGTGGGAGTACGCCTCCCGCGGTGGTCTGGACCTTGCTCCGTACCCCTGGGGCGGTCCGTACATCCGCAACCGCCAGGGCTGTTTCCTGGGCAACTTCAAGCCCCTTCACGGCAACTACACGGACGACGGTGGATTCCACACGGTGCCCGTGGACAGCTACAGCCCCAACGATTATGGCCTGTACAACATGGCCGGTAACGTGGCCGAGTGGACGAGCACCGCGTTCGATGAGAGCGTGTACGACTTCGACCACGACCTCAACTCGGAGTACAGCTACGATGCGCTCGCCAACGATCCGCCCTCGCTGAAGCGGAAGGTGATCCGCGGTGGCTCGTGGAAGGATGTGGGTCTCTACCTGCAGACCGGCACGCGCAGCTACGAGTACCAGGACACGGCGAAGACCTACATCGGCTTCCGCAGCGTGCTCACCTACCTGGGTCGCGGCAAGGCCGTGAACGCCGAGGACCTCTAGATCACGGGAACCAGCGAACGTTACCTGCAAGAAGCGTCCGCATTCCATACATAGCTCCCTACCCTTCAGACCAACCTTAAACCCCGGAAGAACACGATGAAACCCGGCAGCAAAAAGTGGAAGAACTTCATGGCCAAGCTTTACGGTATCGGCGCTGCCGTCGTTATCGTAGGTGCTCTCTTCAAGATCCAGCACTGGCCCATGGCCGGTCTGTTCCTCGTGCTTGGTCTGAGCACCGAGGCCATCATCTTCTTCTTCTCGGCCTTCGAACCCCCGCATGAGGACCCGGACTGGAGCCTCGTCTACCCCGAACTGGCCACCGGCGAGCGCGCCGAGGGCGACGATTTCCGCAAGGACGACCAGCGCTCGATCACCGAGCAGTTGGACGACATGCTCGAGAGCGCCAAGATCGAGCCGGAGCTCATCGCGAGCCTTGGTCAGGGCATGCGCAGCCTGAGCGATCAGGCCAGGCAGATGACCGAGATCACCGGTGCAGCAGCCGCCACCAGCGAGTACGCCAACAGCCTGAAGGATGCCAGCGCCAAGGTGAGCAACCTCAGCGACAGCTACGCCAAGGCCAGCGAGAGCCTCGTGGGGCTCACGCAGAACGTTGACGCAGGCCGGAACGCCGGTGAGAGCCTGAGCCGCATGAGCAAGAACCTCAGCGACCTCAACGAGATGTACGAGATGCAGCTGCGCAGCAGCCGCGAAAAGCTCGAGGCCGCCAACCAGATGTTCGAAGGCGTGGGCGAGCTGCTCACCAACCTGCGCAACAGCGTTGACGATACCAAGCGCTACAAGGACAACATCGCCCAACTGAGCGACAACCTCGCCAAGCTGAACACCGTGTACGGCAACATGCTTGCCGCCATGACGGTGCGCTGAACCACGGCCCATTCCCATCGGTTGACCTAACCCCAACTCGCAGAGGACCATGGCAGGTGGAAAGCTCACGCCCCGACAGCAGATGATCAACATGATGTATCTGGTGTTGACGGCGCTGCTCGCTCTGAACGTGTCCAAGGAGATCCTGGACTCGTTCGTGACGGTGAACAACGGTCTGGAAACGACCAAAGGCACCTTGAAGGAGAAGGTGGATGGTACCTATAAGACCTTCTCCCAGTACGCATCGGAGAACCAGGCGAAGTACGGCGCGGCCTTCAACGAGGCCAAGCAGGTGCAGACCATGGCCTCCGAACTGATCACCTACATCGACATGATCAAGGCCAAATCGATCATGGCCACCGAGAGCTGGCCGATCGAGAAGGTCATGGGCAAGGATGCCAGTGGTCAGGACACGATCATCAACTTGAAGCTGGTGAACGCCAAGGACAACCAGGACGGCATCACCCACCAGATGATCGGCGCGGAGGCGGACAAGCCCACAGAGGAGGAGCATTCCGCCTTCCAGTTGCGGGTGAAGCTCGAGGCCTTCCGCGACAAGATCAAGCAGATCGCCAACAAGGACCCGAAGAACCCCAACAGCACGCTCATCGCGAACGTGGACAAGATGTTCGACTTCCCGAAGGAGAAGGAGGGTGGTGATTCCGGGGAGGAGGTGAGCTGGGAGGTGAAGAACTTCTATCACGTGCCGCTGGCCGCCGGTGTCACCCTGCTCAGCAAGATCCAGGCTGACGTGCGCAACGCCGAGAACGAGTGCGTGAACTGGATGCTCGGTTCCGTGGAGCAGAAGACCTTCAAGTTCAACACCCTCACGGCCATCGTGAAGCCCCAGAGCAGCTATGTGACCGTTGGCAGCAAGTACAATGCGGAGATCTTCCTCGGCGCCTACGATGACAAGAACATCCCCGAGGTGTACATCTGCGGTCCCGGTGCGAAGGTGGATACCACCTCCAAGCCGCCCAAGATCGTGGGCGAGGCCATCAAGCTGCCCATGAACGGGGCCAAGGCCCAACTGGAGCAAGTGGCCGCTGGCGCCGGTCTGCGCACCGTGTCCGGTATCATCAAGTTCAAGCCGGTGGGTGGCGAGGAACAGGTGGAGGCCTTCACCACCGAATACGAAGTGGCCACCCCGAACCTGGTGGTGAGCCCCACCAAGATGAACGTGTTCTATCGCGGTGTGGAGAACCCCGTGAGCGTGAGCGTTTCGGGCTACAGTGACAAGGACATCGTGGCCAGCATGACCAATGGCCAGCTCTCCAAGGGCAAGGACGGCTACATCATCAAGCCGGGCAAGGACAATGAGGCCACCGTGAGCGCCACGGTGACCAATCCCGACGGATCCAAGAAGACCATGCCGGGCATCAAGTTCCGCGTGAAGAACGTGCCGAACCCCTCGCCCTACTTCGCCGGCAAGAGCGTGAACGACGAAACGATCAAGAAGAGCGAGGTGACGGCCGCCCAGGGCGTCATCGCCAAGATGGAGAACTTCGAGTTCGACCTGAAGTTCGAGATCGTGGGCTACCGGGTGACGATGATCGTGGGCGGCACGCCCATCGAGAAGTCGAGCAGCGGTGCGGCCCTCACCAGCGACATGAAGGAGATGCTGGCCAAGGCGAAGCCCGGTCAGAAGATCTACATCGAGGCCATCAAGGCCCGTGGCCCCGACGGAACCGTGCGCAATCTGGGCGCGCTGTCCTTCAAGGTGACCTAAGGCCCAAAAACCACACGTGATGAGGACCTGCAAGAACATCCTGTCCTGTGCGCTGATCACCGCCGGCCTTACCGCCGCGCTGACCGCCCCTGCGCAAACGGTGCTGGATGGTGCCTACATCAAGGAACACACGAAGACGCAACGCGTGGTCCCTTACGCCCACCTGCGTGAGGCCGATGTGATGTGGGCCCGCCGCGTGTGGCGCACCATCGACCTGCGTGAGAAGCTCAACCATCCGCTCTACTATCCGGTGGAGCCGATCAACGACCGCAAGAGCCTCTTCGATGTGATCAAGCAGGGCCTCCTCGTCGACGGGTCGATCACGGCCTACGACGCTGGTCCGCTGCTCACCGACGATGAGTTCCGCAAGCCGCTCCTGGCCGGCGAACTGAAGGACATCTTCACCCGGGTGGACACGGTGTACACGGAGGACCTCGCCACCGGCGAGATGGTGCCCTCGATCCAGGAGACCACCCTGGAGTCGCGCGACATCAAGATGTACAAGATCAAGGAGGATTGGATCTTCGACAAGCAGCGCTCCACCATGGACATCCGCATCCTGGGCGTGGCGCCCATGCGCGAGGTGCGCGGTGAGGATGGCGAGATCCGCGGGTATGCCCCGATCTTCTGGCTGTACTATCCCGAGCTGCGCTACGTGCTGGTGAACTGGGACGTGTTCAACCGCGAGAACGACGCCGAGCGCCGTTCCTTCGAGAGCATCTTCTGGAAGCGCCAGTTCAGCAGCTACATCACCAAGTGGAGCAACGTGTACGACCGCCAGCTGAACGATTACAAGACCGGCATCGACGGTCTGCTGGAGGGTGAGGAGATCAAGCAGGCGCTGTTCGAGTTCGAGCACGACCTGTGGAACTTCTGATCCACGTCCCAACGACCTGAAGGACCCCGGCCGCAAGCCGGGGTCCTTGCTTTCCGGGACACACCGATCGCCCGCGCGGCAGCGTTGTCCGGTCATGCGCGTCCAACACTGCTCCGCCCCGCACCGGCCGCTCCTGGAGGGCGCGCTCGGCATGCTGCTGCTGTGCCCCGCCCTTGCGGAAGCGCAGGGACCACCTGGGAAGGAGGGGCCCCGGCCCGTGGTCCCAGCCGCGTACATCCGTGAAGCTGATGTGATGTGGTCCCGCCGCGTGTGGCGCCAGATCGACCTGCGCGAGAAGGCCAACCAACCACTGTACTTCCCGCTCTCGCCCATCGAGGACCGAAAATGCCTCTTCGACGTGATCCGCGATGCGCTCTTGAGCGAAGGATCGGTCACGGCCTATGATCCCGGTGCCTTGCTCCGCGATGATGGCTTCACCGACCCCCTTGCCGCGGAGGAGGTGAAGGCGATGCTGCATCGGGTGGATACGGTGTACACGGAGGATCCGGCGAGCGGTGCGCTCATTCCCGTGGCCGTGGAGAGCGATGTGGACGCGGCCGAGGTCTCCCGGTACCTGATCAAGGAGGACTGGATCTTCGACAAGCAGCGCGGGGTGATGGACATCCGCATCATCGGCCTGGCCCCGATGCGCGAAGTGCGGGGCGAGGACGGTGAGCTGCGCGGCCATGCGCCCCTGTTCTGGCTGTACTTCCCCGAGCTGCGGTACCTCCTCGCCCAACACGATGCCTTCAACCGCTTCAACGACGCGGCTCGGCCCAGCTTCGAGGACGTGTTCCGCAAGCGGCTTTTCACCAGCACCATCGTGAAAGTGAGCAACGTGCAGGACCGCTGGATCGCGGACCACCTCACCGGGGTGGATGCGCTGCTCGAGGCCGAGCGGCTGAAGCAGGAACTGTTCGAATGGGAGCATGACCTCTGGCATTATTGAAGGGGTCACCTTCCCACGGTCCTGTCATGAAGGGGAAACCCGCATCCCATGGACCGCTTCCGGACCGCGCTGCTCACGATCGCCATCGGCGGGCACGTCCTGCCGCTGTGCGCACAGAACGTGCTCGACGGGGCCTACATCCGCGAGCACACGCTCACCAAGCGTGCCGTGCCATACGTCCACCTGCGCGAGGCCGACGTGCTATGGCAACGGCGCGTGTGGCGTACCATCGATCTGCGGCAGAAGATGAACCTGCCCCTGTACTACCCGCTGTGGACCACCAACGGCGTGAGCAGCCTGTGGGACGTGATCCGTCGCGCCGTGTACGACGACGCCACGGTCACCGCCTACGACCCCGGACCCCTGCTGCAGGATGATGGGTTCACCCGCGCCATGACCACCGCGGAGCTCGGGTCCGTGCTGGAGCGCGTGGACACCGTATGGACGCCATCCCTAGATGATCCCGATGTGGACGTTCCGGTGGCCACACCGGCGCCCTTGGAGAGCAAGGACATTCGCATGTACCGGCTGAAGGAGGACTGGGTCTTCGACAAACAACGCGGCGTGATGGAGGTGCGCATCATCGGCATCGCCCCGATGCGCGAGGTGCGCGGTGAGGACGGGGAGCTTCGCGGCTACGCACCGGTGTTCTGGCTCTATTATCCCGAACTGCGCTACGTGCTGGCGAACGCCGCGGCCTTAAACGCCCGCAACGAGGGGGAGCGCTTGAGCTACGACGACATCCTCTCCAAGCGGCTCTTCGCCAGTGCGGTGACCGCTGAGAGCAATGTGTACGGTCGGACCCTTCCCGACCACCTCGACGGGGTGGACGCCCTCCTGGAGGCCGAACGCATCAAGCAGGCGCTGTTCGAGCAGGAGCACGATCTCTGGAACCACTGACCACCTTCCGCCGCAGTGGAATTGGGTACCTTCGCGGCCCCGTTCCAAGCGACGGGAGCTGTCATGATCAACGTTTCCGGCCTCACGCTCCATTTCGGCGAGCGCCCCATGTTCGATGATGTATCGTTCTTCATCGGGAAGGACGACCGCATCGGACTTGTGGGCCGCAACGGTGCCGGCAAGAGCACCTTGTTGAAGATGCTCGCCGGTGAGGACCGTCCGGACAAGGGGGCGATCGAGAAGCCACGCGACCTCAGCGTGGGCTACCTGCCGCAGACCATGAAGCACGACCTGACGCTGACCCCGCGCCAGGTGGCCATGAGCGCCTTCGCCGAGGCCGAGCGCCTCACCAGGCGGCTGCCCGAGATCGAGGAGGAGCTCAACAACTCACTGGACGATGAGGCGCGCATGATGGAGCTGGCCGAGGAGCTGGCCCACGCGCACGAACGCCTGAACCACCTGGGCGCCGGTGACCATGACAAGCAGGTGGAGGAGACCCTGCGCGGCATCGGCTACAGCCCGGAGGACATGGACCGCCCGCTGGGGCAGTTGAGCGGCGGCTGGCGCATGCGCGCGGAACTGTGCCGCATCCTGCTCCAGAGCCCGGACCTGCTGCTGCTGGACGAGCCCACGAACCACCTTGACCTGCCGGCGATCCAGTGGCTTGAGGACCTGCTGATGACCTACCCGGCGGCGCTGGTGCTCATCAGCCACGACAAGACCTTCCTGGACCGCCTCACGCGCCGCACCATCGAGGTGGGCGGAGGCCGCCTGATCGACCGCAAGGTGCCCTGGAGCCAGTTCGTGGAACTGCGCAAGGAAGAGAAGGCCCGCCAGATGAAGGCCTTCGAGGAGCAACAGAAGTACATCGAGCACACCCAGGAGCTCATCAACAAGTTCCGCGCGAAGAAGGACAAGGCCGCTTTCGCCCAGAGCCTCATCACCAAGCTGGAGAAGCTGGACCGCATCGTGGTGGAGGACGATGCGTTCCGCGCCATGATCGTGAAGTTCCCGCCCGCCCCGCACAGCGGCAAGCTGGTGGTGGAGATGCGCGGCGTGAGCAAGGCGTACCCCGACCGCACCATCCTCACCGACGGCGAGCTCACCCTGAGCCGCGGCGAGCACGTGGCGCTGGTGGGCGCGAACGGCACCGGCAAGAGCACCGTGATGCGCATGCTGGTGGGCGAGGAGCCCTACAACGGTGAGATCAGGCTCGGCCATCAGGTGACCATCGGGTATTACGCGCAGGACATGCCCGACCGCCTCGACCCGTCCATGACCATCTTCGAGACCGCCGAGGCCGCTGCCAGTGACGAGAACCGTCCGAAGGTGCGCGGCATGCTCGGGGCCTTCCTGTTCAGCGGCGACGAGATCGACAAGAAGGTGAAGGTGCTCAGCGGTGGCGAGCGCGCACGCGTGGCCCTCTGCTGCATGCTGCTGCGCCCGCTCAACTTCATCCTGCTCGACGAGCCCACCCACCACCTCGACATCCAGAGCAAGGACGTGCTGAAGCAGGCCTTGAAGGACTACGACGGCACCTTCCTCATCGTGAGCCACGACCGCGATTTCCTGCACGGCCTCACCGATCGCCTCTTCGAGGTGAAGGACGGCCGCCTCCGCGATCATCACATGGACATCCTCGAGCTCATCGAGCGCAACAAGTCCCTGGTGCAGGAGATGAACGCCACGCCCAAGGTGGCGGCGAAGCCCGTGCCGGTTAAGGCCGCGCCAGCCGGCGACGACCGCGAGGCAAGGAAGGAGCGTGAGAAGGAGACCCGCCGCCTGCGCACCGTGGTCGAACGGGCCGAGGCCGAGATGGCGAAGCTCGAGGTGGAGCAGAAGCAGCTCGAGGCCTCCATCGCCGGCGGCTCGCTCGACACCGATGCGCTGCAGAACGGCTACGCCCGCCTGGGCTTGATCGCCGAGCGCACGGCCGAGCTGATGCGCGATTGGGAGGAGGCCGGCGCGAAGCTCGAACAGCTCGCTAAGCAGGAGGCCTGAGCGCTGTGCGCGTTACGTGGTGATGCATGGCGCATTGCCTTAGTACAACACCCCCGTACCATGGCCAGTGCCAAGATGCCCCCGCGCCAGCGGATGATCAACATGATGTACCTCGTGCTCACCGCCATGCTGGCGATGAACGTGAGCAAGGAGGTGCTCGACAGCTTCGCCGTGCTCGATGCCGACCTCGTGCGCAGCGAGCTGGCCCATCACCAGCGCAGCACCGAGGCGTACGCGCAGTTCGATGACATGGCCGCCAAGATGCCCGAGGTCTACGCCGTGAACCGCGCCAAGGCCGAGCGCGTGCGCCTCGCCGCCGACAGCCTCGTGGCGCACATCGGGATGATGAAGGCCCGGGTGATCGCCGAAGCGGAGGGGCGGCCGTTGGAGAAGCTGATGGCCAGGGGTGCCGATGGCCGCGACACCGTCGCCAGCCTCATGGGCGTGGAGCGGAAGGACGACCGCGATGCGCTCACGCACCTGCTCGTGGGCTCCGAGCCGGCCGCTCCTGTCGAAGGCCCCTTCACCGCCCGTGACCTCAGGCATCGGATCGAGGCGTACCACGAACTGCTCGGGTCGATGGCGGCCGAGGACCCCGCCTTCAGCGCGAGCTTCGATGTCCTCTTCGACCTCAGTGACCGCCGCGATGCCTCGGGCACGTTGAACAACTGGGAGTCGATCAACTTCTACGAGGTGCCCCTTGCCGCCGGCATCGCCGCCCTGTCGAAGGTGCAGGCCGATGTGCGCACCGCCGAGAACGACCTGGTGAAGTGGCTCTTCCGGCAGGTGAACCGCAACAGCCATTCCGTGAACACGCTCGCCGCCGCCGTGATCCCGGCGAGCACCACCGTGCTCCAGGGCGAGCCATTCCGCGCCGAGGTGTTCCTGGCCGCGAGCGACAGCCGCATCAAGCCCGAGGTGCTGCTCGGCGAAGGGCGGCGCATCGATGTGGGAGCGGACGGCAAGGCGCACGTGGAACTGCCCAGTGACCGGGTGGGCGAGCAGCGGGTGGCCGGTGTGATGCGCTACCAGGGACCGAAGGGCATGGAGGAGTACCCGTACGAGCTGACGTACGAGGTGTTGGCCCCGCTGCTCGTGGCCTCGCCCACCAAGATGAACGTGCTGTACCGCGGGGTGGACAACCCGATCGAGCTCTCCGTGCCCGGTGTGCCGGCCGACCGCGTGCAGGCTTCGATCGACAACGGGGCGATCGCACGGGCGGGGAGCGGCTGGGTGGTGAACAAGCTGTCCGGCAACAAGGCGCAGGTGAGCGCCGTGGTCACCAACGCGGACGGCAGCACGCGTCGCATCGGGCCTGTGGTGTTCCGTGTGAAGGACCTGCCCCCGCCATCGGCGATCGTGGCTGGCAAGAGCTCGCGCGACCAGCAGGTGCGGAAGCCGGAACTCCAAGGAGCGAAAGGGGTGGTGGCCCGTCCCTTGGATTCGGAGTTCGACGAGAAGTGGCGCGTGGTCCGCTTCAGGGTTGTGCTGGTGCGGGGCTCCCAGGTGATCGACAAGCAGGTTGAGGGGAACGAGTTCTCCGAGGAGGTGAGGACGCTCCTGGCGGCCGTTCGCACAGGTGAGCGCGTCTACTTCGAGGGGGTCAAGGCCCAGCTGGCCAACGGTCAGGGTCCCGTACGCGACCTCGCCCCGCTCGCCTTCAAGGTCATTCCGTAGCGGATCGTCGTACCGCACCGAAAAAGATCTACATTTGCAGCCCACTGCGGGGTGGAGCAGATGGTAGCTCGTCGGGCTCATAACCCGAAGGCCGTAGGTTCGAGTCCTACCCCCGCTACAACGAAAGCCCGGTCGTCCCGAAGCCTCGGGAGGCCGGGCTTTCAATTTCCTACAGGGGTCCTGTGCTGCATACGGTAGGGCCCGAACAGCGATCTTCGCGGAGCTTCCCCATGGCGCACAAGGCCGGATACGTCAACATCATCGGTGAGCCGAACGTGGGCAAGAGCACCTTGGTGAACGCCCTTCTCGGGGAGAAGCTGGTGATCACCAACCCCAAGGCCCAGACCACGCGCCACCGCATCCTCGGCATCCTCAACGGGGACGAGCACCAACTGGTGCTGTCCGACACCCCCGGCATCCTGGAGCCGCAGTACAAGCTGCAGAAGCGCATGATGCATGCCGTGGACGAGGCGATCACCGATGCCGACGTCCTGGTGATGCTCGTGGAGCTGGGGCAGACGCCCGAGCGCTCCGAGCTCCTGTTGAAGCGCGCCGCCCGGTTCGATGGCACGAAGCTGCTGCTCGTGAACAAGATCGACACCGGTGATCAGGTGAAGGTGGCCGAAGCGCTGCAGCGCTGGCAGGAGGCCCTGCCCGGGGTGAAGGTGGCCGCCATCTCGGCCCTGCACGGGTTCAACATCGACGACCTGCGCGCCTGGCTCATCGCCCAGCTGCCCGAGCATCCGCCCTTCTTTCCGAAGGACGACCTGAGCGACCGTGACCAGCGCTTCTTCGTGAGCGAGCTCATCCGCCAGCACGTCCTCGCGCAGTTCAAGCAGGAAGTGCCCTACTCCACCCAGGTGGTGGTGAACAGCTTCGAGGAGGCCGAGGACATCGTGCGCATCCAGGCCGACGTGATCGTGATGCGGGAAAGCCAGAAGGGGATCCTCATCGGACAGGGTGGAACGGCCCTGCGCCGGCTGGGCACCGCCGCCCGCAAGGACATCGAACCGTTCGTCGGCAACAAGGTGTTCCTCGACCTCAAGGTGAGGGTGGACCCGGATTGGCGGGAGGACGAGAAGAAACTGCGCAACTACGGATACTGAAAAGCCTGAGCCGGGGCTCCGGCGTTCCAGCATGAGCAACATCGTCGCCATCGTAGGCCGCCCGAACGTGGGGAAGAGCACCCTCTTCAACCGCCTCACCGAAAGCAAGGAGGCCATCGTGGACCCCACGGCCGGCACCACCCGCGACCGCCACTACGGCAAGGCCGAATGGACCGGGCACAATTACAGCATCATCGACACCGGCGGCTACGTCACCGGCAGCGACGACATCTTCGAGGCCGAGATCCGCAAGCAGGTCTCCCTCGCCATCGATGAGGCCGACAGCATCCTCTTCCTCGTCGATGTGATGGGCGGGGTGACCGCGCTGGACGAGGCCATCGCCGACATGCTTCGGCGCGCGAAGAAGCCCGTGTTCCTGGTGGCCAACAAGGTCGACACCGGCGACAAGGAGATCTACACCGCCGAGTTCTACCGGCTCGGCCTGGGCGACGTGCACAGCATCAGCGCCATCAGCGGGATGGGCACGGGCGAACTGCTCGATGCGCTGGTGACCTCCTTCAAGAAGCCCACCGAGGAGGTGGCCGATGAACTGCCGCGCATCGCCATCGTGGGCAAGCCCAACGTGGGCAAGTCATCCCTGGTGAACACCCTGCTGGGCCGTGAGCAGAACATCGTGACGCCGGTGGCGGGCACCACGCGCGACCCCATCAACACGCGCTACAACGCCTTCGGCTTCGATCTCGTATTGCTCGACACCGCCGGCATCCGCAAGAAGCAGAAGGTGCATGAGGACATCGAGTTCTACAGCGTGCTCCGTTCGGTGCGCGCCATCGAGGACAGCGATGTGTGCATGCTGCTGATCGATGCGCAGGACGGGGTGGGGCAGCAGGACCTGCACATCTTCTCCATCATCGTGCGCAACGGCAAGGGCGTGGTGGTGGTGGTGAACAAGTGGGACCTGGTGGCCAAGGACACCAAGACCGCCAAGGCCTATGAGGACGACCTGAAGCAACGGCTGGCGCCCTTCACCGATGTGCCCGTGATCTTCACCAGCGTCACCGAGAAGCAGCGCATCCACAAGGCCATGGAGCTCGCCATCAAGGTCTACGAGAACCGCCGCCAGCGCATCCCCACCCGCAAGCTCAACGAGATCATGCTGCCCGAGGTGGACCGCATGCCTCCGGCGATGTACAAGGGCAAGACCGTGCGCATCAAGTACGTGACCCAGCTGCCCGGTGTGGTGCCCGCCTTCGCCTTCTTCGCCAACCTGCCGCAGTACATCAAGGAGAGCTACGCGCGCTTCCTCGAGAACAAGCTGCGTGAACACTTCGACTTCACCGGTGTTCCCGTTCGCGTGTTCTTCCGCAAGAAGTAGCTTCGAACAGCGTTCCCGTGCGTGCCCGCCTCGCCCCGCTCCTGGCCTTGGTGCTCCTCGGCGCGCTGGCCTTCCGGTCGGTGCACCTGGCCTCCTATGAGCTGCGCAGGGCCATCCTCCGCGAGGAGATGAAGCACCGCATCAGCCAGGGCCTCCCTGAGAAGGACCTGGTGCGCTTCACCTTCACCGCCAGGGAGCACGCCGCGCTCGACCTTGAGGACGAGGGGCGGGAGTTCCGCCTTGATGGACACCTGTACGATGTGGTCCGCACGCGCGCCACGGCGAACGGTGCCGTGGAGGTGTGGGCCGTGGACGACCGTGATGAACTTGGGCTGCTGGTCCGGCTCGAAGCCTTGTTGGAGCAGGGCATGGACGAGCGGGGCATCGGACGGGAGGATGCCCGTGAGGCGGTGAGCGCTCTTTCGGAGGCCCTTCCGGAGAGGCCTGTCACCCTGGACAGCTTCCAAGGACCGGTCCGTGAGCTGCGGCCGCCGTTGGAGCAGCGCCCGCTGCGGGGCGCGATGAACGCGCTGCTGCGACCGCCCCGCGGCTGAACGGAGCCACCGTTCATCTCCCGGATCCCGGGGCAGGGAATGACCGCGCTGCGAGGCCTCCGTGTGCCTTGTGGTGTGCCAAGGCCCCCTAACCATACTTTGAACGTTCCATGAAACGCATCATGACCCTGATGGTGTGCGTGATCGGCCTTCGCGCCGCGGGATCCGCACAGACCATCACCGTGACCGACAAGGTCACCCTGCGCCCGATCGAGGGCGTATCGCTCACGAGCGAGCAGCCCAAGGCCAGCGCGCTCACCAATGCCGAGGGCCGCGTCGACATCGGCCGCTTCAGCGGATCGAACGCGATCGTGATCAGCCACCTCGGCCACCTTGGCCGCACGCTTTCTTACGCCGAACTTCAGGCCGCAGGCACCGTTCAGCTCGCCGAGAGCACCTATGAGCTGAACGAGCTCGTGAGCTCCGCCAGCCGCTTCGAGGAGAGGAAGCGCGACGTGCCCGAGCACATCGACATCATCAAGCGCCGCGACATCACCTTTCTCGATCAGCAGACCACACCCGATCTGCTGCAGAACAGCGGCACCGTGTTCGTGCAACGCAGCCAGATGGGCGGCGGCAGTCCGGTGATCCGCGGTTTCGAGGCCAGCCGTGTGCTGCTCGTGGTGGACGGCGTACGCATGAACAACGCCATCTACCGGGCCGGCCACCTGCAGGACCTGATGACCGTGGACCAGAACGCGCTGGAACGGATCGAGGTGATCAGCGGACCCGGCTCGGTGGTCTATGGCAGCGACGCGCTCGGGGGCGTGGTGCACCTGATGACACGCCGTTCAGCCTTCAACGATACGGCCGGGGTGGCCGTGGGCGGAGGCGCCTTCCTGCGCACCTCCACCGCGAACGGCGAGAAGACCGCCGGCGCGACCGTGGAGCTCCGCGGCCGGAAGGTGACCAGCCTCACCTCGGTGACCGCGAGCGACTTCGGTGATCTGCGCCAGGGCGGCATGCGCAACCCCTTCTACGGCGACCGGGGCCTGAAGCCCTTCCTCGTGGAAACGGTGAACGGCACCGATATCGTGAAGCCCAATCCCGATCCGGATCGGCAGGAGCCCACCGCCTACAAGCAGCTCGACGTGCTCGAGAAGCTCCGCATCCGTTCCGGTGAGCACGCTATCCATCAGCTCAACTTCCAGCTGAGCACTTCCAATGATGTGCCTCGTTACGACCGCTTGAGCGAATACTCCGTGGACACCCTGGGCAACATCATCCCGGCGCAGGCGGAGTGGTACTATGGCCCGCAGAAGCGCCTGCTCGCCGCCTACACCCTGGAGCTGAACAAGGAGAACAGGTACTTCACCACCGCGCGCATCACACCGAGCTTCCAGGCCATCGAGCAAAGCCGGCACAGCCGCGGGTTCGGTTCCAGCCGCCTGGGCCACAACATCGAGAAGGTCAACGTGCTCGGCCTGAACGCCGACTTCGAGAAGCGCAGTGGGAAGCATGAGGTACGGTATGGTGTGGAGTACTCGGCCAACGACGTGAGCTCCGAGGCGTACCGGGAGAACATCAAGACCGGTGAGATCACCTACCGCACCACGCGCTATCCGAACGGAGGGTCCACCATGGACCTGCTGGCCGTGTACGTGACGCACACCATGGAGGTGAACGACAGGCTCGTGATCAGCGAGGGCCTTCGCTTCAACAAGGTCGACCTTGAGTCCACCTTCGCCGATGACCAGGACTACCAGTTCCTCAACGGCACTTACACCCAGCGCAACAACGCGCTCAACTGGCGCCTGGGCCTGATGTACATGCCGGGCAGCGACTGGCGTTTCAACGTGCTCGCCAGCACCGGCTTCCGGGCGCCGAACGTGGACGACATGGGCAAGGTGTTCGATTCCACGCCGGGCACGGTGGTGGTGCCGAACACCGAGCTGAAGCCCGAGACCACCACCAACTTCGAGCTCGGCATCAGCAAGACCATCGACAAGCGCTTCACGATCGAAGGCACGGGCTTCTACACGCTGTATAACAATGCGCTCACCATCGGCGCCAACACGGTGAACGGGCAGGACAGCATCGACTACGACGGCACGCTGAGCAAGGTGACCTCGCTGACCAACGCGAAGGAGGCTTATCTCTACGGCGCGCAGGGCCAGGTCGTGCTCGCCTTCGATGAGCACTTCACCCTGCGCAGCGGGCTCACCTATACCTACGGCCGCATCAAGACCGACACCGCGGACTACCCGCTGGACCACATCGCACCGGTGTATGGACGCACTGGGCTGGAGTGGCGTGCCGATCGCGTGCACGCCGAGTTCTACGCCTTGTACAACGGGTGGAAGCGCTTGAAGGACTACAACCTCGCTCCGGGCAGTGAGGACAACATTCAGTACGCGACGGCCTATGGAACCCCGGCCTGGTACACGCTCAACGTCCGTGCCTCATACGCCTTCACGCGGAACATCAGCCTACAGCTGGGGCTGGAGAACATCCAGGACACCAACTACCGCACGTTCGCTTCGGGGGTGAGCGCGCCGGGCAGGAACTTCCAGGTGAGCCTGCGGGCTTCGTTCTGACCGAGGTACGCAGCGCAACGAGCTGGCCCGGGTGTGCACGTCACATCCGGGCCAGTGCGTTCTCCAGGTCGGCGATCAAGGCCTTGGGATCCTCCAGGCCGATGTAGAGCCGCACCAGGGTGAAGGGCAGGTCGGTGTAGTAGCCGCTCGGTCCCTTGAGGGCGCACACCGGCCACTGCAGGCTCTCGTAGCCGCCCCAGCTCACGGCGATGAGGAAGGTGCGAAGGTTGTCGCAGAAACGCTCCACGGCCTCCTCGTCGGGCGCATCGAGCTCGATGGTCAACAGGCCGGCCACGCGTCTCATCTGCCGCTTCGCGAGCGCATGCTGCGGATGGCTCTCAAGTCCCGGCCAGTGCACGCGCTTCACCCGGGGATGCGCCTCGAGGAAGCGGGCCACCTGCTCTGCGCTGTCGGCGCTGCGGTTCACGCGGAGCTCCAGGGTGCGGAGGCCGCGCATCAGCAGCCAGGCGTCGTGAGGGCTGGGAGCGGCACCGAGGGTCATGAGCTCGCGGGCCATCACCTGCCGCATGTGCTTCGCGCTTCCGGCCAGCACGCCCGCCACCACATCACTGTGGCCGTTGAGGTACTTGGTGGCGCTGTGCGCGACCATGTCGATGCCCAGGTCGATCGGGTTCTGGAACAACGGGCTGTTGTAGCTGTTGTCGCACAGGGTGAGGATCCCGTTCTCCTTCGCGATGGCGGCGACGGCGGCCAGGTCCTGCAGTTCGAAGGTGAGCGAGTTGGGGCTCTCGGTGATGAAGAGCGTGGTGTTGGGCCGGGTGGCGCGGCGGTAGTTCTCCGCATCGGTCCCGTCCACGAAGGTGTGCCCCACATCGAAGCGGGCCAGCAGCTCCACGAGGAGCTTGCGGGTCCAGCTGTAGGGTTTCTGCACGCACACGATGTGGTCGCCGGCCTTCACCATGCCGATGACGCCGGCGGCGATGGCGGCGCTGCCGCTGCTGAAGAGCAGGGCATCCTCCGCGTGTTCGAGCGCGGCCACCTTGCGGCGCACCATGGCCACCGTGGGGTTGAAGCCGCGCGTGTACAAGGGCCGGTCGAACTCGTGCTGCACGGTGCGGCGCATCTCGGCCACCGTGGGGTAGGTGAAGTTGCCGCTCTGCACGATGGGCGGCACCACCGCGTCGAAGCCGCGCTCGCGGTCCTCGCCCAGGTGCGAAAGGATGTGGGAGAGCTCGTCGTTCATCGCCTCAGGGGACGTTCAGGATGGACCAGGGCACGCCCCATCGCGCGAGGCGGTACCGGAGGGATACGCGCAGCACCCCCAGGCCGTAGGTGACGCTGCGTGCGAAGTTGATGGAGCTCGCCTCCTCGAAGTACTTGGTGGGGCAGGTGATCTCGGCGATCTCGTAGCCTTTCCAGCAGATCTGAGCCACGATCTCGTTATCGAACACGAAATCGTCGCTCAGGCGGTGATAGTCCACGCTGCGCAGCACCTCGGCCTTGTACGCCCGGTACCCCGTGTGGTACTCGCTCAGCTTCTGCCCCATGAGCAGGTTCTGCACCAGGGTGAGCACGCGGTTGGCCACGTACTTGTACAATGGCATGCCGCCCTTGCGCGCACCCCGGCCCAGGATCCGCGAGCCGAAGACCACCGGGTACACGTCATTGCCCAGCAGGGTCACCATGCTCGCCAGCAGCTTCGGGGTGTACTGGTAGTCGGGGTGGAGCATCACGACGATGTCACCGCCGAGCTCTAGGGCCTTGTCGTAGCAGCTCTTCTGGTTGCCTCCGTAGCCGCGGTTGCGCTGGTGTTCCACGATGTGACGGATACCGAGGCGGCGGGCCACCTCCACGGTGTTGTCCGGGCTCTTGTCGTCCACCAGGACGACCTCGTCCACCAGGTCGAACGGGATCTCGCGGAAGGTCTGTTCCAAGGTGCGGGCGGCCCGGTAGGCCGGGAGCACCACGATCACCGTTCGGCCTTGGTACATGGAGCAAAGATGGAAAAGCGCGGGCCGGTGCTCACTTGCGTTCGGCCACGTTCACCAGGTACACGCCGCCGAGCACCAGGCCGATCATGGCCAGCTGCCCCGCCCCGAGCGATTCGCCATCGAGCACGCCCCAGCCGATGGCCACCACCGGCATGAGGTAGGTGACCGAGGACGCCCAGAGCGCGGACGTGCGCTTCAGCAGTACGTTCCAGAGCACCAGGGCCAGGGCTGAGCTCATGGTGGCGAGCACGGCCACATGGCCCAGCGCCGGCCAGCCGTGGGGGTGCGCCGACAGGGTGGCCGGCAGGTCGCTGGCGAAGACCAGGCCGATGGCCAACGGGCCCACGAAGGTGAGCGCCAGGGCCGAGGTGGCCACGGCAGGGAGCATGTACAGGTGGTGCTTCACGATGTTTGCGCTGGCGCCATAGCACACCGTGGCCATAACCGGCAACAGGGCATGGGTCGACCAGGCGGGAAGTCCATCGCTGCTGCCCAGGGCGATGAGGCCAACGGCCCCGGCCAGCCCCAGCAGCACACCGGCCACGTGCACGCCGCGCAGCCGCTGGCCGAAGAACAGCGTGCCGATGAGCATGGCGAACAGGGGTGTGAGGCTGTTCAGCATGCCCGATAACGAACTGCTCACCCGCGTCTGGGCGGTGGCGAAGAGGAAAGCCGGGATCCCGTTGCCCAGCAACCCGCTGCCGAGCAGGGGCAGCCAATGCGGCCTCAGCTGGGCGGCATGCCGCAGCAGCACCGGTGAAAGGGCCAGCCAGGCGATGGCCAACCGGGCCGAGGCGAGCTGGAACGGCGTAAGCACGGGCCTCCCTTCATGGAACAGGCCACGCTTCATGAGGATGAAGGAGCTGCCCCAGATCAAGGCCAGCACCAGCATGAGCACCCACTTCAACCGTTCGTCACTGCGTCGATCCATGCGTCCTCGTTCCAAGGGCGGCGAAGGTACCCGTGAACATCCGGCACACTACTTTTGTAACCCATACGTTGGTCAGTTCGTCCTATGACCACAACCTCTTGAGGCCATGAAGAAGATCCTCGTCCTCCCGGTGATCCTTCTCGCGCTCCTTTCCGCCTGCGGTAGCGCTCCCGAAGCCGTTCAGCAAGCAGCCGACCTGAACATCCCGCGCTCCGAGCAGGAGGTGGTGGTGAGCGGCACGCCCGTCACCCTCGCCGACCTCAGCGTGGAAGGCATGACCTGCGAGATGATGTGCGGGGGCGCCATCAAGAAGGCGCTGGCCCAGGTGCCCGGTGTGAGCGGTACCGAGATCAAGTTCCACGAAGGCGATGTGGCCAACCACGCCATCGTCACCTACGACCCTTCCAAGGTGAGCGATACCGAGCTCGTGAAGGCCGTACAGGCGATCCACGAAGGGCAGTACAAGGTTTCCGCCATCGCCATCACCCACCAGGTGAAGGGCAACACCACCGAAGCGCCCGCCACCGATGCCCCGGCCAAGGAGGAGAGCGGGGTGTCCGCGGCCCTCCCCGAGCTTTCATTGCCGAACGTCTTCGGTTTCCTCGGACGCCTGTTGAGGCTCTGAGCGGAACGTCGATCCCCGGAAGGCCCCGAGGAGGGGCCTTCTTTTTTTCCGGCATCGAACCGGAGCACGGCGCGGGCTGTTGGTAGTTTCGCCGCTCATGAACGCCGCTCCGCAAGCGCTCCGTCCCGTGGTACGCTGGCTCGTCGCCGGCTGCGTGCTCATCGCCTGCATGGTGGCGATCGGCGGCATCACCCGCCTCACGGGGAGCGGGCTCAGCATCACCGAGTGGAAGCCGATCATGGGGGCGCTGCCACCCGCCAACGAGGCCCAATGGCAGGAGGCCTTCGACAAGTACAAGCGCATCCCCGAGTACACGCTCGTGAACCAGGGGATGGACCTCGCCGGCTTCAAGCGGATCTTCTTCTGGGAATACCTGCACCGCAACTGGGGGCGCCTCATGGGCCTGGCCTTCATCATCCCCTTCGCGGTGTTCCTGCGCAAGGGCCTGCTGAAGGGCTGGCTGCTCAAGCGCTCGGTGGTGATCATGATCGGTGGCGGGGTGGTGGCGAGCCTGGGCTGGTTCATGGTGTTGAGCGGGCTGGTGGACCTGCGCGATGCCAACGGGCAGCTGCTCGTGGACGTGAGCCATTTCCGCCTCGCCATCCACCTCTGCGGGGCCTTCACGGTGTTCGCCATCGTGTGGTGGACCGTGCTCGACATCCGCGCGGGCAGGCGGTCGCTCCTAGGGGAGGACGCACCGGCCGCGCGTTGGGCGCGGGTGCTGCTGGTGCTGCTGGCCGTTCAGGTCGTATACGGCGCGTTCACCGCCGGGCTGGGCGCAGGGCGCATCTACAACACCTGGCCGCTGATGAACGGGCAGTTCATGCCCGGGAACGTGCACGCTTTCGGCGACCTGGTGACGGACCTCACCGCGCACCGCGATGGTGTGCAGTTCGTGCATCGCAACCTGGCCTGGCTCGTGGCCGCGGCCTTCGTGGGCTTCGCCGTGCATTACCGCCGCGAGCCGGGGGTGAGCGGTGCCTGGCGATGGATACTGGGCGCGGTGCTGCTGCAGTTCACGCTGGGCGTGCTCACGCTGCTCTCGCAGGTGGACCTTTGGCTCGGGGTGCTGCACCAGGTGGGCGCGCTGCTGCTGCTCACCGCCCTGCTCGGCGCGCTGCATGGCACCGGCCGCAGGCGGGTCTGAGCCTCACTTCCAACGCAACGTGGCGATGAAGTGCCGCATATCGGCGCGCAGCCGCTCGGTGACCGGCGCGAGCGAATCGGCGTTCGGCCGTGCGCTGAAGTAGAGCGAACCGTAGAGGAAGTGGGATGTGCTGTCGGTGAGGTAGAACACCAGCGGGCTCGCCACATCGCCCTCGAGGTCGAACACGTTGCCGAACACGCGCGTGCTGTCGCGCAACACACGCTCGGAGCGGATGCGGTCGGCCTTCGCCTCGTGCTTCGCCTTGTACCCGTGCGCCTCCTGGATCAGGTCGAACAGGTCGCCGTGCACTTCGCTGTAGGTGAGGTGCACGATGGCCTTCTGGCCGGGGAAGGTGAGGTTCCACCAGCAGGGCTGATCGCTCCGCGCGGAGCCAACGGCCCTGGCGTAGACCGGGATCTCCGCCTCGAACGGGCAGTCGGGCGCCCAGGGCGTGAAGCGCTGTTCGGGCAGGTCGATCCGGAAGTAACCCCGCGGTCTCGGCACCGGGTCCGAGCCGCAGGCCGCGAGCAGCACGGCCGTGGCCGTGAGCACCAGGAGGTCAACCCTTCGTTTCATCACGCAGGCTCACTTTCACACGCCGGATCCGCTTGTTGTCCGCGCTCTCCACCGTGAACGAGAGGTTGCGCAGGTCGATGCGCTCACCCTTCTTGGGGATGCGGCCGGTGAGCTCGAGCACGAAACCGCCGAGCGTTTCGCTCTCCCCCTTGTTCTCCTCGAAGAGCTGCCGGTCCTGCTCGGCCGTGGCGGAGCCCGCCCCATCGATGCCCAGCACACGGTACACGTCGGTGAGCGGCGAACGGCCTTCGAACACCCAGGTGTGGTCGTCGAGCTTGCTGTAGAGCAGGTCCTCGTCGTCGAACTCGTCGGTGATGTCGCCCACGATCTCCTCGATCACGTCCTCCAGGGTGATGATCCCGCTGGTCCCGCCGTACTCGTCCACCACCACGGCCAGGTGCACCTTCTTCGCCTGGAACTCCTTCAGCAGGTCGTCGAGCTTCTTGTTCTCCGGTACGAAATAGGGCTCGCGCAGCAGCGTGCGCCAGTCGAAGGCGGGGCTGTCCAGGTGCGGCAGCACGTCCTTGATGTGCAGCACGCCCACCATGCGGTCCAGCGTGCCTTCGTACACGGGTACACGTGAGAATCCGCTGTCGATGATCGCCGCGAGCAGCTCCGCGAAGGTGAGCTCGTGGTCGAAGGCGATCACGTCGGTGCGCGGTCGCATGATCTGCCGCACCTCGATGTTGCCGAACTTCACGATGCCGCGGAGGATGCGCTGCTCCTCGGCCGTGGTGGTGGCATCACGGGTGAGTTCCAAGGCGTGCCCCAGTGCATCGACCCCGATGTTGGTGCCGCGTTTCCGGTAGCGCTTCTCGATGAAGTTGGTGCTGCGGATGAGCGCCTCGTTGACCGGCCCCCAGAACCACCGCAGCCCTTGAAGCAGCGGGGCCATGGAAAGGGCCACGCTCATGGCGTGCGAGGTGGCGTACACCTTGGGGAGCACCTCGCCCAGCAGCAGGATCACCACGGTGACGGCGATCACCTGGATGAGGAAGGCGAGGTACGCGGGCATGTGCGCGAAGTCGAACAGCCCGTTCATCACGATGGTGCTCACCACCGTGATGCCCACCATGGAGAAGTTGTTCATCACCAGGATCGTGGCCAGCAGCCGCCTGGGACGGCTGAGCAGGTCGAGCACACGTTCACCGCGTCCTCCACCGCTTTCCTTCAGCTCGCGCAGCTGGGTGGGTGTGAGGGAGAACAGCGCCACCTCGCTGGCGCTCATGCCGGCGCACACCACCAGCAGCACCGCGATCACCAGCAGCGCGATGATCGTGAGGAGGTCGGGCGCTCCGGCCAGGAGCAGGATGGTGAAGGATGTTCCCAAGGGAGACAGGCTTCGTGAGGCCGGTGCGCGCACCGGCATGGATGCACCTTCGGGTCAGAAGGGAAGGTCATCCAGCTCGTCGGCGCCCTGGGCCACGGGGGCCGACGCGGGCTGGGCCGTGCGGGCGGGTTGAGCGGCCATCGGCGCCTGGCCTTCCGCGCGGTCCGTCGGGCGGTCCAGCAGGGTCATCTCGTCGGCCTGCACCTCGGTGACGTAACGGGTGTTGCCGTCCTTGTCCTGGTATTGACGGTTGCGGAGCTTTCCTTCCACATACACCTTGCTGCCCTTGCGCAGGAAACGCTCCGTGATCTCGGCAAGCCCGCGCCAGGCCACGATGTTGTGCCACTCGGTCTGCTCGCGCTTCTCGCCGGTGTTGCGGTCCTTGTAGGTCTCGCTGGTGGCGAGGCGGAAGTTGGCGACGGCCGTACCGTTCTGCAGGTGGCGCACTTCGGGGTCGGCACCCAGGTTGCCGATCAGGATCACTTTGTTGACACCGGACATGATGCGATGGAATGGAGACCAAAGATAGACCCGCGCTCCCGGCCGCCCCGGGATCGTGGAAAAACTGCGATCAACCCGCGGTGAAGTACGCCTCCAGGTACCGGTCGACGAGCCGCGGAACAGCATGCGTGCGGAGACCGGCGCGGTCCACCTTCACCCAGCCTGTCGGCAGCCGGCCACTGCCGGGGCTCTTCACCGGCCAGAAACGGGCGTGGATCACCTGGTGGCTCAGCACGTGCTTCACCGGGACCGAGGGCGATCCGAGCTCCACCGGTCGACCGATGAGGTCGGCGGCGGCCGCGGTCACGGCCTTGCGTGTGGAGGGTCCGGCGGTCTCCACCAACGGCAGCTGGTACAGGTCGCGCCAGATGTCGCGTCCGGTTCGCTGGTGCAGCACGATGTGGCGTCCGTCGCCGATCACCAGGTAGTGGAAGTGGCGCTCCCGCACCACCGTGCGACCGGCCTTCACGGGGAGGGTGGCGATGCGCCCTTCCTTCCGGGCGATGCAGCGGCCGGCCAGCGGGCAGCGGTCGCAGGCCGGGCTGCGCGGGGTGCATACCGTGGCCCCCAGTTCCATCACCGCCTGGTTGTGGTCGCCGGGATGGGCAGGGTCGATCAGGTCGTCCGCCAGCTCGGCAAAGGCCTTCCTTCCCGCCGTCCCGTCGATGGGCGTGTCGATCCCGAACACCCGGGCCAGCACGCGGTACACGTTGCCGTCCACCACCGCCGTTGGCCGGTCGTAGGCGATGCTGGCGATCGCGGCCGCGGTGTAGGCCCCGACGCCTTGCAGCGCGCGAAGGCCGTGGAGCGTGTCGGGGAACCGGCCGCCGTGGTCCCGGGTCACGGCGCGGGCGGCGGCGAGCAGGTTGCGCGCGCGGCTGTAGTAGCCGAGCCCCTGCCACAGCTTCATCACCTCCCCGTCGGGGGCCTCGGCCAGGGAACGCACATCGGGGTAGCGTTCCACGAACCGCTGGTAATAGGCGAGGCCCTGGTCCACGCGGGTCTGTTGCAGGATCACCTCGCTCAGCCAGATCCGGTAGGCGTCGCGGGTGTTCCGCCAGGGCAGGGAGCGCCGGTTCTCCCGGTACCAGGGCAGCAGCGCCCGGCTGAACCACGAACGTGTTGACATACAGGCGCAAAGATGGGTTGGCGGAGGATCTGAAAAGTCTATCTTTGCGGCCCCTAAAACTCAAAGGGTCATGACGAAGGCAGAACTGGTCGGGATCATCGCGAAGCGGACCGGGATCGAGCGCACGGTGGTGCTGACGACCTTGGAGGCCTTCATGGAGGAGGTGAAGACCAGCCTGGAGAAAGGGGAGGATGTGCACCTGCGGGGCTTCGGCAGCTTCGTGGTGAAGCATCGCGCACAGAAGACGGGCCGGATCCTGTCGAAGAACACCACCATCATCATCCCGGCCCATGACGTGCCTTCGTTCAAGCCCGCCGACACCTTCGTGGACAAGGTGAAGAACCGGTCCACGCAAAAGGCATGAGCGGAGGGAAGCGGATGGGAATGCCCCAATGGCTGATGGTCGGCGGGGCGGTGCTGGTGACCGTTCTTTTGGTATTGGCGCCCCGGGCCCCCAAGGGCCGGGCGGAAGCGAACGCCACCGAGGCCGCAGGCCGGGTGAGCGAGGACCCCAACAGCGGTTCCACGCCGCAGGTCGATGGCCCCCTGGCCAAGGACCCCCGCGTGGCCGCGATCCTCGCCGAGCTCAGCAACGGCGGTCCCCCCATGCAGACCATCCTCAAGCTGCGCGAACTGGCCGAGAAGGAGCCCGATAACGTGGAGGCCCAGTTCGTCCTCGGCACCCTCAGCTGGCAGACCGGCCAGTACGACAAGGCCATGGACCGCTTCCGCAAGGTGATCGCGTTGGACCCGAAAGGGTACCCCGATGCCTACGCCTTCCTGGGGCGCGCCTACGCTTCGCTCGACAGCACCCGGCTGGCGATCGAGGCGATCGAGACCTACAAGACACTGGTGACCGACACCGCGCTCCGCAACGGGGCGCAGCGGTTCATCGACGAATTGAACACTAAAGGAAAGTAACCATGCCCTGCGGTAAGAAGCGGAAGCGCCATAAGATGGCCACCCACAAGCGCAAGAAGCGCCTTCGGAAGAACCGTCACAAGAAGCGCGTCCGGTAAGGAGCGCTCCTGACCGAGCATGCCCGTCCATCCGCGCTGCGGGGGCGGGCTTTCGGCCATGCGTTCGCACACCCATGCGGCACGTGCACACGTCCTACCGATCCGTCCCCCTGCCATGAGCGTGGACCTCATCATCCGCGCCAGCGAAGGCGAGGTGGCCATCGCGCTCATGCGCGACAAGCTCCTCATGGAGCTGCACCGCGAGCGCACCGACCGCGGGTTCACCGTGGGCGACATCCACCTGGCCAAGGTGCGCAAGGTGGCCCCCGGCCTCAACGCCGCATTCGTGGACGTGGGGCACGAGAAGGACGCCTTCCTGCACTACTTCGACCTGGGGCCGCAGTACCGCAACAGCTACAAGTTCGCCAAGGGTGCCGTCAGCGGCAGCATCTCCAGCCCCATGCTCGAGGGTTGGAACCTCGATGCCGACATCAGCAAGGACGGCAAGATGGCCGAGGTGATCAGCGCCAGCCAGAGCATCCTGGTGCAGATCGCCAAGGAGCCCATCAGCACCAAGGGCCCCCGCCTCACCGCCGAGATCACCATCCCCGGCCGGTTCATGGTGCTGGTGCCCTTCATCAACAAGGTGAGCATCAGCAGCCGCATCACCGACGAGGTGGAGCGCAAGCGGCTGAAGGAGCTCATGCATTCGCTGCGGCCGAAGAACTTCGGCATGATCATCCGCACCAACGCGGAGGGCAAGGGCACCGAGGAGCTGGAGACCGACCTGAAGAACCTGCTCGCCCGCTGGGACGTGATGTTCCGCAACCTGCGCAACGCACTGCCGCCCAAGCGCGTGCTCGGCGAGATCGACCGCACCAGCGCCGTGCTGCGCGACCTGCTCAACAAGGACTTCACCAGCATCCATGTGAACGACGAGCTCCTCGCCGAGGAGATCGTGCAGACGCTGGACACGATCGCCCCCGACAAGAAGGGCATCGTGAAGCACTACAAGGGCAAGCTGGACATCTTCGACAACTTCGCGGTCAACAAGCAGATCAAGCAGGCCTTCGGCAAGCAGGTGATGCTGCCCAGCGGGGCCTACCTGGTGATCGAGAAGACCGAGGCGATGCACGTGATCGACGTGAACAGCGGCGGTCGCAAGGGCAGCGGTGCGAAGGACCAGGAGCACAACGCGCTCGATACCAATGTCGAGGCCGCCAAGGAGATCGCCCGCCTGCTCCGCCTGCGCGACATGGGCGGCATCATCTGCGTTGACTTCATCGACCTCTACGAGCCCGAGAACCGCCGGCTGCTCCACAAGGCGCTGAAGGACGCCATGGCCGACGACAAGGCCAAGCACAACATCCTTCCGCCGAGCCGTTTCGGCGTGATCGAGATGACGCGCCAGCGCGTGCGTCCCGAAACGGAGATCGACACCAGCGAGAGCTGCCCCACCTGCGGCGGCACCGGCGAGGTGAGCGCCCCCGTGCTCATCATCGATGAGATCGAGAATGCGCTCAACTACCTCCTCACCGAGAAGGACATGAACGGGCTCACCCTCAAGGTGCACCCCTTCATCGCCGCCTACCTCACCAAGGGCCTCTGGAGCATCCAGCGCCAATGGTGGTGGCGCTGGCGCAAGAGCGTGAAGGTGGTGGGCGAGGGCGCCAGCCAGTACTTGGACTTCCACGTGTACGACGCGGAAGGGAAGGAGATCCCGCTGTAGTTCACCGTCGATGCGATCCGCTGCATCTTCGCAGCGATGCCCCCGCTGAAGAAGCCGTCCCCCGCCGAGGCCTTGGTCAAGGCACGCCGCTACTGCGCCCTGCAGGAGCGCTGCCACCAGGAGGTGCGCGACAAGCTGTACGGCTGGGGGCTCCACCAGGCCCAGGTGGAGGATGCCATCGGTAGGCTGATCGGCGAGGGCTTCCTCAATGAACAGCGCTTCGCCGAGCATTACGCCGTGAGCAAGTTCCGGCAGAAGGGCTGGGGCCGCAATCGCATCACGTTCGAGCTGAAGGCGCGCAAGGTCTCCGGGCCCTGCATCCGGCTCGGGCTGAAGGCCATCGAGGAGGAGGAGTACCGCGCCGGGGCGGCGAAGCTCGTGGCGAAGCGCTGGGCCCTGGAGAAGGGGCACCCCGCGCCCCTGCGCCGCCAGCGCGTGATGCGCTACCTGCTGGGCCGCGGCTTCGAGGCCGACCTGCTGCAGGAGCTTCTGCCCGAGGCTGACTGAAGGCCCCCGAAGCCGTACTTTCGCGGCCGCAAAACCGGCGGTCCCCTGGCCCCGGTGCGCCCCGCCGCCCATGGTCACCATCGACAAGGTCAACGAACTGAACGAACGCCTCGAGGCGCTCAAGGGCTACCTCGACGTGGAGGAGAAGCGCGGGCAGATCCAGGAGGAGGAGAAGTACACCCACGACCCCGACTTCTGGAACGACCAGAAGAAGGCCCAGGCCACCATGAAGAAGATCCGCGAGCTGAAGCGGTGGGTGGAGCTCTACGAAGGCGTGAAGCGCGAGGTGGACGACCTGGGCGTGATGTACGAGTTCTTCAAGGCCAAGGAGGTGAGCGAGGAGGAGGTGGAGGCCCAGTACGGCAAGGCCGCCCATGCGCTCGAGGAGCTCGAGTTCAAGAACATGCTCAGCGCCGAGGAGGACCCCCTGAGCGCGGTGGTGCAGATCACCAGCGGCGCCGGCGGCACCGAGAGCAACGACTGGGCCCTGATGCTGCTGCGCATGTACCGCATGTGGGCCGACAAGAACGGCTACAGCGTGCGCGTGCTCGATTACCAGGATGGTGAAGCGGCCGGCATCAAGCAGGCCACCATGGAGGTTGACGGTGAGTTCGCCTTCGGCATGCTCAAGGGCGAGAACGGCGTGCACCGCCTGGTGCGCATCAGCCCGTACGACAGCAACGCCAGACGCCACACCAGCTTCGTGAGCGTGTACGTGTACCCGCTGGTGGACGAGACGATCGAGATCGACATCAACCCCAGCGACATCACCTGGGACACCTTCCGCAGCGGCGGCGCCGGTGGGCAGAACGTGAACAAGGTGGAGACCGGTGTGCGCCTCCGCCACGCGCCCAGCGGCATCATCATCGAGAACACCGAGACCCGCAGCCAGCTCGACAACAAGACCAAGGCGCTGCAACTGCTCAAGAGCCAGCTGTACGAGATGGAGCTGGAGAAGCGGCGCAGCAAGCGCAGCGAGATCGAGGCGGGCAAGAAGAAGATCGAGTGGGGCAGCCAGATCCGCAACTACGTGCTGCAGCCCTACAAGCTTGTGAAGGACGTGCGCACCGAGTACGAGACCAGCAGCACCGATGATGTGCTCAACGGCGAGATCGACGGCTTCCTGAAGGCCTACCTGATGCAGCACGGCCAATCACAGAAAGTGTAAGGCGACCGACGGCCGCCCCAATGACCCGAAGACCATGGAATACCGGATCGAAAAGGACACGATGGGCGAGGTGAATGTGCCCGCCGACAAGTACTGGGGTGCGCAGACGGAGCGCAGCCGCAACAATTTCAAGATCGGCCCGCCGGGCAGCATGCCGCGCGAGATCGTGCATGCCTTCGCCTACCTGAAGAAGGCCGCCGCGCTCACCAACCTGGAGCTGGGCAAGCTGCCGCAGGAGAAGTGCGACCTCATCGGCCGGGTGTGCGACGAGATCCTCGAGGGCAAGCTGGACGATCAGTTCCCGCTGGTGATCTGGCAGACCGGCAGCGGCACGCAGAGCAACATGAACGTGAATGAGGTGGTGGCCTACCGCGCGCACGTGCTGAACGGCGGCAAGCTCACCGATGAGCAGAAGGTGCTCAACCCCAATGACGACGTCAACAAGAGCCAGAGCAGCAACGACACCTACCCCACGGCCATGCACATCGCGGCCTACAAGCTCACGGTGGAGGTGACGATCCCGGGCGTGAAGAAGTTGCGAGACACCCTGGCGAAGAAGGCCACCGCCTTCCAGGAGGTGGTGAAGACCGGCCGCACGCACTTCATGGATGCCACGCCGCTCACGCTCGGTCAGGAGTTCAGTGGCTACGTGCAACAGCTCGACAATGGCCTGCGCGCGGTGAACAACGCGCTGGAGATGGTGCGCGAACTGGCGCTCGGCGGCACGGCCGTGGGCACGGGGCTCAACGCGCCCAAGGGCTACAGCGTGCTCGTGGCGAAGAAGATCGCCGAGCTCACCGGGCTGCCCTTCGTTACCGCCCCCAACAAGTTCGAGGCGCTCGCCGCGCACGATGCCATGGTGGAGCTCAGTGGCGCGCTGCGTCGCCTGGCCGTGAGCCTGATGAAGATCGGCAACGACATCCGCATGCTCAGCAGCGGTCCGCGCAGCGGCATCGGCGAGCTGGTGATCCCCGACAACGAACCGGGCTCCAGCATCATGCCGGGCAAGGTGAACCCCACCCAGCCCGAGGCGCTCACCATGGTGGCCGCCCAGGTGATGGGCAACGATGTGGCCGTGGGCATCGGTGCCAGCAATGGTCATTTCGAGCTGAACGTGTTCAAGCCGCTCATCGCCGCCAACGTGCTGCAGAGCGCCCGCCTGATCGGCGAGGCCTGCGTGAGCTTCAACGACAAGTGCGCCGAAGGCATCGAGCCGAACCGCCCGGTGATCAAGCGGCACCTGGAGAACTCGCTCATGCTCGTCACCAGCCTCAACCCGCACATCGGCTACTACAAGAGCGCCGAGATCGCGAAGAAGGCGCACAAGGAGGGCACCACGTTGAAGGAGGCCGCCATTGCGCTCGGTCACGTCAGCGCCGAGGACTTCGACAAGTGGGTGGACCCGGCGAAGATGTGCAGCGAGGGCTGATGCGCCTCGCCATGTTCCTGGTCTCCTTGTTGCTCGCTGGCGTCGGCGATGCGCAGGTGGTGGCCACCGGTGCCATGCGCCGCACCATGTGGGAGGGTCGCCGCGCCGGTATCATTGCCATGGATACGCTCGCTCGACCCGGTCTTTACGGCATGGGACCGCTTGCGCACATGCTCGGTGAGATCACCCTGATCGATGGGCAAAGCCACGTGGCCCGCTTCGTTGGGGACAGCCTGGTGGTGATCGTGGACAGCACGGCGAAGGCCCCCTTCTTCGTGCATGGCCGGGTGAAGGGCTGGATGGACGTGCCCCTTCCCGTTGCGGTGAAGGATGACAAGGTGCTGGAGTCCGTGTTGGGCGCGTTGGACCGTTCCGAGCCCTTCTTCTTCGAACTGGACGGACGTTTCGATACGGTGGAGGTGCACGTGTGGGACCTGCCGGCTGACAGTTCCTTCACGGGTCCTGAGGAAGGGGCCCGCTTCAAGCGGCACCTCTCGCTGCGCGACGTTCAAGGCAAGGTGGTGGGCGTGTTCTCGCGCAAGCACCGCACGGTGTTCACACACCACGATTCCGATGTGCACCTGCACTTCCTCAGCGCCGACGGACGCGTGATGGGCCATGTGGACCACCTCGCCTTCCGGGCCCCGGCGCTCCGGCTGAACGTCGCTGTGCCGTAAGGTTCAGCGGCTGGTGGGCAGGCCGGCCGCGGTCCATGCCCGGTAACCGCCCTCCAGGTCCTTCACGTCGTTGAACCCCGCCTGCCGCATCGCTTCGCGTGCAGCCGCGCTGCGTCGGCCCGAGGCACAGTAGAGCAGCACCGGAGCGCTCTTGTCGAGTCCCGGCATGGCGTCATCCAGCGCGCCGCCGGTCCAGTCGAGGTTGCGGGCCCCGGCGATGTGACCCGCTGCGTACTCGGCGGGCGTGCGCACGTCGATCACCTGGGTCTTCACACCCATGGCCTTCTGGAAGGCCTCCGGATGCAGGGTCCCGGTGTCCGCAGGTGTCGAGCACCGGGCGAACATCACCAGACCCAGGACCGGAGCGATGAAGGATCGGAGGATCGTCGGCCGCATCAGGCGAGCTGCTTCTTCGCGAGGTAGAAATCGACCTTTTCGAGCTTGTCGTCGGCCAGGCGCGCATCGAGCTCCTGGAGCGTCTTCGGCGCGGGCACGATCACCTTGTCGCCCTTGCGCCAGTTCACGGGCATGGCGCAGGCGTTCTGGTCCACGGTCTGCATGGCCTCGAGCACGCGCATGATCTCGTCCATGTTGCGGCCCACGTTCAGCGGGTAGTACATGATGAGGCGGATGATGCCCTTGGGGTCGATGAAGAACACGGCCCGCACCGCCGCGGTGTTGCTGGTGTTCTCATGCAGCATGCCATAGAGCTTCGCCACCTTCATGTCGATGTCGGCGATGATGGGGAAGTCCATGAACACGCCGGTCCGCTCGCGCACGTTCTGCACCCAGGCCATGTGGCTGTGGATGCTGTCGATGCTCTCGCCGATGAGCTTGGTGCGGCGCTCGGCGAACCACGCCTTGTGGCGCGCGAACTCCGTGAGCTCGGTGGTGCACACGGGCGTGAAGTCAGCCGGGTGGCTGAACAGGACCACCCAGTGGTCCTTCGCATAGTCGCTGAAGCGGAGCGGACCGTGGGTGGTGGTGGCCTCGAAGTCGGGCGCCTTGTCGCCGATGCGCGGCATGTTCGTCGGTTCCATGGTGGTGGTTCGTTGATGGTGTTCGTTGGAAAGATGAAGATCGATCGTGGATGGCGGTACGACGGATGTCATGCGCTCAGGGGGCGACCTGTTGGAAGGAAGGTCCGTCGGTGCCCACGGCCTTGCGCGAGGGGGGTGCGGTACAGGCCCCGGCCGCACAACAGCCGGTGTTGAAGATGGCCTGGATGCCGAAGAAGGCGCCGGCCCAGAGCGCGAAAGGCTCCCGGCCCGTGAAGCCCTGTACGAGGAAGGCGATGGCCGCGAACAGCCTCACCCACCGCATCCAGTGCCACCGCAGCAGGGCGCTCACGAGCGAAGGGCTTGCACGTTCTGCCAGGGACCACCGTTGTACACCTCGAAGCCGGCGCTCCGGAGGATGTCGGCCGCTGCACCGCTGCGTGCGCCGCTGCGGCAGCAGGTGATCACGGGCTTGCTGCGGTCGATGCCGCTCAGCCGGTCGTTGATGCGGTCCAGCGGGATGTTGATCGCACCCGTGGCATGGCCGCCCTGGAACTCCTCGGGCGACCGGACATCGAGGATGGTGGCGCCCT
The DNA here is from genome assembly GCA_044226515.1 of Flavobacteriales bacterium. GTDB lineage: Bacteria > Bacteroidota > Bacteroidia > Flavobacteriales_F > PHOS-HE28 > PHOS-HE28. The sequence continues at coordinate 138,755 of JBGAGX010000004.1, read as the reverse complement.
GCTTGATCTTCAGGCCCAGGTCCACTTTGGGGGCACCGGCGCCGAACAGTGTCTTGAACATGCGTTGCTTGATGATGATCGCAAAGATGGATGGGCGAGGACGCTGCGCTCTGTGATCAACGTCACCGGAGGCGTTCAGAAGACGTAATTGACGATGAGCTCGCCGTGGAGCATATCCACCTTGTTGTAGGTCTGCTTCGCGGTGAGCGTGCCATCCTCGAGCGGCAGCTTGGCCAGCGCGAGCAGCTGGACGGCCAGGCCCTTCCAAGCCCCTTGGAACTGGTATTGCGCGTTGAGGTCGATGTGCGTGTAGGATGGCATGCCATACTTGTTGAGCGCGGCATCCGATGGTGCAGGAAGCCAGTACGCACCCGCGTCGGCCTGCAAGCGGAGGCCGGGTACCACGTCCTTCCAGATGAGGTTGAATGATGCGGCCTGCACATCGCCGAGGCCTTCGTTCCGTTCGCGCGGCAGGAAGGTGTAGAATGGCTCACGGCCCCATTCACGGGGCATGAGGAACCGCCCTTCCGCCGTGATCCGCGTGTAGTTCACCTGCCAGCGGAACCGCCCATGGTCCATACGGAACCTACCGCCGAACACCCAGCTGCCGGCGCCGGAGGGCATGTACGCGAGGCTGTCCGGAAGCTCGTTGCGCGCCGCGTCCTGCCGGATGGCCTGGAGCCCAAGTCCCCAGCGCTTCCCCTTGCGCGCGACCTCCGCCTGCAGAAGGGTCGTGTTGAAGATGTCCGGCACGAACTGGTCCCACGCGCTCACCTTCACCGCACTGTGGAAGGTGTGCTCCGCTCCTGCGTTGAAGATGCCCGGCGTGCGCAGGTGAGGACCGTAGGCGCTGGGCTTGCCGTTCATGCCCACACCGGTGGGGTAGAGGCTCATGCTCTCCGCGATGGAGTACCAGCTGGCGGTGCTGCGCGGTGCGGACCGGTAAAGCCAGCCCCCTTCGAGCCGTGTGCCGCCCTTCAGCATGTGCGTGGCCCACAGGCCTTCGAACAGGGTCGGGTGCATGCGTCCGTCCTGCGGGTTCAGGAAGGGGGTGTTCAGCTCCTGGCGCCCGAACACCAGGCTGGTGCGCGCCGTGCGGTAGTTCAGCTGGAAGAGCTGCAGGTAGGCGATGTCGTTCCGTGCGCGGGGTGCGGTGACGTCGTACAGGCCGAGCTCATACCGGCTCAGTTGCCCCGTGGTGGGGTCGGCCTTGTCGAGCCCGCTGTTCGCGAGGTCGAAGGTGTAACCGCCGCTGAGCTTGAACTGCACGCCGTGCCACCGGGCCGAGGCGTAGCCGAGCGAACCGCCGAAGGCCACGGCCCAAGGGTCGCTGAGCGTGCCGTCGTTCAGCGTGATCATGTTGAACTGGCGGAAGCGTCCCTCCACCTGGCCCGTGCGCATGACCTCGGAGAGCGCGGTGCCCCGTGCGGTGCTATCGCCCGGCGGCAGGTCGAACTCGCGCTGTTGGGCCCGAACGGTGCCTGTTGCGACAAGGAGCGCCACGGCGGCCAGCGTGCGCAGGATCCGCGATGGCATGCGGTCAGAAACCGGCCTTGATGTAGCTCCACCCATCCTCCTGCCGCTCCACGATGTGGATGATGCCAGCCTTCACGAAGCCCGCAGCGGGCAGCACCTTCGTGCGGTCGAGCTTGCGCTCGGCGATGGTGTTCTCACAGGCGAGGAACACGATGCCCTTGCCCGCGAACTCCTGCACCTTCTCCTTCACCACGCTGCGGTCGCTCATCAGCATGTCCATGCCCGGACCGTGGCACACCACCTCGAGCTGCATGGTGGGCGCGGCCTCCTTCATGTTCCGCAGCTGCTTCATCAGGTTCTTGTGCACCAGGGTGTCGCCGCTGGTCAGCTGCATGATGATGCGGTGCTGGCGGGCACCGTCCTGCGCGGTGGAGGGGAGGGCGAGGCCCAGGATCAGGGCCAGAAAGGTGAGCGTACGTAGCATGGCGCGAAGGTCCGCCTTCGCATGGCCTCCGTTCTGTGACCTGCCTCACGCAGGGTTCAGCGGAACGCGTAGTCGTACCCTTCCAGCTGGCTCAACAGGTCCTGCGGCGCGTCCGTGGCGGTGATGCGGCCTTCCACCTTGGGCGCCACGGGGGAGAATTTGCCGAAGTACTCGCGCAGGATGGTGTGCATGGTGACGTTGGCACGGCGTGGGTTCTTCACCTTCTCCAACCGGCACAAGGTGTCGTCGGGGTCGCCTTCGCGCTCGCACGCCGCGATGAGGTAGGTCCTGCCCAGGTCGATGGGCTTGCCGGCGACCTTGATCCAGTTCACGCGCTTCCCCTTCTCGTTGTGCATGGTGAAGTTGGCCGTCATGCCCTTGAAGCGCACCACCCAGCCGCCGAAGCGCTTGGCAGGGTCCTTGGCGAACACGTTGTGCAGCTCCTGCTCCAGCCAGTCCCAGAGCTGCTGGCCGGTGGCTTCACCGTATTTGGCATCGCTGTCCACCGGGATCATGCTCCAGATGTGGTCGTTGGTGATGGGGGTGGGGTTCTTCCCGTCGGCCACGATCGGGGGGCAGAAGCGAAAGCCGTTGCTGATGGCGATGTCGGGCTTCAGCCTCCACATCAGGGCGTCCGTGATCAGGTTGTCCATCGGGTTCTCGATCACGTAGTACCGCACCAGGGTCTTCTTCGTGCTGCCCACCACCTTGCCCAACTGCTCCTTGTAAGGAGCGCTCACCTCGTCCACGAGCCGCAGCATCTCCGGGTCGGCGGGGTATTTCTCCGGGTCCACGTCGAGCAGTTCGTAGTGGCTGTCCTTCACCACGCCGTCCTCCACCACCACGTCCAACCGCGCCACGAACGAACCGAAGGCCCCCGGTTCCGTCACCTTGCTGTACGTTCCTGCGATCGGCTTTCGCACGCGTTCGTGCGTGTCGGCGCCGAGGATGAGGTCCACGCCTTCCACTTCGGGCTTGTTGGCGAGGTCCACCTGCTGGGCGAGGCCCATGTGGGTGACCAGGAGGACCATGGCGCACTGCTCGTAGTCGCGGAGAATGCGGACGTACTTCGCCACGTTGAGCTCGGGCCGGGTGAACTTGATTCCGCAGCTGTACGCGGGCGACTGCCGCTTCGGGGTGAGCGGGTCGTTGTAGCCGATGAAGCCGATCTTGATGCCGCCGATGTTCCGCGTCCAGTAGGGTTGGAAGATCATCTCGCCGGCGAGGTCCGCGTTCGGGTCGTTCATGGCCCCGCAGTAGTCCGCCGGTTTCTCGTGCCACATGTTGGCGCACACCTTCGCCGCGCGATAGCCGCCGAGGTCCTTCAGCATCATCTCCTTGCCATAGATCACCTCCCAGTTGCCCGGGAGCACCAGGTCGTAGCCGATGCGGTTCATCAAGGGCACCATCGCCCGGCCTTCGCTCAGCGCCGCCACACCGCCGCCCTGGAAGCAATCGCCGCCGTCGATCACCAGCGTGTTGGCGGGGTCCTCGGCGCGCAGCGTGTCGATCATCGTCTTCAGCACACCGAAGCCACCACGCTTGCGGTACACGGCCTTCCCGTTCTCGAGGAAGAACTCGTCGTGGGTGTGGAGCTGCGCGTGGATGTCGCTGGTGTGGAGGATGGTGAACCTGCGCGCGCGGCCCTGCTGCACGGTCGCGCTCCGCACGAGGGCATCGCGTCGGTCGCCCAGCGCGCCCATGGCCACGGTGGGCCCGAGGGTGAGCCCTGCGCCCAAGGCGCCGAGCGATCGGAGCAGCTTGCGCCGGCCTTCATCGAGGGGGGCATCATCATGCGCGCCGCAGCCACAGCCCGGCGGGTGGAGGATCTCGCTCATGGTCACCGCTTCTTGCGGGCCTCAGCGATCGGCTTGAACGGTCCGAACTTGTGCTGGGCCTCCGGAAAGGTATCCGCAAATGGCCCGAACGGATGATCGACCGGCTTCCCGGCGAGCCGGGGCCAGTCCCTGGAGAGGTCGCGCACGGGCCGCTGCCTCGAGTCGATGTAGGCGGCCACATCCCAGGCCTCCTCGTCGGTGAGGGCGGGCGACTCCCAGGTGGCACCGAGCGGCATGTTGTTCTTCACGTAACCCGCGAACCGGCTCAATCGGTAGAGCCCTGCGCCGATGTTGTAGCTGTGCGGCCCCCAGAGCGGCGGGTACTGATAGGTGGTGCCGTCCGTCGTAAGCACCCCGCTCCCGTCGGGCAGGTGGCAACTGGCGCACTTGGCGGTGTAGACGGCCGCGCCGTTGGTGGTGTCGGCGGCGCGGTCCAGGAAGACGAGGTCCGCGATGCCCGAGCCCTTGGGCTTTTCGCCCCTGGCGATCCCCGAACCGAGCCACTCGAGGTAGGCGAGGATGGCCTTCATCTCGCGGCCCGTGCTGTCGGGTGGAATGCCGTTGAGGCTGCGCTCGAAGCAGTCGTTCACGCGCTTCACCACGGTCTCGCTGCTGCCGCTCCGCTCCCTGAACTTCGGGTAGGTGCTCCACACCGCCCCGTAGTTATTGCCCCATGGTCGCGTGCCGGCGTCGAGGTGGCAGTTCTCGCAGTCCATGCCGTTGGTGAGCGGCGCCACCGTGCCCTTCGGACCGAAGTAGTGCGCCGTGTTGTGGATCAGCTCGCGGCCATAGCGCACCAAGGCCTCGTGCTCGTCATCGAGGTTCGCGAGCAGCGCCGTGTCCGGGCCCAGCCACAGGCTGTCGGCGGTGTAGGAGGCGACGGTGGGCGGTGGCGTCGCAACGGTGTCGCTGGGAACGAGCATCACCACCACAATGCCTCCGATCACCACCAGCACCAGTGCGCGCATGAAGCGCGAGCGCTTCGGATCATGCGCGAGGCCGGCCCGCTGGCCGAGCACCTCGGAGGCCTCGTCGACCACCACGAGGTACACCCACACCACCAGGGCGGCGAAGAGGACGATCAGCGGTGCGGTCATCGGAACGGATCAGTGGGGGAGCTTGTCGCGGAACACACCGTACACATAGGTGCCGGCCCAGGCGCTCAGGAAGGTGACGAGCACCACGCCGAAGCCCGCGCCCACCTGCGCGAAGAGCGGTCCAGGGCAGGCGCCGGTAATGGCCCAGCCAAGGCCGAACGTCAGCCCGCCATAGATCTGCCCCTTGTTGAACTCCTTGTTCGGGATGTGGATCTCCTCCCCGTAGATCGTGCGCGCCTTGGTCCGTTTGATGAGGAGCACGCTGACCAGGCCCACCATCACGGCCGTGCCGATCACGCCGTACATGTGGAAGCTCTCGAAGCGGAACATCTCCTGGATGCGGAACCAGCTGATGATCTCGGCCTTCACGAACACGATGCCGAAAAGGATGCCCCAGGCGCTGTACTTCAGGTTGTACCACCAGGGATGCTTCAAGGCGCTCTCGTTCACGCACATCGCATCGAGCTCGCGCACCTGAAGGTCCTGGGTGCTGTTGGTGGGTGTGGGATCGCTGTTCGCCATGGGGTCACAGGGAGAGGAGGTGGGGCAGGATGAACCAGGTCATGACGATGCCGCCCACCATGAACATGATGGTGGCCACGAGGCTCGGCCATTGCAGGCTGCTGAGCCCCATGATGGCGTGTCCGCTGGTGCAGCCACCGGCGTAGCGCGTTCCGAAGCCCACGAGGAAACCGCCGAGCACGAAGAACATCAGCCCTTTCAGTGTGAACAGGTTGTTCCAGGTGAAGATCTCCGCCGGGAGCAGCCGGGAAGTATCCGTTATTCCCTTTTCGGCGAGGTAGGCGCGGGTCGGCTCCGCCAGCACCAGCGGGTCCGGGTCGGCCAGGAGTGTGGCACCGATGAAGGCGCCGAACGCGATGCCGCCCACGAAGAAGAGGTTCCACACCTCTTTGCGCCAATTGTATTGAAAGAACGGCACCTTGCCGGGGAGGCAGGCGGCACAGAGGTGGCGCAGCGAGCTGCTGATGCCGAAGCTCTTGTTGCCCACCAGGAGCAGGTAGGGCACCGTGAGCCCGATGAGGGCGCCGGCCACGTACCAGGGCCAGGGTTGTTTCAGGGTCTCGAGCATGGTGTGATCGGTCGGGGATGACGTTCGTCAGGTGGTGCGGATCGGACGGAAAAGAGCCCGGACCGCCTGGCCCGGGCTCCTGCATTGGGTCACTTCAGGATGGTGCTCGGGCAGACATGGTCGGTCACCTTCACATCGGTCTTCTTGATGGCGTTGAAGCCACCGCGCACCTCCACGAGGTTGTGGTAGCCGCGCGCCTTGAGCAGGCTGGCCGCGATCATGCTGCGGTATCCGCCGGCGCAGTGCACGTAGTTCGTCTCGTCCTTGCTGAAGGCGGCGAGGTTCTGGTTGATGTACTGCAGGGAGGCATGCCACGCGCCGTCCACGTGCTCCGCGGTGTACTCACCGTCCTTGCGCACGTCCACCACGCGGATCTTGCCGGTGTGGAACCGACGGGCGAACTCCTCCGCGTCGATGCGCTCCACGGTGTCGGTATCGCGGCCCGCTGAGCGCCAGGCCTCGATGCCGCCCTTGAGGAAGCCGAGCACGTTGTCGTAGCCCACGCGGGCCAGTCGCGTCACCACCTCCTCCTCCATGCCGGCGTCGGTGACCAGGAGCAGCGGCTGCTTCACGTCGGGGATCATGCTGCCCACCCACGGCGCGAAGTCGCCCTTGATGCCGATGTTGATGCTGCGTGGGATGAAGCCGTCCTTGAAGTCCTCGGCGTTGCGCGTGTCGAGCACCAGCGCGCCCTCCGTCTCGGCGACCAGCTCGAACTGGTCGGGGGAGAGCGCCCGCATCCCTTTCTCCTTCACGGTGTCCACGCTGGGGATCATGCCCTTGTTCATGGCCACGTTCTGGGGGAAGTAGGCGGGTGGCGGCAGCAGGCCGTCGGTCACCTCCTTGATGAACTGCTCCTTGGTGGCGGCCTTCAGCGCGTAGTTGTTCCGCTTCTGGTTGCCAAGGGTGTCGAAGGTCTCCTTGCTCATGTTCTTGCCGCAGGCGCTGCCGGCCCCGTGCGCGGGGTACACGATCACGTCATCGGGCAGGGGCATGATCTTGTTGCGGAGGCTGTCGTACAGGAAGCCGGCGAGGTCCTCCTGGGTGAGCGAGCCGGCCTTCTGGGCCAGGTCGGGGCGGCCCACATCACCGATGAACAGCGTGTCTCCGGTGAAGATGCAATGGGGCTTCCCGCTCTCGTCGATCAACAGGTAGGTGGTGCTCTCCATGGTGTGGCCGGGCGTGTGCAGCACCTTGATGGTGAGCCCGCCCACCTTGAGCTCCTCGCCGTCGGTGGCGATGTGCGCCTCGAAGCTGGGCTTGGCGTTGGGGCCGTACACGATGCTGGCGCCGGTCTTCTTGGAGAGGTCGAGGTGGCCGCTCACGAAGTCGGCGTGGAAGTGGGTCTCCAGCACGTACTTGATGCGGGCACCGTTCCTCGCCGCCCGCTCCAGGTAGGGCTGGGTCTCGCGCAGCGGATCGATGATGACGGCCTCGCCGTTGCTCTCGATGTAGTAGGCGCCCTGGGCGAGGCAGCCGGTGTAGATCTGTTCGACGTTCATGGGGAGGTGGAGTTGCGGTGGTGGATGTGGCCGTTGGGCCGCGTGGTGTTCAGGACAGCTTCGAAAGCTCGTTGGCGATGATGTACACGCCCATCACCAGCACGAACCAGCCGAAGGCGGGCTTCAGCTTCTCGTTGGGGATGCGCTTGCTCAGCAGGCTGCCGACAAGGATGCCGCCGATGGCGATGACGGAGAACAGCAGCAGGAAGCCCCAGTCGATCACCTCGGCGCCGCTGAGGTCGCCGGTGAAGCCGATGAGGCTCTTGGCCGCGATGATCATGAGCGAGGTGCCGACCGCCTGTTTCATGGGAAGCTTGGCGAGCAGCACGAGCGCGGGGATGATCAGAAAGCCGCCGCCAGCGCCCACCAGTCCGGTGATGGTGCCGACCACGGCGCCCTCCGCCAGGATGAGCGGGTAGTTGAAATGCACCGGACCATCAGCGGTGCCCTCGGTCTTCGGTCGCTGCTTGCGGATCATGCTGTAGGCGGCGGCCACCATCAGCAGGGCGAAGAAGATGAGGATGCCAAGGGCCTTGCTCACCACGGTGCTGCCCAGGGTGAAGAGCGGATCGGGCAGCGCGGGCACCAGCCAGGTACGCGTGGCGAACACCGCGGCGATGCTGGGGATGCCGAACACGATCGCGGTGCGCCATTGGATGTTGCCCAGGCGCATGTGGCTGAAAGTGCCGACCAGGCTCGTGAGCCCCACGATGAAGAGCGAGTAGGCGGTGGCGAGCACGGCGTCCACACTGAAAAGGTAGACCAGGATGGGCACGGTGAGGATCGACCCCCCGCCTCCGATCAGGCCGAGCGACAGCCCCATGAGCACCGCTCCGATGTATCCGAGTATCTCCATGGTCACAGGTTCTCGCAGCAGTGCTCGATGTTGCGGATGATCTTGATGAAGTCAGGTTGCGCGAGGAAGTAGAAGCTGTACTTGCCCTCCTTGTCGAAATCGACCAGGCCCTTGTCGCGCATCAGGGTGAGGTGCTGGCTGAGGATCGCCTGTTCCATGCCCAGCAGGTCCGACAGGTCCATCACGCAAAGGCGCTTGTTGCGGCCCAGCAGGTCCAGGATCGCCAGCCGCTGGGGATGTGCGGCCACCTTCAGCAGCTCGCTCGCGCGACCCAGCTTCTCGGCGCCGACCCGTTGGTCCAATGTGCCCGTGCTCATGTCCGTACGTTGACGGAGCAAATGTATAGCTATGTCACTATGTGAGATATGTGACCCGGGTCACCTGCCGTGCGCGGTGTGGGTCACAATGCGGCGATCAGGCTGGGACCGAAGAGCTCCACCTGCCAGCGTCGCATGCCGGGAAGGGCGATGAGCTCCTCGGTGGTGCGCGGCATCAGCCGGGCGATGTCGGCGAGCACGTGGTTGGGGCTCACGATCCCCGGCCGCAGGTCGTGCTCCACCATGAGCCGTTCGCGCACCTGCTTCAGGCGCTTCAGGCGTTCCTCGTAATCGTCGTCGCGGTCCCAACGCTTGGGCCGGTCCACGCGCGGCCAATGGTCCTTCGGAAGGGCCATGCCCCGCTCGATGGCCTTCATGATCGACGCGCCGTTGCGCTGCAGCGTGCTCTCGCCGATGCCCTTGCGCTGCCCGAGCGCGGCCAGGTCGGCGGGCGGGTTGCGGCTCAGGTCGAGCATGGTGTCGTTGCCCAGCACCATGAAGGGGGCACGGTCGAGCCGTTCGGCCAGGGATTCCCGCCAGCCGTGGAGCTCACGCAGCACGGCGAGCTGGCGCGGTTTCAGGGCCTTCGCGCCTTTGATCCGCAGGAATCCGGGCTCCTCCTCGCCCTGCTGGGCGAAGGGGATGTTCACCAGGTGGGCGAACTCCTCCTGGGCCCAGGCCCAACGGCCCTTCTCCTCCAACCCGCGTTTCAGGATGTCGCGGAGCGCGATGAGGTGCGCGGTGTCCATCGCGGCGTAGGCGAGCATGTCGGCCGAAAGGGGGCGCTTGCTCCAATCGGCCTTCTGGAACCGCTTGTCGAGGGTGATGCCGAAGTGCTTCTGAAGGTTGGCGGCCAGGCCGAGCTCGGGTTCGTTGAGCAGTTCGGCCGCCACCAGCGTGTCGAACACACGCTCGGCCCGGTGGCCGCCCGCGCGCTTCAGCATCCGGAGGTCATAGTCCGCGTCGTGGATCACCCATTCGATCTTCGGGTCGGCCAGGGCCTTGCCCAGTGGCGCGATATCGGGCAGGGCCAGGGGGTCCACCAGCCAGGTCGTGTCGCGGGTGCTCAATTGGATGAGGCATACCCGTTCGGTATAGCGGTGGAAGCTGCTCGCCTCGGTGTCCAGCGCCACGATGGGTTCGCGCGCGAGGCGCTCCATCAGGGCCGACAGGTCATCGGGCGTGGTGATCAGCGTGTAAGGGGTGGCCAAGGTGCTCGCGGGAACGGTGGGGTGGGTGTGGGGGCGCACGAACCTAAGGAAACGCGCTGAAGGCCCCGTATCAACCCAGTTGGAAGCTGCGCATGCTGATGCTGCCCATCTCCATGCCGGTGTGGAGCACCTTCAAGGGTTCGCCCGGGTCGGCCACGCCCATGGTATAGAGCAGGGGCAGGTAGTGGTCGTTGGTGGGGTGCGCCATGCGCGCGACGGCGCCCAGTCCCTCGTAGTTCACCAGGGCCGGGTGGTCGCCGGTGGCCACCTTGTCCTCCACGAAGGCATCGAATTGTTGCGCCCAGTCGAAGGCCGGGCCGTCAGGATCGGACCAGCGCGACCGGCCCAGGTTGTGCACCACGTTGCCGCTTCCCAGGATCAGGATGCCGGCGTTGCGCAGGGTGCGCAGCTCCCGGGCCAGCGCATAATGCCCGGCCGTGCGCATGCCCCAGTTGAGGCTCAGTTGGAAGACGGGCACGTCGGCCGCCGGCCAGATGTGCTTCAACACGGTCCATGCGCCGTGGTCGAGGCCCATGTCGTGGTCCTCGTGCACCTTCAGACCGGTCACGGTGGCCGCGGCCTTGCGGGCGGCCTCGGGCGCGCCGGGAGCGGGGTACTGCACCTGGAAGAGCGCGTCGGGGAAACCGCCGAAGTCGTGGATGGTCTCCGGCCTTGGGTTCACGGCCACCAGGGTGTCGCCCGGTGTGAGCCAATGGGCGCTCACCACCAGCACGGCCTTTGGTCGTTCGAGGGTGCGACCCAGCTCGTTCAGGTGGCGGGTGAAGGCGTTGTCGTACAGCGCGTTCATCGGGTTGCCATGGCCGATGAAGATGCTGGGCATGCGGGGCCCGCTGCCGCTCTCCCTCGACCATTGCGCGAAGTCTCTGAGTTGCATGGCGCTCACACCGCCGGCAGCGAGCGCGGAAAGCCCGAGAAAGCGCCGACGGTCCACGGCCGAAAGGTAATTTCCATGGAAAGCAATGAGCTTTCGCGTTCGGCCGCTGCTTGGAAGGCTGTTGCCGGCCTACACGTACCGATCGCCCCACTCGGCGGTGGCGTCGTTGACGAACTGCTTGATCTTCTGCTCGTCGTGCTTGCGCACCACCAGCAGGGCGTCCTTGGTGTTCACGACGATGTAGTCCTCGAGCCCTTGGAGCACCACGAGCTTCTCGTCGTGCACATGAACGATGGTATTGCTGCAGTCATACAGGCGCACGGGCCCGCCCACGGTGGCGTTGCCGCGGTCGTCGTGGGGCAGGTGGGTATACAGGCTGCCCCAGGTGCCCAGGTCGCTCCAGCCGAAGTCGCTGGTGACCACGAACACGTTCTTCGCCTTCTCCATCACCCCGTAGTCGATGCTGATGTTGGCGCACTCCGCGTAAACACCCTCGATGAAGCTGCGCTCCTGCGGGGTGCCATAGGCCTCACGGCCGGCCTCGAAGGCCTTCTCCATGTCGGGCAGGTGCTCGCGGAAGGCCTTGGTGATGCTCTTCACCGACCAGATGAAGATGCCGCTGTTCCACAGGAAGTCGCCGCTCTCGATGAACTTGAGCGCGGTGTCGTGGTCGGGCTTCTCGGTGAAGGTGCGTACGCGCTTCACGCGGGGGTGGGTGGTGCCGGCCTCCTCGCTGAACTGGATGTAGCCGTAGCCGGTATCGGGGCGGCTGGGCATGATGCCGAGGGTCACCAGGCACTCGTGGGTGGTGGCCTGTTGCAGGGCCAGGCGCACGGTGTCGTGGAAGTCGGCCTCCTTCATCACCAGGTGATCGCTGGGCGCCACGATGATGCGGGCCTCAGGGTCGCGCTTGGCGATCACGTGGTTGGCGTAGGCGATGCAGGGCGCGGTGTTCCGCCGGCTCGGCTCCAGCAGCACCTGGTCGTCCCTGAGCTGGGGCAGCTGCTGCTTCACGATGGGGGCGTACTGCGCGTTGGTCACCACCAGGATGTTCTCCGGGGGGCACAGGGCCAGGAAGCGGTCGAAGGTCTGTTGGATGAGGGTGCGCCCCAGCCCCAGGAAATCGAGGAACTGCTTGGGGTAGGCGGTGCGGCTCATGGGCCAGAAGCGGCTTCCGATGCCGCCGGCCATGATCACGCAATAGGTGTGTCGGTCGCTCATGGATGATCGGGTCTCCGCTGGGGTGTTGTCACGAGGCGCGGCGGGTGTCCACCGGTCGTTCCACGTGCACTTCGGCCATGCGGTCGATGAGGTAGATGCGCCGGTCGTTGAGGCAGCGGCAGCGGTAGCGGGTGCGCAGGCCGGTGCCCTTCACGAACAGCTTGTGGTTGAAGCGGAAAATGGTGCTTTCACGTAACTCCTCCAGGAAAGGTTTCGGGTCCTCGTCGTAGCGCCGGAGGATGCGCATGAGGTGCCTGTCCGTGCAACTGCTGCTGGGCGCGGCCTGCAAGTGGCGTTCCAGGGCGTGCAGCACGTCCTCGGGGAACACGTCGCGGCTCAGGAAGGGCCGCATCATGCGGCGGTACTCCTCCTTCCACTCGGGGCCGTGGGGCTCGTGCCGGGGGAACCGCTGGAAGGTGTGGTAGTGGGCGAACTCGTGCACGAGGGTGACCAGGAAGGCGTACCGGTTGAGCTCCCGGTTCACGCTGATGCGGTGCGGCCTTCCGCCGCCGGCCGCGCGGAAGTCGCCCAGCTTCGAGGCGCGCGTGGGGGCGATGCGCACCGCCACCGGGTTGCGCTGCAGCCATTGGTCCACCAGGGGCCAGGCCGCGGGCGGCACGTGGGCGCGCAGGCGCAGGGGGTCAGTCACGTTGCGCATGCTCGGTTCGCGACCGCAGGGGGATGGCCTGGGCCCGCACGTCCTGGGCCGGATCCGTCAGCCGGTTCCAGTGGGGGCAGTCGCAGCTCTTCTTCTTCCGCTTCGCCGCCCCGTACCGCGGCCCCGAAGCGCACCCCACGGCCAGCAGCACCAGCAAAGCCCATAGGCCGGCCTTCAGGGTGCCGGGGGACAGGAGGGGCCGGGTCGATGCGTGCATGGGGGCCGGGATCGTGCCAAAAGTACCCCGGCGCGGTCGCCTCCGGATCCCCGGCGGCGTCAAAGGCTCAACAGGCACGGTGGATAGGTCGTGCACCGCCGCCGCCGGGCGGGCCCGGGAAGGCCTATTTTCGGCCTCCGACCGCATGAACGTTCTCTTCCACATCGGACGCTACTTCATGTTGCTGGGCGAGACCTTCAGCCGCCCGGAGCGCTTCAGCCTGTACTGGAAGCGGACCCTTGAGGAGGTGGACCTGCTCGGTGTGCGCAGCCTGGGCATCGTGGCGCTGCTGTCGGTGTTCATGGGCGCGGTGATCACGATCCAGACGAAGACGAACATCGATTCGGCGTGGATACCCCAGTACGTGGTGGGCTTCACCGCGCGCCAGAGCACCATCCTGGAGTTCAGCCCCACGATCATCAGCCTCATCCTCGCGGGCAAGGTGGGCAGCAACATCGCCGCCGAGATCGGCTCCATGCGCGTGAAGGAGCAGATCGACGCCCTCGACATCATGGGCATCAATTCGGCCGGCTACCTCATCCTGCCCAAGGTGGTGGCCGCAGTGGTCATCAACCCCTTCCTCATCGTCATCAGCATGTTCCTCAGCATCTTCGGCGGCTGGGTGGCGGGCGTGGCCACGGGCATCATCAGCACCAGCAGCTACGTGCAGGGGATCCAGTGGGACTTCGATCCCTACACAGTGACCTACGCCCTCATCAAGACGGTGGTGTTCGCCGTGGTGATCACCACCGTGAGCGCCTACCAGGGCTACTACACGCAGGGCGGCACCCGCGAAGTGGGCATCAGCAGCACCAAGGCCGTGGTGTACAGCGATGTGGTGATCCTCATCCTCAATTACATGCTCACCCAGCTCCTGCTGCTATGATCGAGGTGCGGGGGCTGAGCAAGCGCTTCGGCAAGGCGCAGGTCCTTACGGACATCAACGCGGTGTTCCGCCAGGGCACGGTGAACATGATCATCGGCAAGAGCGGCAGCGGCAAGAGCGTGCTCGCCAAGTGCATCGTGGGCCTGCACACGCCCGATGAGGGGCAGGTGCTCTACGACGGGCGCTCGTTCCACGACATGGACAAGGAGGGCAAGCGCCAGGTGCGCCAGGAGATCGGCATGCTGTTCCAGAGCAGTGCGCTCTTCGACTCGCTCACGGTGCTGGAGAACGTGCTCTTTCCGCTGCGCATGTTCGCCACCATGAGCGCGGCGGAGATGCGCGACCGGGCGGCCTTCTGCCTGAAGCGGGTGAACATCGTCGACAAGGACCACCTGTTCCCGAGCGAGCTGAGCGGTGGCATGCAGAAACGCGTGGGCATCGCCCGGGCCATCGCCATGAACCCGAAGTACCTGTTCGTGGACGAACCGAACAGCGGCCTCGACCCGCAGACGAGCATCGTGATCGACGACCTGATCAAGGAGCTCACGGAGGAGTACGGGACCACCACGATCGTGATCACGCACGACATGAACAGCGTGATGGAGACCGGTGAGAACATCGTCTTCATCCACCAGGGCCGCAAGTGGTGGCAGGGCGACCGCCGCGAGCTGATGGACAGCGACAACAAGGAGCTGAACGACTTCATCTTCGCCAGCGGCCTGATGCGCGAGGTGCGCAAGGCCATGAAGGGGCATTGAACGGTCCCTTACGTGAAGGCCCCGCACCGGATGTCCGGGCGGGGCCTTCGCATGGGATGATCGCCCGGTCAGTGCGTGGTGCGCACCACGGTGCCGCTGCGGCGATCGCTGCCGGCGATGATCGTCCAGGCGTAGAGGCCGTCGGCCAGCCCTTCGCCATCGATCCGCACCTGGTGCGTGCCGGAGGTCCGACGACCAAGGCCTTCCCGGCGCACCAGGCGACCGGTCGCATCGCGCAGCTCCAGCGTCACGTCGGTCCCGGAGGTCAGTTCGAAGCGCAGGTCCATCGCGGTGGAGAAGGGGTTCGGCCAGGCGCGGGCACCGGTCAGCGCCGCAGGGTTCTCCGCGATGCCCACTCCGGCGCAGGCGGCCGACAGCACCGCGCGCACCATGGGGGTCTTCGTCACATAGAAGGCGTTCGGCGTGGCCACCTGCGGATAGTGGAGGATGCTCACCTGCGCATCGCTGATCCCGCTGGTGCACACCACCAGCTGGTCCGATCCGCCATAGCCGCCCACCATCACGCAATAGGCGTTGCCCTGCACCAGCTCGAGGGGGTCGGGAAGGATCAGCGTGATGAAGAGCGACCCACCGATGGCGTTCAGGTCGGCCGCGGTGACCTCGTAGTCATCCGTCACCGCCACCTGGTCGAGGTTCTCATCACGCACGATGCCGTATATGATGGTGCCGGGCATCATGTCCTCGTGCAGCGCCACGTCGATCCCATAGAGGAAGCTCCCATCGTTCGCCACGTCGAAGAAATTGCCCAGCTCCATCTGCTCCAGGGCGTTGTCCGGAGCGGCGGTCTGCAGCTGCTGGGCCACCCCGTCGTCATGCGCCCACAGGCATTCGTCCACCTCGAAGGTCTCGGTGCGCGTGTTGTTCGAAGGGTTGCCGTCGGAGGCGTCCTGCGTGAGGTCGAAGGTGACGGTGTAAACACCCGGGGCGCCCGAAGGGGAGAAGCCCTCCACGGCGAGGCTGTCCACCTGGTCCGGGGCCGAGCTGGCCACGGTGGAGCTTGATCCGGTGAACTCGCTGCCGCCCGGACCGTCGACCGAGGCGTTGAGGGTCACGTTGGTCTGGGTGAGGTAGCCCTTGTTCTTCACCTTGGCGTGCAGCAGCATCTCCCGCAACTGCTCCACCGGATAGATGCTGTAGTCGATGTTGGCCAGTCCGGTGTTCGCGAAATCGAAGCCGGTCTTGTGCGCCTGCGTCAGGGCCATGTCGTTGTCCGGCAGGTCCACGATGGTGATGTTGTCCACCTGCCAGCCGTAGTCCCAGGTGGCGAGGTAGCGGAAGCGCAGCTGCACGTTGGCGGGGTTCCCGGCTACCCAGCTGCTGATGTTCACGTCCATGAGCTCCGGGTTGGGGCGGCCATCGCGGCCCACACCGATGTTGAGGTGCACCTCGTTCCACGTGGCGCCATTGTCCGTGCTCACCCCGAACCAGCTCTCCACCCCGGGATTGCCGAACTCCTGGAAGTACTGGTCGAACTCCAGGCGCAGGTTGGCCGGCGCGGCGCTGAGGTCGATCACGGGACTGATGAGCGATGACTCGGCGAGCACACCGGGTTGGCCGAGGAGATCATCGTCGATGATCGCCCAGCCGTCGGGTGTGGAGGTGTTGAGCACGGGCACCGGGTAGGTGCTGCTGGTGGGACCGGGACCGGTATTGGTCCAGGCCCAGGCCAGGGAGCCCTGCGTGGTCTGCACGGTCCAGCCGTTCAGGCCGGTGTCGAAGGTCTCGGTGTAATAGGAGGAACCCTTCGGCATGCCCTTCGGCACCTTGGGCGCCGGCGCCGTGCCGGCATGGCGATCGTCCGGATGGGCGGGCAGCGGTTCATGCGTCCGTTGGGCCATGGCCTGCGTGGCCACGAGGAGGAAGGTCAGTGCGTACGGTCTGATCATGATGCGACAAGGTTGGTCCGCGTGAAGGTAATCGTTGAAGGAGCCATCGAAGGGCCGCGGCCCTTGATGGCCGGTGCGAAGCGGGATGGAACGAAGAAGCCCGGTCACCACAGGGCGACCGGGCTTCCTTCGGAAGGGGCTTGATCAGCGCACCACCGTCATGCGCTTCGTGAGGCGCACATTGTCGGTGGTGAGGGTGTAGAAGTACACGCCCTCGTTGAGGTCGCGCACGTTCACCTCCAGGCGGTGGGCGCCGGCGGAGCGGTTGCCGCTCTCCAGCACGCGCACCAGCTTGCCGCTCACGTCATGCATCTCGATCACCACGCGCGAACCGGTGGTGAGCTCGAAGGGGATGGTGACGATGTCGCGGGCGGGGTTGGGGAACGACTGGCCCAGGCCCACGCCGTTCTGGCGGTCGGCATCGGCGATGCCCATGGTGGGATCGAACACCAGGCGCACCATCGGGCGGCCGCTGATGAGGAACAGCGGGTTCGTCTCGGCGGGGTCGAGCAGGAGACCGGCCGCGGTGGCGGACAGGCCGCTGGTGGCCACGTACACGGGGGCGGCACCACCGAAGTACTGCATGGTCACGAACAGCTCATCGCCGGCCGTCACGTCAAGCGGGCTCAGGAAGGGCAGGCTGATGAACTTGGCCTGGTTGTTCTGGTTCAGGTCCGCCGTAACGATCGTGTGGAGGTCGGTCTCGGCGATGGGGTCGAGGTTGGCATCGTACACCGTGCCCTGGATCTGCTCACCCACGGGCGAGGCCTGGCCGGTGGCGTTGGCGGCCACGGCGATCTTCACCCCGTAGGCCGTGCCGTCGTTGGTGATGGAGAAGATGTTACCGATGGAATACTCCAAGGGGTTGCCGAGGTCGTCCGTGTTGGACTGCCGGCCGTTGCGGGCACCCAGGTCATACGCGTACTCGTACTCCTTCACCTGGAAGCTGAGGGTCTTCACGTTGTCGTCCGGACGCTCGTCGGCGGCGTCGCTGGTGAGGGTGTAGTTCACCTCGTAGGTGTCGGTCACGCCGGAGGGGGGCGTGAAGCCATCCACCTGGATGCTGTCCAGCGTACCGGCGGTAAGGCTGGGGATGGCGCCCGAGCCGGTGAACACGCTCGTGCCACCGGTGTTGGTCACGTCGACCGCCATGGTCACGTTGGTCTGCGTGGCGGCCCCATCGTTCTGCACGCGGCTCTTCAGCGTGAGCTCGCGGAGCTGGCTGTAGGGGTAGATGCTGTACTCGATGTTGAAGCCCGAGCTGTCGAACACCGCACCATCGTTGAAGTAGTCATCGTACTGCGTGTTCTTCAGCACCACATCGTTGTCGGGCGACTCCACGATGGCGATGTCGTCCACCTGCCAGTGGTAGTGGCTCATGTTCGTGGTGAAGCTGCCCTCCCAGGCGATGCGGAAGCGCACGTTGGAGGCGTTGCCCGCGATGGCCGGGGCCAGGTTCAGCCACACGGTGTAGGTGCCGGGGTCCACGTTGGTGTTGTGGCCCTCCTTGCGCACCTCCAGGCGGGTGGGCCAGGTGGCGCCACCGTCGGTGCTCACGTCCACGAAGTGGCCGCTGGCGGTGCTGCAGCACCAGCGCATGCGCATCTGGAAGGTGAGGTGCACCTGCTGCGTGGCGCTCAGGTCGAGCACGGGCGAAACGAGGTAGCCGTCCCAGGTGGTGAAGTTGGCCAGCGCCGTGGGCGGGTTCACCGTGGTGTCGCTGTTCGCGCGGTCGGCGTCGAAGATCATGAAGCCGTTGGCCGCCGTGGTGCTGGTGATGATCTCGGCTGCGGTGCTGTAAGCGCCCAGCGGGCCGTCGGTGTCGTACTTCCAGATGTTGCCGTTGGCGCCGCTGCGCGACCAGGCGCCCACGCCGTTGTTGCCCTGAAGGCCATTGGCGAAGTTGTCGTAGAAGACGGTGTCGCCCGCGGCCTTGGCCACACCCTGGTGGCCCTTGTCGGCAACGAGCTTGCCTTCTTCGTTCACATTGCGGGAGGGCTTCATGGCGTGCGGACGCACCCATTGGCCGTTCGCGCTACCGGCCACGAGGAGGGCCAGGATCGCGGTGTACTGAAGCTTCATTGGCTGATGGTTTTCGTAAGCGAGGTCCGAAAGTAGGGCAGAACGGTGCTGTTCCGGTATGATGGGGACCGATCTTCACCGGCCGTCACGCCGTCCGACCCGATGCGATGACGGCTCCGCGGCCTGCCAGCGCTGCCCAGGTCCGGTGCGGAAATTCGGATAGGTATACAGGTCCACCGGCCTTCAATGGGCCACCACCAGCCTGCCCGCGCGGGAGCCCCCGCCCGAACGCACCACCAGGACGTAGAGCCCTGCGGGGAGCTGTGCGGTGGCGATGCGTGTGGAACGACCCGTGCAGCGGCCTTGCGCCACCACGCGACCTTCCGTGCTGTGCAGGGTCCAGGTCGCGCCCGTGGCCTCCTCCGCGGGCACGCGCAGCCAGGTGGCCTCGTCGGCGGGCACGGGGGCCAGCTCAAGGCGCTCCTTCGTACGGACCAGCTCCGCCACACCGACCTCCGGATCGGAGAGGTGGAGCCGCACCACCGGCACGTTCAACAGGTAGTCCCACTGCACGCCGGGACCATCGTAGAAGAGGGCGGCCCCGTGCGTGGTCCCGTTCGCCAGTGCCACGCTCACCGCACCGCTGTCGCTGTTGTGCTCGATCACGGCGAACACATCGGCGTCGGGGTCGAGCGCCAGGGGCGTGTCGAAGGTGAGGTACACCATGCGGCCCTGCGTCTGCGCATCGTCGATCTCCACCTGCGTGAGCACGTGCTCGTCCGACTCGGCGAGCAGGTTGAACTGGGCATCGAGCACCTTGCCCACGATGCGCCCGTTCGCCTCGCTGGAAGCACCCGGCAGGAAGCTCACCGCGTGGGCCGCACTGCCGGTGCGCGTGATCTCGTAGCGCACGGCCACCGCGTAGTCGTTGCCGTCGTTCGCTATGGAACCGGTGACCAGGCTGTCGTCCAGGGCCATGGCGTTGTTGCCGTCGTCGAACCCCGGCCCGGTGATCCACATCGTGCGCACCACCGTGTTGTCCGACGGGGAATCGTCGGCGCTGAGCGCGGTGATCGTGAAGGTGGCCTCCACCCGTCCCGTGCCTGCGGCCTGCCACCCGGTCAACAGGAGCGTGTCCATGGTGCCGGCACCGAGCACGCTTGAGGTGGTGCTCAACTGCGCGCTGGGTGAACCGTTCTCGGTGATGTCAACGGTGCAGGTGAGGTCGAGCGCGACGAGGGTACCGGCGTTGAGCACCACGGCCTTGATCACCGAGGGCGACGTTTGTTCCAACGGTAGCTGCGTGTACGCCAAGGTGCGGCGCGTTCCGTCGAAGGCCGTGGGCTCCGCATCGGCAAGGAAGGCGTCGAGGATCACCAGGTCGTGCGGGTCGCGCTCGGCCACGCAGATGTCGTCGATGGCCAGGCCGCCGGACCAGTTGCCGTTGTCGCTCCACCGGAAGCGGATGCGCACCGCGCTCTGGCCGTCGAAGGCCGAGAGGTCGGCCTGGCACCATTGCCACGTGTTCGGCACCGCGCCGATCGAGGCCACGCTGGACCAGTTCACGCCGTCACTGCTGGCTTCGACCGAACCGTTACCGCCGCCGAACACGTTGGAGAGGAAGGCGCGGAAGCGGAGCGCCGAATGCTGGGCCCCGCTGAGGTCGAACGCGGGGGAGGTGAGCGTCGCATCGGTCATGTCGCAGTTGCACGGTGCGGCATCGTCGTTCGCCATCACGAAGCGGTTGCCGGTGGGCCGGTCGGGCACGGGGAACCAGCCGTTGGCGCTGGCCTCGGCCGAAGTGGCCACACGCCAGGCATCCACGAAGGTGCCGAGCCCGTTGCCGAGCGCGTCCTGCTGTTCCACCTGCGCGCCGACGTCCCAGCCTGAGGGCAGGCCCCCCTCGAGGTCGGTGCCCAGGATGCAGGTGCTCTTGGCGGTGCCTCCGCCCTTGCCGGCGAGCAACAGCACGGGTGCGGCGAGCGCCAGGAGCGCGGTGATGGCGCGGGTGTTCAGGCGGTGCATGCGGGGCGCTAAAGTAGCCCGTACCCGGGAGCAGGCGAGGGGGACCCCGTCGGATCCCCCTCGCGCACGGGTGCGGTGGTGCTCCCTAGCGTGCGTCCGACCGGACCAGCTTCACCACCGCCTGGCGTTGTTCCCCCAGCAGGCGCAGGAAGTAGGTGCCGGGCGCGAGCCCTTCCCCGCTCAGTTCCACCTGGTGCGCTCCGGGCCCCATGCGCCCGAGCGATCGGGCCTGCACCGTACGTCCGCTCATGTCCACCAGTTCCATGCGCAGCGGCGAAGCGGTCGCCAGCGTGAACCGCACCGTGGTGCTCGTGGCGAAGAGGCTTGGGGCGGCGGTGGCCGCGAACGCGTTGTCCATGCTCCCTTCCTCCACCGAGGCGGTGGGGTCGAAGCTCATGCGCACCATCGGCGTGCTGCGGGTGTAGAACCAGTCGCCCTCGCCGCCGTCGTAGATGAGCGAGGTCTGCTCCGGACTGGAGCCGCTGATGCCGGTCCACACCTCCTGCGCACCGCCGTAGTGGTGCACGGCCACGAAGTAGGCCTCGTTGGGCAGCAGCAGCACAGGGCTCCCGAACGGAACGGAAAGGAACTGGCCCTGGCCGGGCATGTTGAGCTCGGAGGCCTGCACCACATGGTCGTCGCTCTCCGCGAGCTGGTTCAGCTGGTCGTCGTACACCGCCACGGTGATGGAGGCGCCCGGATCGGTGCGGTCGCTCAGGGCCACCTGCACCGCGGTGAGCTGGTGGTTCTGTCCGTTGATGTGGAACCAGTTGCCGAGGATGTACTCATCGCTGCCCTTCGCGAGGTCGCTCTCCAGCACACCGTTGTCCCGTGCGAACACGAAGGGGTCGACGGCGAAGCGCAGCGTGTCGGTGTTGTCCTCCGCCCCCTGTTCCGGCTCGTCCTGCAGGGCCGTCATGGTCACGGCGTACGTGCCGCTCACCGCGGGCGGGGTGTAGGTGCTGATGAAGAAGCTGTCGGTCTCGAGCGGCGCCAGGTCGCGGGCGGCACTGGTGAGGATGATGTCGTTCGACCCCGGGCCGTCGATGGCCACCTGCAGGCGTACGTTGGTCTGCGTGGTGGACCCGTTGTTGGTGATGCGGCCGCGGAAGTTGAGCGGGCGGACCTCGCTCTCGGGGTACACGGTGTAGGGCAGCGCGGACAGGTCGCTCTGTCCGAGGTCCCATACGGACCAGGTGGTGTGGTCGAGGCTGAGGTCGTTGGCCTGGGCGGCATAGAGCGCGATGTCGTCGACCTGCCAGCTGTAGGTGTAGCCCTCGTCGCTGTGCCAGCGGAAGCGGATGCGGATGTCGGAGGCGCCGCCGTTGAGCGCCGCGCTGATGTTGAGCACGATGGGCTGTGCCGCGGGCGCACCGGGCGTGCTCTGGTTGCCTGGCACCTCGGTGTTCACGGGGTAGCTGGTCCAGTTGAGGCCACCGTTCCCGCTCACCTCCACCACGGTCTGGTCGTCGTTCAGCTGGCGGAAGCTCTGCTCGAAGCGCAACAGCGCGAAGGCCACGGTGTCGAGCCCGGTGATGGGGGGCGAGGTGATGGTGGAGGTCTCGCTCACGCCGGGGGTGCCCTGCTCATCGCTGTCGGCCACGATCCAGCTGCCGCCGGGGAAGCCGCTCGTGCTCTGCAATGGCCCGGGGGTGTAGCCGCCGGTGTTGCCCGTGCTGGTGAGCTGCCAGCTCACGGCCCCGGCCGTGGTGCTCACGGTCCAGCCGCCCAGGCCGCCCTCGAAGTCCTCGGTCCACAAGGCGGTGCCGAGCTGGCGGTCATTGCCCGTGCCGTGCGGGATGTTGCCGCCGGGAGCGGCCACGCGGCGGTCGATGTGCTTGATGCGTTGGAACTGCGCCGATGCCGTGCAAACGGTCAGCAGTCCGGTCAGGAGAAGGATGTGCCTCATGGTGCGTGGTGTTCTTGTTCCTGGGCGCCGATCGGTGTGCGATCAGCGGTGCCGGACCGAAGTAACCCGCGCGAAAAGCCTTGCTGGTAGCGGAATGTGACGCTTCGGGACGAAGCGCGCGAACGGTTGGGACGACCGTATCAAGGTGCAAGTTCGACGTTCCCTGAACGCGAACGCACCGCCGTGGTGAGCAGCGGTGCGTTGCGTGATGAGGGGATGGTGCGCCTCAGGCCTCCACGGTGGCGTACTCCTCGATCGGCGGGCAGGTGCAGATCAAGTTGCGGTCGCCGAACGCGTTGTCCACGCGGCTTACGGTGGGCCAGTATTTCCAGTCGCGGTTCACGCTCACGGGGAAGGCGGCCTTCTCGCGTCCGTAAGGATGGCTCCAGGTGTCGCTGCAGACCTCATCGCTGGTGTGCGGGGCCATCTTCAGCACGTTGTCCGCCTTGTCGGCCTTGCCGCTCTCGATCTCGGCGATCTCGTGGCGGATGCCGATCATGGCCTCGATGAAGCGGTCGAGCTCGGCCTTCGATTCGCTCTCGGTGGGCTCCACCATCAGGGTCTCGGCCACCGGGAAGCTCACGGTGGGCGCGTGGAAGCCATAGTCCATGAGGCGCTTCGCGATGTCGCCCACCTCGATGCCGGCGGTGCGCTTGAACTCGCGGCAGTCCAGGATCATCTCGTGCGCCACCATGCCCTGGTCGCCCACGTACAGGATCGGGTAATGCTTCTCGAGCTTCGCCTTGATGTAGTTGGCGTTGAGGATGGCGTAGCGCGTGGCGTCGGTGAGCCCGCTGCCGCCGAGCATGCGGCTGTAGCCGTAGCTGATCAGCAGGATCAGGGCGCTGCCCCAGGGCGCGGCGCTCACGGCGGGGATGGCCTTCTCACCGCCCGTGCGCACCAGCGGGTGGCCGGGGAGGAAGGGCTTCAGCTTGTCGTTCACGCAGATGGGGCCCATGCCGGGGCCGCCGCCGCCGTGCGGGATGGCGAAGGTCTTGTGCAGGTTGAGGTGGCACACGTCGGCGCCGATCTCACCGGGGCTGGTAAGGCCCACCTGGGCGTTCATGTTCGCGCCGTCCATGTACACCAGGCCGCCGTTCGCGTGGATCACGCCGGTGATCTCCTTGATGGCCTCCTCGTACACGCCGTGCGTGCTGGGGTAGGTGACCATCAGGCAGCTCAGGGTGTCCTTGTACTGCTCGGCCTTGGCCTTCAGGTCGGCCACGTCCACCTGGCCATCGGTGGTGGCCTTCACCACCACCACCTGCATGCCGGCCATCACCGCGCTGGCGGGGTTGGTGCCGTGCGCGCTGCTGGGGATCAGGGCGATGGTGCGGTGCTTGTCGCCACGTGCCTCATGGTAGGCGCGGATCACCAGCAGGCCGGCGTACTCACCCTGCGCGCCGCTGTTGGGCTGCAGGCTCACCGCCGTGAAGCCCGTGGCCTTCGCGAGGATGTCGCTGAGCTCGCGGAAGAGCTGCTGGTAGCCCTCGGTCTGCTCCACGGGCGCGAAGGGATGCAGCGCGCCCCATTCGGGCCAGCTCAACGGCATCAGCGTACTGGCCGCGTTCAGCTTCATGGTGCACGAACCCAACGGGATCATGCCGTGCATCAGGCTGAAGTCCTTGTTCTCGAGCTTCTTGATGTAGCGCTGCAGCTCGAGCTCGGTGTGGTGCGTGTTGAACACCGGGTGCGTGAGGATGGGGCTGGAGCGCTGCAGCGCCGCGGGTACGGCCATGCTGGCGCCGTTGCCGCTGAGCGCGGGGGCGGGCTTGCCAGCGGCCTCCGCGAGCGCGGCCACCACGTCGGCGGCGTCGCCCATGCGCACGGTCTCGTCGAGCGCGATGGTCACGTTCGTTCCCTCGTACCGGAAATTGATGCTCCGCTTCTCCGCGGCGGCGCGCACCTTGTTCACGTCGGCACCGCCGAGGGTGATGGTGTCGAAGAAACTGCCGTTGACCACGGTGTAGCCCAAGGCCTTGGCGGCCTGGGCCACGTTGCGGGCGTGGGCGTGCACATTGCGGGCGATGCGCTTCAGCCCGTCGGGACCGTGGTATACGGCGTACATGCCGGCCATCACCGCCAGCAGGGCCTGCGCCGTGCAGATGTTGCTGGTGGCCTTGTCGCGGCGGATGTGCTGCTCACGCGTCTGCAGCGCCATGCGAAGCCCGCGGCGTCCGCGGCGGTCCTGGCTCACCCCGATGATGCGGCCGGGGATGAGGCGCTTGTACTCGTCGGTGGTGCAGAAGAAGGCGGCGTGCGGGCCGCCGTAGCCCATGGGCACCCCGAAGCGCTGGCTGTTGCCCACGCACACGTCGGCGCCCCACTCGCCCGGCGGCGTGAGCAGCACCAGCGAGAGGAGGTCGGCGCACACCGCGGTGCGCACACCGGCGGCCTTCGCCTTGCTCACCAGGGCACGGTGGTCGTTCACGCTGCCGTCCAGCGCCGGGTACTGCAGCGCGATGCCGAAGTAGCCTGCGGTGGGGTCCAGGTCGTTCACGTCGCCCACCACCAGCTCCACACCGATCGGCGCGCAGCGCGTGCGGAGCACATCGATGTTCTGCGGGTATAGGCCCTTGTCGGCGAAGAACTTGTTGGCGGTGGCGAGCTCCTTGGGTCGCGCGGCGAGGAACATGTGCATGGCCTCGGCGATGGCCGTGGCCTCATCGAGCAGGCTGGCGTTGGCGATGGGCAGACCGGTGAGGTCGCTGCACATCGTCTGGAAATTGAGCAGCGCCTCCAGGCGGCCCTGCGAGATCTCAGCCTGGTAGGGCGTGTAGGCCGTGTACCAACCCGGGTTCTCGAAGATGTTGCGCTGGATGGGCGGCGGGGTGATCGTGCCGTTGAAGCCCAGACCGATGTAGCTGCGGAAGACCTTGTTCAGGGCGCCCAACGCCTTCATGGTGTCCAGGTGCTGCCGCTCGGTGAGCGCCTCCCCGGTGCCGAGTGCCTGCGCCGCGCGGATGCCCTTGGGCACCGTGCGGTCGATCAGTTCGTTGAGGGACGATACGCCGATGGCCTTCAACATGGCCTGCGTGTCCGCTTCGTTGGGTCCGATGTGGCGCTCGTGGTAGGTGACGGTCTCCATGATGGATGGGAAGGGTTCTGGGGAAAGGCGGCCAAATATAGGAGGGCCCTCAGCCGGGCTTCCTGACCGTTGTTGGTCGAACGCGTGTGATCCCTACCCTGTTCGCCGGGGTGGCTACCTTGGCCCGCCGATGCGCCGCCTCCTGCTCATCCTCATCCTGTTCGCCGGGCACGGCCTGTCCGCCCAGGACCGCATCCTGCTCATGAACGGTCAGGAGATCCAGGGCCGTGTATTGGGCCAGAGCACCTTGGAGATCCGGTTCCTGCTCGACGTGAAAGGGAAACGGAAGGAGGAGGTCGAGCCCACCGAGAGCGTGTTCAGCGTGACCGACAGCACCGGGAAGGAAACGGTGTGGTACTTCCACGACCCGTCCTTCGGCAACGACCTCACCGTGGACCAGATGCGCTGGTACATCAACGGCGAGCAGGATGCCCGGGCGGGTTACCGGCCCACGCTGCCCAAGCTCGGCGGCTTCCTGCTGGGCGCCGGCCTGGTGATCGGGCTGGACCTGGAGGTGAACTCCCTGCTGATCCCACCGGCCTACGCCGGGCTCATGGCCTGGCCGCGTGTGCATGTCACCCCCGGTTCGGTGCGCAACCCGCTGATGGAGGGCGATGAGCACTACGCCATGGGCTATTCGGTCGTGGGCAGGCCCAAGCGCGTGGTGCACAGCCTGTGGAGCACCGCCGCCGGCGTGGCCGTGGGCCTGCTGGTGCGCCAGCTCATCATCAACCCGAACCAGGATCCCTGAACCCCATGGACACGGGCTTTCGCAACCCCGTGGTCCGCGTGCTGGTGTACGGCCACGGTTGGCTCGCCGTCGGTGCGGCCGCCCAGACCTGGCTGGTGCAGGCGTTGACGGACAGTCCCGGTTGGCGCGCCCCGCTCCTTGCCGCGTTGGCCACCTTCACCGGCTACGCCCTCATGCGCCTGGCCCGGGCCGGCCATCCCCAGCTCGGTCTTGCGCCGCACCTTGTATGGACCCGCGAGCACGCCCGTGGATCGCGTGCGCTGCTGCTCGTGGTGCTCGCTGGTGCGGTGCTCGTCGGCTGGCCCCATCGGGCCGCGCTGTGGCAAGCCTTCTGGCCGCTGCTGGT
Organism: Flavobacteriales bacterium; assembly: GCA_044226515.1. Lineage (GTDB taxonomy): Bacteria > Bacteroidota > Bacteroidia > Flavobacteriales_F > PHOS-HE28 > PHOS-HE28. The sequence continues at coordinate 112,201 of JBGAGX010000004.1, read as the reverse complement.
GGTGGTGGTGCTGTACGTCGTACCGGTGCGGTGGGCCGGTGGGCGCACGCTCGGCCTGCGTCGCGTGCCGCTCCTCAAGGCCTTCCTGATCGCCGCCGGCTGGGCGTGGACCACGGTGGCGCTCCCCGAAGCGATGAACGGACCGCAGGAAGTTGGAAATGGGCTGGTCTGGCGCTTCGCCATGCAGGGCTGCTTCTTCCTCGCCATCGCCCTGGTGTTCGACCTGCGCGACCGCGAGCACGACCGCGGCCAGGTGCTCACGCTGCCGCACTTGCTCGGTGATCGCCTCACGCGGATCATCGCCGTGCTGCTGATGCTCTACCCCGCCACCGTGTTCGGCATGCTGGCCTACATCGGCCGGTCGATGAGCGAGCTTGAACAGGCACCGGAATGGCCGATGGAGCTGGTGTTCGCCGCCTTCGGTCATGTGGTGGCGGCCGTGGTCATCGCCTGCAGCTCGCCCCGGCGCGGCCCCCTCTACTTCGGGCTGCTGGTGGACGGCCTGCTGGTGCTCGTGCCGCTCCTGTATGCGGTGGGACGGCTGCTGTGATCACAGCACGGCATCGAGCGCCTCGCACATGGCCTGGGCCACGTGCCGCACCTGTTCGTCGGTGTGGGCGGCGCTGAGGAAGCCCACCTCGTAGCCGCTCGGGGCCGCGTACACCCCGCGCTCCAGCAGGGCGGCGTGGAGCCTGGCGTAGGTCTTCATGCTCGCGCCGTCGATCGCATCGGCGCGGCGGATGTGCTCGGCCTCGGCGAAGAAGCCCCAGAAGATGGAGCCGATGTGGTCCAGGTGGTAGGCGTGGCCCTTCGCCTTGGCGTGGGCGTTCACCGCGTTGCAGAGCGATGCGGTCCGTGCTTCCAGCGCTTCGTAGAACCCGGGCTTCAGGCACTCGGTGAGCTGGGCGAAGCCCGCGGCCATGGCCACCGGGTTGCCGCTGAGCGTGCCGGCCTGGTACACCGGTCCCTCGGGGGCCACATGCCTCATGAGGTCGAGCCTTCCGCCATAGGCGCCCACGGGCATGCCCCCACCGATGATCTTGCCGTAGGTGACGAGGTCGGGGGTGATGCCGTACACATCGAACGAGCCGCGGAACCCCACCCGGAAACCGCTGATCACCTCGTCGAGGATGAGCACGGTGCCATGCGCGGTGCACAGCTCGCGCAGCCGCTGGAGGAAAGTGCGCTCCTGGAGCAGCAGGCCGTTGTTCGCGGGGATGGGCTCGATGATGGCCCCGGCGAGCCGCGCCCCGTAGGTGCGGAACACGGCCTCGAGCGCCTCCATGTCGTTGAGGGGCACCACCAGGGTGAGCTTCGCGAGCTCCTCGGGCACGCCGGCGCTGGAGGAGGTGCCCAGGGTGACGAGCCCGCTGCCGGCGTTCACCAGGAGGCTGTCCACATGGCCGTGGTAGCAGCCGTCGAACTTGAGGATGAGGTCGCGCTGCGTGGCGCCGCGCGCCAGACGCACCGCGCTTTGCACGGCTTCGGTGCCGCTGCTCACGAAGCGCACGCGGTCCACGAAGGGGATGTGGTCCACGATCAGCCGTCCCAGCCGGTTCTCCTCCTCGGTGGGTGCGCCGAACGAGGTGCCCATCGCCACGCGCCGGGTGATGGCCTCGACCACGGCCGGGTGCGCGTGCCCCAGGATCAAGGGCCCCCAGCTCAGGCACAGGTCGATGAAGGTGTTGCCGTCCACATCATGCAGCAGGGCGCCTTCGCCGCGCGTGAAGAAGAGCGGTGTGCCGCCCACCGAGCGGAAGGCCCTTACAGGGCTGTTCACACCGCCCGGGAAAAGCTCCAACGCCTCCTTGTACAGCTGCTCCGAACGATCGCGCTTCATGTGATGGTCCTCAGGAATGACGGGCACGAAGCTGCTACTTTCGCGGACATTCCACGGTCATATGCCGGTCACGTTCGAGAACACCCTCGCCTTCGCCCAGGCCCGCGACACGGCCGATCCGCTGCGCGCCTTCCGCAGCGAGTTCCTCTTTCCGCAGCACCACGGAACGGATGTGCTGTACTTCACCGGCAACTCCCTCGGCCTGCAGCCCCGGGCCGCCGCCGATGCGCTGAAGCAGGAGCTCGACGACTGGGCGCGCTTCGGCGTGGAGGGGCACTTCCAGGCGAAGCACCCGTGGTACAGCTACCACGAGGAGCTCACGCCTTCCCTGGCGCGGTTGGTGGGTGCGCTTCCGGTCGAGGTGGTGGCCATGAACCAGCTCACCAGCAACCTGCACTTCCTGATGGTGTCGTTCTATCGGCCGGAAGGAAAGCGCCGGAAGATCCTGACGGAGACGCGACCCTTCCCGAGCGACACCTACGCGTTCGCCTCGCAGATCGCCTTCCACGGCGGGGACCCCGACAAGGACCTGGTGGAGGTGCAGCCGCGCCCCGGTGAGCACACGTTGCGCACCGAGGACATCGTGGCGCGGATCAATGAGCTGGGGGAGGAGCTCGCGCTCGTCTGCTTCGGTGGCGTGAACTTCTACACCGGGCAGGCCTTCGACATGCCGGCGATCACCAAGGCCGCGCATGCCGTGGGCGCCATCGCCGGCTTCGACCTGGCGCACGCCGCCGGCAACCTGCACCTGCAGCTGCACGACTGGAACGTGGACTTCGCCTGCTGGTGCAGCTACAAGTACCTCAACAGCGGTCCGGGCAGCGTGGCCGGTGCCTTCGTGCACGAGCGGCACCTCGGCAGGCACCTTCCGCTCTTCGCCGGCTGGTGGGGGCACGACAAGCGCGAGCGCTTCAGGATGGAGCGCACCTTCAAGCCCATGCCCACGGCCGAGGCCTGGCAGGTGAGCAACGCGCCGGTGTTCAGCATGGCGGTGCACCGCGTGGCGCTGGACCTCTTCGACCGGGCGGGTATCGCGCAACTGCGCGCCAAGAGCGAACACTTGACCGCCTACCTCGCGTTCATCATCGCTGAAGTGGCGAAGGCCACGGGTGCCGACTTGGAAGTGATAACACCTGCCGACCCCGCGCAGCGCGGCTGCCAGCTGAGCATCCTGGCCCATGGCCACGGCAAGGCCCTGTTCAATCGCATCGCCGAGCGCGGCGTGGTGGCCGACTGGCGGGAGCCCAACGTGATCCGCGTGGCGCCCGTGCCCTTGTACAACAGCTTCGAGGACGTGTATCGCTTCGGAGAGATCCTCACGGACGTGCTGTCCGACCCCTGACATGAGCAAGAAGAACATCACCGTTGTCGGCGGCGGCCTCGTGGGCAGCCTGCTCACCGTGTTCCTCGCCAAGCGCGGCCACACCGTGAACCTCTTCGAGCGGCGGCCCGACCCGCGGAGCACCAACGTCTATGCAGGCCGCAGCATCAACCTGGTGGTGAGCCACCGGGGCTGGACCGCCTTGAAGGCCGCCGGTGTGCACGACGCGGTGGAGCGCATCGTGGTGCCGGTGTACGCCCGCATGACGCACGACCGCGACGGCAAGCTCACGCGCCTGCCCTACAGCATCGACAACAAGGCCATCCACAGCGTGAGCCGCGGCGAGCTGAACAAGGTGATGCTGAGCGAGGCGGAGAAGCTGCCCAACGTGAAGCTCCACTTCGAGCACCGCTGCACCGGCGTGAACCTCGACACCGCCACCTGCACCTTCCACAACGAGGCCACCGGTGAGCACGCCGCGGTGCAGGCCGACCTCGTGTTCGGAAGCGACGGGGCGCCCAGTGCCGTACGGCAGGAGATGATGAAGGGGCGCTTCAACTTCAGCCAGACCTACATCGAGCACGACTACAAGGAGATCGCCTTCGCCCCGAACGCCGACGGCACGCCGAAGATGGATCCGCAGTGCCTGCACATCTGGCCGCGCCGCTTCTTCATGATGATGGGCCTCGCCAACCAGGATGGCGGCTTCACCGGCACGCTTTTCATGCCGCACAGCGGTGAGTTCTCCTTCGACAACATCAAGGACGAAAAGGACCTGATGCGCTTCTTCGGCGAGCACTTCGCCGATGCGATCCCCCTGCTGCCCGACCTCGCCGAGCAGTACTTCCGCAACCCGCAGAGCAACCTCGCCATCATCCGCTGCGGACCCTGGACGCATAAGGACAAGGTGGCGCTGATCGGCGATGCGGCGCACGCCATCGTGCCGTTCTATGGGGAGGGCATGAACGCCGGCTACGAGGACTGCAAGGTGCTGAACGATCTGCTGAACGAGCACGGCGACGACAACTGGGCGAAGGTGTTCGACGCATACGGCCGCGCCCGCAAGCCCAACGGCGACGCCATCGCCGACCTCAGCCTGCGCAACTTCATCGAGATGCGCGACCTGGTGGCCGACCCCAAGTTCATCCTGCGCAAGAAGATCGAGGGCCGGCTGCAGGCGAAGCACCCGGACAAGTGGCTGCCGCTCTACAGCCAGGTGAAGTTCAGCGACATCGGCTACAAGACCGCCTGGGACGAGGGCCTGCGCCACGACCGCATCATGGAGCAGGTGCTGGCGCTCCCGAACATCGAGGAGCAGTGGGAGAGCGAAGCGGTGGAGCGGAAGGCGTTGGAGCTGTTGGCGGCGGTCCGGTGATGCCGCTCAGAACGCCACGGTGCCCGGCTGCGTGAACGAATAGTCGTTGAGCCGCGTGGTGTAGTTACCATAGCGGCCCACGTCGAACACCCACCCGTTCTCCTCCGGCACGTAAGGGTAGAAGTTGAAGGTGACCTCGAAGGTCTTCACGAGGAGGTTCTCGTTCCGGATCAGCAGGCCGAGTCCCAGTGCTCTGTGGAGGCGGCCGGAGAACAGTGGGGAGGACTCCCCGCCGATGGTGCCGAACCCGGCGAGGAGCACCGGTGCGAACCGGAAGCCGAGCACCTTCCACGGGGCATAGGCCACCGTCTCCAACCGCAGCAGTTCCTTGTGGGTGCCGCTCACCGATGCGCTGTTGAAGCCGAAGAGCTGGTCGCCATTGAGGTCGAGCCGCAACGGGGCGATGCGCGGCATGGTGGACACACCGGAGACCGTCACGAACTGGCGCAGGAAGAACCGCCCCACGTGGAACAGGTCCGTGAAGTAGCGCAGCTCCACCTGGGTGGCGGCATCGGCCGATCGGCCTTGGTGCCAGAAGGTCCCGGCCGCGACCGAGAAGGAGGCGTAGCCGAACCCGTGATAATGGCGCCCACGACCGATCTCGATGCCGGCGTAGGGCATCCGGCCGGTGCCCTCGCGATCGCGTAGGCCTCCGGTGAGCTTCACCAGCAGGCCTTCGGGCACGTCCTCCACCGCGCCGAAGCGGAACAGGTAGCGTTCGCGGTAGTACTGCCGCACGCTGAGGCCCACGGCCACCAAGGCCTGGTCCACATCGGGGAACGCCTGCGCGCCCGTGCTGTCCGGCGGCGGACGTTCGAGGTAGCGCGTACCGGTGTACCGCATCCCCGCCACCACGGCGCTGCTGCGCACGGGCGAGGCCTTGCCTCCCTGCAGCAGGAAGCTCCGTCCCATCCAGGTATCGATGGCCTGCGGGCTGATCGTGCTGAGCTCGGTGCCTTGTCCTTCGCCCACAAGCACGCGGTTCCAGCTTCGCGTCCATCCGGCGGCGCCGGCCCATCGTGCGAGCGGTGAATAGAAGGTGCGCTCAAGCCGGGCCAGCACCGAGCGGTCGTCGCCGTTCACCGCATAGCTCAGCTGCGAACCGATGTACGAGCCCCGGATGTTGTACACGCTGTGCTGCACCTGCACACGGTCCACCAGGTCGCTGGTGGTCGAAGTGGTCCGCAGTTGGAGCTGCTGCCCCAGGCCGAGCAGGTTGCGGTCCATGAGCGTGGTGGTGCCTTCACTTCCGCTGAGGTCCGCCCAGGCCTCGATGCTCCACTTGTCGAGCACGAGCACGCGCACGTCCACGGTGTCCGTTCCACCGCCAACGGGCAGCACGGTCACCCGGGCATCGTTCACCAGCGGCGTGGCGCGGAGCAGGCGTTCGGATTCGGCGGCCTTCAAGGGGTCGAAGGTCTCGCCCTTCTTCACCAGCACGAACTCGCGCACGAGGTACTCACGGGTGCGGCGGTGCAGCGTGTTGCCGGCGCGTTGGATCCAGGCCTCGGGTCGGGCCGCACTGTCGACGAGGTCGAAGCCGAAGGGGTCGAGCACCACCACGTCCACGCTGCGCACCACGCGCCCGGCGTAGGGCAGGAGCGGATCGGTGCGGCGCTGTGGCGTGCTCGGCGCAGGCGGGTCCTCGGCATGCACCGGCGGTACGAACACGGTGCCGTACAACCACCGTGTGAAGGCATGGCGCGTGGCGTATCGCTCAATGCCGCCGTAGAACGCGGTGTCCTGCGCCGGTGCGACCGCGGGAGCCGCGTACAGGGTCAGCAGCAGTGCGCCCCTGCACAGGACGGTCCCGGCGGATCGGAACTGGGCCATGAGCGTAAAGGTGCAGGCCTTCCGCGGGCAATGGCCTGTCCGCGGTCATCGTCGCGACGCAACGCCATCCTGCCCTCCGGCCGGTCCGTTGCCGGCCAGGGACCCCTGCACATAGAGCTGCACGGGACCGCTGTTGCTCACCACCACCAGCCCATCCTGGCCCGCGACCTTGAGGGGAGCCACATGCCGCATGTCCTGCGCGATGCGGATGCCTGAGCGTGCGGCGTCGAGGGTCGTGAAGGAACCCTTTCCATCGCCCTTGAGCACGAGCCCGAGGCCGGCGTCGTAGCGCGTGGTCTCCACTTCAGCGCCGTACAGGTTGCCCACCGCCACGATGTCTGGGTGGCCGTCGCTGTCCACATCGCGCACCACGAAGCTCCGTATCGGCGCCACCTGGGCGGGCAGCGGAAGGGCGGCGGCCTCGAGCTTTCCGCCCTGGTTGAGGAACACCGTGCTGGCGAAGGTGGTTGCCTTGTAGCGCACGGAGGAGAGAAGCTGGTCGCGGCCGTAGATGGCATCGAGCGAGGCCCCGGCGAAGGCCTTGTACGTGGGGAACTTGTCCTTGATGAAGGGCATCTGGCCGCTGGAGCATTCGCGCCCGCGCACGGGCAGTTCACCCGTGGCCCCGCACTTCGCGAGCACGATGTCGTTCGTGCCGTTGCGGTCCAGGTCGCTCATGTACACCTTCAGGGGCTTCTCCTTGCTCGCGTGGAACTTGTTGTTGAGCCCGAGGTTGCCGGCGATCACATCGTTGTCGCCGTCGCCGTCGAGGTCGGCCACCGCAAGGCCCTGCCACCAGCCGGTGAGCGCGGTGTCAACCACGTTCGTGCTGATGTCCGTGAACGCCTCGCGGTCCACCTTCCACACGGTGAGGGGCATCCATTCCCCGCACAGCACCAGTTCGTTGCGTCGGTCCCCATCGAGGTCGGCGAACGCCGCGCCCGTGATGAGCCCCGGCCGTTCATGGCCCTTGAGCCAGGTGGCGGAAGCATCGGTGAAGCGACCGTGGCCGTTGATGAGCACATGGCTCGGTGGCGGTGCGGGCCAGGCGCCGGGTACGTTGCGGCCGCCCACGAACAGGTCGAGGTCGCCGTCGCCGTCGAGGTCCTCGCTGGCCACGCATTGGGTGCTGGTGCGCAAGGCGGGAAGGGCGTCCGGCGCATCGGTGAAGCGGCCATGCCCGTCGTTGGTGAACAGGTGGTCCTGGTAGGATGCATCACCTTCAGGCATCTCGGTGCTGCCTGCGGCGAGGTACAGGTCCAGGTCCCGGTCGCCATCGGCGTCGAAGAGGTGCGCACCGATGAACTCGGCACCGGTGAGCGCGTCCCAGCCCTGGGCTCCGGTCCGGCTGAACCGACCGTGATGGTCCTGCAGGAACAGGGCGCAGCGTTCACCGCGGGAGGCACCGATGAACACATCCTCGGTACCGTCGCCGTTCACATCGGCCACCGCGAGGCAGGGTCCGTGCTGGCTCTGGGCCTGTGGTAGCAGGGTTTCGGTGGCGAGGTCGTCGAAGCTGTTCTCCTGGTGCGTCCAGCGGATCCCGTTCGCGTCCGTCAGCTCCTGGAAGAGGGGGGCGGTGTTCGTCGCGCGGTACGGCGGATGGACGGCGGAGCTGCGGCGGTCGATCGCCATGCGACGGTCCCGGCCGGGGGAGGCGATGCTCGTGCACAGGCCATCGGGCCAGGTGATCACCAGCGAATCGGGTGCGGCATCGCCCAGGCCGAAGTGAAGCAGCGGCTCCACGCTGCCTTGGAAGCCACGCGCAGGCAGGAGGTCGGCCAGCTGGACCGCTCCCTGGGCATGCAGGGTGGCGCTGGCACCGGTGGCCGAGGGGTCGCGGTCGTCGCCGCGGAGCACGAGCTGCAGGTGATGCCCCACGCCGCGCTCCGAGGCCATGTTCCGCACCACGGTGGCCGGCGCGTTCACGTCCACCGTCACAAGGTCCAGATCGCCGTCGCGGTCCAGGTCGGCGTAGGTGGCTCCGTTGCTGTGCGTGAGCTGGTGGTAATTCCACGCGTCCATGGCCTTCTCGAACGTGAGGTCGCCCTTGTTGCGGAACACCATCTTCTCCGCCTGGTGCGTGGGCGCGAGGTCGAGGATCGGCCGGAAGTCCTGGTCCGTGCCCTGCTCGGTGGCGATGCGCTTCACGGTCTCGCGGAAGTCGCTGTTGGTGACATCGCGCAGGATGCCGTTGGTGACGAAGAGGTCCTTCCAGCCGTCGTTGTCGAGGTCGCAGAACAACGGTGTCCAGCTCCAATCGGTGCGGTCCACCCCGGCCAGCTGCCCCACCTCGCTGAAGTGGCCATCGCCATTGTTGAGCTGCAGGGTGTTCACCATGTACTGATGGTGGAAGCCGTTCTCCACCATCCGCCGGAACTGGCCGGGCGCCATGCTGGCCATGTTCTCCTTGTTCAGGCGGTGGTCGCTGGGCGTCATGTCCAGCACGTACAGGTCCCGGAGCCCGTCGTTGTTGTAGTCGGCCAGGTCGGCGCCCATGCTGTAGTAGGACGTATGGCCCAGCCGTGCGAGGGCCTCGTCCCTGAAGAGCGGAACACCGGTGCGCGGGTCGTTGCCCTGGTGGATGAGCAGCTGGTCCTGCGAGTAGAAGTCGTTGCTCACGTGGATGTCGGGCCGTCCATCGCCGTTCACGTCGCCGATGGCCGCGGCAAGACCGAAGCGCCGGCTGGCCACCCCGCTCTCCACGGTCCGGTCCGTGAAGTGCCCATGCCCATCGTTGAGGTAGAGCTTGTCGCTCTGGTCGGGTACCGGCACGAAGCGGGGATCGGTGATGACCTGTCGGATGGTGTGGAAGTCGTTGCGGTGTCCCACGATGAAGCAGTCGAGGTCCACGTCGCCATCGAGGTCAACGAAGTAGGCCATGGTGCTGTGCCCGATGCGGTCGAGCCCATGCTCCTGCGCACGTTCGGTGAAGTGCCCCTTGCCATCGTTGATGAAGAGCAGGTTGCGGCGCGTGCCGGCGGGCCGTGCCACCGGGCCCGACGCGCAGACGTAGATGTCCAGGTGGCCGTCCGCGTTCACATCGGCCAGTGTTACACCGGTGGCCCAGGTGGCTCCCAGGTCGAAGCCCGCGGCCTTCGACACATCCGCGAACCGGAGGCCCCCGAGGTTGCGGTAGAGCGCGCCGCCGCTGCGGTTGCTCACCAACACCAGGTCGGGGAGGGAGTCGCCATCGAGGTCCCCCGCGGCGACCCCGCCCCCGTTGTACATGTAGGTGTAGGAGAAGTAGTTCGCGCTGTCATCCTCCACGATGGTGTTGCGGAAGCGGAGGCCTGTGCTGTCCTGTGGAAGGGTCCGCAGCTCCATGCCCGGGCCGGCCTGTTCCGACCGTTCCGGCGCAGGTGATCGATGGCACGCGGCACAGGCCACCAGCACGACGGCCAGGGTGGGACGCAGACTTGATGGAGGCACCATTCGTCCCAAGGTAGACGGCTGCTTCCTTCCGTGCAAGTGCTACGCCGCCCACAGGCCGGGGTGGAGATCCCGATCCCTTCCTTGGCCCGATGCCGGTGAAGCCGGCGCAACTTCGCCCCATGCTCCGGTGCTGCCTCTGCCTTCTTCTGGTGCTTTTCCATCACTCGTCCGACGCGCAAGGGCTATACGGCCGCAAGCGCAGCGATATCATCCCGTTGGACGGCCAGGCCAAGCGCATCGGCTGGTTCGTGGGGCCGGGGATCACCTGGACGCACACCCGCTTCAAGAACGAGGAGGAGGAGGTCTTCCGCAGCGGCGATACGGTGTACAACGCCACCTACGATCCCGCGGGCCGCATCGGCCTGTACCTCGAGGGCGGCCTCAGCTGGTACACGCGCGATCCCGTCGTGGTGGACTACCTGGACCTCGGCGTCGCCTACAAGAACCTGCGCGGTGCGGAGTCCTGCACCGGCGTTCTGCTCCGCGGTGATAGCTCCACGGCGTTGGAAGGAGAGGGCGACTTCGCGGAACGCCTTCTCACCGTCAGCTTCAATGCGAACAAGTTCATCCCCACGCGTCCGTACCAGTTCGTGCAGTTGAGCCTGGGGGCCAACATGGATTACAGGTTGAGCAGTGCGTATGCCCATACCGGCGACCCCCTGCTGAACGGCCACGTGTTCCCGCCAGACCTGGTGACGCAAGTGCATTTCAAGGTCGGCTACGGCTTCAAGCTCACCGGTCACCTCATCCTCATCCCCACGCTCGAAACACCGGTGTTCAGCTTCGTGCCCGAGGATGAAGGGCTCGGTCAGCTGCAGTGGTTCAGCAGCCGCTACCGGCCGATCATCCTCAGCGTGCGCTTCCTCTTCCTGCGGGCGCGCAACGGCTTCGATTGCCCACCCCCGATCCGCCACAACGAGTTCGAACGCAGCCGCACGGTGAACCCCAAGCCGCCGAACCAATGACCTGCGGGCGACCGGTCCGCAGCACGAGCACCTTTCTCCCCACCTTTCGCCCGCATGTCCGACGACGGCGCGTTCAAGGCCTTGTACGACCAGCATGTGCGCATGGTCTACAACCTGTGCCTGAACCACCTGCGGGACCGCGATGAGGCGGCCGAGGCCACGCAGGACGTTTTCGTGAAGGTGCACCGCAGGCTCGCGGATTTCCGCGGGGATGCGGCGGTCACCACCTGGATCCACCGCATCACCATCAACACCTGCCTCGATCGCATCAAGGCGGCGAAACGGAGGAAGCGGTCCTTCCTTGGCATCCCCATCGGCGGGCCGGAGCGGCCGCTGGAGCTGCCGGCCTTCGATCATCCCGGCGTGCAGCTGGAGGACCGGGAGCGGATGAAGCAGGTGTTCGCGCGCATCGACCGGCTGCCCCGGGCGCAACGCACCGCGCTCCTGTTGAAGGCCACCGAAGGCCTGAGCGTGCAGGAGATCGCGGAGGTGATGGAGCTTTCCGCGAAGGCGGTGGAGTCGCTGCTCTCCCGCGCCCGGGCCGGCCTGAAGGACCTGCGCGAAGGACCGAAGGATTGAACCACGAACATCGTCCAACCCATGGAACAGGATATGGAAGCGATCGAACTGCTGGGCCGCATCGAGCGGGTGGAACCGCCGCCCTTCCTCTATACGCGGATCATGGCGCGGGTGCAGGACGCACCGGTGCCGGCGCGCTGGCTCGTCACGGCGGGGCTCGCGTGCGCGGTGCTCGTATCGCTGAACATCGCGGTGCTCCGGCATCGCGCCGGCGAGGCGGACATCACGGAGCTGGCGGGCGGCCTGGGCCTGAACACGAGCAATCAACTGTACCGATGAACAAGCAACGCCTGCTCGCGCTGGCCGTGATCGTGCTGCTGCTGCTCAACGGCGCGGTGATCATGCTGTTGCTCCGCGAACGCGGACCGCAGCGCCACGGTGTGCGTCCCGAGGACCGTCCGAAGATGCTCGTGGTGGAGCGCATCGGCCTTGATGACGACCAGGTGGCGCGCTACGAGGTGCTGATCGATGCGCATCGACGCGCCATCGCGGAGAAGGACAAGGCCCTGGGGGAGGCGCGCCGTGCGCTTTTCGAGGACCTGAAGGCCACGGACGCCGCGCGCCGCGACTCGCTCGTGCAGGTGATCGCCACGTTGCAGGCCGAGGTGGAGCGGATCCACCACGCCCATTTCCTCGAGGTGCGCGCCCTGTGCACGCCGGAGCAGCTTCCGCGCTTCGATGCGTTGATGGGCGAGCTGTCCAGCTTCTTCGGCCGTTCCAAGCCACCCGGGTCAAGACCGTGATGGACCGCAGCGCCCTTCTCCTGCTTCTGCTCGCCGTTACGGTTCCAGCGGCAGCGCAACGCACGGGCTTGCGCTTCGTACCGAGCTGGGGCGCGGAGGTCCTGGTCCTCGACACGCCGCTCACCGATGCGGCGGGCCGTGCGGTGCAGGTGACCACCCTGCGTTTCCTGGTCGGCGTGCCTGATCCCGGATGTGCGACCGGGGGCCACACCTACCACCTTGTCGATGCGGCGGACAGCCTGACCTGGGACGTGGCGCTGCCGGCCCCGGCGGACCACTTCCTGCTCGGCGTGGACAGCGTCACCAGCACCTCCGGCGTGCACGGCGGCGACCTGGACCCCACGCGCGGCATGTACTGGGCCTGGAACAGCGGATACATCAACCTGAAGGTGGAGGGGACCTGCGCAAGCCTTCCGTACCCGAGCAAGGAGTTCGAACTGCACCTGGGCGGTTATGCCGCGCCGCACGCCGCCACGCGCCGCGTTCCGTTGGACGGCCGTGCCACCACCGTGCGCGTGGATGTGCGCGCCCTGCTCGCTCAAGTGGACCTCACCTCGCGTTGCAACGTGATGTCGCCCGGGCCTGAGGCCATGCGGCTTTCGGATGCGGCGGTCACCATGTTCACCGGAGGCGATGCGCACTAGAGGCCTGCTGGTGCTCTCGATCGTGCTCGTGCTGGCCGCCGCCGCACCACCATCGGACCCCGTGCAGGTGAAGGTGCCCGCAGGATGGCCAGCACCGGTGTACGACCTGGCCCATGCCGGGTTGACCGATGCCACTGTGGAGCTCGGGCGCCGGCTCTTCCACGACCCCATCCTCAGCGCCGACAGCACCATCTCGTGCTCCAGCTGCCACCTCTCGTACACCGCCTTCAGCCATGTGGACCACAGGCTTAGCCACGGCATCCACGACAGCATCGGCATGCGCAACGCACCGGCCCTGATGAACCTGGCGTGGAACAAGGTCTTCATGTGGGACGGCGCGGTGAACCACCTCGATGTGCAGGCGCTGGCACCGATCGAGCACAAGGCCGAGATGGCCGAGGACATCGGGCACGTGGTGCTGAAGCTCAAGCGTCATGTGCAATACCCCGCGCGGTTCCGGGCGGCCTTCGGGGATGAGGCGATCACCGGCGAGCGCGTGCTGAAGGCCCTGGCCCACTTCCAGCTCACCCTGGTCTCCGCCGGCTCGAAGTACGACCGCGTGATGAGCGGCCAGGAGCGGTTCACCGAGCAGGAGGCCAACGGCCACCACCTGTTCAAGGCCCATTGCAGCACCTGCCACCGCGAGCCGCTCTTCACCGATGGGTCCTTCCGCAACAACGGCCTGCGTCCCGACAGCCTGCTGCGCGACGGCGGACGCGCGCGCATCACCCACGCGGCGAAGGACTCGCTCTGCTTCAAGGTGCCCACCCTCCGCAACGTGGAGTTCAGCCAGCCCTATATGCACGACGGGCGCTTCAGGAACCTTCGCGAGGTGATCGCCCATTACAGCGGCGGTGTGGCGCACACCGTGAACCTGGACCCCGCGCTGGCCGCGCCCATCACGCTCTCACCGAACGAGCGCACGGACCTGCTCGCCTTCCTGCTCACCCTCACCGACCGGGACTTCCTCCTGGATCCTGCCCATGCCGCACCCTTGTATTGAACCCTGGCCGGTGCGAAGGGTCCAAGCCCCGATGTCGTCCAAGAGGGAAACGGCCCGCATGATGCGCCTGATGAAGCTCTTGGCAGCGCTGCTGTTCCTTGGCCCGGCGAAGGCCCAACTGGGACCCACCATCATGCAGTGGCTGATCAACACCACCGGGGTGCAGGGGCGCCATTACGTGCAGGGCAACAGCACGCCGATCACCGATGCGGTGCAGGCGAACGTGCAGAACGTGAAGTACAGCGCCAACTGGGTGTATGTCACATGCACGGGGATCCCGTCCTACATCACCGGTCCCTTCCTCGACGGCAACCCCTCGCTGGCCACGAACCAGAACGCCATCTTCAAGTTCCCCAGAACCCCGGTGCAGAACACGGGCACGCCCACAGCGACCACGGCGGGCAACATCGGCGTGTTCATCAACGGCGTGGCGCTGTTCGATTACCGCGACGGGGTCTCGTGGCGTTCGGCGACCAATGCGCTCGCGGGCGGTCCGTTGGGCGGCACGGGTGATGGCGTGTGGAACCGCGATGCCGTTGTGGCCGAGAAGGTCGGCTTCGATTGTGCGAAGGGCCACCCGGCCATGGGCAACTACCACCACCACCAGAACCCCAGCGCGTTCAACCTGGACCTGGCCGTTGTGAGCAACGTGTGCGACCTGTACGCGGCCGACGGCCTGTACGTGATCGATGCCACGGCGCACGCGCCGCTCATCGGTTTCGCCTACGACGGCTTCCCCATCTATGGCGCCTATGGCTATGCCAACACCGACGGCACCGGAGGTATCGCCCGGATGAAGAGCAGCTACCAGCTGCGGAACATCACAGTGCGCACGCACTATGCCGATGGTACCGATGTGACCGATGGTCCTCCGGTGAGCACCACCTACCCACTGGGGTATTTCCGCGAGGACTATGAGTTCGTGTCGCACCCCGGTGACCCCACCTACTTGGATGTGCACAACGGCCGCTTCTGCGTGACGCCGGAGCACCCCAACGGTACTTACGCCTACTTCGCCACGGTGTACGCCTCGCACAACTCGGCCTATCCCTATGCCGTGGGGCCCACCTTCTACGGGGTGAAGTCCGCGGCGAAGGTCACCTCGATCACCGAGCCGGTCACCACGTTCGCCTATGTGAAGGTCGCGCCCAAGGTGATGTTGAAAGGCCCATACGACAGCGGCACGGGCCTGATGAGCGATGCCTTGCGCACCGCGGCGCTGCTGCCTTACACCCAGCCCTACACCGGGCTTGGGTACACCTTCAGCGGTACGAGCCTTATGGACGGCGCAGTGGCCCCCGGTGTGTTCACCACCATCACCGGCAACAACGCGGTGGTGGACTGGGTTGTGGTGGAACTGCGCAACGCGTTGACACCCTCCACGGTGATCGCCAGCAGCGCGGCGCTGCTGCAGCGCGACGGGGATATCGTGACCACCAACGGTGTGGACCCGGTGACCTTCAGCGTGCCAACAGGCACCTACCACGTGGCCGTGCGGCACCGCAACCACCTCGGTGTGATGACCGCCACCGCGGTGGCCCTGGGCCCCATGACCACCACCGTCGATCTGCTCAACGCATCCGCTGCGGTGTACGGCACCAACGCCACGGCCGTCGATGGAGCCGTACGCCTGCTCTGGTGCGGCGATGTGACGACGAACCATGTGGTGTCGTACACGGGGTCGGCCAACGACCGCGACCCCATCCTCACCGCCATCGGCGGCTCCGTGCCTACCGTGACGGCCGGTCCCGCCTACACGACGACCGACGTGAACATGGACGGTACCGTGAAGTACACCGGCACCGCCAACGACCGCGACCTCATCCTCAATGCCATCGGGGGCACCGTGCCCACCGCGACCCTCACCGAACAGCTTCCCTGAAACCACCGACGATGCACATGCAACAAGGCCTTCTCGCCGCAGCGCTCACCGCCCTCATGGGCACGGTCCACGCGCAGACCGATCCGGTCATCACCCAATGGCTGATCAACACCTCGGGCACCACCGGTTCGCACTACGTGGCGGGCAATTCCACCCCCATCGTGGACGCTGTGGAGGCCAACGTGCAGCAGGTGCAGTATTCCGCGAATTGGGTGTACGTGCACACCCACGGCATCCCGGCCTACATCACCGGTCCCTTCCTCGACGGCAACCCTTCCATCGCGAGCGACCAGAACGCCATCTTCAAGATCCCACGCGTGCCGGTCCAGAACACGGGAACGCCCACAGGCACGACCGGCGGCAACATCGGGGTGTTCATCAACGGTGTGGCCTTGTTCGATTTCCGCGACGGCGCGGCCTGGAACACCAACACGAACGCGCTGTGCGGTGGGCCCGGTAATCCCCCGTGCCCCGGACCTCCCAACACCCTGCAGTCGTGGAACCGCGATGCCGTGCGGGCCGAACGCCCCGGCTTCGATTGCGCGAAGGGCCACCCGGCCATGGGCAACTACCACCACCACCAGAACCCCAGCGCGTTCAACCTCGACCTCAGCGTGATCAGCAACGTATGCGACCTGTACACCGCCGATGGGCTGTACGTGATCGACAGCACGCAGCACTCGCCGCTGCTCGGCTTCGCGTACGATGGCTACCCGATCTACGGCGCTTACGGGTACCAGAACACCGATGGCACCGGTGGGCCGGCGCGGATGCGTTCGGGCTACCAGCTGCGGAACATCACCGTCCGCACGGTGCACGCCGACGGCACCGACGTGCCCGACGGGCCGGCCGTGAGCACCACCTACCCCCTGGGCTACTTCCGCGAGGACTATGAGTTCATCGCCCACCCGGGCGCCCCCGTGTACCTCGATGAGCACAACGGACGCTTCTGCGTGACGCCCGAGTTCCCCGCCGGCACCTACGCCTATTTCTGCACCGTGGATGCCAACTGGAACTCGGCCTATCCCTATGCCGTGGGCCCCACCTTCCATGGGGTGAAGACCGCCGCAGCGGTGACCTCCATCTCCGAGCCGGTGACCGACTACGTGCCCGGCGCCGCCGGTCTGGAGGAGGCCACCATCGGCCAGGACCAGGTGACGGTGTTCCCCAACCCCACGGCCGACCTCATCGCGGTGCAGGTGCATGGCCTCTTGCGCGAGGACCTGCCGGTGTCGATGTTCGACATGAACGGCAAGGTGGTGCGACAGGCGCTTCTACCGCAGGGCAGCACCATCTGGTACCTCGACACGCGCACGGTGTACGACGGTGTGTACATGGTGCGCATCGGGCGGGGCGCCGATGCCCGCGTGGTGCGGGTGGAGGTGGTGCACTGACCGAAGGGTCAGCGCAGCAGTTGCTTCAGGAAGGGGTTGTGCCGGCGCTCCTCGCCGATGGTGGTGGAGGGGCCATGGCCGCTGTGCACCACCACGGCGTCGCCCAGCGGGAACAGCTTGGTGGTGATGCTGGTGAGCAAGGTGCCCAGGTCGCCGCCCGGAAGGTCGGTGCGACCGATGCTGCGCTGGAACAGCACGTCGCCGGCGATCACGGCCTTCTCCCCGGGCAGGAAGAGAGCGATGTGGCCGGGTGCGTGCCCCGGCACGAAAAGCACCTCCATCCGGGCGTTCCCAAGGCGGAGCTCGTCGCCGTCCTGAAGGTGCCCGGCAGGAGGCGGGGCGGGATCGCAGTGGAGCCCATAGATGGCGGCCTGCGCGGGTGCCCGCTTGAGAAGCTCCTCCCCGTCGGGGTGCATCCAGGGCCTCAGCCCGTACCGCTTCTCCACCCACGCACAGCCCATCACATGGTCGATGTGCGCATGGGTGAGCACAAGCTTCACGGGGGTGAGCCCGTTCTCGTCCAGGTAGTGCTCCAGCTCATGCTCCTCGCCACTGTTCCAGCAGCCCGGGTCCACCAGGATGGCCTCCTTGCCGTCGTGCAGCACGTAGGTGTTCTCCTGGAACGGATTGAAGGTGAAGGGGACGATGCGCAACACGGTGCGAAATGGCTGATCTTCGCGGGTGGAATGCCCCGGACAGGGGTCCGAAAGTAGCTATCTTCCCACGGTGCGTACGCGGTACAAGTCCCTCATCCTGCGCCTTCTGGCGGTGTTCCTGCCGCTGCTCGGCACCGGGGTGCGCGCCCAGTTCTACAACGGGTCGTTCCAGGAGTACGGCAAGAACCGGGTGCAGTACCAGGACTTCCTGTGGCAGCACTACCGCTTCGACCAGCTCGAGACGTACTTCTACAAGGGCGGTCGCGATGTGGCCCGTTTCGTGTCGCTCAGCGCCCACAAGAACAAGAAGGAGCTGGAGGCCTACTTCGACCACACGATCGACGAGCGCCTGCAGTTCGTGGTGTACAACTCGCTCACCGACTTCCGGCAGAGCAACATCGGCGTCACCCTCGACGAGTCGTACAACATCGGCGGGGTCACCCGCATCGTGGGCACGAAGATCTTCGTGTACAACGAGGGCGACCATGCCGCGCTGGACCGGCAGGTGCGCTCGGGCATCGCGCAGGTGATCCTGGACCGCATGATGTACGGCGGCAACTGGCGCGAGGTGCTCCGCAACAGCGCCCTGCTCAACCTGCCGGAATGGTACACCAAGGGCGTGGTGGCGCACGCCGCGGGGCCATGGGACGCCCAGGCGGAGAGCCGCATCCGCGACGGCATCCTCTCGGGCCGCTTCAACAAGCTCAACCGCCTCACCGGGGAGGACGCCACCCTGGCCGGCCAGGCCATCTGGGCCTATGTGTCGGACGTGTACGGGCCGAGCGTGATCCCCAACATCCTGTACATGACCCGGGTGAGCCGCAACCCCGAGGGTGGTTTCCTGTACGTGCTGGGGGTGGGACTGAAGACCCTGACGCAGGAGTGCAACACCTACTACCGCGACCGGTACACCAACGAGGACCGCTCGCGCAGCGATGCCCTGCTCGATGTGATCCCGGTGAGGACCCGCCGCACCCGCACGTACAGCCAGTTCAAGCTGAGCCCCGATGGGCGCTATGCGGCGTGGGTGAGCAACGAGCTCGGCCAGTACAAGCTGTGGCTGTACGACCGCACCGAGGGAAGGCTCCGCCGCATCCTCAAGGGCGAGAAGAAGCTGAACCGCATCGTGGACCGCAGCTACCCCGTGCTCGCCTGGCACCCCACCGGCCGCGCCCTCACCTACGCCATCGAGCGCAAGGGCGAGCTCTTCCTCTGCACCTATACCATCGATGATCGAAAGACGGTGACCAAGCCGGTGTTCATGCTCGAGAAGATCCTGAGCATGGCCTACAGCGCCGATGGCCAGCGCATGGTGTTCAGCGGGGTGCGCGAGGGGCATACCGACCTCTACCTCTACTACGCCATCGGCAACCGGCAGGAGCAGCTCACCGACGACCTGTACGACGACCTGGAACCGCGCTTCGTGGACGGCGACGAGGGCATCATCTTCAGCAGTGACCGCACCGACGACACGCTGCGCATCGAGAAGGAGGTGACCTACCAGGTGGGAACGCGCGACGTGTTCGTGTACGACCTCGCCGGGCGCTCCCCGTTGCTCAAGCGCCTGAGCAACACCCCCACGGTGAACGAGGTTCAGCCCGCCCAGTACGACAGCGCGAGCTACTGTTACCTCAGCGACCAGGGCGGCCTGCTCAACCGCTGGCTTGTGACCTACGACAGCGCCGTGGCCGGCATCGACACCACGGTCCACTACCGCTACTTCACGCGCCAGACCCGTATCACCGACCTCAAGCGCGGGATCGTGGAGCAGGAGATGGTGTCCAGCAGGGGCACCTATGCGCAGCTCATGTTCATCGATGGCACGTACCGCTTCCAGGTGGGGCGTACGGACGGGGCGAGGGCCTCGGTGGACGAGCCGTCGAAGGGGGCGGCGCCCGGCCAAAGGCCCGACCGCACCGGAGGGGCCATCGCCGACGACATGAGCCCGGTGGTGAAGGTGCCACCGGCCTTCCCGCGCGACACCACCGCAGACGCCGTGGATGTGCGCGACTACCGTTTCGCCGATGAACCCGCCGTTGGGGCACCGACCATCCCGAGCACGTCGCAGGTGCCCGTGATCGGGAAGCCCGATACCACGAGCGCCAGGGTGCAGCGCCCGGTCTCGCTCACCTTCCCCGAGCAGCGCAACTACAACGTGAACTTCACCACCGATGAGGTGCTCACGCAGCTCGGCAACACCTACAACAACCAGTTCTACCAGCCGCTCTCGGGGCCCGGCTCCATCAACCCCGGGCTCAGCGGCATGGTGAGCATGGCGGCGAGCGACCTCTTCGAGGACCACCGCATCATCGGCGGTTTCCGCCTCGCGCTCGACCTCAACAACAACGACTACATGCTGCGCTACGCCAACCTCAAGCGCCGCATGGACAAGGAGATCATCGTGCAGCGCCAGGCGCTCCAGGGCCTGTCGGACGTGGGCCTGCTGAAGCTGCACACCCACCAGGCCGTGTTCCGCCTCTCCTGGCCGTTGAGCGAGCTGGCCAGCATCCGGGGTTCGCTCATCTACCGCAACGACCGCTACGTGGTGCAGAGCACCGATGGCCTCACCCTGCGCGTTCCCAACTATCAGGACCACATGACCGGCACCCGGCTCGAGTACGTCTTCGACAGCTCGCTGCCCCTCGGGCTCAACCTGTGGACCGGCTGGAAGCTCAAGTTCTTCGGGGAGTACTATGTGCGGCCCGATCAGCGCTCCTCGGACATGCAGGTGGTGGGCCTCGACCTCCGTCATTCCCTGCGCATCCACCGCGAGATCATCTGGGTGACCCGCCTGGCCGGCAGTTCCTCCATGGGCAGCCGCAAGGTGCTCTACTTCATGGGCGGCGTGGACAACTGGTTCTTCCCCAAGACCGACAACTCGATCCCCATCGACATGTCGCAGGGCTACACCTACCAGGCCAGCGGCGTTCCCTTGCGCGGCTTCTATTACAACGCCCGCAACGGCAGCAGCTTCGCGCTGCTCAACACCGAGGTGCGCATCCCCCTCTTCCGCTACCTGCTGAACCGCCCCATCCGCAGCGACCTCATCCAGAACTTCCAGATCATCGGCTTCGGCGACCTCGGCACCGCGTGGACCGGCAGCGACCCCTATAGCTCCAACAACACCTTCAACCAGCAGGTCATCGAGCGCAACCCGCTCACCATCACCATCAACAACCAGCGCGAACCCATCCTGGGCAGCTACGGCTTCGGCATCCACACGCGGGTGCTGGGCTACTTCATGCGCGGCGACTGGGCCTGGGGCGTGGACGATGGCGTGATCCTGAAACCGGTGTTCCACTTCTCGCTCGGCCTCGACATCTGAACCATGTCCATCACCACCATCGCCCTTCTGGTCCTGATCGGATTGCTCGCCGGCGCCCTGAGCGGCTTCGTGGGCGTGGGCGGCGGCATCATCATCGTGCCCGCCCTCATGTGGATGATGGGCTTCGGGCAGCACCAGGCCCAGGGCACCAGCCTGGCCGTGCTGCTGCTGCCGGTGGGCATCCTCGCCGTGATGAACTACTACAAGGCGGGGCAGATCGACATCAAGGCCGCCGCCATCATCAGCCTCACCTTCGTGGTGGGCGCCTACTACGGCAGCAAGTGGTCGCTGGTGCTGCCCGTGGACGTGGTGAAGCGGACCTTCGGCGTGTTGATGGTCCTGGCCGCCCTCAAGCTCATCTTCGGCAAGTGATCGAGCTCATCCAGCGCGAACTGGCCACCCTGCGGCCAAAGCTGGTGGAATGGAGGCGCCACCTCCATCGCCATCCCGAGCTCTCGTTCCGCGAGGTGAACACCGTGCGGTACGTGGCGGAACAGCTGCGCGCCGAGGGTGTTGAAGTGCGCGAGGGTGTGGGCCGGCTCACCCCGCACGCACCGGGCACCGGTGCCATCGCCCTGGTCAAGGGCGCTCGGTCCGCGCGCGATCGCTGCTTCGCCCTGCGCGCGGACCTTGATGCGTTGCCCATCACCGAGGAGGGCAAGCCGGAGTATTGCTCCACGACGCCCGGGGTGATGCACGCCTGCGGCCACGATGCGCACACCGCCATGGTGCTCGGTGCGGGTCTGGCCTTGCATCGCCTGCGCGCGCACTGGGCGGGCACCGTGATGCTCGTGTTCCAGCCCGGTGAGGAGAAGGAACCCGGCGGCGCCTCCCTGCTGCTGAAGGAAGGCGTGTTCAACGATCCGCGCCCATCGGGCATCCTGGGCCAGCATGTGACCCCGGAGCTGGCCAGCGGCATGCTCGGCTTCCGCAGCGGACCCTTCATGGCCGCGGCCGATGAGCTCTACCTCACCGTGAAGGGCAGGGGAGGCCACGCCGCACAGCGCGACAAGCTGAAGCTGGTGGATCCCATCCTGATCGCCGCGCGCCTGCTGCCGGTGCTGTACGAAGAGATGCGTGCGGCCGTCCCCGATGGTGAACCCATGGTCATCAGCTTCGGCCGGCTCATCGCCGAGGGCGCCACCAACATCGTCCCCGGCTCGCTCACCATCGATGGCACCCTGCGCACCTTCAACGAGGAGCTGCGGGCGAGGCTGCACGACCTGCTTCCGGCCATCTGCGCGCGCGTGGCAGGGGAGATGGGCGGTTCGGTGGACGTGCGCATCGTGAAGGGCTCGCCCGTGGTGACCAACGACCCGGCGCTCACGGCGCGCATGCGCGCATTGGCCGTGCAGCTGGTGGGTGAACAGCATGTCGTCGACCTGGACATCCGCATGGGCGCCGAGGACTTCGCCTATTACACGCACGTGATGCCCGGCTGCTTCTTCCGCATGGGCACCGGCAACCCGGCCAAGCCCGGCACACAGGGCGGCCTGCACACACCCGGCTTCGACATCGACGAGGATGCACTGGCGATCGGTGCCGCGATGATGGCTGTGGGGGCGTTGAGCGAACTGCAATGACCGACTTGTTCAAGCAGCTCGTGAACGCTGTTCGGGCGCTACCCGTCATGGTGTTCCTTGCCGGTTCGGCCTTCCTGGCCGGTTGTGGGCACCAGAGCGTTCCGGATAGGCCTGTTGCGGTGCCCCAGGACACCAGTGGTTCATGGCCTTCAGCCGAGATCGAGGCGGAAGTTGCGGCGCGAGATGCCGATACGGTCTTCTGTGATACGGTCCTGAGCTTGTTCAATGAGCGTCATGTGCTGGCCATTACGGGGGTGGGCCACGGTGGATCGAACTTCGACCGCGCGTTCCATATCCAGCTCACGAATGCGCAGGGTGTGGTGATCGATACGCTGGTGACGAAGCACTCCTTCGCGGACAGCCTGGACGCTGACTTCCTCGAGCGTGCCGGACTGTACGCGCTGGACTTTGACTTCGTGCGCTCCCAAAGCATCCACTTCAATGCGTTCACCGGAGTGGACGAGACGGATCACGTACAGCTGATCGACTTCTTCCTCACCTACGCGGGTCCGAAGAAGGGACGCTTGGTCTATTGGAAAAGACCAGAGGAGCTCAACGCTATCGAGTGAGCGGCACGAAGGCTCGCAGTCATCAGCGCTGCACGATATCGTCCAGCTCGATCACCGGCCTGCCGCTCTTTTCGTGCACGGTCAGCTCCACCTGGTGCGTGGAGCGGCCACCGGCGGTGTAGAGGTCCACATGCACCGAGAACGCGCCCGGCCAATTGCGGATGGCCACGGCCTTCAGGTTGGTCCACACGGCGGGCGGCGGCATCACCAGCGGGGCGCCGATCTCCTCCACGGCATCCGCCATCGCATCGGCCGAGAGCCGCACGCCGTCGGTCACCTCCTCCAGGTCCACGTAGCGCCGCTCCACGAGCAGCTTCATCACGTGCTTCGCGACGAGGGTGAGGTCGTTGGGGCTCATGCTGCCTGTTGTTCGAGTTCGCGCGACCACTGCACGGTCATCGCTCCTTGGCGATCACTTGCGGCTCCTGTGGTTGGCGACCTGGTGCTTCATCAAGAACAGACCATTCTCTTCGCGGACTGTACGCCTGAGGTAATCGGTCCATTCCACCTTACTGCCGTGAGCGACGAGATAGTTCAGCCATTTAACAAGCTCATTACCTGACGCAGCATTGAAGTTCAGCTTGACCGGCTTTGTCTGTGTTCGGTAGAGGACCATCGATCCTCCATGCAGATAGGACACCTTCACGCTGGTGATGGACGTTGCCGGCAAATGTTCATTCCGGAACAAATAGCGAACCCGAATGTGAGCAGCGTGAGCCTCTGCGAAAAGGACCTGATGCCGGAATGCCCATAGTACCAAACCAACCCAAAGCGGGGTCAAGTACCAATAAGACGTGGACGCCAGAAGCGTTCCAGGGACCAGCACGAAGACCAACAAAGCGGTTACGGCATCAATGAAGTTCACACTTGAGCGAACAACCATAGCGTGCTGATCATCTCGCAGCTAAGTGGATCAGTTCGCCACCTCGCTCATGAACTTGATGCGCATGAGGCGCAATTCCTCCTCGCTGAAGTCGCCGTCGAACTCCTTGTGGGCCTCCTCGATGCTGTCGGTCTCCGCGCTGCGGAAATAGTCCATGATCTCCTCCTGGGCGTCGAGCTCCAGCACGTCGTTCAGGTGGTAGTTGATGTCCATGCGCGTGCCGCTCATCACGATGGTCTCCATCTCGGTGAGCAGCGCGTTCATGTCGATCCCCTTGGCTCGCGCGATGGCGTCCATGGGCATCTTGCGGTCCACGTTCTGGATGATGTGCACCTTGAGGCCGCTCTTGGCGCCCACGGTGCGCACCACCACCTCCTCGGGGCGCTCGATGTCGTTCTCCTCCACGTACCGCGCGATGAGGTCCACAAAGGGTTTGCCGTACTTCTGCGCCTTGCCGGGGCCCACGCCGGTCACCTGCGTGAGCTCGTCCATGGTGATCGGATAGCGGATGGTCATCTCCTCCAGCGAGGGGTCCTGGAAGATGACGTACGGCGGCAGCTTGTGCTTGCGGGCCACCTGCTGGCGCAGCTCCTGCAGCATCTTCATCAGGCGCTCGTCAGCGGCCACCCCACGGGTGGCCGAGCCGGGTTCGTCGTCGCCCGCATCCACATCGCCGGTGTAATCGCGCTCCTTCACGAAGCTGATGCTCCACGGCTTCTTCAGGAACTTCTTCGCCTGGTCGGTGAGGCTCAGGTTGCCGTAGGTCTCGATGTCCTTGTGCAGGAAGCCGCCCACCACGGCCTGGCGGATCACGGCCATCCAGTGCTGCGAGGGTTTCTCGCTGCCCGTGCCGTAGCACTCGAGCTTGTCGCCCTTGTAGTTCTTGATCTCGCTCGTTTCGGTGCCGGTGAGCAGGTCGCAGATGTACTTGGCGCGGTGGCGCTCCTTGCTCTCCTTCACGGCGTCCAGCACCTGCGCGAGGTCGTCCTTCGCCTCGAAGGCCTCCTTCGGGGTGGTGCAGTTGTCGCAGGCGCCGCAGTTGTCGCCGGGGAGGTGCTCACCGAAGTAGTGCAGCAGGTACTTCCGGCGGCACATGCTCGTTTCGGCGTAGCTCACGGTGTCGGCCAGCAGCTGCTTGCCGATCTCCTGCTCCGCCACGGGCTTGCCCTGCAGGAACTTCTCGAGCTTCTCGATGTCCTTGTAGCTGTAGAAGGCCACGCAGCGCCCTTCACCGCCGTCGCGCCCGCCGCGACCCGTCTCCTGGTAGTAGCTCTCCAGGCTCTTGGGGATGTCGTGGTGGATCACGAAGCGCACATCGGGCTTGTCGATGCCCATGCCGAAGGCGATGGTGGCCACGATCACGTCCACCTCCTCCATGAGGAACTTGTCCTGGTGCTCGGCGCGCTGGCTGGCGTCCATGCCCGCATGGTAGGGCAGGGCCTTGATCCCGTTCACGTTGAGCATCTCGGCCATCTCCTCCACCTTCTTGCGGCTGAGGCAGTAGATGATGCCGCTGCGGCCGTTGTGCTGCTTCACGAACTTGATGATCTCCTTGCCCACGTTCACCTTGGGCCGCACCTCGTAGAACAGGTTGGGGCGGTTGAACGAGGCCTTGAACACCCTGGCGTCGGGGATGTCGAGGTTCTTGAGGATGTCCTCCTGCACCTTCTCGGTGGCGGTGGCCGTGAGCGCGATCATGGGCACGCGCTTGATCTCGTCAAAGATGGTGCGCAGGCGGCGGTACTCGGGCCGGAAGTCGTGGCCCCACTCGCTGATGCAGTGCGCCTCGTCGATGGCGAAGAAGCTGATGCGGATGTCGCTGAGGAACTCCACGTTCTCCTTCTTGGTGAGGCTCTCGGGCGCCACGTAGAGGAGCTTGGTGATCCCCGCCTTGATGTCCTTCTTCACGCGCGCGGCCTCGGTGCGGCTCAGCGAGCTGTTGAGGAAGTGCGCCACGCCCTCCTCGCCGCCGAAGCCGCGGATGGCGTCCACCTGGTTCTTCATGAGCGCGATGAGCGGGCTCACCACGATCGCGGTGCCCTCGCTCATGAGCGCGGGGAGCTGGTAGCACAGGCTCTTGCCGCCGCCCGTGGGCATGATCACGAACGTGTTGCGACCATCCAGTACGCTCTGGATCACCGCCTCCTGTTCGCCCTTGAAACTGCTGAACCCGAAGAACTGCTCGAGGGCTTCCTTCGGGGATGATTCGACCTTGGTGTTCATTCCTTCTTGCTCTGGCCTCGGAGCGGCCTGCGTGGTTCAACGTTTAAAAGTACGGTGATCGTACGGACCGCTCGCCGGCCGTTAACAAGGTTTACAAGGTCGTGACCGCCAAGGGTTCCCATGCGTGCCTAGATGTTGATAGTTAGGCGGTTGCGCCGTTCGGTCGCGGTCGTGCCCGGCTATCTTTGGCGCCACCCCAAGGACACCCGCACCGGGTCCTTCCCGAACACCCGCATGGCCGCCGAAGGCAAGGAGATGAGCTTCCTGCAGCACCTGGAGGAGCTCCGGTGGACCCTTGTGCGCTCGGCCATCGCCGTGGTGACCGGCATGATCGGGGCCTTCACCTTCAGCACCCTGCTGTTCGACCATGTGATCCTCGCGCCGCAGCGCGCCGACTTCATCACCTACCGCCTGATGTGCCGCATGGGCCGTGCCGTCGGCGCCGGTGATGCCATGTGCATCAGCGATGTGGGCTTCACCTTCCAGAACCAGACCATGGGGGGGCAGTTCATGGCCGACCTGATGGTCTCGTTCGTGGCCGGGTTCATCCTCGCCATGCCCTATGTGCTTTGGCAGCTCTGG
Organism: Flavobacteriales bacterium; assembly: GCA_044226515.1. Taxonomy (GTDB): domain Bacteria; phylum Bacteroidota; class Bacteroidia; order Flavobacteriales_F; family PHOS-HE28; genus PHOS-HE28. The sequence continues at coordinate 85,366 of JBGAGX010000004.1, read as the reverse complement.
CGGTTCATCGCTCCCGGCCTCCACCAGCGCGAGCGCCGTGCCGTGGGCGGCATCGTGTGGGCCATGGCCTTCCTGTTCCTGCTGGGCGTGGCCTTCGGCTACTTCGTGCTCACCCCCATGAGCATCCAGTTCCTGGGCAGCTACCGCGTGGGCACCACCAACGCCGTGAGCAACGAGATCAACCTCGACAGCTTCATCGGCACGGTGACCTCCCTGACGCTTTGGACCGGCGTGGTCTTCCAGCTGCCGCTGGTGATCCTCTTCCTCACCCGCATCGGCCTGGTGGGCCCCGATTTCCTGCGCACCTACCGCAAGCACGCCTTCGTCGCCATCCTCATCCTGGCCGCCATCATCACCCCGCCCGACGTCACCAGCCAGATCCTGGTGAGCCTGCCCCTGTTCCTGCTTTACGAGGTGAGCATCCTGCTCAGTGCACGGGCCCACCGCCGACAGCTCGCCGCCGAACGCGCCGCCACAGGCCGCACCGCTCGTTGATGCCATGAACGCGCTCCCCCTCCGGAGATCCGTACTGCCCGTGCTGCTGCTGATGGCCGCGCGTGCCATGGCCCAGACCACGCATGTGGAGGGCACGGTCACCGACGCCGCCACCGGGGAAACGCTCCCCTTCGTGAACGTGGCCTTCGTGGACAGCCGCATCAGCGTGAACACCGACCTCGATGGCCGGTACGTGCTCGACACCTACTACGCCACCGACAGCATCAGGGCCAGCTGCGTGGGCTACAAGGCCGCCACGGTGAAGGTGCAGCGCGACCGCTCCCAGGTGATCGACCTGAAGCTGCGACCGGCCGACGCCGAGCTCGGCGAACTGGTGGTGAAGCCTTCGGAGAACAGCGCCTTCGCCATCCTGCGACGCGTGATCGCCAACAAGCCGGTGAACAACCGCGAGAAGCTCGCCGCCTACGAGTACGAGGCCTACAACAAGATCGAGTTCGACCTCAACGACATCACCGAGGAGTTCAAGCAGAAGAAGCTCTTCAAGCCCATCGCCTTCGTGTTCGACAACGTGGACAGCAGCGATGCGAAGCCCTACCTGCCCATCTTCATGACCGAGAGCCTCAGCGATGTGTACTACCGCCAGAGCCCGCGCAAGCGCCGCGAGGTGATCAAGGCCAGCAAGGTGAGCGGCATCGAGAACGAGAGCGTCACCCAGTTCATGGGCGACATGTACCAGAACGTGAACATCTACGAGAACTTCCTCGTCATCTTCGGCAAGAACTTCGTCAGTCCCATCGCCGACGGTGGCAAGGGCTACTACGACTACTACCTGGTCGACAGTGCCTGGATCGATCACAACTGGTGCTACAAGCTCACCTTCGCCCCCAAGCGCGTGCAGGAGCTCGCCTTCACCGGGGAGATGTGGATCAACGACACCACCTACGCCGTGCGCCGCATCGAGGCCGGCATCGCGCAAGGGGCCAACCTCAATTTCGTGCAGGGCTTCTGGGTGAAGCAGGAGTACGAGGAGGTGCGCAAGGAGGTATGGATGCTCACGCATGACAACCTGGTGGTCGACCTGAACGTGGTGCGCGACACCGGGAAGAAGAACAAGAACACCGTGCAGGGCTTCTACGGCCGGCGCACCGCCACCTACCGCGACTTCATCATCAACGAGCCGCGGATGGACGCGTTCTATGAAGGGCCGGACGAGGTGGTGGTGGCGGAGGAGCCCGCCAGCGACCAGGAGGCCTTCTGGGAGGAGAACCGCCACGTGCCCCTCACGGAGAAGGAGCGGAACATCTACCACATGGTCGACACCATGAAGACGATCCCGCGGTTCCGCACCTACGTGGACGTCATCAGCACGGTGATCACCGGGTACTACAGCAAGGGCGACATCGACTACGGGCCCTACTTCACCACCTACAGCTTCAACCCGGTTGAAGGCCACCGGTTCCGGGTGGGCGCGCGCACCAGCTCGGAGTTCAGCCGCCGGCTCGAGCTGGAGGGCTACCTGGCCTATGGCACGCTCGACAACCAGTTCAAGTACATGCTCGGCGGCCAGGGCTTCGTGAGCAAGCGCAACCGCCAGATCCTGGGCGCCTACTACAAGCGCGACATCGAGCAGCTGGGCCAGAGCACCACCGCGTTCCGGCAGGACAACATCCTGAGCAGCGCCTTCCGGAGCAACCCCAACAACAAGCTCACCATGGTGGAGGAGTACCGGCTGAACTACGAACGCGAGTGGTTCAGCGGCTTCTCCAACACGGCCATGCTCCGCTACCGCACCCTGCTCCCGCGCGGCACGCTCGCCTACGTGAAGCTCGAGCGCGACCCCCTGGAGATCCAGGTGATCGATGCCATCCGCACCGCCGAGCTCAGCCTCAACACCCGGTTCGCCTACCACGAGAAGTACGTGAGCGGCGATTTCAGGCGTGTGAGCCTCGGCACCAAGTGGCCGGCCCTGGAGCTGCACTTGGCCTTCGGACTGCCGAACCTGGGCAACAGCGAATACGCCTACCAGAAGGTGGTGGGCCACGTGTACCAGCGCCTGCAGCTCGGAGCCCTCGGATGGATGCGCCTGAACGCCGAGGCCGGCCGCGTGTGGGGCGCCCTGCCGTACCCCCTGCTCATCCTGCACAGCGGCAACGAGACCTTCTACAGCGACGACGGCGCGTTCAACAGCATGAACTACTTCGAGTTCATCAGCGACCGCTATGCCCAGCTGTTCGTGGAGCACCACTTCGAGGGCCTCTTCCTCAACCGCATCCCGCTCATGCGCCGGCTCAAGTGGCGCGAAGTGTTCGTGGCCAAGGGCGTGGTGGGCAGCCTGGACCGTGAGAAGCACGAGCAGGAGATGCTCTTCCTGCCCAACATGTACGACCTCAGCGGCGGGCCCTACCTGGAGTGCAGCGCCGGCATCGAGAACATCCTGAAGGTGCTGCGGGTGGACGGCATCTGGCGGCTGCGCTACAACGACCACCCCAATACGGCACCGTTCGTGCTACGTTTGAAGCTCTTCGTGAACTTCTGATGCTCCGCGCCACCGACCTCTTCAAGCGTTACAAGCGCCGCACCGTGGTGAACGGCGTGAGCGTGGAGGTGCGCCAGGGCGAGATCGTGGGCCTGCTGGGCCCCAACGGTGCCGGCAAGACCACCAGCTTCTACATGATCGTGGGCCTCATCAAGCCCAATGCGGGCCACATCTTCCTCGACGACCAGGAGATCACCTCGCTGCCCATGTACAAGAGGGCCCAGCGCGGCATCGGCTACCTGCCGCAGGAGAACAGCGTGTTCCGCAAGCTCAGCGTGGAGGACAACATCCGCGCGATCCTGGAGATGACGGACAAGAGCCGCGCCGAGCAGGCACGCAAGCTCGAGGAGCTGCTCGACGAGTTCCACCTGCAGCATGTGCGGAAGAACATGGGCGATGTGCTCAGCGGGGGCGAACGCCGCCGCACCGAGATCGCCCGTGCCCTGGCCACCGAACCCAAGTTCATCCTCCTCGACGAGCCCTTCGCCGGTGTGGACCCCATCGCCGTGGAGGACATCCAGGGCATCGTGTCCAAGCTGAAGGACCGGAACATCGGCGTGCTGATCACCGACCACAACGTGCAGGAGACCCTCAGCATCACCGACCGGGCCTACCTGCTGTTCGAGGGGAAGATCCTGAAGCAGGGCACCGCCGAGGAGCTCGCCGCCGATGAGCAGGTGCGCAAGGTGTACCTCGGCCGGAACTTCGAGCTCAGGAGAACGAGGACCGAGGGCTGATCCGCCCTGGCAGCATGACCGGCCGCGATCAGGCCAGCTCCTCGATGGAGAAGCTGTACTTCTCCATGATCAGGTTGGCGAGGAGCTTCTTGCAGGCCTCGTCCACCTTGGCCTCCGCAGCCTTCTTGTCCTTCGCCTCCACCTGCATGGTGATGTGCTTGCCGATGCGCACGCCGCTGATCTCGGCCAGGCCCAGGTTCGGCATGGCACCGCTCACGGCCTTGCCTTGCGGGTCCAGCAGGTTGTCGTGGGGCATCACATCGATGGAGGCGCGGAAGGTCTTCATGGTGGGTTGTGAGTGCATTCACCGCAAAGCCGCAAAGGACGCCAAGGGAGCGCAACGTACTGGTTGCGTGGCGGAAAGCGTTGCGTTCGTTGCGACGTTGCGGTTCAAATTCAGGCAGGTTCCTTCGGGAAGAGCTTTCCCCAGAGCGGGGAAAGAAGGTACAAAAGTAGGATCAAGGGCACGGCGAGGATGCCGTAAAGCACCACCAGCACCGTCCCGAGGCCTCCCAGCAGGTAGATGACCTGGTTGCCCTTCCAGCGGAAGTGCTTGAACTTCAGCGAGGGGAGGGGGAGCTCGGAGAGCATGAGCACGGCCAGTACCAAGGCCAGGCCCAGCATGGCGTACGGTGCGCTGAGGAGCTGGCCGGCGGCGCCGATGAGGGTGTCGTGACCGGGTCCGGGATGCACGGCGGCGCCGGTGCTGCCGAGCACGAGTGACACCCAGAAAAGCCCGTTCGAGGGCGTGGGAAGGCCCAGGAATCCGCTGGTCTGCCGGGTGTCGAGGTTGAACTTGGCCAGGCGCCAGCACGAGGCGATGACCAGCAGGATGGCGGCGGCGAACACTGGCCAGGAAGCGCCCGGTAACGCGTCGGGGACCACGGCAAGGGGCGGGTAGGCCGTCAAGCCGGGGGGGCTGCCGGACCGGAGGGCGGCGGTCGTGAACAAGGCGAACGCCGGCGCCACCCCGAAGCTCACCAGGTCCGCCAGGCTGTCCAGTTGAGCGCCCAACGGCGAGCCCCCGCCCAGGGCCCGGGCCGCCAGTCCATCGAACACATCGAACACAGCCGCAGCGAACACCAGCCCACAGGCCCATGTTAACTGTCCCTGGGAGGCCAGCAGGATCGACGCAACGCCGCTGGCTAGGTTCGCGGTCGTCAGCAGGTCCGGCAGGCGTGGAAAGCGCATGGGCGGGCCGAAGTTGGATAATTTCGAGGCAATAAGTGAGGCCACCTTCAGTTAGAAGCTGCGTCTAGATCACAACGGCATGAAGACCTTGAGCGTGAGCGTGGTGCGTGGCGTGGCCGCGGCGGTGGCGATGGCTTTCCTGGCGGGTGCGGCGAGCGCCCAGACCGACGCCCCGAAGTACAGCAACGAGTTCCTTACCATCGGCGTGGGTGCGCAGGCCCTGGGCATGGGCCAGAGCGTGGTGGCCAGCAGCAGCGACGTGAACGCCGCCTTCTGGAACCCCGCCGGGCTGCTGGGCGTGACCGGCGACCTGCAGATCGGGGCCATGCACAGCGAGTTCTTCGCCGGTATCGCCAAGTACGACCACATCGGCCTGGCCAAGCGCATCGACAGCAGCAGCGTCATCGGCATCACCTTCCTGCGCTTCGGGGTGGACAACATCCCCAACACCATCGACCTCATCGACAATGCGGGGAACCTGGACTACAACCGCATCACCAGCTTCAGCGCCGCGGACCAGGCCTTCCTCATCACCTACGCCCGCAAGCTGAAGGTGCCCGGCCTGAGCCTGGGCGGCAACGCCAAGATCATCTACCGCCGCGTGGGCGAGTTCGGCAAGGCGTGGGGCTTCGGCCTCGACGCCGGCCTCAACTACCAGCGGAACCGCTGGCGCTTCGGGGCCGTGGCGCGCGACGTCACCGGCACCTTCAACGCCTGGAGCTACACGCTCGATGAGCGCACCATCGAGGTCTTCCAGCAGACCGGCAACGACCTGCCGGTGAACAGCGTGGAGGTGACCCTGCCCCGCCTGGTGCTGGGCGCCGCGCGCTCCTTCACCCTGGGGCCGAAGGTGGACCTGCTGGCCGAGGTGAACCTGGAGAACACCTTCGATGGCGAGCGCAACACCCTCATCGCCACCGACACCTGGAGCGCCGATCCCCGCGCCGGCATCGAGGTGGCCTACGCCAAGGTGGTGTACCTGCGCGCCGGGGTGAACAACTTCCAGTACGTCACCGACGAGAACGACGACCGCCAGCTGACCCTGCAGCCCAACCTCGGGCTGGGTATCCGCATCAAGAGCTTCCACCTCGACTACGCCCTGTCGCGCATCGCCAGCGGCAACGATGAGCTCTTCTCCAACATCTTCTCGATCCGCTTCGACCTGTTCAGGAAAGGTTCCTCATGAAACGATCGCTGACACCGGTATTCTGCGCCCTTCTCCCCATCGCCCTGCTGGCCCAGCAGCACGGCAATGAGTGGATCAACTACGGCAGCCAGTACTGGGTCTTCCCGATCGCCAACGACGGCCTCTACCGCATCGACTCCACCGCGCTGGCCAACGCGGGCTTCCCCGTGGCCAGCGTCGATCCCCGCACCATCCAGCTGTTCGCCCGGGAGAAGCAGGTGCCGCTCTACGTGCAGGGCGAGGACGACGGGGTGTTCAACAGCACCGACTTCATCGAGTTCTTCGGTGAGCGCAACACGGCCTGGAAGGACGTGCCGCTGTGGGACGACCCCGCGCACCAGAACAACCCCTACTTCTCGCTGTACAACGACACGCTGCGCTACTTCCTCACCTGGAGCGCCGCCCCCACCACCGAGCGTGTGGTGCCGCACACCGACACCGACTACAGCGCCTACTGGCCGCGTGATTGGTTCCTCACCGATTACGTGCTGCAGACCTTCAACCGCTATTACCAGGGCAAGCGCACCAGCATCCAGGCGGCCAGCTCCTTCTTCGGCGAGGCCGAGGGCTACATGCACGTGAGCGAACTGTTCAACGACGGCACCAACCCGCCCTCCTGGCAACAGGATTTCTCCATCCCGCTCACCGCGCCCAGCCTCGTGTTCGGCACCCCGTTGGCCAAGCTGCGCGTGGTCACGGCCGGCACCAACAACCCCGGCGGCGAGGTCTGCGACGACCACCACCTGCAGGTGCTGTGGAACGGCTACTACATGGAGGATACCGTCTTCCGCGGTTACCAGCTGAACAAGTTCGACATCGACGTGGTGTACACCACCATGTTCGCGAACAACACCCTGCGCCTGCGCGCGGTGCACGACCTCTCGTGCAGCAACCTCACCAACGCCTACCCCGACCGGCAGGCCCTGAGCTATGCCGCCATCCGTTACGGGCGGCTGCCGCAGATGGCCTTCCAGCAGCAGGTGCCCATGTGGTTCCCCGATCAGCCCGGAGATCCCCCGGCCCACCTGAAGTTCAATCAGTTCTCCCTCACCCCCATCATCTACGCGTGGGGCGACACCGTGCGCCGCCTCACGCCCGAGCTCGACCAGGGCTACTGGCGCGTGCTGATCCCGGCCAACGCCAACGGCGACACCACCCGCGCCTTCCTGCAGGCCGAGCAGGCCATCGTGCCCATCACCGCCATGCAACGGGTGAACGGCAGCGGCTTCTTCACCGATTTCTCCGTGCAAGCCCAGGATTCGGTGGTGATCATCGTGTCGCAGACCGGCCTCATGAACGCCGCCACGCAGTACGCGGCCTATCGCGAGACCAGTCCGGTGAACCCGTACAACACCGTGCTCGCCGATGTGGAGGAGCTGTACCTGCAATACGGCGGCGGCGTGCGCAAGCATCCGATGGCCATCCGGGGCTTCGTGGACCACCTGGTCGATACGTACCCCACCCGGCCGCAGGGCCTCTTCCTCATCGGCAAGGCGATCCAGGCGCACAAGACCAACAACCAGAGCGGCACGCGCTTCACGCCCGACACCGCGGCGATCCGCCAGAGCATGGTGCCCACCCTGGGCTACCCGCCCAGCGACGTGGCCTACACCATCGGCCTGGAGGGTGACCAGCGCGTGATGGAGGTGCCCGTGGGGCGCATCGCCGCGCGCAACGAGCAGGAGGTGCTCGACTACCTCGCCAAGGTGCAGCAGTTCGAGACCAACCAGCTCACGCCCGAGGCCTGGATGAAGAACATCCTGCACTTCCGCGGAGGCTTCAACCAGGCGGAATGGGCCGCGTTCGATCAGGCCCTTAACTATTTCCAGGCCTTCGCCGAGGACACCATGTTCGTGGGCAGGGTCACCAAGTTCGTGAAGAACGGCAGCGGCCTGATCCAGCCCGCCAGTGCCGACAGCGTGAGCGACATGATCGCCGCCGGCACCACGCTCATGACCTTCTTCGCCCACGCCACCGGCGGCGGCTTCGACATCACCGTGGACAACCCGCAGGACTATGAGTGGAACGGGAGGTACCCGATGATGATCGGCAACTCGTGCTACACCGGCAACCTGCACCTGCTGAGCAATTCCAGCGCGAGCGAGGAGTTCGTGCGCCCTGGTGGCATGGGGGCCATCGCCTTCCTCTCGCCGGTCGACATCGGGCTGGCCTACGCCCTGCAGCAGTATTGCGGCAAGTTCTACCAGAGCTTCAGCCAGCTCCACTACGGCGGTCCGATCGGACAGCACATCAAGGAGGCCATCTACGACGTGATCAACGTGGGCCCCGACGACCTCAACCGCATCAACACCGCCCACAGCTTCACCCTCCACGGCGACCCGATGCTGGTGCTGAACTCGCCGGAGAGGCCCGAGTTCGTGGTGAACACCGAGGATGTGCGCCTGCTCCCCGATCCCGTGAGCGCCGACGTGGACACCTTCCAGGTGCAGGCCACCGTGCGCAACATCGGCCGTGGCACGCTGGTGCCGATCAGTGTCTCGGCCACCCGCACCCTGGTGGAGGAGAACGTCACCAAGCAGCCCATCATCCAGCAGCTCAGCCTGATGAACGAGGGCACCGTGACCTTCTCGCTGCCCGTGCTCGCCGATTCGGGCGGAACAGGACAGAACCGGGTGACCGTGCGGGCCGACCTCGACCCGGCCCTCATCCCCGAGCAGTTCGACGACCTGGGCAACAACGAGGTGGACACCACCTTCCTCATCGTGAGCGGCGACATCCAGCCGGTGTACCCGTACGAGTACGCGGTGACGCCCGATGCCGGGCCCGCGCTCAAGGCCTCCACCGGTGATCCCTTCGCGCCCGCCCGCACCTACGTCTTCCAGATCGACACCACCGACCTCTTCAACAGCCCCGTGATGGAGCAGGGCAGCGTGAACGCCCCCGGCGGTGTGGTCACCTGGCAGCCGCAGTCCATCTACACGCTCAACAGCATCGCCGATAGCATCGTGTTCTTCTGGCGCTGCAGCGTGGACAGCTCGGGCAACAACGGGTTCAACTGGCGCGAGTTCTCCTTCCAGCACATCACCAACAGGCGCGGCTGGGGCCAGGCGCACCACTTCCAGTTCAAGAAGGACCAGTTCGATCAGATCATCTTCGACCGGCCGCAGCGCTCCTTCGACTACTTCGTGGGCCAGCGGCGCATCTCGGTGAACCTGAAGGGCAACGCCGCCACGCCATGCGACTGGTTCATCGACCTGAGCTGGCAGGACGGCAACGGGTGCGGCGCCACGCCGGCGTTCCACGTCGCCGTGATCAACCCCTTCGACTTCACGCCGTGGGGCACGAAGTGCGGAACGCTCAACCCCACGAACGATTTCGGCAATGCGAACGGGGACTGCTCCAACCACCCGTGCAACACGCTCAACCGGGCCATGTACTACTTCTCCTTCCGGCAGAACAACTACCAGAACGAGATGCAGTACATGGACACCATGCTCACGCAGCGGATCCCCGATGAGCATTACGTGCTGGTGTACACCTACCTCAGGCTGGCGCGCGACATCGACACCAGCGGCGCGTTCGACCAGGTGGTGGCCGACCTGGGCGCGATGGGGGCCACGGACCTGCTCAACAACACGGTGCCCGACAGCGTCCCGTACGTCTTCCTGGTGAAGAAGGGCGACCCGAGCACGGCGGTGGAGATGTACGGTCAGAACCTCACGGACTACCTCGACTTCAACGCGTACGTGAACGTGACCTCGCGCAGCGGCCGCATCACCGCGCCGTTCGCCGGGCCGGCCTACGAATGGACCGGGATGTACTGGAACGATGTGCTCCAGCCGACGGACAGCACCTTCATGCGCCTCACCGGCCGCAACGTGTTCGGCGCCGAGCAGTTGCTGCACCAACGACCGTCGCCGGAGGATTCGCTCACGGCCTGGACCAGCCCCACCCTGGGCGTGGATGCCGCGGTGTACCCCGAGCTGCAGCTATCCGGGGCCTTCGCGCAGACCACCGTGCTCGACACCACGCCCTCGCAGTTGAAGCGCTGGCACCTGCTGGGCTCGCCGGCGCCCGAGTGCGCGATCGACCCGCCCCTGGGCTACGTGGAGCTCCTGGACAGCGTGTTCGAAGGACAGACCGGCCGCGTGATGGTGGCGGTGCACAACATCAGCGAGTTCGACATGGACAGCCTGCTGCTGGGCGCGTGGGTGATCGACCAGGCGAACCAACGGCACCTGGTGCACTACCGCTACAACGCACCCCTGCCCGCAGGCGGGGTGCTTCAGGACACCGTGGTGTTCAACACGGACGGCTTCGCAGGGGTGAACACGCTGATCATCGAGGCCAACCCCGTGGACACCCTCACCGGCCGCTACGATCAGCTCGAGCAGTACCACTTCAACAACATCGCGCACATCCGCTTCCTCATCCAGGACGACCGCGAGAACCCCATGCTCGACGTCACCTTCGACGGGCTGCACATCCTCGATGGCGATGTGGTGAGCGCCCGCCCCGAGGTGCAGGTGACGCTCGACGACGAGAACACCACGCTGCTGCTCGACCAGCCCGGCGACACCATCCACTTCAAGGTCTTCCTCACCGACCCCTCCAACAGCACGCGCCGCATCTACTTCCGCGAGGACGGCCAGGAGCGCATGCAGTTCATCCCCGCGAACGGCCCGGCCAACATCAGCAGGATCATGTACCGGCCCACCTTCGCCACGGACGGCAACTACGTGCTCACGGTGCAGGCCAGCGACATCAGCCGCAACCAGAGCGGCGACAACGACTACAAGGTGCGCTTCGAGGTGATCAACAAGCCCACCATCACCGAGGTGCTCAACTACCCGAACCCCTTCACCACCAGCACGCGCTTCGTGTTCACGCTCACCGGCCAGCAGCCGCCCACGTACATGAAGATCCAGATCATGACGATCAGCGGCCGCGTGGTGCGCGAGATCGGCCTCGATGAGCTCGGCCCCATCCGGGTGGGCCGCAACATCACCGAGTTCGCGTGGGACGGCACCGACCAGTTCGGCGACCGGCTGGCGCGCGGGGTGTACCTGTACCGCGTGGTGGCCAAGCTGAACGGCGAGGAGATCGAGCATCGGTCCACCAGCGCCAGCGGCTACTTCGAGAAGGGCGTGGGCAAGATGTACCTGATGCGCTGACCCGTCCGGGTATCTTCGCCCGCATGGCACGACACCGCGGCGCCTACCTGGCCGCATCGCTCTGCACCGCCACCTTGTGGGTGCTGGCATGGCCGGCCACCGGAGGGCTCACCCCGCTCGCTTTCGTGGCCTGGGTGCCGCTGCTGCTCGCGGCGCATCACTGGCTGCATGCACCGGCGGAGGAGCGTCCGCGCAAGTGGCTCACGTGGACCTACCTCGCGCTCTTCGGCTGGAACGCCTTCACCACCTATTGGCTCGGCATGGTCCAGGAGCCCTGGGGTACGCGGATCGTGAGCGGCGGCTTTCCCATGACCGCCAACGCGCTGCTCATGGTGATCCCCTGGTGGATGCACCGCGCGGCCCATCGGCGCTTCGGTGCGCGCGCCGCCGTGGTGGCCCTGGTGGCCGGCTGGCTCGCCTTCGAGCACCTGCACTTCGATTGGGACCTGCAATGGCCCTGGCTCACCCTGGGCAACGTCTTCGCCATCCGAACGGGCTGGGTGCAGTGGTACGAATGGACAGGGGCGCTCGGCGGCTCGTTGTGGGTGTGGGCGGTGAACCTGCTCGTGGCCCGCGCCATCATCGGCCGGCGCCAGGGCCGTGCGGGCCTCGCGAAGCGCTCGCTCGCCTGGGCCGCTGGCGTGGTGGTGGTGCCCATCGGGGTGTCGGTGGTGCTCGGCACCGTGCGCGATCGCCCCGCCGGGCCCACGGTCGAAGTGGTGGTCGTGCAGCCGAACATCGACCCGTACACCGAGAAGTTCGGCGGCATGGACCCGCTGGCGCAATTGGGCCACATGCTCACCCTCGCGGAACAGGTCACCACGGACAGCACCCGGCTGGTGGTGCTGCCCGAGACCGCGCTCCAGGAGAACGCCACCTTCGATATGCGCACCGGCGTGCCCGAACCCCGGGGCCTGTGGGAGAACGACCTCACCGCGTCGCGGAGCTACGGCGTGATCCGCGCCTTCCAGCAGCGGCATCCGTCGGTGAGCGTGCTCGCCGGCATGTCATCGGCCTACCTGTACCGGCCGGGTGAGCCCCGGTCGCGCACGGCCCGCGAGCTGCCCGGCCTCCACCGCTGGTTCGATGCCTACAACGCCGCCATGCTCGTGGACGAGCAGGGGCGCGTGCAGGTGTACCACAAGTCGAAGCTGGTGGTGGGCGTGGAGCTCATGCCGTTCCAAGCCTTCCTGGAGCCCATCGTGGGCAGGTTCAGCCTGGACCTCGGGGGCACCAGCGGCAGCCTCGGGTCCGGTGATGAGCGCCCCATCCTGCGCACGGCCGATGGCCGCATCGGACTGGTGCCCGCCATCTGTTATGAGAGCGTGTTCGGCGATCACCTCGCGCACCACACGCGCCAGGGCGCCAACCTCCTCGCCGTCATCACCAACGATGCATGGTGGGGGAGCTCGCCGGGCTATCGGCAGCACCTCGCCTACGGCCGCCTGCGGGCCATTGAGCTGCGTCGGTGGATCGCCCGCTCGGCCAACACGGGCATCAGCTGTTTCATCGACGACCACGGCCGCGTACTGCAGCCCACCACCTGGTGGACCCCCACCGCCATCCGGGCCGAGGTGCCCACCTCCACGCAGCGGACCCTCTTCCTGGTGTGGGGCGATGTGCTGGGCCGCGCGGCCCTGGTGCTCGCCTTGGTGATCGTGGCAGCCCTCGTGCTGGCACGGCTCAGGCGCGGCCGCATGGGCGCTCCGGTGAAGACGTAGTTTCGCGGCCCGAACAAGGCGGCCTCCCGCGTGTTCGACAACCACGATGGAAGCCAGGACCCGCACCGGTGTGGTGCTCATCAATGTGGGCACGCCCGACAGCCCCGCCGTGGGCGATGTACGCCGCTACCTGCGTGAGTTCCTCGGCGATGGTCGGGTGATCGACCTGCCCTGGCTTGGCCGCAAGCTGCTGGTGAACGGCATCATCGCGCCGTTCCGCGCCCCCAAGAGCGCCAAGGCCTACCGCAAGCTGTGGACGCCGGAGGGCTCGCCGCTCATCGTGCACGGCAACGCGCTGGTGAATGCCTTGCAGGAACGCCTGGGACCCGGCTACAAGGTGGTGCTGGCCATGCGCTACCAGAACCCCCGCCTGAAGGACGCGCTTGACGGGCTGATGCGCGAACAGGTGGACCGCGTGGTGCTGGTGCCGCTCTTCCCTCAGTATTCCAGCGCCGCCACGGGCACGGCCCTGCAGGAGGCCATGGCCATCCTGGGCGGCTACACCGATGTGCCGGCCGTTGCGAGCGTGCCGCCCTTCCACACCGATCCGGGCTACCTCGATGCCTTCGCCGAGCGCATCCGCAGCCACGGGCCGCACGCCTACGACCACGTCCTGTTCAGCTTCCACGGCCTGCCCGACAGGCACATCCAACGGTCGCACACGCCCTGCTCAGGCGCGCTGCAACGCGACCTGGACACCGCTCCCGTGGCCGGTTGCGCTTGTGAGCGGGGTCCGTACGACAGGCACCCGATGTGCTACAAGATGCAGTGCCACGCCACGGCGCGGGCGCTGGCGCAGCGGTGCGGGCTCGAGGCCGGCCGCTGGTCCGTGGGCTTCCAAAGCCGTTTGGACAGCAAGTGGGTGCAGCCGTTCAGCGACCAGCTCATCGAGCGCTACGCCAAGGAGGGCATGAAGCGCCTGTTGGTGGTGAGCCCGGCCTTCGTGGCCGATTGCCTGGAGACGGTGATCGAGATCGGCGAGGAGTACGATGAGCTGTTCAAGGAGCATGGCGGCGAGCGTGTTCAGCTCGTGGAAAGCCTGAACGCGCAGCCGGCCTGGGCCGATGCGCTGGCCGCCTTGGTGCGCCAGGCCTGAAACGAGAAGGGCCCCATGGTGGGGCCCCTCGTTGTTCCGTTGCTCGTCGTTCAGTAGACCATCACGCGACGCTGCAGCATCTGCGTGCTGTTCTTCAGGCGGAAGATGTAGATGCCGGTGGCCAGGTCCTCCTTCGCGAAGGAGATCGTGGTCATGCCGTTCACCATCGTTTGCTTCGGCTTGAAGCCCATGGTGCGGCCCTCGAGGTCCATCAGCGTCACATCGTGCATCACCTCCACGGTGCTGCTCACCATCACGTTCACGTTGGTGCCATCGTCCCAGGTGGTGACGATCTCGGTGCCGTTGGCGCCTTCGCAGCTGCCGCTCACCGTGGGCAGGATGGTCTCCGTGTCGTCGAAGTCCACCTGGCGCAGGCGGTAGTAGGCCATGCCCTCGGACTGCTCATCCACGAAGGTGTAGTCCACCGGGCTCAGGCTGTTGCCCATGCCCTGCACCTGACCGATCACCTCCCAACTGGCCAGGTCCACGGTCTTCTCCACCTGGAAATAGTCGTTGTTGTGCTCGGTGGCCGTGGTCCACACCAGCTTCACGTGGCCGCGGTCGCAGGAAGCCTTGAAGTCGACCAGTTCCACCGGCAGCGGATCGACCTGGTTGCTGAGCGTCCACGCCTTGAAGAAGTTGGCGGCGGAGACGGAAGCTGACAAGACACGGCTCACGCCAGGGGAAACGTTCGGAGTATAACCGGCGCCGAGCAGAATGTTATCACCCCACATGTTCAGCGTGCTGTTGAAGCGCTGAGGCATGAGCGGTGTGGTTCCACCAACGATGGCATTGCCCGCCTGCACATCACCATTGGCATGGTCGAAGGTCATGGTGACCACCGGTGAAGTGGTATACGCCCATCCCGTTTCCTTCGTGTCGATCAGCCAGAACCGATCGATCGCCTGGCCCGAATTGTTCACCGAGCCGGAGGCGTAGTCGTTCATGTGGGTCACACCGGCGGCCGTGCGGTACTGGAAGTTGTCCCATGCGTTGGCCGGCGCGAGGGCGCCTCCATAACCGCTGGTGCTGAGGTAGGGGTAATAGCTGTAAGTAGAAAAGACGAAGGAACCCGAACCGGTACCGGCCGTGCCAATGGCGACAGTTAGCGGAAACCCGATGTTCGCCTGGTTGCCGTAGTTGATGACGTAAGTACCGCTGGCGGTCGTACCGATGTTCCAGCGGATCTTGTTCTGGGCGGCCTCGGTGCGGAAATTCCCGGTGGTGTTGGTGCCCGTGTAAGTGATCGCGTTCGTGGCCGGGTTGTCCACCACGAGATAGGCGCCGGCATTGTCCGCCGCATCCGGATCGGGGTTCCACACGAAGTACGGATCGGACGCACCCGAATTGTTGATCACGAGCCGCGCGGCCTGTCCCCAGGCCAGGGTCGTCAGCGTCGTTCCAAGAAGGAGGAGTACGGATTTCTTCATGGTAACCTCAAAGGTAGGTCATTCCGCTTCGGATGATGCGGGCACTGTTGCAAGATGGACCCAGGATGGGGATCCTGTCAAGCCGGGCTTCGGGCACCCATGGGGGCGATGCGGAATGAAGTCGTTGGACATCAGGCGCTTCGTTGGGCGTTCGTGGCGGGTTGAACAGGACGGTCCGGGGCCTTTTCCAAGCAATGACGAACGCCCCGCCGACCGGTTGCCCGGGTGCGGATAACTTCCGGCCCCCTCAGGTCCATGAGCACCCCTGTGACCATCCCGTGGGCCGGGTCCATCCATTGGGCCGCCCTGCGTCCGTACCCGCGGTTCCTGGCCCGCCGGCAGGGGAGCGGTTGGCTCGTGGCCGTGGGGGGAGGCCCCTCGGGCGAGGTCCCTGTGCAAGGCCGATGGAATTATGGCCACGTGGGCTACGACCGCAAGAACGCCTTGGAGCACCTTCGTTCGCGCCATCCCCGGGAGGACGGGTTCGCCGAGGTGGAATGGACCGTGCCGCAATGGGTCCTCCGGTTCCAGGACGGGCAGGCCTCCGTGTTGCATGCCGGGAGGGACGGGGAAGGTGCGGCGCAACTGCTCCGGGCGTTGGGCGCGCCTGTCACGGGCGTGGTGCCGGCCTCGCTCCACGGCTGGCAGGTACGCACCCCGCGTGAACGCTACCTCGAGCACGTGCGGCAGGCGCTGGCGCACATCCAGCGCGGCGATGTGTACGAACTGAACTACTGCGCGCAGCGCCGCACCGCGGCACCGGGCTGGGACCCCTTCGCGGGCTTCGCGGCGCTCATGGCCGCCAACCCCGCACCGCACGCCGCCTTCTACCGGTGTGGCGATGCCTTCGCCCTGTGCGCGAGCCCGGAGCGCTACCTGCGCATCGAGGAGGGCCGCATCACCGCGCAACCCATGAAGGGTACCCGGCGGCGCAGCGCGGACCCCGCGGAGGACGCCCGGCTGGCCCAGGAGCTGGCCACCGATGCCAAGGAGCGCAGCGAGAACATCATGGCCGTGGACGTGATGCGCAACGACCTGAGCCGAGTGGCCGCGCCGCGGTCCGTGGTGGTGGAGGAGCTCTGCGGGGTGCACGCCTATCCCCACGTGCACCAGATGACCAGCACGATCACCGCGCGGGTGGGGCACGGGCGGTCCACCTGGGACGTGGTGGCGGCGAGCTTCCCCATGGCCAGCATGACCGGCGCCCCCAAGGTGCGGGCCATGCAGCTGGTCGATGAGCTCGAGGACATGCGCCGCGGTCTCTTCAGCGGCACCTTGGGGCTGGTGGCACCCAACGGCGATACCGACCTCAACGTGGTGATCCGCACGCTCACCTTCGATGCCTCCACCGGCGCTGCGTCCCTGATCACCGGCAGCGCCATCACCGCCGCCAGCGACCCGGAGCAGGAGTGGGCCGAGTGTGAGCTGAAGGCGCGCAGCGTGCTCAACGCCTGGTCGCATGAAGGCTGAGGTGCGTCGCTTCATCCGGCGGCACGGGCTGCTCCCGGAACAGGCCCCGGTGCTGGTGGCCGTGAGCGGCGGCGTGGACAGCATCGTGCTGCTGGACGTGCTCCGCACCCTGGGCCATCGGTGCACGGTGGTGCACGTGGACCACGGCCTGCGCGGTGCCGCCAGCGAGGCCGACCGCGCCTTCGTGGAGGAGCACTGCGCTGCCCTCGGGGTGGCCTGTGCGGTGCGCAGGGTGAGCGTGAACGCGGGGAAGGGGACCTCCGTGCAGATGGCGGCCCGGGCGCTCCGTCTGGAGGCCTTGCGTTCCGTGGCGCTCGAGCTGGACATCGCGCAGGTCGCGCTTGCGCACCACCAGGACGATGCACTGGAGACCTTCCTGATCGAACTGATGCGCGGAGGGCTCACCACCATCCCCGCGCGCTCCGGGCCCTTCATCCGCCCCTTGCTGGGCGTTGGGCGGTCGGCGATCGAAGCCCATGCCCGCGCGCACGGCCTGCTGTGGCGCGAGGATGCGAGCAACACCGATCCCAAGTACCTGCGGAACCGGGTGCGGCACGAACTGCTCCCCCTGATCGAAGCGCTCTCGCCCGGTGCGCGACGGGTGATGGGCCGCGCGCTCGACCGCCTGCGCGCGCAGCAGCGCCTCGCCCACGGGTTGGTGGACCGCACCATCCTCGACAGCGGCGATGCCATGCCCCTGGAGGCGCTGCGCGATCCCGCGTTCGCCACGATGCTGATGCAACGCTGGCTGCGGCCGCTCGGCTTTCATCCCGACCAGCTCGATCAGCTGCGCGACGCGGTGGACGATGGCCACATCGGCGCCACCTTCCAGGCGGGCGGGCACCGCGTGACCGTGGACCGCGAGGCCCTGCTCCACACCCGGATCACCGATGCCGCGGAACCGGTGCACGTCGCCGAGGACCTGCGCGTGCCGGCCGGCGTTCCGTTCCATTTCGAGCGGTGCACCGCGGCCGAGGTCGACCTTGCCCAAGGGCCGCTCGTGGCCTGGCTCGATGCGTCGAAGCTGCGGTTCCCCCTGGAGCTGCGCCCGTGGCGGCCCGGTGACCGCATGCGACCGATCGGGCTCGGTGGCAGCAAGCTCGTGAGCGACATCCTCACCGATGCCCACGTGCCGCGCCCTGTGAAGGAGCGCGCCTGGGTGCTGCTCTCGGGCGGTGAGGTCGTGTGGCTTGCAGGCCACCGCATCGCCGAAGGCGCCGGGGCGGGAGGGGAAGGCCCCGTGCTGCAGGTGCGTTGCACCGCGGCCTGACGGACCGATCGCGGCACGGTGTACCTTGGGTGCAAGCACTTCCACACCCATGATCCCCGCCACCGCCGAGAAGATCGAGAAGGAGGACCTGCCCAAGCTGCACTTCCCCAAGGAGGCCGTGCACTTGAGCGAGGCGCACCGCAACGAGCTCGATGAGAAACTGCACCGTGCACGTGCCTTGGGCAACCAGGAACGCGGGAAGTGCCGCATCCTCTTCAAGGACGATGGGGGCATGAAGTACGTGGAGACCACGGTGTGGTCCTTCGATCACGGCAGCATCGTGCTGAAGTACGGCCACGTGATCCCGCTCAACCGGGTCATCGACGTGCAGTTCCATTGAATTGGCGCGGCCCGGTAGGAATACCATCTTTTAACGATCGGACCGGGAAGAGGACCTGCGGAGCGGTCTACTTTTGGGCCCGATCACAGCCCATGCACCGGTCCTTCGCACTCCTCTCCAGCGTGCTCCTGCTGATGGCCTCAGCCATGGCGGGAGGCCCTGTCACCTGGTCCTTCGGATCGGCCACCGGCGCGAACGGCCAGGTGGAGGTGCAGTTGAAGGCCACCTGCGAGGAGGGCTGGCACATCTACGCGCTCACCCTGCCCCGCGACGACGGTCCCTTCCCCACCAGCGTGAAGGTGAACACCGCCACCGATCACAAGGCCGGCGCCGTGGTGGAGCCCAGGCCCGAGGAGGCCTACGATCCCAACTTCGGCATGGACCTCCGCTTCCATTCGGGCACCGTGGTGTTCACCGTGCCGGTGGAGCGAACGGGGACCGCGGCCTTCACCGTGACGGGTGAGGTCGAGTACATGGCCTGCAACGACAAGACCTGCCTGCCTCCGGCGGTGGTCCCCTTCTCCGTAACCGTACCCGCGCCCTGATCCATGCGTATCCTGCGCTCGCTCCTTCCCTTCCTGCTCCTGCTGGGCTTCGGCACCTGGCTCTCGGCCCAGATGCCCGGTGAACAGGCGCCCGAGCCCGTGAAGTGGACCATCAGCATGGTGAAGGTGGAGGAGGGCACGTGGGACGTGGTGTTCCGCGCCGACATCGAGCACGGCTGGTACGTGTACTCCCAGCAGAGCTTCGGCGACATGGGGCCCATCCCCACCAAGCTCGCCTTCGATACGCTCGCCCATGCCGTACCCGTGGGCACACCCGGCGAGACCGGTGAGAAGGTGGTGCAGGGGCACGACCCCAACTTCGACATGGAGGTGAAGAAGTTCAAGGGCTACGCTCTTTTCACCCAGCGCATCAAAGTGACCGACCCGGCGCAGCCCATCACCGGCCGCCTCGACTACCAGACCTGCGACGACAGCAAGTGCATCTTCCCCGATCCGCTCTACTTCCGCGTTACCCTCAGCGCCGATAAGGGGGAGTTCGGTGCGCTGCCGTTCACGGGCACCACCGCACCGCCTGCCGAGGAGGAGCCGGTGAAATGGTCGCTCACCACCGAGAAGGTGAAGGACGGACTGTGGCGCTTCCGGTACGAGGCCGCCGTGCAGGACGGTTGGTACATCTACTCACAGGTGAGCTTCGGGGAGGGGCCGATCCCCACCAGCATCACACTCGACAGCACCGTGACCCACGCGCGCTTCACGAGCAAGGCCGTGGAGAGCGGGAAGGACATGCACGAAGGCATGGATGACATGTTCGGCATCCAGGTGCGCAAGTACAAGCACGCCGTCTCCTTCACCCAGGAGGTGGCGGTGACCGACGAGGCGAAGGACATCACCGGCGTGGTGAACTACCAGACCTGTGACGACAGCAAGTGCATCTTCCCCGATCCGGTGCCCTTCACCGTGAACCTGGCCACGGGCTCGATCCGCATCGGTGCGGTGACGATGGCCAGCGGAGGGGAGTGCAAGTACAAGCTCGCCTCCGTGGACCTGGGCGCACCGGTGGTGAAGAGCAGCACCGAGGCCGGTGAGGTGAAGGAGACCTCCTCGCTGTGGAAGATCTTCTTCCTCGGTTTTCTGGGCGGCCTCGTCGCGCTGCTCACGCCCTGCGTGTTCCCCATGATCCCGCTCACGGTGAGCTTCTTCACCAAGGGCAGCGAGGACAAGGCCAAGGGACTGAAGAACGCGCTCACCTACGGCGGCTTCATCCTGGGCATCTACCTGCTCTTCAGCCTGCCCTTCCACGTGCTGGGCTCGGTGAACGCCGAGATCTTCAACGAGATCAGCACCAACCCCTGGCTGAACATCTTCTTCTTCGTGATCTTCCTGGTGTTCGCCGTGAGCTTCTTCGGCTACTTCGAGATCACACTGCCCAGCAGCTGGGTGAACAGCATGGACCAGAAGGCCTCGCGGTTCGGCGGTCTCATCGGCATCTTTTTCATGGCCCTCACCCTGGCCTTGGTGTCGTTCAGCTGCACGGGTCCGATACTGGGCTCGCTGCTGGCCGGCGCGCTCACCGCCGATGGCGGGGCGTGGCAGCTCACGGCGGGTCTCGGCGGTTTCGGTCTCGCCCTCGCACTGCCCTTCGCGCTCTTCGCCCTCTTCCCCAGCTGGCTCAACAGCCTGCCCCGCAGCGGCAGCTGGCTCAACAGCGTGAAGGTGGTGCTGGGCTTCGCCGAGGTGGCCCTCGCGTTCAAGTTCCTCAGCAACGCCGACCTGGTGAAGCAGTGGATGGTCGTGCCCTACGAGCTCTTCATGGTGGTGTGGGTGATCTGCGCGCTTGGCATCGTGCTCTATCTCTTCGGGGTGATCCGCTTCCCGCACGACAGCCCCGTCACCAAGCGCTCCACGGCGCGGTGGGCCTTCATCGGGCTGTTCACCGCCGCCACGTTCTACCTCGCGTTCGGTCTTACGGTGGACAGCAAGAAGGGGAGCTTCCGCGCGCTCTCGCTCATGAGCGGTCTGGCCCCGCCCGTGGGCTACAGTTGGGTGCTTCCTCAGAAGGCCGAAGCCTTCCATGACCTCGACGAGGCCCTGGCGCACGCGAAGGAGGTGGGCAAGCCCGTGATGGTCGACTTCACCGGCTGGGCCTGCGTTAACTGCCGGAAGATGGAGGAGCACGTGTGGCCCGTGGACGGCGTGAAGGAGCTCATCCACAACGACTACGTGCTGGTATCGCTCTACGTGGACGACAAGCGCGAGCTGCCCAAGGAGCAGCAGCACGTGTACACCACCTGCACCGGCAAGCAGAAGCAGATCCAGACCATGGGCAACAAGTGGAGCACGGTGCAGCTGGAGACCTTCGTGATCAGCAGCCAGCCGTACTACGCGCTGCTGAGCCCCGATGGAACGCTGCTCACCGACCCGGTGGGCTACACGCCCGACCCCGCCGAGTACCAGGCCTTCCTGGAGCGCGGGCTGGAGGGCATGCGCATCCTCGATCAGCGCGCCAGCCGGTAGTCGTCCCATCCCTTCGATTTGGAGGATCGCGCGCTGCGTTCCATCTTATCCATCCGCGGATCGACGAATAGTCCGTCGATCCAGGTAGTGCGATGGAGGAGCTGGAGCTGTTGATGGATGAGGCGATCGCCGCACGGATCCACTGGGTACGCGGGCGGAAGGTGATGTTGGCGCACGACCTGGCCGCGCTGTACGATGTGCCCACCAAGGCGCTGAACCAACAGGTGAAACGGAACCGGGCCCGGTTCCCGGAGGACTTCGCCTTCGAGCTGTCCGCGGACGAATGGGAGGCTTTGAGGTCACGATCTGTGACCTCAATGGGCCGCGGAGGGATCCGCCATGCCCCGGTCGCGTTCACCGAGCACGGTGTGCTCATGCTCAGCAGCGTGCTCAACAGCGACCGTGCCGTCGCGGTCAACATCCGCATCGTGCGGGTCTTCGTGCGGATGAGCCGCCTGCTGCAGAACGACCTGGAGCTGCAGGTGCGCATGGAACGGATGGAGGGTCGGCAGGGCCGGATGGAGGAGGACCTGGGCGGGCTTTTCGAGGTGGTGAAGGAGCTGATGGGGCAACCCGCGACCGAGCGGCGGAGGCTCGGTTACCGGGGCGGCGACCCGATCTGACGCATCTTTGAAGCCATGAGCAACGACCGCATCCGTTCGCATTTCGACGAGGCCGCCACCGTGCTGCAGCGCTTCCTGGCCGATCCCGAGAACCTGGCCAACGTGGAGCGCGCATCGGCGTTCATGAGCTACTGCCTGAAGCAGGGCGCGAAGGTGATCAGCTGCGGCAACGGCGGCAGCATGTGCGATGCCATGCACTTCGCCGAGGAGCTCACCGGCCGTTACCGCGACGACCGGCCGCCGATCGCCGCGCTCAGCATCAGCGACCCCAGCCACCTCACCTGCGTGGGCAACGACCACGGCTTCGAGCAGGTGTTCGCGCGCTTCGTGGAGGCGCACGGGCGCGAGGGCGACGTGCTGGTGGCCATCAGCACGAGCGGCAACAGCCCCAATGTGCTCCGCGCCGCCGAGGTGGCCCGGGCCAAGGGCATGCACGTGATCGGCCTCACCGGCAAGGACGGCGGCAGGCTGGCCGACCTGTGCACCGTGGAAGTGCGGGTGCCGCATGACGGCTACGCTGACCGGATCCAGGAGGTGCACATCAAGGTGATCCATGCGTGGATCGACCACATCGAGCGGGAGATGGCGGCGCCAAGCCGCGCGCAGGAAGGGTGAACGATGATCGTCAAGAACCACGGCTGCGCGGTCTTCGGCATCAACGCCACCCCGGTGGTGGTGGAGACCAACATCCATTCCGGCAACAACTTCTTCATGGTGGGCCTTCCGGACAACGCGGTGAAGGAGAGCCACCAGCGGGTAAGCGCGGCCATCAAGAACATCGGCCTGCACATGCCGCGCGGCCGCGAGATCACCATCAACCTGGCCCCGGCCGACATCCGCAAGGAGGGCAGCGCCTACGACCTGGCCATCGCCATCGGCATCCTGGCCGCCAGCGAGCAGATCGCCGCCGAGCGCTGCGGGGACCTGATGGTGATGGGCGAGCTCGCGCTCGATGGCGAGGTGCGGCCGATCAAGGGAGCGCTGCCCATTGCCCTGGAGGCCAGGCGCAGCGGCTTCCGCGGCCTGGTGCTGCCCAGTGCCAACGCGCGCGAGGCCGCGATCGTGGAGGGGCTCGCCGTGTACGGGGTGGATCACCTGGGCCAGGTGGTCGACCTGTTCAACGGCCAGGAGCTCCCGCGCACCACCGTCGACATCGCCACGGAGTTCGCGGCCAGCAGCGCGAACCACCTGGTGGACATCAGCGATGTGAAGGGGCAGGAGAACATCAAGCGCGCCTTCGAGATCGCCGCCGCCGGTGGCCACAACGTCATCCTCATCGGTCCGCCCGGTGCCGGCAAGACCATGCTGGCCAAGCGCCTTCCCACCATCCTGCCGCCGCTCAACCTGAACGAGGCGCTGGAGACCACCAAGATCCACAGCGTGGCCGGCAAGCTGCGCAAGGAGGACAGCCTGCTCAGCGTGCGCCCCTTCCGCTCGCCGCATCATACGATCAGTGACGTGGCCTTGGTCGGTGGCGGTTCCTTTCCGCAACCGGGCGAGATCAGCCTGGCGCACAACGGCGTGCTCTTCCTCGATGAGCTGCCCGAGTTCCAGCGCACGGTGCTGGAGGTGCTGCGGCAGCCCCTGGAGGACCGCGTGGTCACCATCAGCCGGGCCCGGTTCACGGTGGAGTACCCGGCGAGCTTCATGCTGGTGGCGGCCATGAACCCGTGCCCGTGCGGCTACCACAACCACCCCGAGAAGGAGTGCGTGTGCCCGCCCGGCGTGGTGCAGAAGTACCTGAACAAGATCAGCGGCCCGCTGCTGGACCGCATCGACATCCACGTGGAGGTGACGCCGGTGCCCTTCAGCGAGCTCAGCAGCGAGCGGCCCAGCGAGCGCAGCGGCGATGTGCGCGAACGGGTGGTGCGCGCGCGACGGCTGCAGGAACAGCGCTTCGCGGGCACGCCGATGCACTGCAACGCGCAGATGGGCACCCAGGAGGTGCGCCGCATCTGCCGCATCGATGCCACCGGGCAGGCCATCCTGCAGAAGGCGATGGAGCGCCTCGGGCTCAGTGCGCGCGCCTATGACCGCATCCTGAAGGTGAGCCGCACCATCGCCGACCTGGCGGGCAGCACCGAGGTCCGCACGGAGCACCTGGCCGAGGCCATCCAGTACCGCAGCCTGGACCGCGAGGGCTGGGCCGGATGAAGCGGTCGTAACCCGGCGAGGGGGACAGGCGTAGGAAGGGGCGGTAGATCGACACCGCACCATGCAAGTCCATACCCTCATCGTACTGCTCACCCTCGGTACCGCTGGTCCGATCACGGCCCAACGCACTTATCTGGGACCCACCTTGGAGCCTACGACCAAGGGCAAGGCGGTCTACTACAAGGAACCCGATGGCATGGTGGAAGGCGCCTACAAGGCACGCATCCACACCATGGACGGCCGGCTGAAGGCCGAGGGGCTGTACGCCGACAAGGAGCTGAAGGTGCCCAACGGCAGCTTCACCTACTTCCATCCGAACGGCAAGGTGGAGAGCACCGGCACCTACGAGATGGGTCTGAAGACGGGCGTGTGGCAGCGTTATGACGAGTGGGGCACGGCCCTGGCCGAGAAAGTGTACGACCCCGCCCCGATCCGCGACATCGTGTACGCGCACGTCACCACCATGCCGGTCTATCCCGGTGGGCAGAAGGAGCTGGTGCGCTACATCCGCAACAAGGTGGATGACGCCAAGCTCGAGGACGGAACGGCCGTGGCCTCGTTCGTGGTGGAGAAGGACGGTCGCCTGAGCGATGTGAAGGTGGAGACGGGGAACGACCAGGTGCGCGGCCTCATCGAGCAGGCCCTTGCCGAGTCTCCGAAATGGCAGGTAGGGGAGAACGGCGGCGTGCCCGTTCGGGTGAGCATGCGGATGCCGATCAAGTTCTAGAACCAAGTTCCATACACCATAGAAGCAGGAACGCCAGCCCCGTAAGGCTGGCGTTCGGCTTTGGGGTCGGTGCCGGTCAGGCGTCCTTGCCGTGGCACTGCTTGTACTTCTTGCCGCTGCCGCAGGGGCAGGGGTCGTTCCGGCCCACCTTCTTCTCCACGCGCACCGGTTGCGTGGGCTGGCGCGGAGGGCCCTGCGGAGGCATGGGGCCTCGGGGTGGCGCACCGGCGCCGGCGGGGGCCGCGGCGCGCTGCGGGGGAGCGGACGGCGTGCCGCCGGCGAACTGCGGGACCTCGGTGCGACTGGTCTGCAGCTTCTGCTGCGGCTGCTGGCGCGGGGCCTGCGCCTGCTGCACGTTCGGTTCGGCCGAGGGAAGACCGGCGCGCGACAGGAAGGAGACCACCTCTCCGTTGATCCGGTCGATCATGGCCTGGAACAGGTTGAACGACTCCAGCTTGTAGATCAGCAGGGGGTCCTTCTGCTCGATGGCCGCGTTCTGCACGTTGCGGCGCAGTTCGTCCATCTCGCGCAGGTGCTCCTTCCACTCGTTGTCGATGATGGCGAGGGTGATGTACCGCTCGATGCTGTTGCTGAGCTCACGGCCTTCGCTGCGGTAGGTCTTCTCCAGGTTGGCCACCACCTGCATGGTCTTGATGCCATCCGTGATGGGCACCACGATGTTCTCGTACTGCGATCCCTGGTTGAGGAACACGTCGCTGATCACCGGCAGGGCCTGGCGCGCGATCTGCGCGCTGTGCCGGTCGTAGGCATCCATCGCGGCCTCGTAGAGGCGGTCGGTCACCTCCTCGGGCTTCAGCTTCTTGAACTCCTCCTCGCTCACGGGGCTTTCCACGAAAAGCCGGCGGAAGAGCTCCATCTGGAAGCCCTCGAAGTCGCCGTTGGCGTGGTGCTCCTCCACGATCACCCGGGCGGTGTCGTGGTACATGTTCAGCACGTCGAGTTTCAGGCGCTCACCGAACAGCGCGTTGTGGCGCCGCTTGTAGATCACCTGGCGCTGCTTGTTCATCACATCGTCGTACTCCAGCAGGCGCTTGCGGATGCCGAAGTTGTTCTCCTCCACCTTCTTCTGCGCGCGCTCGATGCTGGCGGTGACCATGCTGTGCTGGATCACCTCGCCCTCCTTCAGGCCGAGGCGGTCCATCAGCTTGGCGATGCGCTCGCTGCCGAACAGGCGCATCAGGTCGTCCTCCAGGCTGATGTAGAACTGCGATGAGCCGGGGTCGCCCTGGCGGCCGGCACGACCGCGCAACTGGCGGTCGACCCGGCGGCTCTCATGCTTCTCGGTGCCGATGATCGCCAGGCCGCCGGACTCCTTCACGCCGGTGCCCAGCTTGATGTCGGTACCGCGGCCGGCCATGTTGGTGGCGATGGTGACCATGCCGGCCATGCCGGCGTGCGCCACGATCTCGGCCTCGCGGGCGTGCTGCTTCGCGTTGAGCACGTTGTGCTTGATGCCCTTGCCGCTGAGCATGCGGCTCATGAGCTCGCTCACCTCCACGCTGGTGGTGCCCACCAGCACCGGCCGGCCCGCCTGCTGCAGCTTCACGATCTCCTCGATCACGGCGTTGTACTTCTCACGCCGCGTCTTGAAGACCATGTCCTCATTGTCCTTGCGCACCACCGGACGGTTGGTGGGGATCACCATCACGTCCAGCTTGTAGATGTCCCAGAACTCCTGCGCCTCGGTCTCCGCAGTGCCCGTCATGCCCGCGAGCTTGTGGTACATGCGGAAGTAGTTCTGCAGGGTGATGGTGGCGTAGGTCTGGGTGGCGGCCTCCACCTTCACCTTCTCCTTGCTCTCGATGGCCTGGTGCAGCCCGTCGCTGTAACGCCGGCCCTCCAGGATCCGCCCGGTCTGCTCGTCCACGATCTTCACCTTGCCGTCCATCACCACGTACTCCACGTCCTTCTCGAAGAGGGCGTAGGCGCGGATCAGCTGGTTCACGGTGTGGATGCGCTCGCTCTTGATGCCGAACTCGCGCAGCAGGTCGTCCTTGCGGCGGGTCTTCTCCTCCGTGGCGGCGCCGCTCTTCTCGATCTCGGCGATGGTGGCCCCCACGTCGGGCATCACGAAGAAGTGCGGGTCGTTCACATCGCCGCTGATGAGGTCGATGCCCTTCTCGGTGAGCTCGATGCTGTTCTGCTTCTCGTCGATCACGAAGAAGAGCTCCTGGTCCACCTTGGGCATCTCCTTCCCCTGGTCCTGCAGGTAGTAGGACTCCACCTTCTGCAGCTGCGCCTTCATGCCGGCCTCGCTCAGGAACTTGATGAGCGCCTTGCTCTTGGGCAGGCCGCGGTGCGCGCGCAGCAGGGCCATGGCGCCCTTCTCCACCTCGTCCTTGGTCGCGGAACCGTCGTCCACGCCCTTCAGCGCCTCCTTGGCCTCGGCCAGCAATTGGGTCACGAGCTGGCGCTGGGCATTGTACAGGCGTTCCACCCGGGGCTTGTACTCATCGAACTGGTGGATCTCCCCCTTCGGCGTGGGACCGCTGATGATGAGCGGTGTGCGCGCATCGTCGATCAGCACGCTGTCCACCTCGTCGACGATGGCGAAGTGGTGCTTGCGCTGCACGAGGGCGTTCGGTGCGTGCGCCATGTTGTCGCGCAGGTAATCGAAGCCGAACTCGTTGTTGGTGCCGAAGGTGATGTCGGCCATGTAGGCCGCGCGGCGGGCGGTGCTGTTGGGCTCGTGCTTGTCGATGCAATCCACGCGCAGACCGTGGAACTCGTAGAGGGGGCCCATCCACTCGCTGTCGCGCTTGCTGAGGTAGTCGTTCACCGTCACCACGTGGACCCCTCGACCGGCCAGGGCGTTCAGGAACACGGGCAGCGTGGCCACCAGCGTCTTGCCCTCACCGGTGCTCATCTCGGCGATCTTCCCCTTGTGCAGGGCGATGCCGCCGATGAGCTGCACATCGTAGTGCACCATGTCCCAGGTCACCGGGGTCCCTGCGGCGTTCCAGGTGTTGCTCCACACGGCGTCATCCCCTTCGATGCGCACGCTGTCGCGCTTGGCGGCGATCTCGCGGTCGATCTCGCCGGCGCGCACGCGCACAGGCCCATCCTTGAAGCGCCGCGCCGTCTCCTTCACCACGGCGAAGGCCTCGGGCAGGATCTCCAGCAGCACCTCCTCGATGCCGGCCACGATGCGTTCCTCCAGCTTGTCGATCTCCTGGTACCGTTCCTCGCGCGCGTGGATGTCCATGTGCGGGTCGGCCTCGATCTCGGCGCGCAGGGCGTCCACGCGGGCCTGGTCCTCCTTCACCCGGTCGCGGATGCGTTGGCGAAGGTCCTGGCTGCGCTGGCGCAGGTCGTCGTTGGAAAGCCCCGCGAGCTTGGGGAACTCGGCCTGGATGCGCTCCACGAGCGGCTGAACTTCCTTGAGGTCGCGTTGGGCCTTGTCGCCGAATACCTTCTTGAAAACGTTGGTCAGGGTGCCGATCATGGCGCGGGGATGAGCTGGGGGATGGTGTGCTGCCGGGGGCGCTTACCCTGCGGCAAAGGCCGCCAAAGTTAGCCGACCGGGCTTAGGGCGCCAGGCGGGTGTCACAGACCCTGCCAGAGGACTTGCGCTGACACATCGGCAGGAAAGCGAAAGCCCCCCGGACCGGAGGGCTTCGATGCTGCGCGGGATCACCCGTCAGTACTCGTCCTCGTTGAAGAAGAAGTCCTCCTTCGAGGGATAGTCCGGCCAGATGTCCTCGATGCTCTCGAAGACCTCCTCATCGTCCTCGATGGCCTGCAGGTTCTCCACCACTTCGAGCGGAGCGCCGGTGCGCATGGCGAAATCGATGAGCTCGTCCTTGGTGGCGGGCCAGGGTGCATCCTCCAAGTAGGAGGCCAGTTCGAGGGTCCAGTACATGGGGCCTGGTGTAGGGTCCGTGAAATCGGCGGCAAATATAGACGGATGGGGATCCGTGCAACAGGTACTTTTCAACCGCCGGTGCACAACGGGCTCCCTTAGAGCGACAAGGCTTTCAGCGGATCACCCGCGAGGGCGCCATGGTATCTCGGGCACGCCGAGCTCGCGCCCCAAGGATCGTGCCAGCACGAAGAGCAGGTCGGAGAGGCGGTTGAGGTAGCGGACGAGCACCGCCGGGACCTCCTCGTGCACCCCCAGGGATACGCAGCGACGTTCGGCCCTGCGGCATACCGTGCGGCAGATGTGCGCCTGGCTCACGGCCGGGTGGCCTCCGGGAAGGATGAAGTTGCGCATCTCAGGCAGCTCCTTGTCCATGGCGTCCATCGCGGCCTCGAGGGCGCCCACCTGGTCATCGGTCACGGCCGGCACGTGAAAGCGGTCGGCCTCGGCCTCGGACCCCGAAGCGAGCCGCGACCCGATGCTGAATAAGGTGGTCTGCACGTCCTGGAGGAGCGCCTTGTGCCGGTCGGTGCACTGGTCGCGCAGCAGGCCCAGGTGGCTGTTCAGCTCGTCGATCGTGCCGTAGGCCTCGATGCGCAGGTGGTCCTTCGGAACGCGGGTGCCGCCCAGCAGGGAGGTCTGCCCCTGGTCGCCGGTGCGGGTGTAGATCTTCATGGGTCCTCAGTAGCGCAAACGGAAATGCTGCGGTGCTTGTTCGGAGCGGAAGAACACCAGGCCCATGGCGAACAGGTCCACCGTGACCGATACACGGGGGTGGCGCTTCACCTCCTCCCAGGCCTCCTCCATGCCCCGGCTCCAGTGGATGTCGTCCAGGATGAAGAGGCTGTCGTTGTGCGCTTTGGTCAGGCACTGCTCGAAATAGTCGAGGGTGGGCGCCTTCAGGTGGTGCCCATCGATGAACACCAGGTCAAGGGCATCGACATTGCGCAGCACCTCGGGCAGGCGGGCGCGGAAGCTGCCCAGCAGCGGGGTGATGTTGCGCTGCTTCAGCTCGTCGAAATGGTGCCGGGCGATGTGGTGCGTCTGCGGGCAGCCCTCGATCGTGATCACGGTGCCGTTCTCCGCACCGCGGGCGAGGTAGAGGGTGCTGAGGCCGAAGCTCGTGCCCAGCTCGAGCACGGTGCCGGGGTCGAAGTACCGCGCCAGCCTGAAGAGCATGCGTGCGTAATGCGGCGGCTTGAGCGCCGTGCGGGCCATGTCGGCGATGCGCCGCACGGGGAGGTCGAAGAGGCGGCTGCCCGCCCCCAGGTCGTTCACACGGATGGTCTGTTCGCTGTCCAGCAGGTCCTCGCGCAGCTGCTCGATGGCCGCGTATTCAGGGCGGTCGCCCGGGTCGCGCAGCACCTGGTCGGCGAGGGCGTAAACGAAGGGCGAATGGATGCCATGCCGGGAACGGGCCTTCACGAGGTGCTCCAGGTAGCTGCCGATGTGCCGCAATTGTTCGCCCATGGACGCGGCGAAAATAGCCGTGACCCGCCGCCGTGAGCGCTTCTGCTGCCCCGGTGCGGCCAACAGGCTGATGTTCGTCAGGTCCGTGGCGACCGCCCGATCCGACCTTCGCGGCCATGCCCACGCGCACCGGAACGGAGGTGAAGTGCTACCACTGCGGGGATCCCTGTGGCGAGGACCATCGGGTCCACGCGGAGAAGGATTTCTGCTGCCAGGGCTGCCAGGTGGTGTACGACCTGCTGCAGGAGAGCGGGATGTGCGATTACTACGACCTGGCGGACAAGCCGGGCACACGGCAGCAAGCCGCCGCCGAGGATGTCCGTCCGGAGCTGTTCGACCTGCCGGAGGTGCGGGAGCGGTTCGTGGAGTACTGCGAGGACGGCATCACCCGGGTGCGTCTCCACATCCCGCAGATGCACTGCAGCAGCTGCATCTGGTTGCTGGAGAACCTGCACCGCCTGCAGCCGGCCATCATCCGGTCGCGGGTGCGCTTCACGGACAAGGCGCTGAGCATCACCTTCCGCGAGGCGCAGTTCAGCCTGCGCCAGCTGGTGGAGCTGCTCCGCCGCATCGGGTACGGTCCGCTGCTCGCGCGGCGCAACGCCGAAGGCCGGAAGGGACCGGGGATCCCCCGCACGCTGTACATCAAGCTGGGCGTGGCCGGATTCTGCTTCGGCAACATCATGCTCTTCAGCTTTCCCGAGTACCTCGGCGCGGACACCTCGGACGCCACGCTGCTGAACGGCTTCAAGTTCCTCAACTTCCTCTTCTCCCTTCCGGTGCTGCTGGTATCGAGCACCGATTTCTTCCGGTCGGCCTGGGCCGGCCTGCGCGGTGGGCGCATCAACATCGACCAGCCGATCGCCCTGGGCATCGTGGCGCTCTTCCTCCGCAGCACGCTCGATGCGGTGACCGGTTCCGGCCCGGGCTATTTCGATTCGCTCGCCGGTCTGGTCTTCTTCCTCCTCATCGGCCGGTGGTACCAGGCCTACACGTACAGCGCGCTCAGCTTCGACCGCACCTTGAACGATTTCCTGCCCCTGGCCGTGCTGCGTCGCCGGGGCGACCTTGAGGAGCCCGTGAGCGTGGGCGACCTGCTTCCGGGGGACCGGATCGTGGTGCGCGACCAGGAGCTCGTTCCCGTGGACGCCGTGCTGCGCCGGGGCATCGGCAACATCGACAACAGCTTCATCACGGGTGAGCCGCTGCCGGTGAAGCGATCCGTGGGCGATACGGTGCGCGCCGGTGGCCGCCAGCGGGGTGCCGCGATCGAGCTGGAGGTGATCCGCGCGTTCCACGACAGCCACCTGAAACGGTTGTGGGAGGAGCACACGGGGGACCATGAGCGTCCGTTGATGCCGCGCACCATCGATGCCGTGGCACGCCGCTTCACCGTGGCCGTGCTGCTGATCGCCACCGGGGCCGGGCTGTTCTGGTGGGGGCACGATGCCCGGCAGGTGTGGCCGGTTGTGACCGCGGTGCTGATCGTGGCGTGCCCCTGCGCCCTCGCGCTCGCCATGCCCTTCGCCTACGGGCACACCATCCGCCTGCTGGGCCGCCGCGGCCTGTTCCTGCGCGATGCCGAAGTGGTGGAGCGCATGGCCTTCATCGATTCGGTCGTGTTCGACAAGACCGGGACGCTCACGGCGCGCGAGGCGTACGACCTCCGCTTCGTGGGCGTGCCGCTCACCCCGCAGGAGCAGCTCTTCGTGCGTTCGGTCGCGCGGAACAGCACCCATCCTTTGAGCGCCGTGGTGTACAACGCACTTAGGGCCCCCCTGAAGGAGGCGGCGCTGGTGCAGGAGGAGGCCGGAGCGGGCATCGGTGGCGTGGTGGACGGGGTGTTCGTACGCCTGGGTTCGTCGCGGTTCTGCAACGGCGCCTCGGGTCCGCGGGAGGCCGGGGTCGCGCAGGTGCACGTCAGCGTCGGCGGCGTGTACCGTGGCCGTTTCGACATCCGGAAACGGGCCCGCAGTGGCATGGCCGAGAGCGTGGCCGGCATCGGAGCGCATGCGCGCACCTACCTGCTCACGGGGGATGCCACCGTGGATGCGGAGGTGGCCGCGGTGTTCGCGTCCGATGCCGTGCGCACCGAATGCACGCCCCCGGGCAAGGCCCGCTTCGTGCGCGAGCTGCAGGCCGAAGGGCGCCGCGTGATGATGGTGGGCGACGGCCTCAACGACGCCGGGGCCTTGCAGCAGAGCGACATCGGTGTGACGGTGAGCGAGAGCAGCGCCGCCCTCACCCCGGCGAGCGATGCCATCCTCGATGCGCGGGCGCTGCCCGAGCTCCCGGCCATGATGCACCTGACCCGCCGCGCCCGCCGCATCGTGTTCGCCAGCCTGGCCATCTCGCTGCTGTACAACGTCACCGGCGTCTCCTTCGCGGTGAGCGGTCACCTCACGCCCCTGGTGGCCGCCATCCTCATGCCCCTGAGCTCGGTGACGGTGGTGGGCTTCGTCTCCATCGCCATCTGGCTGGCCGCGCGAAACCTCGGGCTTCGGAACAGGACCTGACGAATGTCATGTTCGCCGTTGAGCGACGTCAGATCCGCTACGTCATGCAGGTGTCAGCTTTGGCCACTTTCATCACGGAACCATGAACGTCATCTTCCTCCTGATCACGGCGAGCACCATCGTGGCCGGCGTGTTCCTGGTGGCGTTCCTCTGGGCGGTGAAGAGCGGACAGTACGAGGATGACCGGTCCCCGGCCGTCCGCATGCTCGCCGAGAACGATGTGCGCCAACAACCCTCACCCGAAACCAAGTGACCCATGCTCGAGCGTTTCAATTACGATAACCGGATCGTAAAGGCCTTCCTCTTCGCCTCCGTCCTGTTCGGGGTGGTGGGCATGCTGGTAGGCATCATCGCGGCCCTGCAGCTGGTGATCCCCGGCCTCAACATGGCCGAGTGGTTCGCCTTCGGCCGCCTGCGCCCGCTGCACACCAACGCGGTGATCTTCGCCTTCGTGGGCAACGGCATCTTCGCCGGAGCCTACTACAGCATGCAGCGCCTGTTGAAGGCCCGCATGTTCAGCGACGCGCTGAGCTGGATCCACTTCTGGGGCTGGCAGCTGATCATCGCCAGCGCGGCCATCACCCTGCCGATGGGATTCACCACCGGCAAGGAGTACGCCGAGCTCGAATGGCCCATCGACATCGCCATCACCCTGATCTGGGTGGTCTTCGGCATCAACATGTTCGGCACGATCCTCAAGCGCCGTGAGCGCCACCTCTACGTGGCCATCTGGTTCTACATCGCCACCTGGGTCACGGTGGCCATGCTGCACATCGTGAACAGCTTCGAGATCCCGGTGAGCCTCTTCAAGAGCTACAGCTGGTACGCCGGTGTGCAGGACGCCCTGGTGCAGTGGTGGTACGGGCACAACGCGGTGGCCTTCTTCCTCACCACGCCCTACCTCGGCCTGATGTACTACTTCATGCCCAAGGCCGCCAACCGTCCGGTGTACAGCTACAAGCTCTCCATCATCCATTTCTGGGCGCTCATCTTCATCTACATCTGGGCCGGCCCGCACCACCTGCTGTACAGCTCCCTGCCCGATTGGGCCCAGAGCCTCGGCACCGTGTTCAGCATCATGCTCATCGCGCCCAGCTGGGGCGGCATGCTCAACGGCCTGCTCACGCTCCGCGGGGCCTGGGACCGCGTGCGGGAGGACCCCGTGCTCAAGTTCTTCGTGGTGGCGGTGACCTGCTACGGCATGTCCACGCTTGAAGGTCCCCTGCTGAGCACCAAGTTCTTCAACAGCATCAGCCACTTCACCGACTGGACCATCGCCCACGTGCACGTCGGTGGCCTCGGCTGGAACGGCTTCCTCACCTTCGGCATGGTGTACTGGCTGATCCCAAGGCTCTACGGCACCAAGCTGTACAGCACCGGTCTCGCCAATGCGCACTTCTGGATCGGCACCCTGGGCATCGTGTTCTACGCCATCCCGATGTACTTCGCCGGGTTCACCCAGAGCCTGATGTGGAAGCAGTTCACGCCGGACGGCTACCTGGTGTACAAGAACTTCCTGGACACCCTGCTCCAGATCGAGTACGCCTACTGGCTGCGCGCCCTGGGCGGAGTGCTGTACCTGAGCGGGGCGCTGCTCATGGTGTACAACGTGTGGCGCACCGTGGCCAGCGGCAAGCTCATCGCTGATGAGGCCGCCGAGGCCCCGGCGTTGGAGAACGTGCCCGTGACCGCGGAGGCCGGCTACTGGCACCGCTGGATCGAGCGTCGTCCCATCCAGATGCTGGTGCTGAGCCTCGTGCTCGTGGCCATCGGTGGCATCGTG
The DNA here is from genome assembly GCA_044226515.1 of Flavobacteriales bacterium. Lineage (GTDB taxonomy): Bacteria > Bacteroidota > Bacteroidia > Flavobacteriales_F > PHOS-HE28 > PHOS-HE28. The sequence continues at coordinate 50,622 of JBGAGX010000004.1, read as the reverse complement.
GAACTGGTGCCCACCTTCCTGGTGAAGAGCAACATCCCCACGATCGCCAGCGTGGAACCGTACACGCCCCTGGAACTGCAGGGACGCGACATCTACGTGCGCGAGGGTTGCTACACCTGCCACTCGCAGATGGTGCGGCCCTTCCGCAGCGAGACCGAGCGCTACGGGGAGTACGCCAAGGCCGGCGAGTTCGTCTACGACCACCCCTTCCAATGGGGCAGCAAGCGCACCGGTCCCGACCTGCTGCGCGTGGGCGGCAAGTACCAGAACAGCTGGCACTTCTACCACATGCTCGACCCGGGCAAGTTCGTGAAGGGTTCGTTGATGCCGCCTTTCCCGCACCTGTTCGAGCACACCATCGATATGGCGAGCACGCCGGCGAAGATCCAGGCCATGCTCACGATGGGTGTTCCCTACGACAAGGCGCCTTTCGGTCCGGAGTTCGTCGCCGACCCCAACGCCCACCTGCAGGCCCAGGCCCAGGTGATCACCGAGGACCTTAGGAAAGGCGGTGTGGAGATCGACAGCGACCGCGAGATCATCGCGCTCATCGCCTACCTCCAGCGGCTGGGTACCGACATCAAGAAGAAGGCCCCCGCGCAGGTGGCCGCCACCAACTGATCCGAGGCCATGCTCAAGTTCATCAAGCACCACCTCGACACCATCCAGGATGTCGACATCTATCCGATGATCTCGTTCGTGCTCTTCTTCGGGTTCTTCCTCGGAGTGCTGTGGTGGGTCTCCACCTCGGGCAAGCACGCGTTCGACCACATGAAGCAACTGCCGCTCAACGAACAGGACAATTAAGCCATGAACAAGCGGAATCCCCTACACATCGCGACCATGTGCCTGGCCATGCTCGGCGCGAGCGGCATGGCCGTGGCCCAGGACGCGGCGGCCGCTCCGGCCAACGTGGACAGCACGGCGGGCCTCGACCCGAACTACCTGCTGCTCGGTGCGGCCATCCTGCAGGTCGTCATCCTCATCTCCCTCAACAGTGTGATGCGTCTGCTCGGCGGAAGCGGCCAGGTGTGGACCGCCCGCATGCGCAAGGGTGCCACCGCCGTCCTGGTGCTGCTGTTCCTGTCCTCGGGCCACGATGCGGTCGCCGCCCCGGGCCCCACCACATGGACCTCGAACCAGCTGTTCTATGTGCTCGTGGCGGTGAACGTGTTCCTCTTCGCCCTCGTGCTCGGCCAGGTGAACCTGCTGCGGAACATGACCCGCGCGCTGGTGGGCAAGGTCGAGGAGGAGACCGCGGCCTCCACCGGGGCGGCCCGTGTGAAGCGGCCTTCGTTCGAGTCGAAATTGCTGCAGGTGCTCACCCGCCGTGTATCCATGGAGCGCGAGCAGGATGTGCTGATGCACCATGAATACGATGGCATCCGTGAGCTCGACAACGTGCTCCCTCCGTGGTGGTTGTGGCTCTTCTACGGCACCATCATCTGGGGCGTGGTCTACGTGGTGAACGTCCACGTGACCAACGTGTGGCCGCATCAGGCCGATGAATACGACCAGGAGATGGCACAGGCCAAGGCCGATGTGGCCGCCTACGTGGCGCGCCTTGGTGAGACCGTGGATGAGAACAACGTGAAGCAGCTCACCGATGCCGGCGCCATCAACACCGGAAAAGGGCTCTTCGAGGCCAACTGCGTGGCTTGCCATGGCGCCGCCGCCGAGGGGAAGGCCGGTCTGGGCCCCAACCTCACGGACGCCTACTGGCTCCATGGAGGGGGCATCAAGAACGTCTTCACCACCATCAAGTATGGCGTGCCCGCCAAGGGCATGATCTCCTGGAAGACCCAGATGAAGGCCAGCGAGCTGCAGGCCGTGGCGAGCTACGTGCTCAGCCTGCAGGGCTCCGCTCCGGCCAACGCACGCGAGCCCCAGGGCGACCTGTGGAAGGAGGAGGGAGCCCTCGCCCCGGCCGACAGCACGGCAGCAGCACCAACGGACAGCACGGCCGCACCGGCCGACTCCACCGCCGTACAGCCCAAGCTGGCACAGGTACACTGAACATGGTCGATCAGCAAGGAACGAAGGGACGGGACGAAAGCTTCCGCGATTCCATCGCCACCGTCGACAAGCGGGGCAAGCGCATCTGGATCTACCCCAAGAAGGTCTCCGGCCGGTTCTTCAACCGCCGGAGCCTTTTCGGCTACGCCCTGCTCATCCTCCTGCTCACGGGACCGTTCATCCGCATCGGTGGTGAGCCGCTGCTGATGATCAATGTGCCCGAGCGGCGTTTCGTCTTCTTCGGTCAGACCTTCTGGCCGCAGGACATCCACCTGTTCGTGCTGGGCTTCATCACGTTCATCGTGTTCGTTGCGCTCTTCACCGTGGCCTTCGGCCGCCTGTTCTGCGGGTGGGCCTGCCCGCAGACCGTGTTCATGGAGCTCGTGTACCGCCGCATCGAGTACTGGATCGAGGGCGATTGGAAGGAGCAGCAGGCCTTGAACAAGGGCCCGTGGACATGGGCCAGGCTCGGCAAGAAGACCCTCAAGCACACGCTGTTCTTCGGCATCGCCTTCATCATCGGCAATGTGTTCCTGGCCTACATCGTGGGGAGCGACCAGCTCATCCGCATCGTCACCGAGCCGATGGACCGGCACGTGGGCGGCTTCCTGGCCATGACCGGCTTCTCGCTGCTCTTTTATGGTGTGTTCGCCTTCATGCGGGAGCAGGTGTGCACCACCGTGTGCCCCTATGGCCGGTTGCAGGGCGTGCTGCTGGACCGGCGGTCGTTGGTGATCGCCTACGACCATGTCCGCGGCGAGCCCCGTGACAAGATCAGGAAGGGGGAGGACCGGGCGTCGGTGGGCAAGGGTGATTGCATCGACTGCAAGGCCTGCGTGCACGTGTGCCCCACGGGCATCGACATCCGCAACGGCACCCAGCTCGAATGCGTGAACTGCACGGCCTGCATCGATGCGTGCGACCACATGATGGACAGTGTGGGGCTGCAGCGCGGTCTCATCCGTTATGCCAGCGAGGCCGAGATCGCGGAGAAGAAGCCCTGGCGATTCACCACGCGGATGAAGGCGTATTCCGGGGTGCTCACCGTGCTCGTCGGCGTCATCGTGGTGCTGCTGGTCACGCGCAGCGACGTGGAGACCACCGTGCTGCGGAACCCAGGCACCCTGTTCCAGAAGCAGGAGGACGGGCGCATCAGCAACCTGTACCAGTACCGGGTGGTGAACAAGACCTCGCGCGACATGCCGATCCACCTGCAGTTGCTCGAGCCGAAAGGCGATGTGCAGGTCGTGGGCAAGGAGCTGATGCTCCGCAATGCACAGCTTATGGAGGGGGAGATGTTCATCATCCTCGACCCCCACGAGCTGGCCGGCTACAACATGGAGGTGACCGTCGGTGTCTTCACCGGTGACCGGTTGCTGGAGAAGGTGCGAACTTCGTTCATCGGACCGATGACCAAGGCGAAATGAGAAAGCTGAACTGGGGGCATGGGATCTTTCTGACGCTGGCGTTCTTCGTGGGCCTCATGGGCTGGTTCATGGTGCGTGCCATCAACAATCCCGAGGAGCTCGTCACCGAGGAGTACTACCAGGAGGAGCTCAAGTACCAGGAGCGCATCAACGAGCTCGCCAACGCCAGGGATGCCGGTGCTGCGGTGGCCTTCGAGCCCGCGCCGGGAACGCTCACCCTGGTCTTCCCCGCCTCGGTGAAGGGCAGGGTCATCACGGGTACCGCGCAGTTCATGAAGCCCAACGACAGCCGCGCCGACAGGACCGAGGCACTTGCGGTCGACACCGCTGGTCGCTGCGTATTCGACACCCACGATTGGATGAAGGGCGTGTACCAGGTGCACGTGACCTGGACGGTGGAGGGCGTGGTGCACCTGACCGAGGAACGCATCGACCTCCGATGATCGCCTACCTGGGCCCGGCGTTGCTGCTGGGTGCGCTCGGCAGCGCCCACTGCGTGGGCATGTGCGGGCCCATCGCCCTGGCCGTGCCCTCCTCGCGCTCCTCCTGGCCGGGCCGGGCGATGGACGCGCTGCTGCTGAACGGTGGTCGCGTGTTCACCTACGCGTTGCTGGGGGCCTTGTTCGGCACCTTCGGACGCGGCCTGCACCTGGCCGGCCTGCAACAGGCGGTCTCCATCGCCATGGGCGTGCTCATGCTCGGCGCCGTGCTCATGCCCGCCTTCTTCCACAAGGACATCTTCACCACGGCCTCGCTCGGCGGGTTGGGGAAGTTGCGGTCCGCACTGGCACGCAACCTGCGCCGTACGTCGCCGGAAGGCCTCTTCCTCACCGGCCTGCTCAATGGGCTGCTGCCCTGTGGCATGGTCTATTTCGCGGTGGCAGGCGCCCTCGTGCAGGACGGTGCGTTGCACGGTGCGCTCTTCATGGCGGCCTTCGGGCTGGGCACCTGGCCGGCCATGCTCGCGGTGCGCCTGGGCGGCGGACTCGTCACCGGCGCGTGGCGCAGCGGCATGCGCAAGGCTGCACCCTTCGTGTTCGCCCTGCTCGGCGTGTTGTTCATCCTGCGCGGCATGGGCCTCGGCATCCCCTACATGAGCCCTGCGCTGCACGAGGTGCCCGTGGGGGCCCAGGAATGCCACTGACGGTTCAGCCCAGCGGGTCCGTCCCCGCCTTCCGGCTCCGAAGCACCTCCCGGTAGTACTTCATCGGCACCAGCAGCATGCCGAAGCACTCGCCATCCTCCTTGGTGAGGCGCTTGTGATGCACCTTGTGGGCCCTGCGGATCGCGAGGAAATAGCTGTTCCGCGTGCTACGGAGCCACTTGATGCGCTGGTGGATGAACACCTCGTGCACGAAGAAGTAGGCGATGCCATAGAGCAGGATGCCCAGCCCGATCCACAGCCACGGCGTGTGGAGGCCGAGCGTGGCGCCCACGATGAACAGGATCATCGAAGGGATGGCGAAGATCAGGAAGAAGGTGTCGTTCCGTTCCAGGAAGCCGTAGTGGTCCTTCTTGTGGTGGTCGCTGTGCAGGTACCACAGGAAACCGTGCATCACGTACTTGTGCGTGGCCCATGCCACGAACTCCATGGCGAAGAAGGTGGCGGTGACGATGGCGATGGTGGTCCAGGTGCTCATGCGGCTGTATTGACGGCGGTGCCCTTGCGGAAGAGCTGCTGCAACGTGATGAACCGGTGGTCGAAGATGTGCTTCAACCGCTTGCGCACGAAGGTAGCGTGGGCCAGCTCGCCCAAGGGCCCCAGGGGCAGTTCGTACTCCACGCGGTCGCGCATCAGCACGCCGCCTTCCACGGGCTCGAAGGTGTGCTTGTGCCACCAGCGCTTGTAAGGACCCTTCAGCTGCGTGTCCACGAACATGCGCATCGGCTCCACCGCGTCGATGCGTGTGACCCATCGCAGCGGAATGCGACCGATGGGCCTTACCGTGTACCGGATCAACTGCCCGGCGTACATCGGCCGGTCATCGAACGGCTGACGGATCTCGAAGCCCATGTCGGGTGGCGTGATCCGTGCCAGGTTCCGGGGCGTGGCGAAGAAATTCCACGCCGCCTCCAGGGGGATGGGCAGGAACTGTTCCCGTTCGAGCACGTGGGTCATCAGCCGAGCACTTCGAGCTTGGGGTAACGCTGCTTCCAGAAGTCGAGGGCCTTCAGGTTGCTGAGCGTGATGATGGTCTTCGCATCGAGGCGCACCTTGATGGCCTTGATGCCTTCCCGCACCGGCTGGGCGAGGATGAGGGGACGTTTCTTGCGCGGCATGTCAGTCGAACAGTTGAGGTTGATGTCGTTCGGCCGCCGCACCGCCATCCAGGGCCGCCTTGTAGGTGGCGATGGCGAGCCTGCGGGCCTCTTCATGAACGACCACCGGCCGGGGATAGTTCGTGGTGCCGTATTCCTTCACCCACCGCTTAACATACGTTAACGAGGGGTCGAACCTCTCCAACTGGAGCGTGGGGTTGAACACCCGGAAGTAGGGTGCCGCATCGCAACCGCTGCCGCTCGCCCACTGCCAGCCGCCCACATTGCTGCTGAGCTCGAAGTCGAGGAGGTGGCGGGCGAACCAGGCCTCGCCCAGGCGCCAGTCGTGCAGCAGGTGCTTGGTGAGGAAACTGCTCACCACCATCCGCACGCGGTTGTGCATCAGGCCGGTGGCCAGCAGCTCGCGCATGCCGGCGTCCACCAGCGGATAGCCGGTGCGCCCCTCGCACCAGGCCTGGAAGAGGCGTTCGTCGGTCCGCCAGGCGATGCGGTCATAGGCCGGCTTGAAGGCCTGGTCCACCGTGTGCGGGAAGTGCCACAGCACCTGCATGAAGAACTCGCGCCAGATGAGCTCGTTGAGGTAGGTGTCGCTGTGCCCCAGCGCCGCGCGCACCAGGGCGCGCACGCTCACCGTGCCGAAGCGCAGGTGGGCGCTCATGCGGCTCGTGCCGGCGATGCCCGGTGTGTTGCGCGTGCCCGCATACCCTTGGAGCAGCATGGGGTCGATGGTGAGCGCGGGCTCCACCAGGTCGGTGGGCAGGAAGCCGATGTCCGCGAGCGAAGGCATGGGCAGCGGCGCCGTGCGGTGCAGGCGGTGAAGGTGCTCCGCGCTCGGGAAGGGCGCGGCCATCTCCGGCCTGAATCGGCTCCGCCATTTGCGCCCGTACGGCGTGAACACGGTGTACGGCCCACCGTCGTCCTTCACCACCTCGCCGCGCTCGAAGATGCTGATGTCCTTGAACGTGCGGAAGGGGATGCCGCGTTCGGCCAGCAGTTCCGCCACCGCCGTGTCGCGCGCGCAGGCGTAAGGCTCATGGTCGTGGTTGGCCGTCACCGCCGTGACCTCGTGGGTGTCGAGGATCCGGCGCCACACCTCCACGGGGCTGCCACGCTCCACCATCAGGCCGCCCCCGTGGCGCGCGAGCTCGGCGCTCAACCGGCCAAGGGCGCGGTGGATGAGGTCCACCCGGCGGTCGGCCCTGTCCTCCAGGCGGGAAAGGATCTCCGTGTCGAAGATGAAGAGCGGCAGCACCTCGCCATGATCCTGGAGCGCGCGGAAGAACCCGTGGTTGTCGGTCGCGCGCAGGTCGCGCCTGAACCAGTGGATGCTCACACGCGGCTTGCGGCTCATCGCTTGCCGATGATGGACAGGAACTCGTTGCGGGTCTGCGGTTCCTTGAACCGGCCGGAGAAGTGCACCGTGGTGGTGAGGCTGTCCTCGTCCTTCACGCCCCGCAGCTTCACGCACATGTGCTCGGCCTCGATGAGCACGGCCACATCGTCGGTGCACAGCACATGCTTCAGTTCCGCCGCGATCTGCTCGGTGAGGCGCTCCTGCACTTGCGGACGTGCGGCGTAGTAGTGCACGATGCGGTTCAGCTTGCTGAGGCCGATCACCTCGCCGGTGCTGTGGTAGGCAACGGCGGCCCGGCCGATGATGGGCACGAAGTGGTGCTCGCAGAAGGAATGCACACGGATGTCCTTCTCCACCAGCATGCCCTCGTACGCGTACGTGTTCGCGAAGAGCGTCGGAAGCGGCCTGCGCGCGGGGTCGAGCCCGCTGAAGACCTCCCGGACGTACATCCTGGCCACGCGCATCGGGGTGTCCTTCAGGCTGTCGTCCGTGAGGTCGAGGCCGAGGGTGTGCATGATGCCGCGGAAATGCTCGGCGATGCGCGCGATGCGCTCCTCCTCGGGAACGTCGAACGCTTCCGGACGGAGGGGCGTTCCCACGCGCTGCAGGTCGGAGGAGAGGAGGCGTTCCACGGCATCCTTGGTGCTGCGTGGTTCGGCGGTGAGCGCCAGGATGGTGCCGTTGGTGCGCATGGAAGGGGAATGTCAGGGTTGGATCACGGAGGTGGCGAGGTGCTCCTTCACCCGGTTCCAGCAGAGCCTGAACCAGACGGTGTAGCGCTCGGGATGCGCCTGGAGCTCGGCATCCACCTCGTGCGTGGTGGCGTAGCGCACCGCATCGGCCTCCGCAGGGTCGGGGTGCGCCTCACCGTCGTGGAGGCCGAAGAGGACGTGGTCGAGCTCATGTTCGATGAGGCCGAGGTCAAGCTCGGCCCGGTAGATGAAGCTGAAATGCTCGGTGAGGGCCGGTGCGATGCCCATCTCCTCGCGCAGCCTGCGCGAGGCCGCTGCGGCCAGGGCCTCCCCCGGTCGCGGATGCCCGCAACAGGTGTTCGTCCATAGACCGCCACTGTGGTACTTGGTGAGGGCGCGTCGCTGGAGGAGGAGCCTTCCGGACCGATCGAACACGAAGACGCTGAAGGCGCGGTGCAGCAGACCCTTGCGGTGCGCATCGAGCTTTTCCATGCGCCCGATGTCCGCACCGTGTTCATCCACGAGCACTACTTCCTCGATCATCGCGATGCGATCAGAGCATGTTGAGGCTGTGCCTCAGGTACGTGGTGGTGAAGAGGGCGATCTTGCGTCGGTTGCGCACACGCACACGCTCGCGCAGGATCCGGTCGTAGGGGAGCGCCTTGATCTTGCGGAAGAGGTTCACGTAGTAGATGTACGCCAGGTGCACACCGAAGCGCGCGCCGCGCGGAAGCTGCCGGATGCCGATGAGCGCGGCCTCGAAGTCGGCCTCGATGTCGGCCTCGATGATGCGCTTGTCGTCGGCGGTGAGGCGGGTCACGTCCACGCCCGGGAAGTAGGTGCGGCCGAGGTTCTGGTGGTCGTCCTTCAGGTCGCGCAGGAAGTTCACCTTCTGGAACGCCGCACCGAGCCGCATGGCGGCGGGCTTGAGCCGCTTGTAGAGGGCATCGTCGCCCTCGCAGAACACCCGCAGGCACATGAGGCCCACCACCTCGGCACTGCCCAGGATGTAGGTCTCGTAGCTGCGCTGGTCGTGCACGGTGTCGCTCAGGTCCATGGCCATGCTGCGCATGAAGGTGTCGTAGAGCTCCGCCTCGATGCCGTAGGTGTGCACCACCTTCTGGAAATTGTGCAGGATGGGGTTGAGGCTGATGCGTTCGGCGATCGCGCGGTGCAGATCGTCCCAGAACCGCTGCAGCAGCACCGCCTTGTCATGCCCGTGGAAGGTGTCCACGATCTCGTCCGCGAACCGGACGAACCCGTAGATCGCGTGGATGGGGTCCTGGAGCCGCTTGTCAAGGCTTCGGACGCCCAGTGAGAAGGAGGTGCTGTAGCACCGGGTGGTGGCCCTGCTGGCCTTCAGGCACACCGAATCGTAGAGGTCGAGGGTGTTCATGGGCGTTGCGGGTGTTCCTTTTCGATGAGGTCGGCCACCACCTGTCCGCTGATGAGCGCGGGCGGAACGCCCGGACCGGGAACGGTGAGCTGGCCGGCGTAATAGAGGTCCTTCACCTTGCGGCTCTTCATCCGGGGGCGCCAGGGGCCGGTCTGGCGCAGGGTGTTCGCCAGGCCGTACGCGTTGCCGCGGAAGGAGTTGTAGTCGGTCTTCAGGTCGTTGAGGCAGTAGCTGCGCTTCACCACCACGTGCGGGCGCAGGTCGATGCCGGTGTGGCGTTGCATGCGGTCCATCACCACGTTGTAGTAATGCTCGCGCATGGCCTCGCTGTCCTCCAGGCCCGTGGCGATGGGGATGAGCACGACCAGGTTCTCCATGCCGGCGGGGGCCACCATGGGGTCGGTCTTGCTCGCACAGCTCGTGTAGAACAGCGGTCGGGCGGGCCACTGCGGCTTGTCGTAGATGTCGGCGCTGTGCTGGTCCAACGGCTCGTCGAAGAAGAGCGTGTGGTGGTCGAGCTCCGGGATCCGGCGGTCCACGCCGAGGTAGAACATCAGTGCGCTGGGGGCCATGGTGCGCCCTTTCCAGTAAGCGGCGGAATAGGAGCGATGGCCCGGTGCCAGGAGCTGCTCCTCCACGTGGTTGTAGTCCGCGGCCGCCACCACCACGTCCGCGCGGAGCCGGCCCTTGTCCGTGTCCACGCCCGTGGCGCGGCCGCCCTCCACCACGATACGTTCCACGGTGACGCCCGTGCGCAGGTCCACCCCCTGCTCCCTGGCCACGTTCTGCATGGCGTCCACCACGCGGCCCATGCCGCCCATCGGGTACCAGGTGCCAAGGGCCATGTCGGCGTAGTTCATCAGGCTGTAAAGGGCCGGGGTGTGCTGCGGTGCGGCGCCCAGGAAGAGCACCGGGAACTCCATCACCTGGCGGATGTGGTCGTGGGCGAAGTGCTTGCGCACATGCGTGCGGAGCGAACGGAAGACACGCGTGCGCAGCAGGCCCGTCAACAGGCCGGGATGCGCGTACTCTAGCCAGCTGAGCGAGGGCCTGTACACGAGCTCGTTCATGCCCAGCTCGTACTTGATCCGCGCCTCATCCAGGAAGCGCTGCAGGGCTTCCCCCGCTCCCGGCTCATGCTGTTCGAAGAAGGCTTTCAGGTCCTCCATCCGCGCAGGAAGCCGCCAGCTGTCACCAGGACCGAACACCACCTTGTAGGACGGGTCGAGCCGCACCAGCTGGTAAAGGTCCCGCACCTGCGCGCCGAACTTCTCGAAGTAGCGGCTGAACACCTCGGGCATCCAGTAGAAGCTGGGGCCCATGTCGAAGGTGAAACCGTCCTTGCGCCACACCCGGGCCCGGCCGCCGGGGTCCTCGTTCTTCTCGAGCATGGTCACGGCGAAGCCCTTGCTGGCCAGGGAGGTGGCCGCGGCGGTCCCGGCGAAGCCGGAGCCGATGACGATGGCGGTGCGCTTCACGCTCAATGCACGTTCTTGTCGGTGAGCATGCCCATCAGCCGCTGCCGGGCCTGGAAGATCCGGCTCTTCACCGTGCCGATGGGGATGCCGAGCCTGTCGGCGATCTCATGATACTTGTACCCCTCGTGGTGCATGGTGAAGGGCTCGCTGAAGGTATCATCCAAACGGTCCAGGCTGCGCTTGATCTCGCCCATGCGCACCAGGCCTTCCGGATTGTTCGGCATCTGCACCCGACGCACCTGGTCGCGCTCGTGCTCCACCCGGTCCATCAAGGCCGCCGTCCGCTTGTTCCGACGATGGTCGTTGATGAACGTGTTCTTCATGATGGTGTAGAGCCAGGCTTTGAAGTTGGTGTTGTCCTGGAACTTCTCCCGGTTCATCAAGGCGCGCAACATGCTCTCCTGGAGCAGGTCCTGCGCGTCATCACGGTCCTTGGTGAGGCTCAGCGCGAAGTAGTAAAGCTGCTGGCGCAGGCTCACAAGGTGCTGCTGGAACTCGATGGTTGACATGGCTTATGTCTAAAGAATGGTGATGAAGTCTGGACAAATGTATGTCATTGTCTAAGCAAACAATCAAAAAGAATGAACAAAACGACCCATGGCTACCCCGGATGGGTCTCAATCACCTGATATTCAGGTGATCGCCTAAGTTGAAAATGTGCTCAGCGGTTGGTCCCCGGGGATGCTGCCCTGCGCGTGAGCAGGAGGGAAACGACCAACAGGCCCAGGGTACCCCATCCCACAAGCCCCCAGCGGGTGAACCGCTCCGCGAGGTCACGGCCCCACAGGTCGGTGCTATCGGTGCCGTAGGCCAGCATGCACAGCGTGAAGGCCAGGGCCAAGGGCAGGCTGCGGTGCAGGAAGAGGACGCCCAGGCTACCGATGATCAGCGGCAGGGCGAGCAGGAAATGCTGCACATCCGTGACCACCAGCAGGGGCGTGGCGGTCAGGGCCCAAGCCGTTCCAAGCACCAGAGCGGCCGGTCGCCCCGATCGCCGCCGTGCCCGCCACGTGATCAGGAACACGGCTCCCGCGGCCATCGCGATGAAGAGCTTGTCCCATTCCGCCGGTAGGGAGGAATGGGTCGCGGTCCCCAACAGAGAGCGCAGCGTATGCGGGCTGGTGAGGTAGGTATCGTGCGCCCGCATGGCCGAGATCCATGCTCGTGTGAGCTCCAGGCCCATGCCCGGACCTTGCACCAGGACCGGTAGCATGGCTCCGGCCGCTGCGGTGAGCATGGCGGTGCCCAAGGCGGACCATTGCCCGGTGGCGAACAACGGCAGCAGGGCGAGCGCCAGGTAGGGCTTCGCCAGCACCGCAACGCCCAGCAGCAGGCCGGCGGCCCGAGGTCGATCATCGAGCAGGGCCCCGAGCCCCGCAACCATCGCCCACAGCAACAGCACGTTCACATTGCCCAGGTGCAGCTCGCGCACCAGGTGCACCGCCACGCACAGGAAGGCGAGCATGGCGCGGAGCCCCGTACGGGGGGCATGCACCAGGAACACGTGACGCATCAGGATCCGCTCCATGCGCACGATCACCGCTACCAGGGCCAGGCCGATCAGCGCGAAGTGCACCACGCAGGCCATGGTGAACGGCAGGAGGGTGTACGGCATGAACAGGTAGAGCACGGCCGGGGCGTACTTGTAATAGCCCGTATCGAGGCCGAAGGGAACGCCGTACACCGTTCCGCCATGCCGAAGCGCGTCTGCGGCCATCACGTACACGCGCAGGTCGTTGAGCCAGAACCGGCCGTTCACCACCTCCAGCACCAACGCGAGCGCCAGCACCACGAAGGCGGTCCATCGGAAGGCGACAAGGCGGTGCATGACGGTGGGGAAGATAGCCGACGGGCCGCCACCCCTTTCCCGAGCCGGAGGCTTGTCTATCTTCGCGGCCCCTTCGGGGAACGGAAGCATAGCTCAGCTGGTTCAGAGCGCATGCTTCACACGCATGAGGTCACTGGTTCGAATCCAGTAGGTCCCACCAGCCCCGGCACTGCCGGGGCTTTTTCGTTCTACAGGGCTTCGGCCACCACGAACACGCTGCCCGTCACCAGCACCAGGTCCTCCGGGCCTGCCGCACGTCGGGCCGTTTCCAACGCGGACCGAACGCTGCCATAGGCCACGCCGCTCAAGCCGGCCTGTTCGGCCTGCTCCCGCAGAAGTCCCGCATCGAGCGCCCGCGGTATGTCGGCCCGGCAGAAATAGTAGACGGCCTCACGGGGAAGCTCGCTCAGCACCGCGGTGATGTCCTTGTCCGAGACCGTCCCGTGAACGATGTGGAGCCGTTGATGAGGGGTGCCCTGCAGCATGGCCTTCACCACGCGCAGCCCGTCCACGTTGTGGCCCACGTCGACGATGGTGAGCGGGTCGCGACCGATCACCTGCCAGCGCCCCATGAGCCCGGTGTTGCGGCAGGTGCGGGCCAGGCCGCGGGCGATGTGCTCCTCGGCGATCGGCCAGCCTTTCGCCTGCAGGACGCGTAACGCCGCCAGCACCGTGCGGGCATTGCGTTCCTGGTGCGCTCCGGCGAGGTCCAGGTCGTAGGGCATGTCCGCTTGTTGGTCGGTGAAGGTGATGGGTGCGCCTTCCCGTTCGGCCTTGTTGCGGAACACCTCCGCCACAGGTCCTTCCGCCTCGCCGATCACCACGGGGATGCCGGGCTTGATGATGCCGGCCTTCTCACCAGCGATGGCCTCCAGCGTGCCGCCCAGCAGGTCGGCATGGTCCCAGCCGATGGTGGTGATCACGGCGACCTCAGGCGTCACCACGTTGGTGCTGTCGAGCCTGCCGCCCAGGCCCGTCTCGATCACGGCGATGTCCACCTGCGCCTGGCGGAAGTGGTCGAACGCGAGGCCCACGGTCCACTCGAAGAAGGAGGGGGCGATGGGTCCGAACACCGCACGGTACCGCTCCACGAAGTCGGTCACGGCCTGCTCGGGGATCATGTTGCCGTTCACGCGGATGCGTTCGCGGAAGTCCTTCAGGTGGGGCGAGGTGTAGAGGCCGGTGCGCAGGCCTGCTTCCTGGAGGATGCTGGCGAGCATGTGGCTGGTGCTGCCCTTGCCGTTGGTGCCGGCGATGTGGACGCACCGCAGCCCGCGCTCCGGATGGCCGAGGGCCTCCATCAGGGCGTGCGTGTTGTGCAGGTCGGCCTTGTAGGCGGCCTTGCCGATGCGGTGGAACATCGGCAGCTGCGCGTAGAGGTACGCCAGCGTTTCCGCGTAGGTCACGGTCACTGGAGCTGGAACACGAAGACCATGAGGCCCACCTGTTCGGCGGGCGCGTCGGGCTTGGCGGTGAAGGTGCACTGCAGCGCGGCCTTCCGCGCGATGCTGAAGAGGGCCTGGCTGGTGGTGGTGCTCTTGTCGAGGTTCTGGCTCACGCGCGTCACCTTGCCGTTGCGGTCCACCCAGATGTTGAGCGCCACCTTGCCGGCCTCACTGGGCTTGTCGGTGATGGTGGGGCCTTTGCCGAGCCCACGACCGCTCAACTGCCACTTGCCCTGGCCGTTGCCGAAGGTGCCTTGGCCGCCAGCGTCGCCGGTGGGGATGCCCACGTTGCCGGGCACGTTGTCGTTGCCATCGCCCGATGTGCTGCTCGAGCTGCTGCTCTGGGTGTTCCAGGCGTTCATGGCGTTCTGCAGGCCGGTGCTTACCTGGTCCTTTGGCTTCGGGGTGTCCTTGGGCTTGTCCTTCGGTCTCTCCTTGGGCTTGTCCTTCGGTTTCACCACCTCCACGGTGCTGGCATCGTCGGTCACCACGTCCTCCGGGGTGTCGTCGCTGGGTGCGGCATTGGCGGGGGTGTTGGCGCCGGGGTCCATGTTCTCGGTGCTGCCCATGCCCAGTTCGCTGGTGCCCAGGTCGGCCATGGCCACCTCCACACCCTCCTCCGGCAGCGGCGGGTCGTAGGTCCTCATGCCGATGAAGAGGAAGAGCACGAGCAGGGCCGCGTGGAAGAGCACGGCCACGATCACGCTGGTCCTCCGGTCGCGCCGCTGGTGTTGAAGGGCGATGGCGTTCATCGGGCGGCGGGTGGGGTGGGGGCTGGGACCTCGGGGGTCACCGGTTTCGCAGCGGCGGCGAGCACGATGCGCCAGTGGTTCCGCTTCGCCATGTCCAGTGCCTTCACCATGAGACCGGTGGGCGCCTCCTGCGCCACGCGCATGATGATGGGCTCCTGCTCCGGGTGCCGCGCCATCTCGGTCTTCAGGGCGGGCTCCAGGGTGAGGGTGTCCACCGGGGTGCCGTTCAGCCGGATGTCCGTGGCGCTCTCGAGCCGCAGGGTCACCTTCGGCTCCTCGGCCCTGGTGGCGGCGCTGCGGCCCTTCGGCAGCTCCACGGGCAGCGCGTAGGGGCTCACCATGGTGCTCACGATCACGAAGAAGATGAGCAGCAGGAAGACCAGGTCGGTCATGCTGCTGAGGCTGAAGCCCGCGTCGACCCGATGTGTGCTGCGGATGGCCATGGTTCAGTCGGGGCGTGTGGCGATGATCACCTTCCACTGGTTGCGCCGGGCGATGTCGAGCACGCTCACCGTCACCCCCGCCGGCACCCGCTGGTCCACGTGCAGCACGATGCTCTTCTCACCGTTCAAGGTGTTCATCCGGTCCTTCAGTACACCTTCAAGGTCGAGCGGATCGATGAGCTCGTTGTTCACGCTGAAGTGCTGGCCGGCATCGATGCGCACCCCCACCTGCGGCTTCTCCTTGGTCTTGTTGGCGCTCACGGGCAGGTCCACCGGGATGGTGGAGGGGCTCACCATGGTGCTGATGATGACGAAGAAGATGAGCAGCAGGAAGACCAGGTCGGTCATGCTGCTCAGGCTGAAGCCTGCGTCGATCTTATTGCTGGACCGGAGCGCCAAGGGGAGCGGTGGTTACTTGGCGGGCGCCTCGAGCACCTCCATGAACTCGATGGTGCGCGCCTCCATCTTCTGCACCACCTTGTTCACGCGGGCCACGAGCAGGTTGTAGCCGATGTAGGCGGGGATGCCGATGATGAGGCCGGCCACCGTGGTGATCATGGCCTGCATCATGCCGCCGCTCAGCGCGCTGAGCTCCACGCCGGCGCCGCTGATCTCCATGGTGTGGAAGGTGACCACCATGCCCACGACGGTACCGAGGAAGCCGAGCATGGGCGCGGCGCCCGACACCGTGGCGAGGATGGGGATGCCGCTCTCGAGCTGGTACACCTCGAGCTTGCCCTGGTTCTCGATGCTCACCTCGATGTCCTTGAGGGGCTTGCCGATGCGGCTGATGCCCTTCTCGAGCATGCGGGCCACGGGCGTGTTGGTGCTCTGGCACAGGTTGCGGGCGCTGTCGAGCTTGCCCTCGTGGATGTAGTCGCGGATCTTGGCCATGAAGTCCTTCTCGTCGCGCAGCGCCCGGTTCATCGCGAGGGTGCGCTCGATGATGATGTACACGGCGATGATGGACATGAGGCCCAAGGGCCCCATGATGTACCAGCCGCCCATCTGGATGAGCTCCCAGATGCTGAGGGTGGTCTCGGTGGGCGCTGGGGCAGCGGCCGTCGCCGCTTGTTCGACCGCGTCGCGGGCCTGTTGCGTGGTCTCCTGGAGCTGGGCGAGAAGGGGGAACTGCATGGGCGGAGGTCGGTATGGAAGGGAACGCGGAAGGGTTCCGGTGTAGTGTTCAGGTCAGTTGTTCGAGCGCGATCCCGAACGCGGTGCGGGTGAGGTGGAGCTTGTGCGTGTGTCGCGCATGGGTGTGCTCCAGGGCCCTGCCGATGGTGCCGCTCACATCGTTGAAGATGGCGCGGTCGCCCAGGTCGTTGCCGGGCTGCATGCAATAGGCGAACACGCGGGCCATCCCGCAGTTGGCGATGAAGTCGGGGATCACGCTCACCTTCTGGTCGGCATGCTCGGCGATGGGACCATAGAAGATCTGTGGGTCGGCGAAGGGCACGTTGGCGCCGCTGCTGATCACCTCCAGCCCGGCGGCCACCAGGCGGTCCACCTGGTCGCGCGTCACCAGGCGGCTGGCGGCGCAGGGCAGGAACACTTCCGCGCCGATGTCCCACACCCTGGCGTTCACCTCCTCGAAGGGCAGCATGTCCTGCGTGCGCAGCGCGTTACCGGCCTTGTCCATGAAGAGGGTGCGCACCTCGTCGGCGCCGAATCCGTCGGGGCGCAGGGCGCCGCCGTGCCGGTCGATGATGCCCACGATGCGCGCGCCGAGCTGCGCCAGGTAATAGCCCGCGGCCGCGGCCACGTTGCCCCAGCCCTGGACCACCACCCGCTTGCCCTTCAGGTCGCCGCCGTACACGCGGTAGTAGTGGCGCACGCTCTCGCTCACACCCCATCCCGTGATCATGTCGGCGACAGCGTACTTGCCCGGCACCGGCACGAAGGCCGTGTCGTCCACGATCTTGCTCACGCCGGTGCGCAGCTGCTGGATGGCCTGCAGCTTCACGTCCTCCTGCGTGCCGATGTGCCCGTTCACCACCCCTTCCTGGGGATGGCGCAGGCCGTAGCGCTCGGTGATGGGGATCACCTCGTGGAGCTCGTCCACGTTCAGGTCGCCGCCGGTGCCGTAGTAGGTCTTCAGCAGGGGCATCACGGCCTTGTACCAGCGGTCGAGCACGGCGTGCTTCCGCGGGTCGGCCGGGTCGAAGTCGATGCCGCTCTTGGCCCCGCCGATGGGCGGGCCGCACACGCTGAACTTCACCTCCATCGTCTTCGCTAGGCTCTCCACCTCGCGGCGGTCGAGCCCCTTGCGCATGCGCGTGCCGCCGCCGGCCGCCCCGCCCCGCAGGCTGTTGATCACCACCCAGCCCCGGGCACCCGTGGGCTGGTCCGTCCACTCGAACACGATCTCGGGGGCGCGCTCCTCGAAGCGGCGCAATGCGTCTCTCATCGGCTTCCCTGCAATGGTGTCAAATGTAGAGGCGCCTCTCCGCGGCACCCTTGGCGGACAGGGCCGTTTTCCATGCTCCGGCTGTTAATTGGGCAGCACCACCGAGCCTCCGATGCTGTCGTGCGGCGCCCCGGTCACGCTCGCGAGCGTGTTCACCTCGCCCCGCCACCGCATGAGGCCGAGAAAGGCGAAGACGAGCGCCTCCTTGAAGTCCACGAGGGCGCGCCCGGGGACCTGCAGGTGCGCGGCGGTGCGGGCCGCGATGCGTTCCACCAGGAAGGCGTTGTGGGCGCCTCCTCCGGTCACCAGCACTTGCCCGGCGTTCCCCCGGTCCAGGGCGTCGCCGATCGCGCCGGCGATGTGTTCCGTGAGGGTGCGGAGCCTGTCCTGCACGGGGATGTCCGGCGGCGCCAGCAACGGGGCCATCTCCGCTTCGTACCATTCGCGGCCGAGGGAGCGGGGCGGGACCTGAAGCAGGAAGGGCAGCCCATCAAGGGCGCGCAGCAGGTCGTCGTTCACGGCGCCCGAACGGGCCAGCGCACCTCCGGCATCGTAGGCCAGGCCCGCTTCGCCGGCCAGGTCGTTGAGGGCCTGGTTGCAGGTGCACACGTCGTACCCGCTCACCGGAACGGTCAGGTGATGGGACACGTTCGCGATGCCGCCGAGGTTGAGGAAGGTGTCCATGCCCGGGAACAGCACCCGTTCACCGAAGGGGACCAACGGGGCGCCCTGGCCACCGAGCGCCACATCCTTGCTGCGCAGGTCGAACACCACGGGCCGCCCGGTGAGCGCGGCGATCTGCGCGCCGTGGCCGATCTGGGTGGTGAGCCCCTCGGCGGGCTGGTGGAAGATGGTGTGGCCGTGGGAGCTGATGAGGTCCAGGGGCCGGTCGCCGCGCAGGTCGTTGCAGGCCCGGGCGATGAGGCGCCCAAGGTCACGGTCGAGGCGGGCGAGCTCCAGGGCACTGCCCTTCATGGCCCCCAGCAGCCGCCTGCGCATCCCATCGTCATAAGGCACCGTGGTGGCCTCCTCGATCGCGTGCTCCCACCGGTCGTGCTTCACGAAGCGGCAGTAGGCCACGTCGAGCCCGTCGAGGGAGCTGCCGGACATGACGCCGATCACGTGGTAGGGACCTTCCATGGAGGTGCGCTGCGGGAGCAGGGCGGGCGAAGGTATCGCCTACCTTAGCGGCCCCTTCAAAAACACCCATCCAGCCATGTTTTTCGAGCTGACCGAGGAGCAGAAGGCCGTGCAGGCCGCGGCCCGTGATTTCGCGCAGAACGTGTTGAAGCCCGGCGTGATCGAGCGCGACCGCGAGCAGAGGTTCCCCGCGGCCGAGATCAAGCAGCTCGGTGAGCTCGGGTTCATGGGCATGATGGTGGATCCCAAGTACGGCGGTGGTGGCATGGACACCATCAGCTACGTGCTGGCCATGGAGGAGATCAGCAAGATCGACGCGAGCTGCTCCGTGGTGATGAGCGTGAACAACAGCCTGGTGTGCTGGGGCCTCGAGACCTACGGCACCGAGGAGCAGAAGCAGAAGTACCTGGTGCCCCTGGCGAAGGGCGAGAAGATCGGTGCCTTCTGCCTCAGCGAGCCCGAGGCGGGCAGCGATGCCACCAGCCAGCGGACCACCGCCATCGACATGGGCGACCACTACCTGTTGAACGGCACCAAGAACTGGATCACCAACGGCGGCAGTGCGAGCACCTACCTGGTGATGGCGCAGACCGATGCGGCCAAGGGCCACAAGGGCATCAACTGCCTCATCGTGGAGAAGGGCATGCCCGGCTTCGTGGTGGGCGCCAAGGAGGACAAGCTCGGCATCCGCGGCAGCGACACGCACACGCTGATGTTCCAGGATGTGAAGGTGCCCAAGGCCAACCGCATCGGTGAGGACGGCTTCGGCTTCAAGTTCGCCATGAAGACGCTGAGCGGCGGCCGCATCGGCATCGCCTCGCAGGCCCTGGGCATCGCCAGCGGCGCCTTTGAGCTCGCCACCGCCTACAGCAAGGAGCGCAAGGCCTTCGGCAAGGCCATCTGCGATCACCAGGCCATCCAGTTCAAGCTCGCCGACATGGCCACCGAGATCGAGGCGGCGCGCCTGCTGTGCCTGAAGGCCGCCTGGCTGAAGGACCAGCACATGGACTACGACATGGCCGGTTCCATGGCGAAGCTGTTCAGCAGCGAGGTGGCCATGAAGACCACGGTGGAGGCGGTGCAGGTGCACGGTGGCTACGGGTACGTGAAGGAGTACCACGTGGAGCGCCTGATGCGCGACGCCAAGATCACGCAGATCTACGAGGGCACCAGCGAGGTGCAGCGCATCGTGATCGGCCGCGGCGTCACCCGCTAAAGGGCGGGCACCAGCGTTTCGAGCTTCGTACCGCGGGAGCCCTTCACCAGGATCAGGTGTCCGGTGAGGGGCTTCTGCGTGAAGGCCTCCAGCGCGGCGTTCGCATCCGGGTACGTGGTGATGCCAGGGCCGGCCAGTTCCACGAACTCGGGCCCCACGAAGACGGCGTCCATCGCGAGCCGCTTCACCGCGTCCACGATGGCCGCGTGCTCGGCACGGCTGTCGCCCCCCAGCTCTTTCATGCCCCCGAGGATGGCCAGCTTGGGCCGGTCGCTGCGCATGGCCGCGAAGTTCTCCAGCGCCACCTTCATGCTGCTGGGGTTCGCGTTGTACGCGTCCAGCACCAGTTGATTGCGCCCTGTGTCCGTGAACTGGCTGCGGTTGTTCGTGGGCGTGTATTCCAGCAGGGCGCCGGCGATCACGTCGTCCGGCACGCCGAAGTGCTGGCCGATGCACACCGCCGCCAGTGCGTTCGGAGCGTTGTAGTTGCCGATGAGCTTGGTGACGATGTGGTAATGCCCGTGCCATCGGGTGTCCTCGAAAACGAATTCCATGCAGGGCTCGTCGCTATTAAGGGCCTCGCCACTGGCATCGAAGTGCTCGTCGCGCCCGTAGGTCACACGCTGCAGGCCTTCGCTCTTCGCCATCAGCAGGGGGTCGTCGCCGTGCACGAAGAGGGTGCCCTTGTGCGCGCCGAGGAAATCGTACAGCTCGGTCTTCGCCTTCACCACGCCCTCATAACTGCCGAAGCCCTCGAGGTGGGCCCGGCCGATGTTGGTGATGAGCCCGTGCGTGGGTTCAGCGATCTCCACCAGCTCGCGGATGTCGCCCACGTGGTTCGCGCCCATCTCGATGATGGCGATGCGGTGCACCGGTTTCAAGCGCAGCAGGGTGAGCGGCACGCCGATGTGGTTGTTGAGGTTGCCCTCGGTGGCCAGTGTGGGGCGGTCCGCGCTCAGCACCGCGTGCACCAGCTCCTTCGTGGTGGTCTTGCCGTTGGTGCCGGTGATGGCCACCACGGGGATGGCGCAGGTGCGACGGTGGTGGCGGGCCAGCTCCTGCAGGGCCTTGAGGACGTCGGGTACAAGCAGGTGGCGCTCGTCCACCGCCACCGCGGGATCGTCCACGACCGCGAAGCGGCAGCCGCCCTCCAGGGCCTGGGTCGCCAGGGTGTTGGCGTTGTAGCTGGGTCCCTTCAGCGCGAAGAACATGCCGCCGGGCAGCAGCTTGCGCGTGTCGGTGCAGGCCCCGGTGGAAGCGAGGAAGCGCTCGTGGAGCTCGGGAACGGAACGGTAGGGGGCGGACATGCACCAAAAGAACGACCCCGGCCTGTGGACCGGGGTCGTTGCGGGCGGTTCGTTTCGACGATCGCCGGTTACTTCTTCAGCTCCTTGCGGCGCTTATCATCGCCAAGGCCCACGGGGCTGCCCACACGGGTCATGGCACAGCGGAAGCCGATGGCATCGGTGCTCTGACGCTCGTCGAGGTAGCGGCGGGTGCCGGGGTTGGCCCAGTAGATGCGGTCGGCCCAGCTGGCGCCCTTGTACACGCGGGCGTGGTCGTTCACCAGGGAGGTCTTGCCCCAGTCGTACATCGGGTTGCCCTCGAAGTCGGGCTGGTCGTAGTAGATGGAGCTCTCCAGGTCGCCGTCGCGGAAGTCGATGTTGTCGCTTTCGCGGTAGTTGCGGCGGTCGATGTTCTCCTCCACGGTGACGTCGCGGTATTGCACATCACCCGGCTGGTCGCTCTGGTACTCGCTGAGCCCCGAGAGCAGCTTGGGGCAGATCTCCAGGTCCTGGCCCTTGATCATGTCCACCATGTCCTGCACACGCTGCATCGCGGCGTCCTGTTTGCGGGTGTTCTTGAACTCGATGGCCTGGTCACAGGCGGCGAGCAGGTCGTCGATGAGCTTGCCCTCCTCCTCGGTGGCCTTGCCGGCCATCTTGGTCTGGAACTGCTCCAGGTAGTACTTGATGCCGTCCACGTCGTAGATGACCTTGTCGTACTTGTCGTCGATGGCGCCGTCGCTGTTGAGCACCTTGGTCTTGAACACGTTGCCGCGGTAGGCGTTGAAATCGTCCTTGTCCTCGGGGCTCAGCGGGCGGTACACGTCCATCACCCACTCGCTCACGTTGCCGGCCATGTTGTAGAGGCCGTAGTCGTTGGGCCAGTAGCTGAACACGGGAGCGGTCACATCGGCGTTGTCGTTGAGGCTGCCGGCCACGCCCATGTAATCACCCCGGCCGCGCATGAAGTTGCCGCGGAAGTCGCCGTAGAAGGCACCGCCTTTCTTGCGGCTGTCGTAGCGCACCCAGTGTCCGTTCCACGGATACACGCGGCGCTCCACGATGCGCTCATCGATGCTGTTGCCCACCAGGCCATAGGCGGCGTATTCCCACTCGGCCTCGGTCGGCAGGCGGTAACGGGGCAGCAGGATGCCGTCCTCCATGCGCACGTTGCGGGTGTCGCGGTTGGGGTTGAAGTCCTGCACGCCATCCACCTTCTTGCCACTTTCGTACTGACCGGCCAGGTAAGCGTCGGTGGTGAAGTGGTCCTCGTTGATCTGATTGGGATAGTCCTCGAACAGGCCCTCGCGGATGAGGATGAGCTCGTTCACGCGGTCGGTGCGCCAGGCACAGAAGTCGTTCGCCTGGAGCCAGTTCACGCCCACCACCGGGTAGTCTCGGTAGGCGGGGTGCCGCAGGTAGTATTCCACCTTGGGCTCGTTGAAGGCGAGCTTGCTGCGCCAGACCAGGGTGTCGGGAAGGGCCTTCTTGTAGATCTCGGGGTAGTCGGCACCGAACACGCGGTCCACCCAGTAGAGGTATTCCAGCCAGTAGAAGTTGGTCACCTCCGTTTCATCGATGTAGAAGGAGGAAACGGTGACGGTGCGCGGGATGTGATCCCACTCGTGCAGCAGGTCGTCCGTGATGCGGCCCATGGTGAACTGACCGCCCTCCACGAGCACGAGACCGGGACCGGTCTCCTGCTCCTCGAACGCGGCCTTCTCGAAGCCCCCGTTCTTGGAGTCGTTGTAGTTCCAGCCGGTGGCGCCGCTCTTTTCGAACTGGCAGGAGCTCAGCAGCACCGCGCTGAGCGCGATGAGGCCACTATTCCTTGCGAGGCTCATGTTGGACTGGTTCTTCGTGGTTGCAGGACGATCAGAAGGTGGGGCACGCCACTTGGCGGAACCGGCGCTTCTTGGGTTTACAATTGAACTGGAGCTGCAGGCTCACCTCATGCGAACCGGCGGTGGCGGTGGTGAGCTTGCTGGTGGTGACATCGTAGCTGTAGCCGAACTTGAGCTTCTCGGCCTGGAAGCCGATCAGGACTATGAACGCATCTTTACTGCGATACCATACACCGGCCGTGATCGGACCGTGGTCCAGGTACAGACCAAGGTTGAGCTGGCGGAACTCGGCCTGCTGCTGGTAGAGCACGTTGGGGCTGATGCGGGTCTTCGGTTTTCCGTACTTGCCGCGCATGCCCAGGGGAATGGCCGCACCGGCATGACCGGTGAGCTTCATGGGCAGCTTGCTCGTGCCCACGATGAGCGATTCGTTCGGCTCGGTGAGGTGGTTGGCCGCGAAACCCACATAGATGATGTCCGTGTAGGCCAGCAGGCCGGCGCTGAAGTCGGCATTGCCCACGCTGCCCCCACGGGGCACGTCGTTCGTGTTGTAGATGAAGCCCCGACGGGGATCGATCTGATCGCCGAAGGTGAGCTTGCTCCAGTCCAGTGATTTCTGGAAGTAGGTGGCCTGAAAGCCGGCCTTGATCGACCAGTGCCGGTTGATGGGCTGAACGTAGGAGTAGATGCCGCTGACGGTGGTGGTGTTCAACGTGCCTTTGCCGGCCTGGTCGTTGGTGACCAGCAGCCCGAGGCCCCCGCTGAGGCCCTCCACGTGCTGGTCGTAGCTGGCGCTGGTGGTGACGAACGTACCCGTCAGCGCAGGCCATTGGTTGCGGTAGTTCAGCACCACGCGCGGACAGCGCGCCGTGCCGGCGAAGGCCGGGTTCAGGTAAAGCGGGTTCGCATAGAACTGCGTGAACTGGGGGTCCTGCGCCTCGGCCTCCTGCACGAACAGAAGCCCCAATGCGAACCCCATGGCCGCCCTGACCAAGCTGCGTTTCATCATGCTCACCATCGATCGGTGCACCAGTGCAAGCGCCAAGTATACGAAGCCCCCTGCGTTCAGGTTCACCGGGCATGGCCGCAATAAAACGGAACCATACCCGTTCGTCGTGTGTTCTGAACGCAAGGGCCGAAGGTAGTATTTTCGGCGGATCTTGTTGAAAACCTGTTAGCAGTTGTTCATGTTCCGCATCCAGCACCCCCTGTCCATCCTCCTGCTTACCGCTTCTACGACGGTCGGTGCCCAACAGGTTCGGCAGACGCCGGAAAGCGTGGCCACCAAGGGGGCTGAACGGGCTGAGCGACCGGCTTCGTCCGGTGCGTTGATCCAGAAGGGCGTGCAATACGACGCGGACCGCTCCGGGCTGCCGTACCTCCACGTCTCACGGCCGCTTTCCAGCGGTGCGGTGGGCTTCAGCGTGGCCTTGACCGACACGCGGTACGTGGAGCTCACGGCCGAGGAGATCGCCTCCACACCGGGGCTTGGCACGGTGACGGCGGCCGAGCCCGAAGTGCGCCAGGCCATGGGGATGCACCGCAAGCGACCGGTGGCCTTGGTGGACATCTATCCTTACCGAAGGGCGCCGGGGACAGGACGTTATGAACGGCTCGTGGATCAACGGGTCGAGATCGTGGAGGAGGTGCGTCGGGGGGGCGCGGCCGGCACCCTGCGCAGTGGGACCTACCCGGGCAGTTCCAAGTTCGCCACAGGCGATTGGTATCGGTTCACCGTCCACCAGAGGGGGGTGTACAAGCTCACCTACGAGTTCCTCCAGTCCATGGGCTACAGCGGTGGACCGATCGCCAGCGACCAGGTGAACCTGTACGGGAACCACGCGGGCATGTTGCCGTTCACCAACACCCCGTTCCAGCCCACCGACGTGGTCCTGAACGCGGTGGAGATGGTGGATGGCGGGGACGGGCTCTTCGGCCCGGGCGACCATGTCCTCTTCTACGCGAGCGATGCCCAGCGCTGGACCACCCCGACCTCCTGCGGCCCTTGGAGCCATGTGAAGAACGTCTACAGCGATTCCGCCAGCTACTTCATCGGGCTCGGGGTGGACCCCCCATCCCGGATCACGGCCGCCCAGCTGAGCAATGATCCATCCACGGTGCAGGTGACCGCGTTCGACGACCGCCAGTTCATCGACAACGACATCGTGAACCTGATCAAGACCGGCCGCACCTGGTTCGCCGAGACCTTCGACATGGTCACCACCTACAACTATGTCTTCGACATGCCCTACCTGCGGACGCAGGACACGGTGCGCGTGGTGTTCGACGGGGCCACCCGCACGGTGGGCACCAGCTATGCGAGCTCCTTCACGGTGAACATCGGCTCCTTCCAGACCAGCTTCTCCGAGACGGGTGTACCGCCCAACTACACCAGCCTCTACGCTCGCCCCTTCACGCGCTGTTTCAGTTTCCTTCCCTCATCGAGCACGCTGGGGGTGTCCATCACCTTCAACAAGTTCGACCCGGTGACGAGCCTGGCCTGGATGAACTACCTGGAGGTGTTCGGCCGGAGGGACCTGAAGATGACCGGCAACCAGCTCTTCTTCCAGGACCGGGCCTCGGTGGGGGCCGGCCAGGTGGCCGAGTTCGTGCTGGACCAGGCCCAGACGGTGTACCGGGTGTGGGACATCACCGAACCCACCAACGTGCGCAACGTCGCGTTCACCGATGGTGGCGCGCAGAAGACCTGGCGCATGGCCACGGACACGCTGCATCATTTCGCGGCCTTCCGCAACAGCGGCTACCTCACGCCCACGGCCATCGGTGCGGTGGCCAACCAGGACCTGCACGCCACACCGCTTCCCACCGACCTGGTGATCGTGTGCCCCGAGCCCTTCCTGGCCCAGGCCCAGGTGCTGGCCGATGCCCGCACCTCCGAAGGCCTCGCCGTGCAGGTGGTCACGCCCCAGCAGATCTTCAACGAGTTCAGCAGCGGCCAGCGCGATGCCACCGCGATCAAGCGCTACATGAAGATGCTGTACGACCGCGCCGGCACGGACCCCCTCCTCATGCCCCGCTACCTGCTGCTCTTCGGGGACGGTTCGTACAACAACGTGTCGCTCTTCCCCGGCAATCAGAACCTGATCCCGAGCTACGAGACGGCCAACTCCACCGATCCGACGCGTTCCTATGTGAGCGACGACTATTTCGCGCTCCTGGACGACAACGAAGGGGAGAACACCTCCGACATCACGGACATCGGTGTGGGGCGTTTCCCGGTGAGCACGGTGCAGCAGGCGCGTGAGGTGGTGAACAAGCTGTTGAACTACGACCAGCTCAACCTCCTCTCCACCAATGCGGGCCCCCAGTGCTCGGTGAACACCGATGCGGGCCTGAGCGACTGGCGCAACTGGGTGATGTTCGTGAGCGACGATCAGGAGGGCGACGGCTTCGAGGGGCCGGTGCACATGAGCCAGAGCGACGCCCTTGCCACCACCGTGGACAACGAGCATCCCTGCTACAACGTGAACAAGATCTACCTGGACGCCTATACGCAGGTGAGCACCCCGGGCGGCGAGCGCTATCCGGATGCCCAGGAGGAGCTTCGCGAGCGGGTGGAGAAGGGCCTGCTGCTGGTGAACTACACCGGTCACGGCGGCGAGGTGGGCTGGGCGCACGAGCGCCTGCTCGACGTGAGCACCATCATGGGCTGGACCAACCTGGAGCGCCTGCCGCTGTTCATGACCGCCACGTGCGAGTTCAGCCGCTGGGACGACCCCTCGCGCACCTCGGCGGGGGAACTGGTGCTGCTCAACGCCCAAGGTGGCGGCATCGGCCTCATGAGCACCACGCGCCTGGCCTTCTCCAGCCAGAACTTCTCGCTCGCCCAGTACTTCTACGACCACGTGTTCGATACCGAGGAGGAGCAGGGCCGGGCCATGCGCCTGGGCGACATCTACCGCCGCACCAAGTACGACATCACCAGCAGCCAGCCCAACCAGACCAACCACCGCAACTTCGTGCTGCTGGGCGACCCCAGCCTGCGCCTGGCGCAGCCCCGCACCAAGGCGGTGATCACCAGCATCACCGACACGCTCGGCAACCCCATCGACACCATCTCCGCGCTGGGCACCGTGCGCATCAGCGGTCAGGTGGTGGATGAGAACGACCAGGTGCTCACCGGTTTCAACGGGCAGGTGGTGCCCACCGTGTTCGACAAGAAGGTGAACGTGAGCACGCTGGCCAACGACGGGGGCTCTCCCTTCAATTTCCAGCTGCGGAAGAACATCATCTACCGCGGTCGTGCCACCGTGAGCAACGGCCTGTTCAACTTCACCTTCGTGGTGCCCAAGGACATCCAGTACCAGGTGGGCCCGGGGCGCATCAGCGTGTACGCCGAGAGCGCCTCCACCAATGCCTGCGGCTACACCAACGACCCGCTCGTGGGCGGCACCGAGGATGACGTGGTGGGGGACCTTTCCGGGCCGCGCATCGAGCTCTTCATGAACGACGACCGGTTCGTCACCGGCGGGATCACCAACGAGGACCCGCTGCTGTACGCCAAGCTCTTCGACGACAACGGGATCAACACGCTGGGCAACAGCATCGGGCACGACCTGGTGGCGGTGCTCGATGCCAACACCGAACAGTCGCTCGTGCTCAACGATCGCTACGAGGCCGATCTGGACACCTACAAGAGCGGCAAGGTGCGGTACCGCTTCAAGGACCTGGCCGAAGGCTCGCACACCCTGAGCCTGAAGGCCTGGGACGTGTTCAACAACAGCAACGAGCGCAGCGTCGAGTTCGTGGTGGCGCCGAGCG
Organism: Flavobacteriales bacterium; assembly: GCA_044226515.1. Taxonomy (GTDB): domain Bacteria; phylum Bacteroidota; class Bacteroidia; order Flavobacteriales_F; family PHOS-HE28; genus PHOS-HE28. Next base: position 22,833 of record JBGAGX010000004.1, on the reverse strand, counting down.
CCGAACTGGCCTTGGAGCACGTGCTGAACTACCCCAACCCCTTCACCACGCGCACCGAGTTCTACTTCGAGCACAACCGCCCCTGCACCACCCTTGATGTGAAGGTGCAGGTGTTCACCATCGCGGGCAGGCTGGTGAAGACCATGGACCGCACACTGGCCTGCGATGGGTTCCGGAGCGAGCCCCTGGCCTGGGACGGCCTCGACGACCAGGGCGACAAGCTGGGGAGGGGGGTCTATGTCTACCGCCTCGCCATCACCACGCCCGATGGCGATTCCGCCGATAAGTTCGAGAAGCTTGTGATCCTGCGCTGACCGCGCACAATAACCCCGGGGGCGGTCCCGTATATTTGCCGTCCTTTCGCGAGACCCTTGAGATCCATGAAGTTCACGCCCATCCGTTGGGGCCTGCCGATGCTGGGCCTGATCGCCGCCGCCCAGGGAACCGCCCAGGTCAACACGGGATGCATCAACGAGCTCTCGGGCCAGGCCTGCGACCAGCAGCTGAACACCATCACCACCGCGGTCCCCTTCCTCATGATCTCGCCCGATTCGCGGGCGGGCGGCATGGGGGATGCCGGTGTGGCCGTGAGCGCCGATGCCAACGCGATCCACTGGAACCCCAGCAAGCTCGTGTTCGCCGAGGACCAGAGCGAGTTCCGAATGTCGTACTCGCCCTGGCTGCGCAATCTGGTGCCCGACATGAGCCTCGCCTACCTGGCAGGCTACAAGAAGCTGGCGAGCGGGCGCTCCGCCATCGGCGCCTCGCTGCGTTACTTCAACCTGGGCAGCATCCAGTTCACCGACGTGAACGGCCAGCCCATCCGTGACTTCAAACCCGCCGAGTTCGCCATCGACCTCACCTTCTCGCAGAAGCTCAGCGAGAAGGTGTCCGGAGGCATCACCCTGCGCTACATCAACAGCAACCTCACCGGCGGCCTCAACGTGAGCGGGGCCAACACCAAGGCCGGCCAGACGATCGCCGCCGACGTCTCCATGTATTACATCAAGGATGACGTTCAGTTCGGCCGCAAGGACGGGGAGTTCGCCTGGGGCCTGAACGTGTCCAACATCGGGGGCAAGATGTCCTATTCCGATGCCGCCAAGCGCGACTTCATCCCCATCAACCTGCGCACGGGCCCGCGGCTCACGATGAACTTCGACGATTACAACAGCCTTACCTGGAACCTGGACATCAACAAGCTGCTGGTTCCGACGCCGCCGGTGTACCTCATCGACAGCACGGGCACGGTGGTGCGCGACGACCAGGGCAACCTGGTGATCGCCAGCGGCAAGGACCCCAACCGGGGCGTGGCCGCCGGCATGTTCGGCTCCTTCACGGACGCGCCCGGCGTGGTGTACTACGACGACAACGGCAACGTGCAGGTGGAGCCGGGCAGCATCACCCGCGAGGAGTTCCGCGAGATCAACTTCGGCACCGGCCTCGAGTACTGGTACGCCAAGCAGTTCGCCTTCCGCGGCGGCTACTTCTGGGAGCACTACACCAAGGGCAACCGCAAGTACGTCACCCTCGGCGCAGGCTTGCGCTACAACGTGTTCTCGCTCGACCTGAGCTACCTCATCGCGAACACCCAGCGCAGCCCGCTCGCCAACACGCTGCGTTTCACCCTGGGCTTCAACTTCGACGGCAAGAAGAAGAAGCAGGCCGCGGAATGATCCCCTTCCGGATCGGGCACGGCTACGACGTTCACCGCCTGGCGGAGGGACGGGAGCTCTGGTTGGGCGGGGTGCGCATCGACCACCCTTCCGGACTTCTTGGTCACAGCGACGCGGACGTGCTGCTGCACGCCGTGTGCGACGCGCTGCTGGGCGCGGCCGGCCTGGGCGACATCGGCCACCATTTCCCCGATACCGACATGCGCTGGAAGGGCGCGGACAGCAAGGTGTTGTTGAAGGAGGTGGTGCGCCTGCTGGGCGAGGCCGGCTGGAAGGTGGGCAACGTGGATTGCACCCTGGTGATGGAGCGGCCGCGGATCAAGCCGCACATCGCCGCGATGCGCGCCGCCATGGCACCGCTGCTGGGCGTGGGCGAGGACGCCGTGGGCATCAAGGCCACCACCAACGAGAAACTGGGCTTCGCGGGGCGCGAGGAGGGTGCCTGCGCCTATGCCGTGGCCCTCATCCACAAGGCCTAGTCGTCGCCGTCGTCGGCCGCCGGCTCGATGAAGGTGCCCAGGCTCTGCTCATCCTCGAAGTAGAACACGCGCAGCTGCACGGTATCGCGCAGCAGGTCGATCTTGCCCACCTCGATCCGGCTCACGTGGATGCCGAGGCGTTCCTTCAGGTCGGCGAGCAGCTCCGCCCGCTTGTCAGGCTTGATGAGGTCGATGCGCTCGTAGTTCACGAAGCGCATGGCCTCGTGCCGGGTGAGCCACAGGTTCTCCAACGCGTAGGTCATCACCAGGATCATGCCGTCGGTGAAGAGCAGTTCGGCCAGGCTGATCTTCTTGCTCACCAGCGCGTTGATCACCGCCAGGGCGATCACGGCGAACAGGTAGGTCATGTCCTTGATGCTGATCTGCTCGGTGCGGTAGCGCAGCACGCTGAACACCGCGAACAGGCCGAAGGCGAATCCCGTGCTCAGCTTCACGTTGTTCAGCAGCACGCACAGGAAGAAGATGAGGACGTTGAACAGGAAGTAGGTGAAGAGGTGGTCCTTCTTGCGGTGGATGTTGTAGTAGATCACGCGGATCAGCACGAACACCACCACCAGGTCGATGGTGAACTTGAAGAGCAGCTCCCACAGGTCGGGGTGGAAGAGGCGCATGCCGAAGAGCTTGTCGGTCATCGATGGGTCGGGTGTCAGGCGGCGTTGCGGATGCGTTCGAGGCGGAGCAGCACGGGCTTGAAGGCGTTGGCCTTGAGCCGGGGGTGCAGCAGGGTCATTCCGATGCAGTACTTGCTCATGCCGGCCGGGCGGATGCCCAGGGTGCGCATGAGGCGCGCGAAGGGCGACCGGCGGTCGGTGCGGGCCTCCTTCAGTTCGGCCACGCAGATGCCCTCCAGCGCGCGCTCGGTGCCCGCCAGGGTGAACCGCATGGAATGATCGATGGTGAGGCGCTCGTTGCGCGTGCGGTGCACCAGTGTAAGCCGGGTGAAGTGGTTCCACAGCTGGGGCAGCAACGGCTCGGCACAATGGCTCGCGCGCGCGGCGAAGTCCTGCTGTTCGGCGTCCATCCCCGCGGGGATGCCCGCCACCTTGATGCGCTTCTTGTCCGTGCCGCCGCGCCCGGTCTTGCGCTTCACCTCCAGGAAGGCCAGGCCGCTGCCGACGTATTCGCGGAACCGCACCTTGCTGCGGAAACTGTGGCCGTTGTGGTGCTCCAGGTAGTGCCGAAGGCCGGCCGTGTCGAAGTACAGCGACCGGTAGTCCGTGCCGCGCCGGCCCTCCACCTCGAGCACGCGGTACTCGGTGCGCAAAGCCTCCAGGAACCCGGGCAGGTCGGCCGAGGCGAAGATGTACTTGGTGTCCATGCGGTCCAGCAGCTCCACACGGTCCATCTCGGCGAGCGAGATGGGGTCGTAGCGGGCGATGACCTCCTGGAGCGCGGACATGGGGAAGGGCGGTAAAACTAGGGAACGGCCACCGACCCGGCGGGCCGGCGGCAGCCGTGGGACACCGTTGGCACCGATCGGTCCGATCGGACCTGCGGATGCCCGGCTTGACTACTTTCGACACCCTTTCCCCGGAACGCCCATGTCCAGCTCGCGCAAGGTCACCACCGTGTATATGCATCACCCGGCCTGGTCGGCGTTGCCCAAGGACGACCAGGAACTGCTGAAGCTGGCGCAGCGCGCGGCCCGCAACGCCTACGCGCGGTACTCGAAGTTCAAGGTGGGCGCCGCGCTGCGGATGGAGAGCGGCGAGATCGTGCCCGGCAGCAACCAGGAGAACGCGGCCTTCCCCGCCGGCACCTGCGCCGAGCGCACCGCCCTGCACGCCGCCATGACCATGCTGCCGCGCGGCACCGTGGACTGCGTGGCCATCGTGGTGCCCCAGGTGAAGGGCCGCGACCCCGTGACGCCCTGCGGCATCTGCCGCCAGGCCCTGCTGGAGCAGGAGGTGCGCCAGGGTTCGCCCATCCGCCTGCTCATGGGCAATGTGCGCGGGCCGGTGCTGGAGACGTACAGCATCGAGAGCCTGCTGCCCCTGTCGTTCGACAGCTCCTTCCTGCGGAAGTAGGCCGCCCCACGGGCCCGTGCGCATGGGGCCGGGGGCTATCTTTGGCCCCGCTTCCCGAGCACCTTCCCATGGCCACGAAGACCGCTTCCTCCACCGCCACGAAGACCGCCAAGCCCGCCGCCGCCGGCTTCACCAAGGAGACCTACCAGCGCTGGTTCAAGGACATGCTGCTGATGCGCCGCTTCGAGGAGAAGTGCGGTCAGCTCTACACCATGCAGAAGTTCGGCGGCTTCTGCCACCTCTACATCGGCCAGGAGGCCATCCTCGCGGGGATGGTGACGGCCATGGGCAAGGAGGACCGCATCATCACCGGCTACCGCGACCACTGCCATCCCCTGGTGCTGGGTGAGTCGCCGAACCGCGTGATGGCCGAGCTCTACGGCAAGACCACCGGCACCAGCAAAGGCAAGGGCGGCAGCATGCACTACTTCGACAAGGGGCGGAACCTGTTCGGCGGCCACGGCATCGTGGGCGGGCAGATCGGCCTGGGCGCCGGCATCGCCTTCGCCGACATGTACCGCGGCGGCGATCAGGTGACCCTGTGCATGATGGGCGACGGCGCCGTGCGCCAGGGCATGCTGCACGAGACCTTCAACATCGCCATGACCTGGAAGATCCCCGTGGTCTTCATCATCGAGAACAACCACTACGCCATGGGCACCAGCGTGGAGCGCACCAGCAACGTGCGCGAGCTGCACACCCTGGGCGAGAGCTACGACATGCCCGGCGAGGCGGTCGACGGCATGAAGTGCGAGTCCGTGCACGAGGCCATCGCCAAGGCCTGTGCCCACTGCCGCGATGGCAAGGGACCCTACCTGCTGGAGATCAAGACCTACCGGTACCGCGGCCACAGCATGAGCGACCCGCAGAAGTACCGCACCAAGGAGGAGGTGGAGGCCTACAAGCAGCAGGACCCCATCGAGGATGTGCGCGCCAAGCTGCTGTCGAACAAGTGGGCCACCGAGGCCGAGCTCGAAGCGCTGGACGAAGCGATCAAGAAGGAGGTGGAGAACGCCGTGAAGTTCGCCGAGGAGAGCCCGCTGCCCGAGGCGAAGGAACTTTACGAGGACGTGTACAGGACGCCCGATTATCCGTTCATCAAGGACTGAGATCCGACCGCAACGACGCAACGAACGCTACGAATGCGCAGCGCCAGCGAACAGCGGGTATCATCAACCACCAGGGCCTTCGCTTGGCGCGCGTTGCGCCGTGGCGGTTAATCACTAAGACACTATGGCCGAGATCGTACGCATGCCGAAGCTGAGCGACACCATGACCGAGGGTGTGGTGGCGAAGTGGCACAAGAAGGTGGGTGACAAGGTGAAGAGCGGTGAGATCCTCGCCGAGATCGAGACCGACAAGGCCACGATGGAGTTCGAGAGCTTCTACGACGGCGTGCTGCTGCACATCGGTGTGCCCGAAGGCAAGACCGCCGCGGTTGACAGCCTGCTCGCCGTGTTCGGCAAGGAAGGGGAGGACATCAGCAAGCTTCTCGCGGAAGCTGCAGGTGCCGCCCCGAAGGAGCAAGCGCAGGAGGTGAAAGCTCCCGCCGCCGCCCCTGCCCCTGCGCCTGCTGCTGCTCCTGCTTCCCCGGCTCCCGCACCTGCTCCTGCGCCTGCCGCTGCTCCTGCCGCGCGCGCCGCAGCTCCCAGCGTAGGCGCAGCTCCTGTCTCGAACGGCAGCGGCCGCAAGCACGCCAGCCCGCTCGCCAAGCGCCTGGCTGAGGAGAAGGGCATCGACATCGGTCGCGTGAAGGGCAGCGGTCCGGATGGACGCGTGACCAAGCGGGACATCGAAGGCTACACGGGTGGTGGCATGGGCTACAGCGCTCCGCAGGTGGAATCGTTCACCGAGGTGGCCGTGAGCCAGATGCGCAAGACCATCGCGCGCCGCCTGGCCGAGAGCAAGTTCAGTGCGCCGCACTTCTACCTCACGCTCGAGATCCCCATGGACCGCGCCATGCAGGTCCGCGAAGCGATCAACGCCAGCATCGCGCCCGACAAGATCAGCTTCAACGACCTGGTGATCAAGGCCGCCGCCGTGGCCCTGAAGCAGCACCCCAAGGTGAACAGCAGCTGGCTCGGCGACCGCATCCGCTACAACGAGCACGTGCACATCGGCGTGGCAGTGGCGGTGGAGGAGGGCCTGCTGGTGCCCGTGGTGCGCTTCGCCGATGGCAAGCCCCTGCGCACCATCGGTGCCGAGGTGCGCGACATGGCCAAGAAGGCCAAGGAGAAGAAGCTGCAACCCGCCGATTGGGAAGGCAACACCTTCACCATCTCCAACCTCGGCATGTTCGGCATCGAGGAGTTCACCGCCATCATCAACCCGCCCGATGCGTGCATCCTGGCCGTGGGCGGCATCGTGGAGAAGCCCGTGGTCCGCAACGGGGCCATCGTGCCCGGCCACACCATGAAGGTGACGTTGAGCTGCGACCACCGCGTGGTGGACGGCGCCACCGGGGCCGCCTTCCTCAACACCTTCAAGGGGCTGATGGAGGAGCCGGCGCTGCTGCTGGGCATGGGTGCGATCTGAGCGCCACGCTGCGCCACTTGGCCATGAGCGTACCGTTCGGCGATCCAGCGGACCATGCGGTCGGCATCTGGTTCGGCGGTTGTGTGTTCTCCTACTGGCTCGCGTCCTTCACCCTGATCCCGCTGAGCACCCTGCTGATCGTGTTCGCCAGCGTGGTGTTCCTGACGGTGCTTGTAAGTGCGATGCGGTCGCGGGGATACGGACGCACGGCCGGCTCCCTGGTGCTCGGCTTCACGGTCTACGGCCCCTTGGCGGTGACCGCACTGCTGCTGCTCAACCTGATCCCCACGTCGGCGCCGGGCACCACGGAGCACAAGATCACGGTGATCGGCACCTATTGCATGGGCTCACGTCAGCCTTGGTGCAGGCCCACGGTGAACTTCGACGACGGGGCGTATGCGGAATGGACGCGGGCACGGGTGTACAGTTTCGGCCTTCCGGACGGGATGGCCTACGTGCGCTACACGACCTACCGCGGGCTCTTCGGGGCCACGGTGTTGATCCACCGCTCGGAGCTTGACACCGAACGTCGGCCGATCTGAGCAAGTGCCCCTGACCGACCGCGGGTCTTCCCACCGGGTGTGCAATAGGTCTACCGGGCGCTGCGTTCCGCGCACAGCAAGCATCCCCATGTTCCGCACCCTGCACGACCACCTCTGGCGCCGCCTGCCCCTGCTCAACTGGATCGCCGTGGCCTGCGCGTTCTGCCTGGCCGTGCTGGCGGACAGGTTGGAGCTGAGCGGCCGCACCTCCTTCGTCTTCCTCAGCTGGAACCTGCTGCTGGCGGTCCTTCCGCTGGTCTTCGCCTGGGCCGCGCACGGACTGTCGCGCACGCGCCTGAAGCCGCTCGCGCTGCTCGCGCTTGCGCCCTGGCTGCTCTTTCTGCCCAACGCGCCCTACATCCTCACCGACCTGCTGCACCTGAAGCACCGCGCGCCCGTGCCGCTGTGGTACGACCTGCTGATGCTGCTCTCGTTCGCGCTCACCGGCCTCTTCCTGGGCTACCTCTCGCTGCACCATGCGGAGCGCACGTTGCGCGCCTTCGTGGGCCGCGGGTGGGCACGCGCGGGCATCGTGGCCGCGCTCTTCCTCAGCGCCTTCGGCATTTACCTGGGCCGCTTCCTGCGCTGGAACAGCTGGGACGTGCTCACCGACCCCTACGCGCTGGCGCTGGACGTGGTGCGGCCGGTGCTGCATCCCTTCCGCTACGACCACGTGTGGCTGATGACCGGCCTGCTGGGGGTGCTGCTCGTGAGCGGCTACCACCTGGTGCGCGGGGTGGGGGCGGAGGACCGGGGGTGAGCGCTGCTCCAGGACCATGCGCCCTACGTCCCACCGATCGCAGGGTGGAATATACCTGGAGGTATTATACCACGTGGTATAAGATCAATCCGCCAGCCGGGCGGGCTGGTCCATGAACGCCCGGCGGAACCAGAGCTCGAAGCCGGGGTCCAGGAAGGCCCAGCCCTGCGGGGTGCGCTCCACGATGTCCCTCGCCTCCAGCCCCTCCCGGGCCTTCTGCACGTTGCGCGGTGTGCCCAGGCGGTGCTCGTGCATCACGTCCGCGCTGGTCAGCTTCGTCTCGCCGCTGGCGATGGCCTTCAGCAGGTTGATGGCGGTGAGGCTCAGCTGTTCGCAGGTGAGCTGGTAGAAGGGGGTGTTCGCGTCGAGCACCAGGTCGAGCGCGCGTTCAAGGCCCTCCCGATCGGCTTTCTTCCGCGTGAGCTCCCAGGTGAAGTGCGCCATCTGCTGAACGTACCAGCTGTGGCCCTTCATGGTTGACGCCAGTGTGGTGGCCAGGTCGGCGGGGATGACCTTGCCCGTGCTCCTGAAGCGCTCCACGATGAAGGGCGTCCAGTGCTCGATCCCGATGCGCTGCAGCCACATCAGGTCGCCGAAGCGGTAGAACGGCCTGCCGCTGCTGTCGAAGAGGTCGGCCATCATGTGGCGCTTGCTGCCATAGAGCACGTAGGTCACGTGCTTGTGCCGCTGCCAGTGCGCCCGCATCAGCTTCTGCATCCGCAGGTCGTCCCGCCAGTCCTTCAGGTCCTGGAACTCGTCGATGCACACCACCAGCCGCAGCTTCTTCGCAGCGGCGATGCGTTCGGCCATGTCGAGGATGTCCCCCGCGTGCTTGCGTGCCTCCTTCCAGTCGAAACCGATGTCCACCGTGCCTTCCAGCTCGGTCCCGATGGAGATCTTCGGGACGATGGCCTTGAAGAAGGTCTTGGCGTTGCGCACCTGCTCCTCCCAGCCGGTGCTCGTGGCCGCCAGCACCGCCCGCGCATAGTTCTCCAGGAACTCCTCGAAGGTGCCGCAGGTGAACATGTCCAGCACCGCCACCCGGGCGTTCCGCCGCTCGGCGCGCAGCTCGATCGCCGCCTGTTCCACGAGGGAGCTCTTGCCCCAGCGGCGGGGGCTGATGAGGATGGTGTTGATGCCGCCGGCCATGTTCGCCTTCAGGCGCGCCAGCTCCTTGCGGCGGTTGTTGAACGCCTCGCGGCTCACCGTGCTCCCGAAATCGAACGGTGTGGTGCTCCCTTCCATGGTGCCAAGATATTATACCATGAGGTATAATACCATAGGGTATGATCGGTATCCGGCCGGCCGACCTAATTTTCCGCCGATGCAGGGCTTCCTCGACACCCCCATCGAGTACCTCAAGGGCGTGGGTCCGCAGCGGGGCGAGCTGCTGCGCGCCGAGCTGGGCATCGCCACCTTCGGCGACCTGCTCCAGCACTTCCCCTTCCGATACGTGGACCGCAGCCGCTTCCACACGGTGCGCGAGGTGAACGAGGAGCTGCCCAGCGTGCAGCTGCGCGGCGTGGTCACGGACATCAAGACCCTCGGCGAGAAGCAGGGCAAGCGGCTCACCGCGAAGCTCACCGACACCACGGGGAGCATCGAGCTCGTGTGGTTCAAGGGCATCAAGTGGCTGCAGGGCTCCTTGAAGAACGGCCAGGAGTACATCGTGTACGGCAAGCCCAGCCTGTTCCGCGACAAGGTGAACCTGGCGCACCCCGAGCTGGAGCTCGCCGCCACCTGGGAGGCCGGGCTCGACGCCACGCTGCAGCCGGTGTACAGCACCACCGACAAGGCCACCGCCAAGGGCCTAAACAGCCGCGCCATCGGCAAGCTCACGCACACGCTGCTGCTCACCCCAGGGCTGCACATCCCCGAGAACCTGAGCGCTTCGCTCGTGCAGTGGCTCGGCGGCATGGACCGCGAGGCGTGCTACCGCCAGCTGCACGCGCCCAAGGACCAGCACCACCTCGACCTCGCCACACGCCGCCTCAAGTTCGAGGAGCTCTTCTTCATCCAGCTGCAACTGCTGAAGCAGAAGCTGCTCGTGCAGCAGCAGGTGAAGGGTCACGTGTTCGGCACCGTCGGCACGCTCTTCAACACCTTCTACACGCGACACATGCCCTTCGAGCCCACCGGCGCGCAGAAGCGTGTGGTGAAGGAGGTGCGCAAGGACATGGGCAGCGGCCGGCAGATGAACCGGTTGGTGCAGGGTGACGTGGGCAGCGGCAAGACCCTCGTGGCGCTGCTGAGCATGCTCATCGCGCTCGACAACGGGTTCCAGGCCGCGCTGATGGCGCCCACCGAGATCCTCGCCCAGCAGCATTTCGCCACCATCGGTCGCATGCTGAAGGACATGCCGCTGGAGGTGCGCCTGCTCACCGGCAGTACCAAGGCCGCCGAGCGCCGCAGCCTGCTCGCCGCGCTGGAACTGGGGCACATCCACATCCTCATCGGTACGCACGCGCTGCTGGAGGACCCTGTGCGCTTCAAGGACCTGGGCCTGGTGGTGATCGACGAGCAGCACCGCTTCGGCGTGGCCCAGCGCGCACGGTTGTGGCGTAAGAACGAGGTGCCCCCGCACGTGCTGGTGATGACCGCCACGCCCATCCCCCGCACGCTGGCCATGACCCTGTACGGCGACCTCGACGTGAGCGTGATCGACGAGCTGCCGCCGGGCCGCAAGCCGGTGAAGACCGTGCATCGGTACGACAGCGCGCGCAACGCCGTGTTCGCCTTCCTGGAGGAGGAGATCGCCAAGGGGCGTCAGGTGTACATCGTGTACCCGCTGATCGAGGAGAGCACCAAGGGCGATCCCGCCACGAACCCGGCCAAGGACCTCAAGGACCTCACCGACGGCTTCGAGGCCATCTCGCGCCGCTTTCCCCTGCCGAAGTACGCCGTGAGCATCGTACATGGGCGCATGGACCAGGCCACCAAGGACTACGAGATGGCGCGCTTCAAGCGGGGCGAGACGAACATCCTGGTGGCCACCACGGTGATCGAAGTGGGTGTGGACGTGCCCAACGCCAGCGTGATGGTGATCGAGAACGCCGACCGCTTCGGGCTGAGCCAGCTGCACCAGTTGCGCGGCCGCGTGGGGCGTGGCGCGGAGCAGAGCTTCTGCATCCTGATGACCGGCGACAAGCTCGGCAACGATGCGCGCACGCGGCTGGGCACCATGGTGCGCACCAACGACGGCTTCGAGATCGCGGAGGTGGACCTGCGCCTGCGCGGTCCGGGCGACATTCTCGGCACGCAGCAGAGCGGCCTGCCCACCCTGCACCTCGCCGACCTCGTGCACGACCAGGACATCCTGCAGCAGGCGCGCGCCGCGGCGCAACGTGTGCTGGACGAGGATCCGGAGCTGCACGAGGCGGGCAACGCGCCCATCGCGGGCGAGCTGGCCGAACGGCTGAAGAGCCAGGCCGTGTGGGGGCGGATCAGCTAGGTCTCCAGCTCCTTTCGACGCCGGATCATCTCCGGGTCGAGCACGTGCACCAGCGCGCCGTAGGCGATGAGCACCTGGGCCGTGGCGTAGGTGGCCATGATCAGCAGGCCGGCGCTCGGCAGGGGGCGTACGAAGCGGTTGGTGGCCAGCAGGCTGTCGGAGGCGATGAAGCACAGCGCACCCACCAGCACCAGCCAGAAGCTCGCCGGGTAGGTGCGGCGGTACCGGAAGCCGGCCGCGATGCCCATCAGCGTGATCGCACCGGCGTACACCATCACGGGCGGCACCATCCCTTCATCCAGCCGCGGCTGCAGGTCGAGCGCGAAGATGAAGCCGTAGATGAGCAGCAGCACGCCGATGACCGTGGACACGATCACGCCTTCGGAGCCGCCCACGGTGAACACGTTGTGCGCGAAGGCCAGCGTGTAGCACACCTGCGCCACCAGGAAGGCGGCCAGGCCCAGCAGGAAGTTGAACCCGTCGAGGTGCTGGAACATCAGGGCGATGTCGCCGATGAGCGAGAAGAAGAGCCCCGCCTGCACGAGCAGGGTGAAGCGATCGCCCACGCGGCGGCTGTTGAAGAAGAACCACGCGGACAGCACCACCATCATCAGCGGCTTGCACACATAGAGCAGCCCGTTCAGCCCGCGCACCTCGGCCACGATCGTGCCGGTGGTGGCCGCGAGGTAGAGCGCGCCGTTCACCAAGGGGGACTTCCGGATGTCCATCGCTTCGGAGCAGGGATGGAGCGCCAAGATAGCCACCGCACCTCAGGAAGCCGGGGCCAGGATCCGGTACACCACGATGTCGAGGCCCTTCCAGCGCGTCCGGCGGTCCTCCACCATGCCGTTGCGCTGCGCCACGCGCTGCGAGGCTGTGTTGCCCACGTCTATGAGGGAGATCAGGCTCGGGGCCAGGTCCAGCCGGAAGGCGTGGTCCCGGCAGGCGCGCGCCGCCTCGGTGGCATAGCCTTGGTGCCAGTGCGCCGGCAGCAGGTGGTAGCCGATCTCCAGTTCCGGTGCGCCGTCCAGGTCCTGCACCAGGAAGCCGACCTGGCCGACCGGCTCACCGGTTTCCCGCCGCTCCACCATGTGCAGGCCGCTGCCGTTCTCCGCGTAGCGCTCGAGCGCGCGCTGGATCATGTAGGCGCAATCGCTGCGGCTGCCCGGGGTGAAGCCCATGAAGCGCACGGCCTCCGGGCTCTCGATGTAGGGCATCCACACGTCCACATCGTCCGGCGTGATCCGGCGGAAACGCAGGCGCTCCGTGGTGAGGCCTTCCAGCGAGGGGATGGGCAGGGTGATCATGATCGCAGGGCCTGACGCGTGAGGATCGTGAGGTGCACCATGCTCGCCACCGCGAGCACCAGCATCGTACCGATAAGCCAGGTGTTCCAGAGGGTCAGCGCGGTGGCCAGCCCCAGCGCCGCGAAGGCCATCACGCGGCCGCTCTCGGCCATCAGCCCGCGCTTGCCGCCCTCCATCAGCAGGCCCATGTCCATCACCCACCAGATGATGAGCCCGGCCGCGGCCCACTGCAGCGCGTCCGGCAACAGCTGTTGCTTGAAGAGGAAGAGCGTGGTGACCACCAACAGCAGGGTGAACTGCACGGCCACGTAGCCGCGCACCGCCCGCGGCACCGTCGTATCGAACTTGTGGTAGGTGGCGCGGTCCTTCTGCCGCGGACCTTGGAAGCCGCCGAGCTCCGCAGGCCGCCAGCCAGGGGGCTTCAGGAACACGCGCACCTTGTCGCTCCAACGGGTGCATCGCTTCGCCAGGTCGATGAGCTCGCCCCAGTAGTGGAAGTTGGCCCGCACCGGGTCCCAGCTGCTGAGCGGCGTGGTGATGCCGTACACGGGCTCCTCCTCCTCGCGCTGGTAGGTACCGAAGAGGCGGTCCCACACGATGAGCGTGCCGGCGTGGTTCCGGTCGATGTATTTGGGGTCGCTGCCGTGGTGCACGCGGTGGTGGCTTGGCGTGTTCAGCACGGCCTCCAGCGGGCCCATGCGCCCGATGGCCTTGGTGTGGATCCAGAACTGGTACAGCGTGTTGAAGGCGCCCACGGTGACGATGAGCACCGGGTGGATGCCGAGCACCGCCATGGGCAGGTAGAACCACCAGCTGAACAGGCCCTGCCACCAGCTCTGGCGCAGGGCCACGCTCAGGTTGTACTCCTCGCTCTGGTGGTGCACGATGTGCGCGGCCCACAGGAAGTTCACCTCGTGGCTCAGGCGGTGGAACCAGTAGTACAGCAGGTCCACCAGCAGGAAGGCCACCACCCAGGTGAGCGCGCTCTGCGGCAGGGTGAGCACGCGCAGGTGGTCGTAGGTCCACAGGTAGGCGGCGAAGATGACCGTCTTGGTGAAGGCGCCCACCACCTGCGAGCCGATGCCACAGCCCAGGTTGGCGATGAAGTCGTTCAGCCGGTAGAGATGCCGACCGCTCCACACGCTCCAAGCCAATTCCACCCCCATGAGCAGGAAGAAGAGCGGGATGGAGAGGATGATGTAGCCCATGGCCGTGCTCAAAGCTAGCGGGGGCGGGCGTGGTGCATCGTTGTTCGTGCATCGTGCACCGTTGTTCGTAGATCCACGTTCCCGACGGACAACTAACAACGAACAACCGACAACGGCCCCCCCACGCCCGTTCGGTATCTTCGCCGACCCTTTTTTCCCAACCCCCATCCACCTTCGCCGGGGCTACGGCGGATACCATGCGCATCTCCTGGAACTGGCTGAACAGCCTCATCGACCTCGACGGCATGAGCCCCCGCGAGGTGGCCGACGTGCTCACCAGCACCGGGCTGGAGGTGGAGAGCGTGGAGCCGCTGGAGCCCGTGAAGGGCATGCTGGCCGGGGTGGTGGTGGGCCATGTGGTGGAGTGCGCCAAGCACCCCGACGCCGACCGCCTGAGCGTGACGCGCGTGGACGTGGGGCAGGGCGAGCCGCTGCAGATCGTGTGTGGCGCGCCCAACGTGGCCGCCGGGCAGAAGGTGCTGGTGGCGCTGGTCGGCAGCACGCTCCACATGACCGACGGCAACAGCATCGTGATCAAGAAGAGCAAGATCCGCGGGGTGGAGAGCCACGGCATGATCTGCGCCGAGGACGAGCTGGGTCTGGGCCAGAGCCACGCGGGCATTCTGGTTCTCGATCCCGCCGCGCGCACCGGGGCACCCGCCGCCGAGCAACTCGGCCTCAAGGCCGACCACGTGTTCGAGATCGGTCTCACGCCCAACCGCGCCGATGCCATGAGCCACCTGGGCGTGGCCCGCGACCTGGCCGCCGCCCTGCAGTACCGCACCGGCCGCACCGTCGCCGTGCGCATGCCCGCCACCGAGGCCTTCGCGCCCGACGATGACGCGCGCAGCATCGCCGTGGAGGTGGAGGCGCACCGCGCCGCACCGCGCTACGCCGGCCTCACGCTCACGCAGGTGAAGGTGGGCCCCTCGCCGGAGTGGCTGAAGGAGCGGCTCGCCAGCATCGGCCTGAAGCCGATCAACAACGTGGTGGACGTCACCAACTTCGTGCAGCACGAGCTCGGCCAGCCGCTGCACGCCTTCGACGCCGACCGCATCACCGACGGGCGCATCCTGGTGCGCCAGCTGCCCACCGGCACCGCCTTCGTGGCCCTCGACGGCAAGGAGCGCAAGCTCGACGCCGAGGACCTGATGATCACCGACCCCGCCGGTCCGCTGTGCATCGCGGGCGTGTTCGGCGGCTTGGACAGCGGGGTCACCGAGGCCACCACCAGCGTGTTCCTCGAGAGCGCCTGGTTCGATGCGGTGAGCGTGCGCCGCACCGCGCGTCGCCACGCCCTCAACACCGACGCCTCCTTCCGCTTCGAGCGCGGCGTGGACCCGGAGATCACGCTGGTGGCCCTGAAACGCGCGGCGCTGCTGCTGCGCGAGGTGGCCGGCGCGCGCATCAGCTCGGGCATCACCGACATCCGCGCGCACGAGCCCGTGTGGCGTGAGGTGAAGCTGCACTTCACCGCGGTGGACCGCCTGTGCGGCGTGCACATCCCGCATGACGATGTGGTGCGCATCCTCGAGCTGCTCGACTGCCGCCTGAGCGACCGCACCGAACGCACGGTCACCGTGCACGTGCCGCCGTACCGCGTGGACGTGCACCGCGAGGCCGACCTGGTGGAGGAGGTGCTGCGCATCCACGGCTTCGACCGCATCCCCGTGCCCGAGCGCTTGATGGTGCCGGACGTGCACAAGCCGATGGCCACGCTGGAAGGCCTGCAACAGAGCATGGCCGCCCACCTCGCCGGCCGCGGCTTCAGCGAGGTGATGACGCCTTCGCTGGTGAGCGGTGAACGCACGGTGAAGCTCGGCGCTTCAGCCCCCGAGGGCCTCGTGCGCCTGCTGAACCCCTTGAGCAACGAGCTCGATGTGCTGCGCCCCACCATGCTCTTCGGCCTTCTCGCCGCCGCCGCGCACAACATCGCGAGGCAGCGTAAGGATCTGCGCCTCTTCGAGCGCGGACGCGTGTACGCCGCGGCGAGCGCCGGCTCCCGCGAGGAGGACCGCACCGGCCTGCTCGTGACGGGCCGTCGCTGGCGCGAGCGCTGGCGTGCGGAGGACGACAAGGCGGACATCGCCGACATCAAGGCCGAGGTGGAGCTGCTCACTGAGCGCATGAGGATCAGCGGGGTGACCGATGCGCCCGAGGCGCACCCCCTGCTCGACAGCGCCGTGGTGGTGCAGCGCAAGGGCGTCACCCTCGCCACCTTCGGCGTGGTGAAGGCCGCCGTGCTGAAGGCCTTCGACATCGCGCAGCCCGTGCTCTATGCCGAGGTGAACGATGCGGCCTGGCTGCAGCAGCTCAGCGGCATGAAGCTGGAATACGCCGAAGTGCCGCGCTTCCCCACCGTGCGCCGCGACCTGAGCCTCCTGCTCGACAAGGCGGTGACCTATGCCCAGCTCGAGAAGCTCGCGCTGCAGGCCGAGCGCAAGCTGCTTCGCCAGGTGGACCTCTTCGACGTGTACGAGGGCGACAAGCTGCCCGCCGGCAAGAAGAGCTACGCCCTCAGCTTCGTGCTGCAGGATGCCGAGAGGACCCTCACCGACGAGCAGGTGGACAAGGCGATGGGCCGCATCCGCAGCGCGTTCGAGAAGGAGGCGGGCGCGGAGCTGCGCGGTTGATCGGGCAACCGATCGCCCTGCGTGGTGCGTCTACCGGGCACTACCGACCATGATGCAGCGCGCTATCCTCTCCCTTTTCGCCGGCAGTGCGGCAACCCTTCTTTCGGCACAGACCATCACGTCGGTGCAGGACGGCGCGTGGAGCGATCCCGCCACCTGGGACTGCAACTGCGTGCCGCCGATCCCTGCGAACGTGTTCGTGATGCACCATGTGACCTTCAGCGGTCCCCTGGTCTTCGGCCCCATGCTGTTCGTGAGCCCTCCGGGACATCTCGAGCAGCTCGGACAGGGCTACATCTATTGCAACCCCGGTGGTGGCCTTGAAGTGAACGGGCTCCTCAGCACCGCGAACTACCTGGCCACAGGGTGCCCGCTGCTCATTACCGGTACGGTGATGGCCGGTGGCGGTCTCTATGCGGGACTTGGCGTTCAACTCGACGGTGGCATCCTGCAGGTCACGGGGAACTTCAGCAATGGTGTGGGCAGCACGATCGACGGCACCGGCCAGATCTGCATCACGGACAGCTCCAACATCCAAGGTCCGCTCACCGGTAGCATCGACCTGTGCGACCTTACACCCACGACGGCCACACCCCCCTTCGTGGACGGAGGTGCGAGCTTCGTGGCACCGACGATCACCTTCTGCCAGAACTCGACCTGCGGCACCGGAGTGATGGAGCAGCCGACCGGGATCGCGCTTGAGGCCTTCCCGGTACCTGCTGCTTCGGAACTGGTGCTGAGCGGTGCCTTCCAAGGGCGGACCGAGCTCTTCGTGCGCGACGCCGTGGGTGCGCTGATCCACGTGCCCTGGCAGCAGCAGGTGGAGGGTCGCATCGTCCTTCAGGTCGATGGCCTGGCGCAGGGGCTGTATGTCGCGGAGGTACGCAACGCTGGCCGTTCTGGTGTGGTGCGCTTCGTGAAGGCGTGAGCGTGCGCTACCTTTCGTTCATGCGCACGGTCCTGCTGCTCGCCTCCTGCCTGCTGACCTTCGGTGCGAAGGCCCAGTTGTACACCACCGCGGCCGACGGTCCGTGGAACGATCCGGCCACCTGGACATGCAATTGCGTGCCCACCGTGGCGGACAGCGTGGAGATCGCGCACGCGGTGACCATCCAGGCGAGCGTGACGCTCACCAACGCGTGGGTGCACATCACGCCAACGGGCTGGTTCGGCTTCAACGCCCCGGGCTTCCTGGCCATCACGCAGCCGGTGCTCAACGAAGGCACGCTGTACACCATCGGCGATCTCGATGTGGACTGGACCCTGGACTCGCCCGGCTACATCGAGATCAACGGGGACTTCTTCAACGACGACAGCGTGAACATCGGCAGCGCGGGCCTGATCCGGGTGAACGGCAACATGCTGAACGACGGCGTGATCACCGGCGGTGGTGCGATCTGCGTGAGCGACATGACCATCAACAACGGCGACCTCGTGGGCCACATGGACTTCTGCGATGCGTCGCCCACTGTGCTCACGCCGCCCTTCATCGACCAGAACGCAGGGACGGTGGATCCCAACATCGTGTTCTGTGAGAGCGGCAAGTGCACGGTGGGGATCACGGAGGATGACCTGCCGGCGCTCAGCCTCGCGCCCAATCCCGCGCACGACCAGGTCACCTTCGAAGGGATGCCTGCTGGTGCGGAGCTCCGGATCTACGATGGCCTGGGGCAGCTGGTGCGCGCACCGGGTGTAGTGCTGGGCACAAGGACCACCATGGACCTGAGCGGCCTGGCCAAGGGCATCTACCTCGCCACGGCCACGAAGGGGAAGCAGCGGCTCGCCACGCGGTTGGTGGTGGAGTGATCACATCACCAACCACTTCCGCACCGCCTCCAACGCGGCCTCGCGTCCCTTCACGCCGATCACCCGTGCGCTGTCCATGGGGTCGTAGTACGTGAGCCAGGTGGTGAGGATCTCCGCCACGCCCTTCGGCAATTCGCTGATGTCGTCCACGTCCATGGTGAGGAGCGAGCGGTCCACAGGCAGGGCCACGAGCTTGTCGTCGCGTTCGTTGGCATCGATCAGCTCGATGATGCCGATGGGTTCCACCTCCAGCACGGTGCCCACTGGAAGCGCAGGGCAGAGCACGAAGAGGTCCAGCGCATCGCCATCACCGCCCTGCGCCTCGTCCATCAGGGTGCCGGGGATGAAGCCATAGTTCGCCGGGTAGGGCAGGAAGCTGATCCGGCGGGGCTTGCCATCGCGCTGGTCCACCGGAAAGCTCCTCGAAGCCGGGTCGTATTCCCGCTTGTCGCTGGTGCCGGCGGGGATCTCGATCACGGCACGCACATGGCCGTGCGCACTGTAGGCGGAAAGGAGCTTGGGGTCTTCCACGGTGATGGGTTCGCCGCGAAGGTGAGGGATCCCGTGCAGCTCAGCGCAGGCGGTAGCTCACGCTGAGGCCCAGGCCCACGGCCGAGGAACGACGGTCGAGCTCACCCGTGCTGTAGGCGTTCATCAGCTGTCCGCGCAGCATGGGTTCCACGCCCAACCACCACCGCTCGCCTGCCTGGTACCGCACATACGCGCGCAGCGTCCAGCCGAACATGTAGCTGCGGAAGGGCTGGTCCTGCAGGTCGATGGAGCCCATGGGATCCGTGAGGGGTACGCTGCCGCGCCGGCCGGTGAGCAGCCCCACCGTGGGGCCGCCACGGAGCCCAAAGCGCCAGTGACCGGTGTCCACATGCCCGTCCACCAGCAAGGGCAGCTCCAGGTAGCTGGTCCGGTTCACCTGGTCCGCCTGCTGCTGGGTGGTGATCCGTGTGACCGTGGTGTCGGCGCCGACGTCGAGCACGTAGATGAAGGTGTCCATCAATTGCGTGGTGTAGTACACCTGGCCGTTCTGCGTGTACGAGCCGGTCACGATCATCAGGCTGGTGTCCACCTGGATCAAGGTGTACACCGGGTCGATGGCGGTGATGTCGGTGAAGAGCGCCGGTTGCTGGTAGTGCTCGGCGTAGGCGACGTAGTGCAGACCGGTACCAAGGCCCAGGTTGCGGCCCATGTGCATCACCTCACCGCCGAAGGCCGGTGCATTCGCGTCGCCCATGGTTCCCGCCCACGGTTCCGCAGCCCCGCTGTAGGCCGTATGCGTGCGTTGGGTTCCGCCCCACACCGTGATCTCCCACGGCGAGGCGGGTGGGATCACCGGCGGTGCGGCTGGCGGAGGGGCCACTGGCGGGTCGCCACCCCCTTCCGGCTTCTGAGCGGTCCTCATGGGGTCGGGCTCCGCGGGCGGAGCGGTCGGCGGCGGCGCCGGGGTGTTGGCGTTACCCACGGATGTGCTGGTCGCCGCGGGAGGTGCGGCGGCATTCGGACTTCCGGGGCTTTCTGCGCCCGGAGCCTGGCCTCCAGGGGTGGTGGTGCCTGGTGTTCCTGTTCCTTCTCCGCTTCCCTCCTGTGGTGCGGTCGTGGCAAGGGAGCCCGGCATCATACCATCACCTTGCTGCAGGCCTTGACCGTTCGTGCCCTGTTCGTTCGCCTTGGGTTCGCTTCGCGATGCGCGGGGCTCTTTCGATGGTGCCTTCGCAGCAA
The DNA here is from genome assembly GCA_044226515.1 of Flavobacteriales bacterium. Classification (GTDB taxonomy): domain Bacteria; phylum Bacteroidota; class Bacteroidia; order Flavobacteriales_F; family PHOS-HE28; genus PHOS-HE28. Next base: position 2,657 of record JBGAGX010000004.1, on the reverse strand, counting down.
CGGTGTTCCGCGTGCGACGGACCATGGGCTGTTCGGAAGCGGATGAGTTGGTGGTGGTGGAGGCGGAGGGCGTGTTCGCTGTGGAGGAGGAAAGGGTGGACGTGTTCGCGGAAGCCGCGGTGGTGCTCGCTGTGGTGCTGCCCTGAACCGTGCCGTTGCGTCCGTTAGGCGATGTGGACGTGCTCGGGACCTCCTGCGGGGCAGGGTGCACTTCCTCGTTCGAAGTGGTGGCCGGGATGGGGGCGGCGGTGTTCACCTGTGCCGCCTCCGGTCGTTGGGCGGCCACGGCGGCCTGATCCGGTGCGGTGCGGCCCTGGTAGACGATGCCGCCGCCGATCAGCAGCAGCAGGCCGGCAGCGAGGCCGAGGTAGAGCCCGCGGCGTTTGCGGCGGCGCTCCTCGGCCAGCACGCGTTGCATGGCGTGCCAGTGCCCCTCCTCGAAGGGGAAGCTCCGCGCATCAAGCTTGCGGCGGGCGAGTTCGTCGAAGTCTTCCGCGTTGTTCATCGGAGCGGTGAGTTGACGGTGCGTTGGGCGGCCATGGCGCCGATGGCCTGTTGCAGCATGGTGCGGGCGTGGTTCACGTGCCACTTCGAGGTGCCTTCGCTGATGCGGAGCAGCTCGGCGATCTCGGCGTGCGCATAGCCGTCGATCGCGAAGAGGTTGAACACGTGCCGCGACATCGGGGGCAGTTTCTCCAGCAGCCCGGCGAAGGCCTCGGCCTCCATGTCGCTGAGGTAGGCGTTCACCTCGCTGCTGTCGTGCTCGGTGTGGTCCGCCGTGAGCAGCTCCTGGGCCTTGCGTTCCTTGTTGCGCCGGAACTGATCGATGACGGTGTTGATGATGACACGCCGCGCCCACGGCTCGAACGGCACGTGGTCCGGGCGGCGGTCGATGTGCTGCAGGATCTTCAGGAAGCCCTGGTTCATGGTGGCGGCGGCGTCCTGCCGGTTGCGTTCGTAGCGGCAGCAGATGCTCATCATCATGGGGTGCAACGCACGGTACAGCTCATACTGCGCCCGGGCCTCCTGCCGGCGGCAGCGTTCAAGCAGTGCGTCCGTCACCTTCATCGCTTGCCTTGTGGGGGGGCGCCCATCACCGGTCCCCCCGGCGAACGGGCGCCCCGTCCCAACCCAAATGCGTGTTGCTCAGTCGGTCTTCACGAAGCGTTGGCTGATCGTGGTGCGTCCGTCGCCGATGCGCAGGATGTAGAGCCCGGCATCGATCCCGGTGGTGTTCAAGGTCATGCGGTTCCGCCCGCCCGATACGCCGTGCCGCTCGCTGCGCACCAGGCGGCCGTTGAGGTCGAGCACGTCCACCGTGATGCTGCCGCGCAGTTCGCTCACCAGCGCGATGTTGAGCGCGTCCTGCACGGGGTTGGGCCACAGCGCCAGCTCGCCGAGCGCGGTGCTCGTTCCGTGCACACCGGTGGACAGCGGGTCGCGCACGTTCAGCGTGAAGCCGCTCTGGCGGTCGTTGCCTCCAGCCATGATGCCGGTGTACAGGCCGTTCGCGTCCACCGACACCGAGTCGCAGTAGGTGCTGGTGCAGCCCGCGCTGTCGTTGATGGTGAGGCAGAGGAGGTACGGACCGCCGCTTGCGTAGTAGTGCGTGGGGAAGGGGTCGGTGCTGCTGGTGCCGTCGCCGAAGTTCCACAGGAAGCTGAAGGCCCCGGTGCCGCCGCTGCTCAGGTTCCACACCCAGAGCTCGTTGGCGATCGGAACGGGCAGGTTGGTGATGGAGTCGATGGTGTAGGCCTGCAGCACCCAGAAGCTGGCGTTGCACGGCTGCGGTACGTTGCCGACGCAGGTGCAGTTGGCGTCCCAGGTGTCGCCGATGGTGGCCGGGTCGTTGTCGTCGCAGGGCGTGCCGGGCAGGTTGGGGCCGTTGAGCTGCTGCAGGCAGTCGTAGTAGTTCACCGGCACGCCCACGCACTGGCAGGTCGGGCTCCAGGTGTCCTGCACGGTGAGCGTGTCGCCGTCGTTGCAGGGTGTACCGGGCAGGTTCGGTCCGCCGAGGATGCCGGTGCAATCGGTGATCAGGCCGCCGCAGGTGAAGTCGATCACAAGCGTGTCACCGGGCGTGGAGGTGAAGCCGAGCGAGTCCCACATCCAGGTGAGCCCGTTGTCGCAGGATACCTCCACGTTCACCCAGCCCGAGGTGTTGATGGGGTTGAATAGGAACGTGTACGTGCAGGTCGTGTCCGTGGTGATCAGCGTATCGATGAACGGAGTGGTCCCGAGGTCGGTGAAGATGTGCACGGGATAGGGGATGCCGTTGCAGGGCGCCACGGTGCCCGTGACCAGCACGGAGCTGGGCGGCAGCGCGACACCGATGCACACGCAGCTCGGGCTCCACAGGTCGTTGATGGTGTTGGGGTCCCCATCGTTGCAGGGCGTGCCGGGCTGGTTGGGGCCGTTGAAGATGCCGAGGCAGTCGTTGAGTGTGTTCGTGACGCACAAGCAGTTGGCCTGCCAGGTGCCCGGCACGAGCACCCCACCCACGGTGTCCGTGCAGGCGGTGCCCGGCATGTTGGGTCCGTTGAGGATGCCCGTGCAATCGTACACGTTGAGCGTGGTGGTGTCACAGGTGCAGTTCGCGTCCCAGGTGCCGAAGAGGATGGTTCCGGGGATCTGGCAGGGCGTGCCGGGCAGGTTCG
>JBGAGX010000043.1:0-24595 GCA_044226515.1 Flavobacteriales bacterium | reverse complement strand
CAGGTCGCTCATGGCCTCCCACGAACGCGCCTTCTTCTTCCACAGCCACTCCCACAGCTGCCGGGCGCGGTAGGGCTTCTCGCCCAGCTCCGCCACCAGGGCCTGCACCTCTTCCAGGGTAAGCTCGCGGATGTCGGTGGCCTTGTCGCTCATCGTGCGGCAAAGGTCGGGCATCCCGGCTCAGTAGCCGCAGGCCTCCCAGCTGCCTTTCTCAATGAAGCAGCTGAAGTCGTCGTGTACGCAAGGTTCGTAGTTCGTCCTGTATTCAAGGATCGGGAAGAAGACCAGTGCCTTGGCGGTGATCAGCTTGCCCATGCCGCAGCCGTAAGCGCCAGTGGGGATGAAGTACTGGTTCACGAGGTAGGCCCCTTGGAGCTTGTCCACCTGTGGAACGGACCGCGTGCCGGCCAGCTCGAAGGCGAGGAAGATCCCACCGAGCGAACCGATGAGCAGGAAGGGAAGGGCCACGGCCAGTCCCAGCAGAGCAGGCCCGATCGCGTTCATCCACCTCGGCCTTAAGCGACCGTTCATGGCCAGGAAAACCACCCAGGCTACCCAGGCCAAGAACACCACCACATCCGTCCAGAAGCCGTACAGTGAGATCGGTGTGAACACCACCACCAACTGCCAAAGCCCAAGGCCGAGCAGGAACCAGCGGTTGGTGAGCACACGCATCGCAGGCTGGAACGCAGACGATCCGGAGAAAGTCTACCCCCGCCCCCCCAGCACAAGTTCCGCCACCTCCAGGTCGAAGGGGGTGGTGACCTTGATGTTGTGGTCCTCGCCGTCCACGAGCGCGATGTTCACCCCCAGGCGCTCCACGAGGGTGGCCTCATCGGTGAAGGCGGGGTCGTAGGGCAGCTCGAAGGCCTCGCGCAGCAGGTCCACCTTGAAGCACTGCGGGGTCTGCACGGCGCGGAGGGCGCTGCGGTCAACGGCGTGGGAGGCGCTGCCCTCCACCCGGCGCACGCTGGAGCTGATGGGCACCACGGGGATGGCGGCGCCGCGCACCATGGCCGCATTGAAGCAGCGGGCGATGAGGGCGGGGCTCACCAAGGGCCGCACGCCGTCGTGCACGGCCACCAGCCCGTCGTGCGTCACGGCATCGAGGCCCGCGCGGGTGCTGTGGAAACGCTCGGCGCCCCCGGCCACCAGGGTGTGCGGCACCTCGAACTCGTGCTGTGCGCAGAGGTCCTCCCAGGTGGTGTGGTGGTCGGCGGGCAGCACCAGCACCAGCGGCATGTGCGGGTCGAAGGCGTGGAAGGCGCGCAGGGTGTGGAAGAGCAGCGGTTCGCCATGCAGCAGCAGGAACTGCTTGGGGATGGCCGCGCCCATGCGCCTGCCCGATCCGCCGGCGACGATGATGGTGGACCTATCCATGCGCGAGGGGTTGACCGCAGCGGCCCGGAAGCGCGGAGGGGCGAATGGACCACATGGGGGATGACCTGATCAAAGGTCGTGAATGGCATTCGATGGAAAAGGAAGAGGCGCAGTGCTTTTCTGCGCTGCGCCTCTGCGTCTCTGCGGCTTCTCCTCAGATGATCAACATCGCGTCGCCGTAGCTGAAGAAGCGGTACTTCTCCTTCATCGCCACCTTGTACGCCTCCCACACGAGGTCGTAACCCCCGAAGGCCGCCACCATCATCAGCAGCGTGCTCTCGGGCATGTGGAAGTTGGTGATCATGCTGTCGGCGATGCTGAAGTCGTACGGCGGGAAGATGAACTTGTTCGTCCACCCGTTGTAGGGCTTCATGTGGTTCTCGGTGCTCACGCTGCTCTCGATGGCGCGCATGGTGGTGGTGCCCACGGCGCACACGCGCTTGCGGGCGTCCTTGGCCTTGTTCACGATCTCGCAGGCATCGCGGGGGATGATCACCTGCTCGCTGTCCATCTTGTGCTTGGTGAGGTCCTCCACCTCCACGGGGCGGAAGGTGCCCAGCCCGATGTGCAGGGTGACGTCGGCGAAGTGGATGCCCTTGAGCTCCATGCGCTTCATGAGCTCACGGCTGAAATGGAGGCCGGCGGTGGGGGCGGCCACGGCGCCCTCGTTCTTGGCGTAGATGGTCTGGTAGCGCTCGGCATCGCTGGGCTCCAGGTCGCGCTTGATGTAGTGCGGCAGCGGGGTCTCGCCCATCTCGGTGATGGTGCGCTTGAACTCGTCGTAGGTGCCGTCGAACAGGAAGCGCAGCGTGCGGCCGCGGCTGGTGGTGTTGTCGATCACCTCGGCCACGAGCTCGTCGTCCTTGCCGAAATAGAGCTTGTTGCCGATGCGGATCTTGCGGGCCGGGTCCACGATCACGTCCCACAGCAGGCTGTCGCGGTTCAGTTCGCGCAGCAGGAACACCTCGATCTTGGCGCCGGTCTTCTCCTTGTTGCCCCACATCCGCGCCGGGAACACCTTGGTGTCGTTGCGCACGAACACATCCCCGTCGTCGAAGTAGTCGATGATGTTCTTGAACTTCTTGTGCTCGATCTTGCCCGTCTTGCGGTCCAGCACCATCAGGCGGCTGCCGTCGCGGTCCTTGCTGGGATAAAGGGCGATCTGCTCCTTGGGGAGCGTGAACTTGAACGCGGTAAGTTTCATGGGAAGGGCGGGGCTTACAGGCCCGGTCGCAGGTTTTGGGGCGCCGAAGATAACATCATCTTAAAGCGCCCGTCAAAGACACTGAAGATCAGCTTCTTGGGTGGCTTTTCGCCCATTCATCGAACCAGGCGCTCCACTGGTGCGGGGTGAGGGCGTCGGCCAGGTCCAGTTCACCGCTGCGGTGGCGGCGCAAGGCGGTGAGGTAGGCGCCGGTGCCCAGGGCCTGCCCCATGTCGTGCGCCAGGGAGCGGATGTAGGTGCCCTTGCTGCAGGCCACCTCGAAGTGCACGTGCGGCCCCTCCACGCCGGTGATCGCCAGGTGGTGGATGCGCACGGGCACGGGGGGCAGCTCCACGCGCTCGCCGTCGCGGGCCAGGAAGTAGGCGCGCTCGCCTTCGAACCGCTTGGCGCTGAAACTGGGCGGGCGCTGCATGAGCTCGCCGGTGAAGCGGCCCAGCACGGCGTCGATGTCGGCGCGGCTCACGTGCTCCCAGGGCCGCTCCTCCTCCACGGGCGATTCGGCATCGTAGCTGGGGGTGGTCTGCCCCAGGCGCAGGGTGCCGGTGTACACCTTGTCCTGACCGGTGAGCAGCGGCAGGTCCTTGGTGCGCGCGCCGAAGCCGATCACCAGCAGGCCGCTGGCCAGGGGGTCGAGGGTGCCGGCATGGCCCACCTTGATGCGGCGGCCCAGCACGCTGCGCAGCGCACCGCGCAGCTTGTTCACCACGTCGAAGCTGGTCCAGCCCACCGGCTTGTCCACCAACAGCAGGTCACCGCGTTCCATGTCGGGCTCCACGGCTCACACGATGTTGAGGGCCGTCCCGGTGAGGATCAAGGCGAGCAGCACGCCGCCCACCACGATGCGGTACCAGCCGAAGAGGCCGAAGCCGTGCCGGGTGAGGAAGCCCACGAAGCCCTTGATGGCGAGGGCGGCCACCACGAAGGCCACCACATTGCCCACGCCGAACAGGCGCCAGTGCTCGGGGGTGAAGGTGCCGCCGTCCTGGAAGTAGTCCCACAGGCTCTTGGCGGTGGCGGCGCACATGGTGGGCACGGCGAGCAGGAAGCTGAACTCGGCGGCCTGCTTGCGGCTGAGCTTGCGGGTGAGCCCGCCGATGATGGTGGCCGCGCTGCGGCTCACGCCGGGCACCATGGCGATCACCTGGAAGCAGCCGATCACCAGCGCGTCCTGCCAGGTCATCGGCGCCGCACGGTCCTCGCCATCATGCGGGAACAGCCGGTCGATGAAGAGGAAGAGCACGCCGCCGGCCAGCAGCGCCGCGGCCACCACGCCCACGTTCTCCAGCATCAGCTCGATGGCGTCCTTGAACAGGAGGCCGGCGATCACGGCGGGGATGAAGCCCACCACCAGCAGCGGGTACACGCGCAGGTTCTCGAAGAAGCGGTGACGGTACAGCACCACCACGCTCAGGATGGCGCCGAACTGGATGGCCACGGTGAACACCTTCACGAAATCGTTGGCGGCGATGCCCATGAGGGTGGTGCCGATCACCATGTGACCGGTGCTGCTCACCGGCAGGTACTCGGTGAGGCCCTCGATGATCGCGATGAGAACGGCTTGCAGGAGGGTCATGGACGGAAAGGGGCCGGGAGCCTGGTGCCGGGCCGGCCGCGAAGGTGCATCGGGAAGGTGGACCTCCCGACCTCAGTTCGTGCTTTTCTTCAGGATGGCGTACACCACGAAGATGTACCCGACCACGCAGACGATGGGCGCCACGGTGATGCGGCGCGGGCTGAAGATCTCCTCGGCGTTGAAGACGTTGGGGTCGCCGCTGCCCCCGCCGCTCATGAGGATGTAGCCCAGGATGATGATGCCCACGCCGATCAGCATCAACCGGTAGTTGGTGCGGGTGAAGGGCATGTCGTTGTGCTGCTGGGCCATGGCTCAGGTGAGGTTCAGGTCGTCGGTGCGCATGCGAAGGTAGCGCCGCACGGCGAACCATGTGCTCACCAGGCTGATGAGCAGCCCCAGGAGCAGCACCCCGCCGAAGAGCACGGCGAGGGCCACCACGTCGGTGAAGGCGAGCAGGTCGGGCACGTAGTTGCGCGCCACGCCCAGCATGGCCACCAGCAGGCCGATGGCGAGCACCCCCGCCACCAGGCCTTGCCACAGGCTGCGGCCCAGGAAGGGCTTCTTGATGAACCATTGCGTGGCGCCCACCAGGTGCATGGTGCGGATGAGGAAGCGCTTGCTGTAGATCGCCAGGCGGATGGTGTTGTTGAGCAGCGCCACCGCGATGATCAGCAGCAGCAGGCAGAAGAGCCCGCCGATGAGGGTGAGCTTGCGCAGGTTGGCGTCGATGTTCTCCAGCACCGTGGCGTTGTAGCTCACCTCCCCCGTCCGCCGGTCCTGCCGCAGGTGCTCGGCGATCCACTTCATGCTGTCGGGCTGGGCGTAGGCGGGCTTCAGGTGCAGCTGGATGCTGGCGGTGAGCGGGTTGGTGCCGGTCACCCCCAGGAAGTCCTCGCCCAGCTCCTCCTTCATCAGCGCGGCGGCCTCGTCGGCGGTGATGAAGCCCGTGCCCGCCGTGAAGGGCTCGGTGTCGAGCTGCTTGCGGAACTGCATCACGTCCACCTCCTTCACCCCGCGCTCCATCATCACCTCCATCACCATGTTCTCGCGGAAGTAGCGCTCGATGGCCCGGCCGTTCAGCGCCAGCCAGCCCAGCACGCCCAGCATGAAGAGCACCAGGGTGATGCCGATCACCGTGCCCACCCCGCTGTTGCGCGCCTTCAGGCGGTCGCGACGGACGTTGCTCATGGGGGCGAAAGTAGGGGCGGGGCCAGCGGCAACAGGGATCCGCGCCGCGGGCTTTCAACACCACCGCGGGAATAGCGCTCCGGCACCTGGAGGCCCTCGACGGGTGACCCTGCCTCTGCTCCTGCCCACCGGCTAACTTCGCGGTCTTTCACCACGGACATGGCGTACGAGCACAAGGAGATCGAGCGGAAATGGCGGGAGGAATGGCGCAGGCGCGGCACCTACCGCGTGGCGAACGACCCCGCGCGCCCCAAGTACTACGTGCTCGACATGTTCCCCTACCCCAGTGGCGCCGGCCTGCACGTGGGCCATCCCCTGGGCTACATCGCCAGCGACATCGTTTCGCGCTACAAGCGACACCAGGGGTTCAATGTGCTGCACCCCATGGGCTACGACAGCTTCGGCCTGCCCGCCGAGCAGTACGCCATCCAGACCGGCCAGCACCCCGCCACCACCACCGAGGTCAACATCAAGCGCTACCGCGAGCAGCTGGACAACATCGGCTTCTGCTTCGACTGGGACCGTGAGGTGCGCACCAGCGACCCAAGGTTCTACAAGTGGACGCAGTGGATCTTCATCCAGCTCTTCCACAGCTGGTACAACGCCGAGGCCGGCCGCGCCGAGCCCATCGCCACGCTCATCGGCCGCTTCGAGGCCTTCGGCTTCAGCGGCATCGACCGCCGCAAGCTCACCGGCGACGAGGACATGGAGGCGCCCACCTTCACCGCGGAGGAATGGAAGGGCTTCAGCGAGACCCAACGGGAGGCCGTGCTGCAGCACTTCCGCCTGGCCTACCGCAGCGAGGCCTGGGTGAACTGGTGCCCCGCGCTGGGCACCGTGCTCGCCAACGACGAGGTGAAGGATGGCGTGAGCGAGCGCGGCGGCCACCCCGTGGAGCGCAAGCGCATGCCGCAGTGGAGCCTGCGCATCACCGCGTACGCGCAGCGCCTGCTCGACGGGCTCGACCAGCTGGACTGGAGCGAGAGCATCAAGGAGGCCCAGCGCAACTGGATCGGCCGCAGCGAGGGCGCCCTCGTGAAGTTCCCGGTCGTTGGCAGCGATGAGGTGGTGGAGGTCTTCACCACGCGTCCCGACACGCTCTTCGGCGTCACCTTCATCACCCTCGCGCCGGAGCATGTGCTGGTGGACAAGCTGGTGACCGCCGAGCGCCGCGCCGAGGTGATGGCCTACGTGGCCGAGGCCAAGAACCGCAGCGAGCGTGAGCGCCAGGCCGATGTGAAACGCGTGAGCGGCGCCTTCACCGGGGCCTACGTCAAGCACCCCTTCACCGGCCAGGACGTGCCCGTGTGGGTGGGCGACTACGTGCTGGTGGGTTACGCCACCGGTGCCGTGATGGCCGTGCCCGGCGGCGACCAGCGCGACTGGAACTTCGCCACGCACTTCGGCCTGCCCATCATCGCCGTCACCGAAGGGGCCGATATTGAGAAAGAGGCCGACGAGCGCAAGGACGCCACGCTCACCAACAGCGGCTTCCTCGATGGGCTGAAGGTGCCGCAGGCCATCACCCGCGCCATCCAGGAACTGGAGAACCTGGGCCGCGGCGAGGGCCGCATCAACTACCGGCTGCGCGACGCCGCCTTCGGCCGCCAGCGCTATTGGGGCGAGCCCATCCCTATCTACTACGAGAGCGGCCTGCCGCGCACGCTGCCCGAGGAGCGCCTGCCGCTGGAGCTGCCCGCCGTGGACAAGTTCCTGCCCACCGCCGACGGTGAACCGCCCCTGGCGCGCGCCACCGACTGGACCTACAATGGACACCCGTTGGAGACCACCACCATGCCCGGCTGGGCCGGCAGCAGCTGGTACTTCCTGCGCTACATGGACCCGGGGAACGAGGGCCGTTTCGCCTCACCCGAGGCCATCAACTACTGGCACCAGGTGGACCTGTACGTGGGCGGCAGCGAGCACGCCACCGGCCACCTGCTCTACTTCCGCTTCTGGACCAAGTTCCTGTTCGATCGCGGCTGGCTGCCCTTCGACGAGCCCGCGAAGAAGCTGGTGAACCAGGGGATGATCCAGGGGGTGTCCGAGATGGCGCACATCTCCACCTTCGCGGTTGGAAAGGGTTCTGGAGACGCTTCCGATGGGCTGAGACTATCTCTAAGGGACGGAACTTATCGGGAGGTGCCGGATGTGTTCGAAGGCCAGAGGTTCTTGGTAAGTGCTGGGCTTTTCGACAAGCTCAAGGTGATCAAAGGCATGTTCACCGAGGTGAACATGGAAGTGTCTTATGTGCGCGACTCCGTTGTCCAATTGGACCTAATGATCGAAAGGGAGTCGCGCGATTTCGTCAGAGATGGCGTGTATCTCACGGAGTCAGCGATCTGGAGCAAGGGTAGCCACTTTGATTACATCCCCTCTGAGTTGTTCCCCATAACGGGAAGTGAATCCTTCACGACTAGTTCGGTGGTCGAGAAGATGTCGAAGTCGAAGTTCAACGTCGTGAACCCCGACGACATCATCGAGCGCTACGGGGCCGACACGCTGCGGCTGTACGAGATGTTCCTGGGCCCCATCGAGCAGAGCAAGCCGTGGGACACCAACGGCATCGAGGGCACCTACCGCTTCCTGCGGAAATTCTGGAACCTCTTTCACGTGTCCGCCGAAGCATCGGCGAAGGCGGACGGGGTCGATGCGTTCCAGGTGACCGACGACGCGCCCACCAAGCCCGAGCTGAAGGTGCTGCACGCCACCCTGAAGAAGGTGAGCGAGGACATCGAGCGGCTGAGCTTCAACACCAGCGTGGCGCAGTTCATGATCGCGGTGAACGAGCTGGGCAGCCTGAAGTGCTCCAAGCGCGCGGTGCTTGAGCCGCTGGTGATCGCCCTGGCGCCCTTCGCGCCCCACATCGCCGAGGAGCTGTGGCAGAAGCTCGGTCATGCCGACAGCGTCACCACCGCCACCTGGCCGGCCTACGACGAGAGCCACCTGGTGGAGGACAGCTTCAGCTACCCCATCAGCTTCAACGGCAAGACCCGCCTGCAGCTGGAGTTCCCCATCGCCCTGGACCCCAAGAGCGTGGAGGAGCAGGTGCTGGCCAACCCCGAGGTGCAGGCCCGCCTGGAGGGCAAGGCGCCCAAGAAGGTGATCGTGGTGCCCAAGCGCATCGTGAACATCGTGGTGTAGTGCGTTGCGTGTTAGGGTGTTACGCGTAACGTGTTGCGCGTTCGGTCGGCTAACGCGCAACACGGATCACCCCAACACGCAACCATGCGGTCCACCACCAGCGCTTGGGGCGGCTTTCGGTGAAAGCACCGATCGGCACCACCTTTGCGTTATGGGGGACATGACCCGCAAGAGCCTTTTCCTGTTGGCCGGCGTGGCCCTGTTCACCAGTGGCCTGGCGCAGGGCCGCACCCAGACGCCGGCCGACCCGCCCGCGGCCCCGGTGGTCGCCCCGGGCACCTTCCCGCTGCGCACGCTGCCGCACTCGGCCTTCCAGGTGGGGGAGAAGCTCACCTACGTGCTCCACTACGGCTTCGTGAACGCCGGAGAGGCCACGATCGAACTGCGCGGGACCGACCTCACCATCCAGGGCCGCAAGATGATCCAGGCCGTGGGCAAGGGCCGCAGCGTGGGCGCCTTCAACACGTTCTACAAGGTCGATGACCACTACGAGACTTACATGGACCAGCAGGGCGTGTTCCCCTGGATCTTCATGCGCCGCGTGAACGAGGGTGGCTACACCTTCAGCCAGGACTACTCGTACATGCAGAACCTGCACCAGGTCACCACGCAGAAGAAGCAGACGCACACCGTGCCCCCGCATGTGCAGGACATGCTCAGCGCCTTCTACTACGCCCGCACCATCGACTACAGCAAGGCCAAGCCGGGCGATGAGTTCAGCATCGACTGCTTCCTGGACGATGAGCTGTGGCCGCTGAAGATGCGCTACATCGGCAAGGAGACCATCAAGCTGCGCAACGGCAAGTACCGCTGCCTCAAGTTCCAGCCGGTGGTGCAGCAGGGCCGCATCTTCAAGACCAACGACGACCTCAACGTGTGGGTGACGGACGACCCGAACCACATCCCGGTGCTCGCGCAGGCCAAGGTGCTGGTGGGCTCGATCAAGATGGAGCTGAGCGGCTACGAGGGCCTCGTGCACCCCATCGCCAAGGAGTGATCGCCCGCGCCACGGACCCCGGTTGTCCATGGCCTGCCGTTGAAATGATCCCCGCCGCCCCTGCGTTCACCGTGGGGGCGGTCGCTTTCTTGGGCGTGCCGAAGCACCAGCCCGGCGCGCGCGAGCATGAAGCGATGGCAGAAGTGGACGGTGGTGGGTGGCCTGGTGGTCACCGCCGGCTTCGTGGTGACCAGTGTGGACCTGGCACCGCACGTGGAGTACGTGCCCGATCCGCCGCTGGTGGAGGCCGACAGCATCCCCGCCCCGCCCAGCGCCTATGGCATCCCCATGAGCGGCTTCGTGCTGGAACAGGGCGTGATCCGCAGCGGACAGACCTTCAGCGACCTGCTGGCGCAGCACGGCGTGGGTGCGGGCACCATCGACAGCCTGGTGCGCCTGGCCTCCCCGGTGTTCGACGTGCGCAAGCTGCGCGCCGGGCATCCCTATGCGCTCATCTTCAGCGATGACCACGAGCGCGTGCCGCACTACTTCGTGTACGAGGCCGACGCGGTGGAGCACGTGATCTTCAAGGTGCAGGCGCCCATGGACGTGCGGGTGGGCCATCGTCCGGTGGTGACGGAGGTGAAGCACGTGAGCGTGGCGGTGAACGGGGCCCTGTGGAACGACCTGCAGCAGGCCGGCGCCGACCCTTCGCTCACCATGCAGCTCGCCGATGTGTTCCAATGGAGCGTCGACTTCTACCGCATCCAGAAGGACGACCGCTTCACCGTGATCTACGAGGAGCGCACGGTGGACGGCGAGCGCTACGGCCAGCCGCGCGTGCTGGGCGTTCGCTACAGCAGTGGTGACGCGGTGAAGGAGGCCTTCCGCTTCACCACCGACAGCACGCACTTCGCTTATTACGATGCGGAGGGCAACAGCCTGCGCAAGGCCTTCCTGAAGGCGCCGCTCAAGTTCAGCCGCATGACCTCCGGCTTCTCGCAGCGCCGCTTCCATCCCGTGCAGAAGCGGTTCAAGGCCCACCTGGGCACCGACTATGCGGCGCCCTATGGCACACCGATCCTCGCCGTGGGCGATGGCACGGTGGAGAAGGCCGGCTGGACCGCGGGCAACGGCAACTACGTGAAGATCCGCCACAACGGCGTGTACAGCACGCAATACCTGCACATGCGCAGGATCCTCGTGAAGAACGGGCAGCGTGTATCGCAGGGGCAGACCATCGGCGAGGTGGGCAGCACCGGCCTGGCCACCGGCCCCCACGTGTGCTTCCGCTTCTGGAAGAACGGCGAGCAGGTGGACCACCGACGGGAGGAGATGCCCAGCGCCGAACCCGTGGCGCCCGAGCACCGCGCCGCCTTCGCGCAGGTGCGGCAAGGCCTTCTCGCCCAGCTGGACGCCGCCCAGAACGAGGCGCTGCACATCAGCACGGCCACCTTCTGACCGCTTGAACGACATCGAGGAGGACGCTGTCCTTTGATCGCATATTGTTTATAATGTAAACAAGTCTATATTTGCCTCATCAAACCCTCCGCCATGGACCAACAGCTCTCTCCCGAACAGAGCCTGCGCTTGATCGAAAGCATGATCGGCCAGGCCAAACGCAGCTTCAGCCGCATGAGCTTCTACTTCCTGCTCTGGGGCGTCCTCCTCACCCTCTGCATGCTCACCACCTACCTGTACGCCGACCGCTCCGAGGCCGTCCGGCACGGTGCGATCTGGGGTGTGGCCAGCATGCTGGGCGGCGTGATCAGCTGGCTGTACGGGGCGCGGCAGGGCAGGCAGGAGGATGTGCAGAACCCGATGGACCGCGTCATCCATTGGGTGTGGGGCAGCTTCGGGATCACCATGGTGCTGGTGATCATCACCGCGACGCGTGCCGGCGCTGACCCGGGCATGCTCATCACCCTGCTCACCGGCATCCCCACGCTCCTCACCGGTCAGATCATGCGTTTCCGCCCGCTCATCGCGGGTGGCGTGCTCTTCTGGGCGGCCGGTCTGTCCATGCACTTCCTGCCTGGGGCGCTCATGCAGACGGCGCTCTACTGCGGGGCGATGGTGTTCGGCTACATTGTGCCGGGCCTGCTGTTGAAACGCCAGGAAGATGGCCTTCGCACCACTTGATCCCGTCCTCCACAACCAGCTGCGGCTGGCCATTGTCAGCCTGTTGGTGGGCGTGGAGCGAGCGGAATTCAATTTCCTGCTGGAGCGCACAGGCGCCACGCGCGGCAACCTGAGCGTGCAGTTGAGCAAGTTGAAGGACGAGGGCTACATCACGGTGGAGAAGGGGTACCGCGATAATTACCCCCTCACCACCTGCCGCATCGCACCCAAGGGACTGCGTGCGTTCGAGCAGTACGTGAAGGCGATCAAGGGCTACCTCAAGCCTTGACGGCCAGCCGCACGATCGCCTCGGTGGTGTGCCGGTGGACACCGTCGGCCCCGGCGACGGCGGCGTTCACCGCAGCGCGGGCCAGCACATCATGCGGCATGGGCCGGTAGCGGAACGGCAGTAGCGGGGCCAGCGTCCTCATCACCACGATGCCCAGGCGCTCACCGGCGCGCTTCTCCTGACGCGGCCCGGTAAGGATGGACGGATGGAAGATGTGCGTGGCGGAGATGCCGATGGCCTCGACCTCACGCTCCATCCGGCCCTTCACCCGGTTGTAGAAGATGCGGCTGCCGGCATCGGCACCGATGGCGCTCACCACGGCGAAACGCCGCGCACCGTGGTCCTTCGCCCAGCGCGCAAGGCCCACCACCAGGTCCTTGTCCACGTGGATGAACCGGGCCTGGTCGCCGCCCACGTTGCGGATGGTGGTGCCCAGCGCGCAGACCACGCCGTCCACGCGTTCATCGCGCAGGCCGGTGAGCAGATCGCCGCCGGCCGCCCACTGCACGAGCTTCGGGTGCTGCTGCGGAAGCGGCCTGCGCACGAGGGCGATCACGCGCGTCACGCGGTCATCGTGCAGCAGCACGTCGAGCGCTGCGGAGCCCACGAGGCCCGTGGCGCCTGCGAGCAGGATGGTGGAGCCGTTCATTTCCCCTTGATGTCGGTGCGGGTCACCAGGAAGATGCGCATGGCGTCAAGCACCATCGTCACGGAGGTGTTGGCACTGGTGAGCCAGCCCGTGCGCCGGTCGAACCGGTACACGCGCTCCTCGCTCAGGCCCACGCGCTCCACCTTGTCACCATCCTTCTCAAGCTCGGCCTTGAGCGCTGCCTGGTCGTATTGCAGCACAACACGGCACACGGCATGGTCGGCATCGATCTCGTCGAAGCCGTATTCCATCATCGCGGGCAGCTCAGGCCAGTCCGGGTGGAGGGGCGCCTGCACATCCTTCACCATGCCCGGTTCGCGCCGCGTGCCGGTGGCGGGGTAGCTGTAGCCGTATCCGTCGAGCAGCAGCGCGATCTCGTTGCGCATGGTCTCCAGGAGGCCGTCGTAGAGCGAGTCGCTCAGGTGGTAGAGCTCGGGCTTGGACGGCTTGCGTGCATCAGGCGAGAGCCGTGCCAGTTCATTCAGCACAGGGGTCGTCGCCTCCACCATGGCGTCCAGCACCTTCAGCTTCCGGCCCTCGTCGGGCACCATGCCGAGCACTTCGGCCTGTGGCCCAAGGTTGAAGTCCAAGCGGATCCCCCGCATGGGCCGCATGAGCGTGTCGAGCAGCACGTCCATCACCCTGTTCACCTGCTCCATGGCCACCTGCACGTCCACGGGCATCTCGCTCGCATCGAGCCGCATGCGCATGGGCACGTCATCGGCGGTGTGGACCACGCCGAGCACGGAGCGGTCCTTCTTGCGGTCCACCACCTTCAGGTGGTACGACCCGCTGCCGGTCATGTGAACGCGCATGCTGTCCCCCTGCATGCGCAGGTCCATGGTGGTGTGCACCGCGCGCACATCGCCTGGGATCCAGTTGGGGGTGATGCGGATGTCCTTGGCCTGGGCGGGGAGGAGGACAGGTGCGACCACGGCGGCCGCCAGGAGCAGGTTTCGGATCATACGGAAAGGTAGTGTGCCACCGCGTATCGCGTGCGCTCCACCTGCCGGCCGGTCAGGCGCGCCGCTCAGCGCGCGTCGCGGGTCTTCATGAAGATGTAGCCGCCCCGGGTGGCGCCCCACACCTGTTCGCCCTGCTCGTTGTAGCCGCGGTCCCAGCTGATGAGGCGGTCGTTCTTCACGGTGACCTCGCTGGTGGCGAAGGCGGCCTTGCCCCAGCTATTGCGGTAGGCCCGCTGGTCGGTGGCGCCCACGAAGGCGTCGTTGCGGTGGTGCAGGGTGAGCGCACAACCCTCCAGCAGCACGAGCTTCTCGGGCGCGGTGCGGTCGAGCAGCTTGGTCACCTTGTAGCCGCCCACGTACCACTCGGCGCTGTCCAGGGAATACACGGTGCTGGTGAAGGTGCTGTCGTCCACTTGTTGCAGGCGGTACACACGCTGGCGGTAAGGCTTGTGCTTGGCGTCGGCCCGGGCCTGTTCCACGTAGATCCACACGCCATCGGTGCGTGCACGCCAGATGCGCGCCATCTCCAGCTCGATGTTGAAGTAGTTGGTGTCGGCCTTGGCCTGATCGGCGCTGCTGAAGGAGCCGAGCATGTACCGGGCGAGCAGGTCCAGGGAGGCCTTGTCTTCGCGTTGGGCGTGGAGCACGTGACCCGTGACCAGCAAGAGGGCAAGAAGAAGGTTGCGCATGATGGCTTCGTGGACGCGAAAGCTATGCCGGAAGCCGCCTCACGCCGGCTCCACCCACATGCCGTGCTCCTTGATCAGGCCGATGAGCTCGTCCACGGCCTGCGCACTGGGCACGTTGCGCTTCACCACCTCCTTCTCGCGGTACAGCGTGATCACACCGGGGCCCGTGCCCACATAGCCGAAGTCGGCGTCGGCCATCTCGCCAGGCCCGTTCACGATGCAGCCCATGATGCCGATCTTGACGCCCTTGAGGTGGCTGGTCCGCGCGCGGATCCTCGCCGTGGTCTCCTGCAGGTCGAAGAGCGTGCGGCCGCAGCTGGGGCAGCTGATGTACTCGGTCTTGCTGATGCGCGTGCGCGTGGCCTGCAGGATGCCGAAGGCCGTGCGGTCCACCAGCTCATCCCCGCCGCTCTTCTCCGGGCAGATCATCACCCCGTCGCCGAGGCCGTCGAGGAGCAGGGCGCCCAGGTCGGTGCTGGCGTGCAGCATCAGGTGCTCCGGATCGAGGTTCACGTAGTCGCGGCCGATGATGACGGGTACTTCGCACTTCGCCTCCATCAGGCGGAAGAAGGCGGCGCGCTGCTCGGCATAGCCGTGGCCATTGAAGGTGTCGAGCAGCAGCACACAGCTCTCGTCCTCGTCGAGGGCCTCGATGAGCTCGGGCGAGAGGTCCTTCAGTGTGGCGTACACGAAGTTGAGGTCGTGGTGCACGGCGGCATTGTCCAGCAGCTCCTGCGCGGTGAGCAGCGGGTAGCGGCGGGGCTTGTTGCGGTCCTTCAGCCAGGTGGCGTGCTCCTGCACCACGCCCAGCGTGCCGGGGATCTCGAAGTCGAGGTGGTGGTCGCCGAGGAAGAGGTAGTCGCAGGCCTGGTCGGTGAGGTTCCACTTGTCGAGCGGCACGCTGTAGTGGTAGCCCCAGGGGAAGAGCGTGGCGGGCGTGATCTTGGCCTTGGTGCTGAGGTCGGCGATCACCACGGGCACGTGCCGGGCGCCGATGTTGAGCACCTCGCGCGTGTGCCGCCGCGTGTGGCTGAAGGGGTCGATGGGCACGTGGTGCACTTCGGGGATGGGGTCGTGCCCGCGGCGCGCGCTGTAGCGGTCGGCCAGGGCCTTGGCCACGGGGATCTCCGCCTCGGGCTCCTCGGTGAGGCTCACGCGGATGGTGTCGCCCAGCCCGTCCTCCAGCAGCGCACCGATGCCCACGGCGCTCTTCACGCGGCCGTCCTCGCCGTCGCCCGCCTCGGTGACGCCCAGGTGGAGCGGGTAGTTCATGCCCTCGCGCAGCATGTGGTTCACCAGCAGGCGGTAGGCCTGCACCATCACCTGCGGGTTGCTGGCCTTCATGCTCAGCACGAGCTCGTGGTAGCCCTCGTCCTGGCAGATGCGCAGGAACTCCATGGCGCTCTCCACCATGCCCAGCGGCGTGTCGCCGTAGCGGTTGAGGATGCGGTCGCTGAGGCTGCCGTGGTTGGTGCCGATGCGCATGGCGGTGCCGTGCTCCTTGCAGATGCGCACCAGCGGGGTGAAGCGCTCGCGGATGCGGTCCAGCTCCTCCTGATACTCGGCATCGGTGTACTCGCGCACGTCGAACCGCTTCTTGTCGGCGTAGTTGCCGGGGTTCACGCGCACCTTCTCCACGATGCGGGCCGCGATCTCGGCGGCGTTGGGCGTGAAGTGGATGTCGGCCACCAGCGGTGTGCTGAAGCCGGCGGCGCGCAGCTGCTTGCGGATCTCGGCGAGGTTCTCGGCCTCCTTCTTCGAGGGGGCGGTGATGCGCACGAGCTCGCAGCCGGCCTCGATCATACGGATGCTCTGCGCCACCGTGGCCGCGGTATCCATCGTGTCCGTGGTGGTCATGCTCTGCACCCGGATCGGGTTGTCGCCACCGATGCCGATGTCACCGATACGCACGGCGCGGGTGCGCCAGCGTTCGTAGCGGGTGAGGGAGGGGCAGTACAGGCTGCTGGAGGCGGTCGCGGTGCTCATGGTCTACGGCCGAACGAAGGTAGGAACGCCAGGGGAGGCGGAATGTTCAGGAGCGACGGGGGCAGGGGCAGGGGACCGAGGTTCAGTCGGCCATCGGCTTCGCTCCATCCCCTTCCACGAAGGTCCAGCCGGCGTTCTCCACCACGGCCTTCAGCACCACCAGGAACTCGCCTTTCTGCTTCGCGGCCTCCTTGAACAGGTCGCTCTGCTCCACCTTCCGCTGGATCCGCTCCTTGGCCATGGCGTTCATCTTCGTGTGGTCCGCCGCGCTGAACTCGGCGAAGGTGCCCTCCTGCAGGTCGAAGTACTTCACATCGTGCTCCAGGCTGAGCAGCTTGGGCTCGCCCATGCCTTTGAAACGTACGGTGCGGGTGGCGTCGTCGAACTCCAGTCCAAGCCCTTCCAGGTCGTAGCCCACCGAGGCGCGCGCCTTCACCAGCAGGATGGCCTGCTTCCGGTTCCAACCGAGGTCCTTGGTCCAGTCGAACCAGGCCGCGCTGTTGTCCGCATAGGTGAAGACCTCGCTCAGGTCCCCTTCCACGGTCACGAGCTTCAGCACCGGACGGATGCGCTCCAGGAGCACGGTGCTCTCCACCTGCTCGGAAGGCGGTGCGGGGCGGTACACCTCGCGGGTGATGAAGAAGACGAGCAGGGCCACGCCCAGCAGCAGCAGCAGACCGACCCAGCGTTTCATGCCGCAAAGATGGCGAGGGAGGCCGGGTATCTTCGCCGCCATGCTGCTGAAGCGGTCGTTGGTCGCCCTGGGCGCGGTGCTGTTGGTGTTCGCGCTGGTGCGCTGCACCGAAGCGCCGTCCGCGACGGATGGTCCGCCGGAGTCCATCGTGCTGCCCGACACGGTCACCTTCGCGGAGCACATCGCGCCGCTGGTGTGGGCCAACTGCATGCCCTGCCACCGGCCGGGCCATGCCGGTCCATTCCCGCTGATCACCTACACCGATGTGGCGAAGCGCAGCCGCACGGTGCGCGATGTGACGCGTCGTGGTTACATGCCGCCCTGGCCTGCCGATACGACCTATGCGCGCTACCTCGGCGAGCGCCGCCTGGATGCCATGCAGATCGCCCTCATCGCGAAGTGGGTGGAGCAGGGTCTGCTTCCGGGGGATACGGCAGCCTTGCCCGCACCGCCTTCACCCCCGGCCTTCGCAGGCCTTGGCGCGCCCGACCTGGAGGTGTGGCTGCCCGACACCTTCCACCAACCCGGCGACAACAAGGACCACTTCATCATCGCGAAGGCAGCGTATGAACTGCCGCGCGACACCTTCGTGCGGGCCATCGCCTTCGTGCCCGGCAACCGCCGCACCGTGCACCACATGAACGGGGCCTTCGTGGCCTATGCGGAGGGTGCGAAGCGGGACGTGTCCGCCGGTGCGCAGTACATCGATGCCGAGGTGACGCAGGGTGTGGCGGCGTTCAGCGCCTTGCAGCTGGCGAACGACGATGGCAGCTATCCGGCGCTCGTGCCCAGCGCGGTGAACTACCTGCCCGGCATGGAGGCCACGGTGTACCCGGAAGGACTTGGTGGCTACTACTTCAAGCGCAAGGGGGCCTTCCTGCTGAACACCCTGCACTACGGTCCGTTTCCACGCGACACGGTGGACCGCTCGCACTTCGCTGTGTGGTTCGCGAAGCGCCCGCCCGAACGACCCTTGCAGGAGCTTCAACTGGGCACCAACGGCCTCACGCCGGTGGAGCCGCCCCTGCACCTGGAGCCTGGTGAGGTGCGCACCTTCCACACGCGGTACACGCTGCCGAAGGCCATCAGCGTACTCACGGTGAACCCGCACATGCACCTGTTGGGCAGGTCCTTTCTGGCGTATGCCGTGGTGCCCGCGGGCGATACGATCCCGCTCGTGCGCATCGACCAGTGGAACTTCAGGTGGCAGTACGCCTACACCTTCCGCAGGCTGCTTCCCCTGCCGAAAGGCTCCATGGTGCACGTGTACGGCACCTTCGACAACACGGCGAACAATCCGGATCAACCCTACAAGCCACCCCGCGCGATCACCGGAAGCGACAGCCACTTCATGCGCACCACCGACGAGATGTTCCAGTTCTTCATCAGCTACGTGGATTGGAGGGAGGGGGATGAGAAGGTTGACTTGGGCAGGAGTGGTGAGTAGCGAGTGTGCGAGTGGCGAGTGAAGCAACATAAGGGCATTCACGCGCCACTCGGTGTGTTAGCGCGTGGGTGGGCACTCGCTGCTCGCCACTCCCCGCTCACACCTGCGCCAGCGGATCCGGTTCGGTCACCTCGTCGGTGCGCTTGCCGCGTTGCAGCCAGCCGTTGAGGAAGAGGCAGCCCAGGATGAGCGCGATGCCGAGGTAGGACCCGAGCGTGAGCTTCTCCTCCGCACCCCAGATCAGCAGCGCCACCAGGATCGTGTACACCGGTTCGAGGTTCACGGTGAGCATCACGGTGAAGGGGCTCAGCTGCTTCATCACGGCGATGCCCGCCACGAAGGCGAAGCTGGTGCACACCAGGCCGAGCAGGAGCTGGTACAGGATGTCGCTGGTGGGCATGGACCAGAGGGGTGGTGGAAGTCCGCCTATCGCGAAGAGGTAGATACCCAGGGCCACCAATGCGCTGAGCAGTTCGTAGAAGCCGATGCGCAACGGGTCGTCGCGCTTCACCAGCACCCCGTTGATCACATTGAACCAGGCGCTGAGCAGGGCACTGAGCGTGGCCACCGCGATGCCCAGGCGGTGCTCCACCTCCAGCCCGAAGATCAGCAGCAGCGCGCCCACTACCACCAGGCCGAGCACCACCTCGTACACGCGGATGCGACGCTTGAACCAGAAGGGCTCCATGAGCGCGGTGAACACGGTGCTGGTGCTGAGGCAGGCCGCGGCGATGCTGGCGGTGCTCATCTTGATCGCGCCGTAGAAGGTGATCCAGTGCGCCAGGATGATGATGCCGGTGAGCAGGTGCACCTTCAGATCGCCGTTGGGCCGCAGCTCGCGTCGCATCCACAGGGCCCCGGCCACCAGACCGGCGATGGCGATGGCCGTGCGCGTGTACACCAGCTGCAGCGCCTCCTGCTGGATCAGCTTGCCCAGGATGCCCGTGAAGCCCCAGATGAGGACGATGCCGTGCAGCAGCAGGAGCGCGTTGCGGCGGCTGTGGAGCATGCCGGCAAGTTAGGAGCAGGGGCAGGAACAGGAAGAGGGGCAGGAACAGGGGCAGGGGCAGGGGGGGGCTTTCCTGCCAACTGCGCCTGCCCCTGCTCCTGTGCTACTTGATCTCCGCCAGTGCCTTCCTGCGCTCCTCCACCACCTGCTCCTGAGCGGCCACGGCCTGGCGCTGGGACTCCTGCGCCTTGGCGTTGGCATCCAGCTGCTTCTGCAGGTCGCTCACCTTCAGGCGGGCATCCACGCCATCATTGTCGAGCTTGGTGATGCGCTCCTGCAGCTTCTTCTGCTCCTTCAGCGCGGCGTTCAGTTCCTTGATCTGGTCCTCGGTGGGGTTGGCCGCCGTGATGGACTCCAGGGTCTTCACCCGTTCGTCCGCACGCTTCAGGTCCTCCACGGCCTTCTCCTTGTCCTTGGCGGCATCGGTGCTGCGCTCGTTGTTCTTCGCGATGCCCAGTTCGAAGCGCTTCTGGTCGCGCTGCATCTCCTCGAGCTTGTTCTTCGCACCGCGCAGGTCGCGTTCGGCCGCCTCGAGCCGATCGGCGGCCACGTGCTTCTTGTACGCGACGGCCTGGTCGTACACGAAGGCCCTGCAGCCGTCGATGCGGCGCTGCTCGCTGTCGCTGTTCACGAAGCTGCCGGCGATGCGGAAGGCGAGGTAGGCCACGGCATCATCGTTCTTGCTGCGCTGGTCCACCGCGAGCATCGCGGAGAGCGTATCGCCCGTGGCGGCGGGGATGCGGGTACCTGTGGCGGTGATCTCCTTCTTGTCGCGCACATCGGCGCTGATGTCCTTGAGCGAACGTTTGAACCAGGCCTCCACGTCGGCCCGCTCGGCACCGGGGAAACGGACCACGAAGGCGGGCTGCAGGCCGGAGCTGAACTTGCGGCTGCCGAAGGTGACCTCGGTCTGGGCCACGGCGCATAGGCTGAGGCTTACGGCAAGGAGGCTGAACAGGTGTTTCATTGCGGGGCTCTTCAGCAACGCGCGTGCCGGAAGGGGGAGCGCTACTCGTCGAGGTCGGCCACGCCGCCGCTCACGATGAACTTCATCACGTCCGCGGCCTTGGCGTCGAGCGGCGTCACGTTCTCGGCAGGTACGATGTACAGGTTGCCGCTCCAGGCGAAGCTGTGCGGCAGGTACACGGCCACTTTGCCCACGGCCACGCCCAGGTGGCTCAGGTCATCGGCCGTGATGAAGCCGAGCTTCTCCACGTTGGAGCCGGGGATCATGCGCACCAGCACGGGCTTGTCGAACTTCCGCTTGCTGCCGACCAGCGCCTCCATCAGGTCCTTCAGCGCGTCGTAGATGGTCTTCAGGAAGGGGATGCGCTTCAGCACCTCCTCGCCGAAGTCCGCGATGGGCGTGTATAGGAAGGTGCTCCCCAGCCAGCCGAAGACCGTAAGGCCCACGATCAAGGTCAACAGGCCCAGACCAGGGATCTCAATGGGGATAAGTCCGTCGAGGTAGGTGAGCGAGTTGTAGAGCACGTACACCAGGATGGCGACGGGCACCACAAGCAGCAGGCCGCGGAAGAAGTAACCGAGCAGGATGCGGCCGAAGCGACGGGCGTTCATGGGGAAAAGGACGGGGCGAAGTTAACCGCAGAGGTCCGGAGGGAATGATCAGCGAGCGAAGGCTTACCGCAAGGACGCAACGAGCGCAAAGGGAATACCTGGGGTGTGGAGGTCCTCGGTGGGCTGGAGGCCCTTCTCTGCGCCTCAGCGCCTCTGCGGCCTAAGGCTTCTCAAGTTCCGCCCGCACCTTCTTCGGCAAGGAGGCGCGGACCAGTTCGTAGCTGTGGTCGACCAGCTCCAGGATCAGGCGGTCGGGCACGGAACCATCGCAGGCCACGGAGTTCCAATGCACCTTGTTCATGTGGTAACCGGGCGTGATGCCAGTGTGCTCGGCACGCAGCTCCACCGCGCGTTCCGGATCGCACTTCAGGTTCACGAAGTCGAAGTAGGCGAGGGGCGCGAGCGCGAACATCTTCCCGGCGACCTTGAACACCAGCGCATCGGGACCGAACGGGGTTTCCTCCGTGGCACCTCGCAGGCGAAGGCAGTGCTGGCGGAAGCGGTCGAGGTCCATCACAGCATCGCATACAACACCGGGCGGCTGGGCGCGGCGTCGTTGATGAAGTGCGGCAGCTGGAGCTCCAGCAGGTAGCGGCCGTCGCGCGCCTCGTCGGGCACCACGATCATCTCGGTGATGGTGCGCGTAAGGTCGATGGTGTTGGGGAAGTCCCAAAAGGCGTGGTGCGCGGCCAGGACGCCGCCGTCCTCCTCGCGGTCCACGCTGGGCAGGTCGAGCAGCAGGTGCCGCACGCCGATGCTGCGCAGCCAGGCCGCGGCGGTGCTCTGCAGGTAGGTGGCGTTGGTGCCGCTCCAGTTGCGTGTGGCCTTGTCGGCGCTGTTGGGAAGGGTGCGCAGCACCACGGCCTCGGGCGGCTTCTCGTCGATGGCGCTCCGGAGCTGCTCCAGCGTGATCACGGTGTCCACCTTGCCATCGGGGGCGCGGCGCTCCTCGGGCCGCACGCTGATGAGCTGCGCGGTGAAGAAATAGCGTTTCAGCAGGTCGCCCACGGGTTCCACGTCGGGCGTGATGTGGCCCACGCTCTCGGTGTGCGTGCCGTGGCCGTGCGGGTTGAAGTGCACGTTGCGGAAGTTGACGGGGGCGCCGGCCTTGATCGCGTACACGGTGTCGCCATTGCGCACGGGCTCCATCTCCACCGGACCTACGTACCAGGCCCGCACGTGCCCTTCACCCGGGGCCAGCGGCACCGACAGGTCGATGGGCTTGGACAGGTCCACGCGGAACTGCTGGCCGTGGTGGTTGATCTCAGCGATCATCGGTGAGGAAGAGGTCCGAAGCGATGCGGTCGGCGAAGGCGCGTCCCGCTCTGGTCAAAACTAACCGCGACCCGATCTGTTCCAACAGCCCATGTGACCGGTAGCGGTCGATGACCGATGAAGCGGCCTTTTCCAGCTCCAAAGGCAGTGCATCCAGGTCCACGCCGGCCGTGGTGCGCAGGCCGGTGAGCAGCATCTCGTTCACCACGTGCACGGGCGTGAGCGTCTCCTCCTCCCAGTACCGTTCACCGCGGTGCGCGGCTTGCGCGTAGCGGAGGTTGTGGGCCACGTTCCAGCGGCGGCGGGTGCCATCGAACGAGTGCGCGCTGGGACCGATCCCGAGGTAAGGCACGCCTGCCCAGTAGCTGCTGTTGTGGCGGCTGAGATGACCGGGCCGCGCGAAGTTGCTGATCTCGTACTGCGTGTACCCCGAGGCCTCCAGCCGGTCGATCAACCGGTCGAACTGCGCGGCCTGGTCGGCATCGCCGGGCATCGACACGATGCCTTTGCGTACCTGGTGGTCCAGCGCGGTGCGGTGCTCCACGGTGAGGCAGTAGGCGCTGATGTGCGGAGGGGCGAAGTGCAGCGCCGTGGTGAGCTGCTCCTCCCACTCCTCCATGGTCATGCCCGGCAGGCCGTAGATCAGGTCCATGGTCCACGAGGCGAAGCCTGCGGCGGCGATCAGGCGCAGGCTCTCGCGGCTCTGTTGCGCATGGTGCGCGCGTCCCATGAAGCGCAACCGCTCCTCGCGGAAGCTCTGCACGCCGATGCTGAGGCGCGTGATGCCGATGCGCTTCCATGCCGCCAGCCGTTCCGCATCCACATCATCCGGATTCACCTCCATCGTCACCTCCGCATCGGGCGTTACGGTGAAGCGTGCGCGTGCTTGGTCGATGAAAGCCTTCAG
The DNA here is from genome assembly GCA_044226515.1 of Flavobacteriales bacterium. GTDB lineage: Bacteria > Bacteroidota > Bacteroidia > Flavobacteriales_F > PHOS-HE28 > PHOS-HE28. The sequence goes on along the minus strand of JBGAGX010000043.1, from coordinate 1,539 downwards.
CTCCGCGTTCGTCAGCTGGCTCGGTGTGCCGCCGCCGAAGTAGATGGTCTCGATGGATGCGCCGTTGAGCTCATTGGCGCGTTGCGTCAGTTCCGCGTTCATCGCTTCGAGCACCGCAGGTTTGGTCTGCAGCGATGTGCTGAAGTGAAAGTCGCAATACGTGCAGGCCTTCTTGCAGAACGGGATATGGAAGTAGATGCCGGCCATGCGAAGTGACAAGTGGTCAAGGAGCAAGTGTCAAGTGCCAAGCGGGGATCATCGGGACGGTTTGAGTCTTGTTACTTGTCCCTTGCCACTTGACACTTGCGCTCAGGCGTTCAACGTGATCCTGAACGTCGTCCCTTTCCCCGGCGCCGAACGCTTCACGAAGATCCGCCCGCCGTGGTATTGCTCGATGATGCGCTTGCTGAGCGAGAGGCCCAGGCCCCAGCCGCGTTTCTTGGTGGTGAAGCCCGGCTGGAACACGGTGCGGAACTGCGCGGTGGGAATGCCCTTGCCGGTGTCGGTGATGTCGATGTGCACCTCGGGACCTTCCGGGATGATCTCGATGGTGAGGCTGCCTTCGCCTTCCATGGCGTCGATGGCGTTGCGCACCAGGTTCTCCAGCACCCAGCTGAAGAGCGGGCGGTTCAAGGGCACGGTGCGCTCGGTGTCCTCCGGCGTCACCACCTCGATCTTCACGCGGTTGGGCAGGCGGGGGCGCAAGTACAGGACCGTGGCGCGCAATGTGTGGTAGAGCTTCTCCGGTGTGAGGTCCGGTGCGGAGCCGATCTTGCTGAAGCGCTCGGTGATCACCTCGAGGCGGTCCACGTCCTTCTTCATTTCCGTCACTGCGGAAGGGTCGACGCCCCTGCTCTTCAGCAGTTCCATCCAGGCCATGAGCGAACTGAGCGGCGTGCCGAGCTGGTGCGCGGTCTCCTTCGCCATGCCCACCCACACCTGGTTCTGCTCGGCGTTGCGGAACAGGCTGAACAGCGCGTAGGCCACGATGAGGAAGAGCCCAAGGATCACCAGTTGCACATAGGGGAAGTAGCGCAGTTGCGTGATCACCAAGGACTCCTCGTAGAAGATGTAGTTGCGGCCCTTGCCCGGCAGGTCGATGGCGATGGGCTTGTTGGCCTGGGCCATGGAGCGGATGCGCGCCTGCATGGCAGCACTGTCCGCCACCACCAGGCTGTCGATGTGGCCGTACTCGATGATGCGGGTGCGTGTGCTGTCGGTATAGATCACCGGCACCACGGCGGTGCTCATCACCGTTTCGCTGATGAAGGAGCGGATGATGCCGTCCATCACCTGCTGCAGCTCGGTCACGAGCTTGCTGTCCTGGTAGTGCAGGAACTGTTTCTGCGAGCCGTACACGTTGATGGTGATGGGGGTGTGCAGGCTGTCCATGGCGAGCACCTCGCGGCGCAGGGCGAGGGTGTCGCGCACCAGCAGGCTGTCCAGGTTGCGCGTCTGCCCGATGCGTCCCTTCTCGTCCGTGATCACCACGGGGATGGTGGTGTTGTCGCTGATCACCTTGAGGTAGAAGCTGAGGTC